>NZ_AYWI01000006.1:0-655023 GCF_000502535.1 Mesorhizobium sp. LNJC391B00
GCCAGATCAGGGGACGAAAGGACTCTGCGGGATCCGAGGCTTGGTGATGGGGCCCAGTTGGCACGAAAGACGATGCCAGAACAGCGTCGTCTTCATTAGCTTTCCCAGGGAGCTCGCGCCCGAGTTCGGACTTCCGGAGATGAGCTAGTGCACTGATCCCACCGGAGTTGTTATAGCGCTTGGCATCTTCATCCAGCGACTCCTCGTGAAGCCGAGCCGCAATCCCCGGCTTTTTGTTTTCAACCAGGTATTCACTGAAACGTGTAGGAGCAGATCCATAGGTCTGAATGGTAGCGGGATTCGGCCCGGTCGGCGCTGCCTTGTACTCTTTGATGGGAGCCGCTGTGTAATCTCTGATGAGCGCGGCGTCGGCAGGGTCGGGATTATTCAGGACAGCGGCGCGGTCCAGCACTGGCGCTCCGCCCGCCCACGTCTTGAGATGACCCACTGCTCTAGCCACGTCCGAGGAGCCACTCTTGCTCTCGTACTCCTTGAGATCCGGATCCAGCGACTCCTCGTGAAGCCGAGCAGCAAATCCCGGCCTGTTATTATCAAAGAGCCAACGACCAAAGCCGAGAAGAGAATTTACATGGCGCTTGACCGTGCTCTCCAATGCTGACCTCAGCCCTTCGACAATGGTCGCATCGTTGGAATAGAGAGGACCCTTGTCGCGACCGGAGACCCCTATTGGAGGATCTGGCTGCACCGCCGGCGGCACAGAACGAGCATGGTCACGCAACTCGGACGGTGCGGGGGGATTCAGATCAACCACTGACGAATCCGGCGCATNACCGCCGCCGGCACAGAACGAGCATGGTCACGCAACTCGGACGGTGCGGGGGGATTCAGATCAACCACTGACGAATCCGGCGCATCATGATGGCGCGCCGTTGAGTGACCCGGCTGCAGCACCGAGGCACCCAGCATCGACCCACTGTCTCCGGCGTAGGGCGCCGCGGCGTGTTCTTGTCCGCTCCCTTGCACCATGAGTTGCGCCTCCCATGGCGATGTATCCACTTGAGGGCCGGGATCATGCACTGGTTCGTCCATTTGCTTTTGCAACCGAGCCCACCTTTCGGCCACCGCGGCCTCGCCAACCGCGGAGGGCGTCTCCTCAGCCCTGGCGAACGCTGGCCCGGCAGGCGCCGCCGGCACAGAACGAGCATGGTCACGCAANCCGCGGCCTCGCCAACCGCGGAGGGCGTCTCCTCAGCCCTGGCGAACGCTGGCCCGGCAGGCGCCGCCGGCACAGAACGAGCATGGTCACGCAACTCGAACGGTGCGGGGGGATTCAGATCAACCACTGACGAATCGCGCGCCGTTGAGTGACCCGGCTGCAGCACCGAGGCACCCAGCATCGACCCACTGCCTCCGGCGTAGGGCGCCGCGGCGTGTTCTTGTCCGCTCCCTTGCGTCATGAGTTGCGCCTCCCATGGCGATCGTAGAAGGTCCGCGTGCGGAATCGAGTCGAAATATCCCGACAAATCAGCGTCGACCTTCTGCTTTTGCAACCGAGCCCACCTTTCGGCCACCGCGGCCTCGCCAACCGCGGAGGACGTCTCCTCAGCCCTGGCGAACGCTGGCCCGGCAGGCGCCGGCGGCACAGAACGAGCAGGGTCACGCAACTCGGACGGTGAGGGGGGATTCAGATCAACCACTGACGAATCCGGCGCATGATGATGGCGCGCCGTTGAGTGATCCGGCTGCAGCACCGAGGCCCCCAGCATCGACCCACTGCCTCCGGCGTAGGGCGCCGCGGCGTGTTCTTGTCCGCTCCCTTGCACCATGAGTTGCGCCTCCCATGGCGNGCTGCGCTGCGCAGCGGCGTCCCCAATGGCACGAGCCTCCATGCCGACTGCGTCTTCCGGACGAGCAGCAAGGGCAATTTCGCGCCCGAGTGCGGCGTACGGCGGGAACTTCCGGAGATGAGCTAGTGCACTGATCCACCGGTTACCACTGGAGTCCAAATAACGCCTGGCATCTTCATCCAGCGACCCCTCGTAAAGCCGAGCCGCAATCCCCGGCCTGTTGTTTTCATGCAGGTATTGACTGAAACGTCTAAGAGTAGCCGCATAGTCCTGAGTGGTTTTGGGATTCGGCCCGGTCGCAGGCGCTCCCTTGTACTCTTTGATGAGAGCCGCTTTGTACTCTTTGATGAGCACGGCGTCGGCAGGGTCGGGATTCAGGNGCTCCCTTGTACTCTTTGATGAGAGCCGCTTTGTACTCTTTGATGAGCACGGCGTCGGCAGGGTCGGGATTCAGGGCAGCGCGGCCCACCATTGGCGCTCCGCCCGCCGACTCTTTGAGACGACCCAGTGCTCTAGCCACGTTCGAGGAGCCACTCTCGCGCTGGTACTCCTTGAGATCCTGATCCAGCAACGGATCGTCAAGCCGAGTAGCAAATCCCGGCTTGTTATTATCAAAGAGCCAACGACCAAAGCCGAGAAGAGAATTTACATGGTCCGTGACCGTGCGCTCCCCGACCTTACCGGCATAGAGTGCTGACCGCAGCCCTTCGACAACGGTCGCATCGTTGGAATAAAGAGGACGCTTGTCGCGACCGGAGACCACTACTGGAGGATCTGGCTGCACCGCCGCCGGCATAGAACGAGCATGGTCACGCAACTCGAACGGTGCGGGGGGATTCAGATCAACCACTGACGAATCCGGCGCATGATGATGGCGTGTTTCCCCGGGAACAACGTCCCGTACGAACACCGAGTCTGGGTTGCCTTGGTCCGGCGCGACTGGAGCCAGGGCTCTGTCGTGCAACGCTCGCGCTGACTGGCCGAGCCGCTTGATCCGCTGGTGAAACGTCCCAACGGGGCTTTCCTTAACCGCGTCTCGCGCCTGTCGGTCCATGAGTTCAAAGTTCGTGAGATAATTTGCCGTTCCAGATGTATCGTCACCCATGAGTCGGGTTTGTAGTGCCTGCCGATTGACGACGAGGTTGTTGAGGTTCAGGTCTGGCAGGTCTGGCTGCCATCTTTGCAATCGCCCAACCAGCGCCCGCGTGCCGTCCACCACGTAGACTCCGCAATCCCACTCGTTGCTCTGCTGGGCGATGCGGGGTAAGTCCACGCGGGTCTCCAGGCTGGCGCCCAGCCTTTCTGCGAGGTGTTTTGCAAGCTTGTCATGCCATCCGCTGACGGAGTCATAATGATAGGCAACCGGCCGTTCCCGGTCGCTGCGATCAACGAACAGCAGCGACCAATGTTTGCCGCGCTCCGCAAGAGTCTTACCGCCATCGCTCACTGGCACGAACAGGAAGTCGGCTGTGTCGTTACCGTTCTGATTATGGACGATGCGCTGGAATGCGCTTAGCTTGTCGCTCTCGGAGCCCAAGCGCAGATGATAATTGGCTACGAGGGGATCCACGAACCGCGTCCGGGCGGCGAGTTCTGGATTGTTCCCCTGCAACTCCTGCTCCAGGAGCTGGTAATCCCTGTGGATATGTTCGTCGCCTAGCAATTGCAATGCGCCGAGCACCCGCCCGCTGGGGTCGCCGAAAACACCAAAAAACCCTTCGACCGCGGGGGACATCCCCTCAGGAAAGAGCTCTGGCGAGGCGGAATTCCCCGCCCGCAAGCTGGGAGGAGCGAATTCCGGTGGCCTCAGTGGCACCTCCTCGCTTGGTAGCAGGTTGCTCCTGTCCTGTGCAGCGATCCGCTCGTCCGGCGCGCGCTGGTCGCCGTCGCGCCAGATCAGGGGACGAAAGGACTCTGCGGGATCCGAGGCTTGGTGATGGTGCCCAGTTGGTACGAAAGACGATGGCAGAACAGCGGCGTCTTCATTAGCTTCCCCAGGGAGCTTCTCTGGCCGACCCAATGCCTTCTGCGGCCCGCTGTGCTGCGCAGCGGCGTCCCCAATGGCACGAGCCTCCATGCCGACTGCGTCTTCCGGACGAGCAGCAAGGGCAATTTCNCAATGCACCCACTTGATGGGTGGGGGCCTGCATCAGCACGCGAGCGCCTGAATTGCCGATCTCGCTCAGCTGCTTAGCTTTCCCAGGGGGCTTCTCTGGCCGACCCAATGCCTTCTGCGGCCCGCTGTGCTGCGCAGCGGCGTCCCCAATGGCACGAGCCTCCATGCCGAGTGCGTCTTCCGGACGAGCAGCAAGGGCAATTTCGCGCCCGAGTGCGGCGGACGGCAGGAACTTCCGGAGTTGAGCTAGTGCAATGATCCTCCGGTCACCACTGGAGGCCTTATAGCGCTTGGCATCTTCATCCAGCGACTCCTCGTGAAGCCGAGCCGCAATCCCCGGCTTGTTGTTTTCAACCAGGTATTCACTGAAACGTCTAAGAGTAGCTCCATAGTCGTGAATGGTTTGGCGATTCGGCCCGGTCGCAGGCGCTCCCTTGTACTCTTTGATGAGAGCCGCTTTGTACTCTTTGATGAGNGGTTTGGCGATTCGGCCCGGTCGCAGGCGCTCCCTTGTACTCTTTGATGAGAGCCGCTTTGTACTCTTTGATGAGCACGGCGTCGGCAGGGTCGGGATTCAGGACAGCGCGGCCCACCATTGGCACTCCGCCCGCCGACTCTCTGAGACGACGCAGTGCCACAGCCACAGTCGAGGAGCCACCACTGCTCTCGTACTCCTTGAGATCTTCATCCAGCGACTCCTCGTGAAGCCGAGCAGCAAATCCCGGCTTGTTATTTTTAAAGAGCCAACGACCAAAGCCGTAAAGAGAATTTACATGGCGCTTGACCGTTTCCTCCTTGGCCTTACCCGCGTAGAGTGACCTCAGCCCTTCGACAACGGTCGCATCGTTGGAATAAAGAGGACGCTTGCAGCCGCGACCGTCGGAGACCACTACTGGAGGATCTGGCTGCACCGCCGCCGGCACGGGGGAACGAGCATGGTCACGCAACTCGAACGGTGCGGAAGGATTCAGATCACCCACTGACGAATCCGGCGCATGATGATGGCGCGCCGTTGAGTGACCCGGCTGCAGCACCGAGGCACCTAGCATCGACCCACTGCCTCCGGCGTACGGCGCCGCGGCGTGTTCTTGTCCGCTCCCTTGCATCATGGGCTGCGCTTCCCATGGGGCCGCGCCTTCGATGAGGCTCAGGTCTCCGTGAGACGGATGAGGATGGAACGGGTCTGGCAGAGCCGGAACGCCGGGGGCGGGAATTTGGGCAGCGGCTTGGCGCGCCTCGCCCGAGCGCTGCTCAAAGCCCTCTTGCCCGGCCTGTGCCGCTTGCTCTTGAGATGCCGGGGGCTGCACCTGCCGCCAACCTGTTACATTGGATAGGTCAAATTTGTGCCGGTTCACGTTAGCCTCACGTCCACAGATCAGCTGAGCAACCTACTCGGGCATACTTACGAGAAGCTGACGAGGTCCGCGGTCCCGGAGCGGGTAGGCCTAATTTTCTGCGCGCCGATTGCGCTGGCGCGACGTAGCCCGGCCTTTTGCCAGCTCGGCAGCTACGGCTCGCAAAGAGCGTCGTAAGGCTTGCGGAGCCGCCCCTCAGCTCCCGTCGAGGAGCAATCCACAATTCACATATTTGGAGATGGCTCGCTGGTTTACCGGTCTGCGAGCCCTGCAAGCCCATGCTTCAGATGCCGCCCGTGCAGAGGTATTTCATTTCGAGGTAGTCCTCGAGGCAATGGCGGGAACCCTCCCGCCCGATGCCGGACTGCTTCACTCGGCCGAAAGGCGCGGCTTCCGACGACATGCGTCCCGTGTTCATACCACTATGCCATATTCCAAGGCCTCGGCGACACGCCAAACACGCTTCCGTTTGAGGCACAAATGTGGGGGAAGGCCGTAGATCGTGTCGTTGGCCTCATGCACGACTTATCCGCATCGTCGAAGCAATCACAGGCGCCAGCCGCCCGAATGTCTCTTTCTTGCGCGATGGTCATCTCGCTGGAGACAGGACCGATAGTTCGACGTGCCATTCGCGCGATGCGTTTGCCCCCCGCATCGAATTCTGCGGCCTTTTGCGACGGCATGGGATTCGATTTTGGCCAGAGCCTGCCTGTCGATCAGCGCACCGATCGCCACTCCGGAGCAAAGCCCTCGCCAACGATAAGTGGCGGACTTTCTCCACGAACTCTCGACAAACACCTTCGTGAACGCCTGACTGGACGGGGGTAGCCATGCCGAACAGGTCGCATAACCACGCCATCGTTCGGCGACTGCAGCCGCGAAGCGTCTCGAACACATCGGCTCGATGCGGTTGCGTCCAGAATGCATCAGCGAGCGGCGGGAGTCTTCGCTATATTCGCCCCCGACATCCCGAAGTCCACCAGCTTGCCTGCCAAAAAGGGGTGTTGCATGAATAAACCCGCTTTCGTCGCCGTCAGCCGCGTGCCCAGGAAGGACGACAGTCTCCATAGCAAGAATGCGAGATGATCATCGTATTCAGCGGCAGCGTGCCGGCGAAATTGGGTGTTCGGCAAGCCAAATAGCGCGATGCAGAAGGACGGTGAGGATTTCGCGTCCGCCACTGCGATGCATAGAGCCACCCTTCGCAACCGACCAGCGCAACAAAGCTCGTTATGCGGCGCGTAGGTTCGTAGACGCTTATCCAGTATCGAGATAACAAGGCCGCTGCGCAGGAACGAACTCTGAGAGCGCACCCTGCGAGAGGTTGCGCTTGCTGACGCGGCTGTGGAAGAAGCAGGGGCTCGCGCCGAAGCGCATGATCACCGACTAGCTTCGCTCGTATGGAGCGGCAAAGCGACAGATGATGCCGGACGTCGAGCACCGGTCGCACAAGGGGTTGAACAACAGAGCGGAGAATTCCCATGTGCCGCCGCGAAAACGGGAGCGGATGATGCAGGGGTCCGATCGCCGGGAGGCCTGCAACGCTTCGTCTCGACCTTGTCAGCCCTCCGCAACCTCTTCGTCCCCCGCCCCAAACGTTCTGCTCTCGCCATACATGTTCATCGCTTGCAAGCCATCGCCGAATGGAAGGCCGTGACTGGAACGCCCGCAACGATGGATTGCTAACGGCGAACTCATGCTGGTCGGCAAGGCGATACTGGCTGGAGCATCAACTCGGCCGACGAGAGTGGCCACACCATCCTAGACAGGATCGGCCGATATGCCCGGCATCGCCGCTCTGCAAAAAGCACAGCGGGCATCCAGACGTTGCCGGGTTGACTATGGGTGTCCGAACCGCGAAAAGAGGCCGCTCTTTATGAGTGGCGTGCGCTGGCAGTCTAACCCCAAGCCCCCCGCCCGGGCTGCCGGCGCGCTTCTAGGAACATCGAGGTAGATGACAGACTCCGAACTACATTTCCAAAGCTATCGGTGGATTCACATTTCAAGCCCAATCGATTTCCTACAGCCAGGCGCGAACGTTCGATTGGAACGTTCAGAATTCACATCAAGGTGCACCGCTGTTGCGTCCCGAACAGGTGCGGCTGCTCGATGACGACTACGAGATTGTTCTCATCAAAGGTCTGCCACCATTAAAATTGAGGAAGGTGCGTTATTTCTCGGATCGCATTCTGAAACGCATCTTTGAANATCAAAGGTCTGCCACCATTAAAATTGAGGAAGGTGCGTTATTTCTCGGATCGCATTCTGAAACGCATCTTTGAAAGCCAGACAGGCGCCCTCCCGGAGCCGGCGCCCTTGACGGGAGCAGAGGGGGCGCTCTCCGCAGAATCTCAACTCGATGACCCGCTGTGTGAATTGGCGCAGGACTTTGACGATACAGTTTGATGTGAGGCTAGTATGAACCCGCGAAATAGTAATCCATCCCGTGTAACAGCTTTGTCGCAGGTGCAGGACGCCGGCTTGGAAGACGGGCAAGCGNCCGGCGAGTGGGCTTTGAGCAGCACGTGTCCGAGGCGCTCCGGCCGCTGTTCGATGGTCGAGCTGACGAGCCGCCTACCGGTCCAGAGGAGCTTCTGCGACTGGAAAAGGGGTTTCGCGAGGTGCTTCAGCGAGGGCAGGATCATCAAGCCGCCTCGTCTTTTTTCAGCGATCCAAGAATGCCCGCTGGACGGGATGACCCCAAGGGAAGCGTGTCGGACGCTTTCGCAGCAGCCGGCTCTAGGCACGCCGTAGTTGAGGCCGCCGCCCCGCCAGTGTTAGCTGCCAGCCAACAGCAGATCCGGCCCTCGCCAGTTGCGTTTGACCGGCCGGTATCATCCTCGGCTGCTGCAGGCGTGCGCTTGTATGCCCCTTCGATGATCTCTCGGAAGACCAGTTCCGAAAACTGCGATCAGTTGCCCGCCTTGTGCTGCCGCCTCGCCGTCGAGGTCGAAACGCCCGCGAATCAATGGAAGGTCAGCGGGCCATGGGGGCAGAGTGCAACGGTGTCTACACCGCCTGTTTGAGGGGAGAGGTACACTTGGCTTTCCTGTTCCAGCAGCATCCGGCCGCACACCGACGCGATGGGGAGCTAGAATTCAACTCGGACCTTCGCAAGGCACGCACCGCGGCTCAAACGCCGTTCGTTTGGGAAAAATGGCTCAGTACCGACAAAGCTTCTGTAATGGCCCTAGTGGCCTCGGTTGCGCTCTTGGTCGCGATACAGTGGCAAGACCCCCAGATCAACGAGGCGGTCCTAAGCGAACTGCGGACGATTCAGATCAACTACGCATTGCTCCAGCGAGACGTCGCCCGCGCCGACATGGTATTGGACTTCCGTTCCGTTGCTTCTACCGGGCAAGCATTAAAAAGGAACCTTCAAAACTACCAACGCCTTGTTGAGATTTCGCCCAATGAGAGCTCCGGGGTGCACTCCAGGTTGGTTGCACAGCTCAAAAAGTCCCTCGAAAACACAGAAGCTGCCATCTCGAACTCGGCCGCGCAAAATGAGCTTCTGCAAAGCTCTCTCGTACGCTTTGCTCGCTCGGCTAATCGCCTTTGGGGGGGAGTGTCGAACAGGCCTGAATTTTCCAATCTGATCCTTCAATTTTCGGCCAGACCGGGATTCAGCCTCGCATTACAAATCGATCAGTCTCTCCGCCGACTTCCTCCTAGCCAGGACCAAGTCACGGAGGATGTTGCCCGCGAGGGCCGCGCTATCCTGTCCTCAATGTTGAGGTTGGACCGCGCTGTCAATCGGATCCCATCCTTCGACACGTTCGCCAAGGCTGCCGAATTGGAGCGAGAACATCTGAAAGCCTACAGCTTCGCCAGCGCGCAAGCGCAGCGTACACGGCTTTTCTTTGGCTTGGTGTCCATATGCCTCTGCTTGTTTGCGACCATTCGAGCCTCCACGCTGCATGTGCGGACGAACCGGTTGGAAAGGCGGTTAGAGCTTGAAGCGGCGATGAGTGAGATCGAAGCTTGTTTCATCGACAGTCAAGCAACGAAGGCTTCGCGGCGCTTCTCCACCGAAGCGGCGCTTAGACTCATTCAATGCGTTTTCGATGCGGATCAATGCGCGCTTGCTCTGGTGGATCCGAGTATCAGCAGGAATACCGAGTACTTTGTCGCGAACAAGCGCATGCGCGTCTGGAACGCCACGCTAATCCATGAAGTCGTCTCACTTGTACACCCGGAACAGCCAGTGTTTCGCGTCGTTCCGGCGTCGGAAGTGGTTCGGACTGCCGTAGGCACTACCGGTGTTTGTCAAATTGTTGGTTGCCGGGCCTCCGATCAGCAGGCTGCGGTTTGTATCCTTGTTTTTGAAGGAGATCGCTCACCACCCTCCACAGACGACCTCCTGGTTCTGGCGAGCGCTACTGTGCGTTTAGGCAACCATCTTGAAATGCAACGTGTACACACGGAACGTAACCTTTTTGAGAGTCGATGGGAGCATGCGGAAAGGCTGACGGCTGTCGGCACAATCGCAAGCGGCGTTACACATGAATTCAATAATGTTCTAGGAGCAATAGTCGGCTACGCAGAGATGGCTAAAGGTCTTGTGCGTCGCCCCTCGAGAATTCGGGGCCACATCGGCCAAATTATCTTGGCCAGCAACCGAGCCAAACTGATTATTGATCAAATTTTGTCACTAAGCCGAAATCGGAAGCGCGTGACGATGCCTTTCGACGTCTCGGAGAGTGTAATGGATCTCGCGCCATTGCTGCGGGTTACACTTCGTGCGGATGTTCAGTTGAACTTCAAGATCAACGAGTCGCAAACGGTGATCGAGGGCAGCCCGACCGAGATACAGCAGATCCTTATGAATCTATGCAAGAACGCGTCGGAGGCTCTCTTGAATGAGGGCCGTGTCGAGATTAGCGTTTCTCGCGCTCGCGTCTGTCAAACGAAGCCCGTGGCTAAGGGCACCTTGAAACCGGGAGATTACGTTCTCCTCTCCATCAGCGACGATGGCCAAGGAATCGCAAGTTCGGTGCTTCCGCATATCTTTGAGCCCTTTTTTACCACGCGCTCTCGCGTCGGCGGGACCGGACTGGGTCTTGCTGCAGTGGACCGCCATGTGAGCGCGCTCGCAGGATGCCTTGACGTCACCTCGGCTGTTGGCCGAGGTACACGCTTCGATCTCTACTTACCGGCCTGCGCTGAGGAGCAGGTCAGAGCTGATAGCGCTTTCGGCCCATGCGATGGATCACTTGGCAACGGAGAAATCATTGCAGTCGTTGACGCCGATCCAGCAGCGTTGGAGATCTACAAGGATAAGATCGCCGCGCTGGGTTATAAGCCGGTCGGCTTCGCGACCTTCGAGAGTCTTTGCGACTGGATCGAGAGCGGGAAGGCAGCCGACCTCCTAATTTTCGATAAAGCGACTTTCCTCGGGCCAGGACAGCCCGAAGCCGTACGTACCACCCTGATGACGGTGCCCATCATCGTCGTTGGTGGAAGCGACCCCATGCCGATCACATCTGGTAATCAGACCTTCGTCCTTTGGCTAGCCAAACCGGTCTCGTCCAGGACGATGGAGCATGCAATTCGTAGGATGATAATGGCATGATGCCGCCGACGCGCTCAGGATACCGAGCTACCGAGGCAGTCGGAGGCGGAGCCGGCTGGGATCCAGCAAATACAAGAGCGTCGGACGATCTCTGCGCACCCGGCTCATGGCGAGTTCCCCTCGAACACTGTCGTCGGCTCCGCCCAAGGAAGGGCTCCCCGACCACGGCAAACCTGCCGCCGTGCTCGTGACCGTCAAGGACAAGTCGCCGCGCGATGGGGTCTGCGGGCCTCCATCCTTGACAAGTCACTGCGCGCTGGCGGCGACAGGCAACGGGTAATATAAGGTCGGGACGAGGAGATGGTCGCCAATCGGTCACGCAAGATGGTTGACGAAATGACTCGAGAGCAAAGCTTGACAATCATCGCCCCATTCACGCCAGACTTCTCCTGTGCGTTCATCATCGGCTACGGCTCCTCGCTGCCCCGACAAGGCTATCGCCGCCCGGCCGGGCAAGCGATATCCAAGGTTCCGACGTGTTCCTTTCATGCTAGATTGACCTAGGCCCCGGCAGGGCGGGAGCATGAGGCTGGGTTCTCGGTCGCGGATCTGTGAGGCAAGCACGGGGTAAGCGACGGCTCGACCCACCATTGGGAAGGCCGGCTTCGGCACGGAGGTGCGGCCTCGGCGTTGAGAGGCATCGGATCGGGTGTAGCAGGACTTTCGAACTAACTGCCGACAACACACTGGATAGGCTGTTCTCGTCGTTCGGTCCAGTTCACCAACGCCTATGTCGACATTTTACGGCGCTTCACTACTAACCGGGCACCGCACGATGGCAGCTCGTTCTCTCCGGCAAAAGATACCCCCTGTGTTAGCTTCCGTGTGTCTGCTTGCCCTCACCTGCGGGATACGTAAGGCCATCTCTAAAAGCATCGAATGCGGCAGCGACAGCGCGAATCCCAAAGCGATGCTCCCGCCGTACGCGGACAAAACCGTTTTCGAAGTCCACTATTCCGTCCTTGGCCAGCATCGCCAAACGCTCATCTGAACCGCGAAGACGGATCGGATCAGATCCGTGGGCGACACAGATTGCCGGCACGTCAGCCTCGAAATCGCACATTAATNCCGCGAAGACGGATCGGATCAGATCCGTGGGCGACACAGATTGCCGGCACGTCAGCCTCGAAATCGCACATTAATCGCTCGATAATTGCGGCTCGCACGCGGTCGTCGTCTGTGAGGCGATGGCCCTTCGATGTCGCCAGTCGGCCAGCTGCGATGTGCTGGATGTAGGAATCCCGTGTAACTTCGTTTTGAACGTATCCCTGGCCGATGCGGCCGATAGCCGACGCGCCGAAACCGATCAGGGTTCTGCAGGTATCGGCCGAGTAGCCCAATGAGTTACGTCGCAGGCGACCTGTTTCCTGTGCCAGCGCGAGCTCGTCGTCCGGCAAGGCGAAATGGTCGAGCCCGATCTGTCGGTAGCCGGCGGCAATCAGCGTCACGGCGACAGCCGCATACTGTTCAGCGCGGGCAGCGCTGTCGGGAAGAAATTCCGCCTCGATGAGGCGCTGATTCTTTACTTGGGATGGGATGTGCGAGTAGCCGAACAAGGCAAGCCGGTCGGGGCGCATGGCGACCGCTGCCCTCGCCGTCTCGACGCACGACTCCACCGTTTGACGCGGCAGGCGTCCCATGGTGATAACAAACCACCTTGCCGCTGAGCTCGCCTGTGTCTTTGCGTTATGCCAGTCCGTTCCGCTTAGATGTCTTGGCTGTTCCCGCCGAGACCTCACGCGCACCGTTTTATTCCCACCATCCCTCCCCGTCAGCTCCGCCTGGGAAATTCTGCCAGCTTGCCGGATCCGACGAGATAATGCAGCGCTGGGACGGACTTTGCTCGCCAGCTAGCGACCGTGGTGATCTCTGCCAAAAGGACGAGGCCATGAACGCGATCGGCGCTAACGGTGGCGGTTTGTATAAGCCTTGGGGTGGGAACTGGGCCTTCTATGTTGGCGCCACATACAAGCTCAACGAGACAACTTCGTTCTACCTTCGGCTCTCCCGGTGACCAGCTCTCAGTAGCGTCGCGGCAAACGTTGCCTATGGGCTTCTTTTCGATTTCACAGCTACGGCGACTCCAAACTCAGCAGTCGGCAAGATGGAAGCTTCCAACGGGAACTGCCCAATGCGAACAAGAAGAGCAGTGTCGGCAGTAATCCTGCGCCTCGAACGCTCATCCTAACGCCGTGAAGCGTAGAGCTCCGAGGTTGAGCAGACCAAGCCCGCAACACGCTCTAAGAAAACGGCGCATACAAGCCATACGAGATTGCAGCCTAGCCTCGGGGCCGGACGTTGTTTCATATCAGACCGGTGGGGATGAAGCCTGCCATCCAGCACCCGGTCAGTTTCAGGTCAAACTTGAACTCCCAGTCGGGTCAGAACTCGATCAACTGGCAGTCCGACGCACTTAAAAATGACAAATGGATCGCCTGCTTTTGGGCCATCCATGGGGAATTCGGGCGCGAGAGAACAAGCTCACACAGCATAAGCGAAGCTCCAGGCGAATCTTGCGCTGGCCGAGGCAGAACCATGTTTAAAGCTGCCTGTTTTCCACCTCGAACCTGTCTGAGTCCGGCCGATCATCATAGATCGGCCAAAGCATCGGCCAGATGGCTCCCCCAATTACGGTTTGTGCATAGTTGCCAGTACGATAGGCCTGCCGAACATCGGCCATGATCATCATCGGCAGCATCGATTTGTGTCCAAGCCTGGCGACGTCGGCTGTTTTGGGCAAAAGCCTGCACTCGCGTACCGCAGCCAACCTCGCCCATCTCGTGCGCATCATGAACACCTACTACAGCAACCTGATCGAAGGCCACGATACGCGCCCGCGCGACATCGAACGGGCGCTGGTCGGAATTTCGATCGAGACGAGAACCGCCGCAATCTGCAGCTCGAGGCGGCCGCGCACGTTCGCGTGCAAGCCGAGATCGACCGCCTGGCTGCCGATGGGCAGTTGCCGGAACCGGCATCGGTAGGTTTTCTTCGATGGCTGCACGCGGAATTCTATCCCGATGCCGAAGCGCCCATGCTGACCATCAAGGGTGCCGGCCGTGAGTTCGTCATGGCGCCAGGTGAGTGGCGATCGAAGCCAGAGCATGACGTCGCCATCGGCCGGCATGAACCGCCTTCGAGCGATCGCGTCAACGATTTCATGCAATACTTTGCCATGCGTTATCGCTTCGATAAGCTGGGCAAGGCCGGACGCATCCTGACCATTCCTGCCGCGCATCACCGCTTCAACTACATTCACCCGTTTCCGGACGGCAACGGACGCGTCAGCCGATTGATGAGCCACGCCATGGCCCTCAGGCCGGGGTCGCCGCGCACGGGCTGTGGTCGATCTCACGAGGCTTGGCACGTGGCGTGAAAAGCCGAACGGATTACAAGAGCATGATGGATCATGCCGATATGCCCCGCCAGGGTGATCTCGACGGACGTGGCAACCTCTCCGAACGCGCACTCGGCGATTTTACCTTATGGTTCCTGCAGGCGTGTATCGATCAGGTGAGCTTCATGACCGGACTGTTCGATCTCGACACGTTGGCCAAGCGGCTGTATCGGCATGTGGAGCGCAGTGGTCTGAAGCCCGAAGCCGGCCGCCTCGTGGAGGAAGCGCTCACGCGCGGTGAGTTTGACCGCGGCGAGGCATCCCGTATTAGCGGACTACCCGAACGTACGGCGCGTCGAGTGTTCAATGACGTAATCGCGCTCGGACTATTGGCGTCGGAAACGCCAAAGGGCCCAGTGTCCCTACGCTTTCCGGCGGACGCTCTGGACGCGCTGTTTCCGAAGCTTTTTCCGGAAACGTAAGAGCATAGGGCGCTCACGATCTTAGGTCACTTCTCCTCGGAACCGGAAAGATTTTCACCGGATCACCCGCGGGTTCGTCATTCCGCGTTCTGAGACACGGGAAAAGCCGGCGCACTAGAGCCGAGGCCGCCGATGCAGACATATTTGGTGTCGAGGTAATCCTCGATGCCCTGATGTCCGCCTTCCTTGCCGAGGCCGGATTCCTTGACGCCGCCGAACGGCGCCTCCGGCGTGGTGATGAGGCCTTCGTTGACGCCGACCATGCCGTATTTCAGCCCTTCCATGACGCGGAAGGCGCGGCCGAGATCGCCGGTGTAGAAATAGCAGGCGAGGCCGAATTCGGTGTCGTTGGCGAGTGCTATCGCCTCCTCTTCGGTCTCGAACTTGAACACCGGTGCGACCGGGCCAAAGATCTCTTCCTTCATGAAGCGCATCTTGGGCGTCGCATTGGCGATGACCGTCGGCTGGAAGAACGAGCCGCCGAGCGCATGGCGCTTGCCGCCGGCAACGATCTTGCCGCCCTTGGATGTGGCGTCGGCGATCAGTTCTTCGACCTTCTCGACCGCCTTCTCGTCGATCAGCGGCCCCTGCTGCACGCCGTCCTCGAGGCCGGAGCCGACCTTCAGCCCATTGCTGGCGGCAGCGAGCTTCTCGACGAACTTGTCATAGACACCAGCCTGGACAAGGAAGCGGTTGGTGCAGACGCAGGTCTGGCCGGAATTGCGATACTTGGCGGTGATCGCACCAGCGACCGCACGCTCGAGGTCGGCGTCATCGAAGACAATAAACGGCGCGTTGCCACCGAGCTCCATCGACACTTTCTTGACGGTGACCGACGACTTCTGGATGAGAAGCTTGCCGACTTCGGTCGATCCGGTGAAGGTGATCTTCGACACCAGCGGATTGGCGCAGATCTCGTCGCCGATCTCGCTTGCCGAACCGGTCAGGATGTTGACGACGCCCTTGGGGAAGCCGACCTCCTCTGCGAGCGCACCCCAGGCGAGGCCCGAATATGGCGTCTGCGAGGCCGGCTTGACCACTGCGGTGCAGCCGGCGGCGAGCGCCGGGCCGAGCTTGCGGGCCAGCATCGAGGACGGGAAATTCCACGGCGTGATGGCGGCGATGACGCCGACCGGCTCCTTGGTCACCAGGATGCGGCGGTCCGCCCATGGCGAAGGCACGACATCGCCATAGGTGCGGCGACCTTCCTCGGCGAACCACAATATGTAGGCCGCGGCAGAGCCAATCTCGCCCTTCGATTCGAACAGCGACTTGCCCTGTTCGATGGTCAGCAGTTCGGCCAACACGTCCTGATTGTCCATCATCGCGTCATGCAGCTTGCGCAGCAGCTTCGAGCGCTCGAGCGCGGTCGTCTTGCGCCAGGTCTTGAAAGCTTCCGCGGCGGCTTCAATGGCGCGGCGGGTCTCGGCCCTGCCCGACTTCGGCACGGTGCCGATCTTGAGACCGGTGGCCGGATTGTTGACGTCGACCGTCAGTCCGCTGTCGGCCTGCACCCACTCGCCGTTGATGAGATTGGCCTGGCGCATGAAATGGCTGGTTTTCTGAAGCATGGTCTGGCCTCCGTTCGGATAAGACAATCAGGATCCTGTATGCTGGCTGCGGCTCGCGCTTGCCCAAGCGCCTTTCGCGCGGCCGGCCCCTCCAGCGACGTCTCGCCGCCTCGCCGGGCGGGTTCATGCCGACTGGTCAGTCCGCGCATGGGCCGCCGCGGTCTCATCAAGAGCCGCGCGAATGCCATCAACCATGTAATCGATCTCTTTAGGGGCGATGACGTAGGGCGGGCAGATTGCCAGCACGTCGCCCATGTTGCGGATCATGACTCCGTGCTCGCGGCACCGCCGCTCGACATCGGTGCCAATTCGCAGCTCCGGCGCAAAGGCGCGACGGGTGGCGCGATCCTCGACGATCTGGATCCCCGCTATAAAACCGCGGCCGCGGACCTCGCCGACCAGTGTATGGTCGTTGAGCGCGTCCGCGAGCGCTGCATGCAGATAATCGCCGAGACGGCGCGCCTGGCTCACGAGATCGATCTCGCGGTAGATCCTGATCGCCTCGGCGGCGACGGCGGCTGTCACCGGATGGCCGGAATAGGTGAAACCGTGGCCGAACACGCCGACCTTGTGGGCCTCGTCGGCGACGCACTGGTAGACCTTGTCGGAGATAATGACGCCGCCAATGGGCAGATGACCGGATGAAAGCCCCTTGGCGACCGACAGCATGTCCGGTTCCATGCCAAAAGTCTGGCTGCCGAACCAATTTCCGGTGCGTCCGAAACCGCAGACCACCTCGTCGGACAGCATCAGGATGTCGTATTTGCGCAGCACCGCCTGAACCTTTGGAAAATAATTCTCCGGCGGTACCAGCACGCCGCCGGCGCCCATGACTGGCTCTGCGATCATCGCGGCAATCGTCTCTGGCCCCTCCGCCAGGATCAGGGCCTCGAGTTCCTGGGCCAGGCGCGTGGCGTAGTCATGCTCCGCCTCGCCCGGCAGACCGTCGAGATAGTGGAACGGCCGCGCGGCGAATATGACGGGAAGCGGCGGCAGGTTGAAGGACTTGTGCATGTGCGGCAGCCCACTCAGCGCCGCGCCCATGATCGTACTGCCGTGGAAGGCGCCAAACCTGCTGATGATCTTGCGTTTCTCCGGACGTCCCCGCGCGGCCTGGTAATACCAGGCGAGCTTGACCATCGTGTCATTGGCTTCCGAACCGGAGCCGACCAGAAAAACGCGCGCGTGGTCGAACGGCGCCAACGCGGTAAGCTGTTCGACGAGTTCGACGGTGGGCTCATTCGAGCGGTGATTGAAGGTGTGATAGACGGCGAGCTTGCGCATCTGGCGGTCAGCCGCGGCGGCCAGCCGGCTGTCGCTGAAGCCGAGCGAGGCACACCAGAGTCCGCCCATGCCCTCGATATAGCGGTTGCCCGCGTCATCCGTGACGGTCGCGCCTTCGCCGGCCACGATCGTCAACGGACCATGATCCTCATGCAGGCGTGGATCGGTTTGGGAATGAAAGTGCCTGGCCATGTCCAGCACGCGCGATTCGTTGTTCATCAAAATTCTCCTTGCGACCAGATAGGCGGTTGCTTCGGCGAGGAATATCTTATAACTTATAAGTTGTCGAGAAAAAATGATCCCGAGAGTGAAGCCCAATGGCCAACCCGCCCACTCCTTCAAACAACGCCCTGCCCCCCGACGCGGAGCGGACCGCCCTGTTGCGCGACAGGGCAGAGTTCGTCCGGCTCGAGACGCTGCGCCTTATCCAGATCGCCAAGGTGGGCCACTATTCGTCGGTGTTCTCCTGCGCGGAAATATTCGCCACGCTCTACTACGATGCGATGCGGCTGAGGCGCGGCGAGCCGCAATGGCCGGATCGCGACCGCTTCCTGATGGGCAAGGGACATGCCGCGGTCGGCCTTTACCCGCTGCTGGTCGACTGGGGCTTCTTCTCCAAGGGCGTTCTCGACGGCTATACCCGGCTCGGCAATCCGCTTGGCGATCATCCCGACATGCGCAAGGTGCCCGGCGTCGATTTCAGCTCCGGCTCGATCGGCCATGCCCTGTCCGGCGGCCTCGGCATGGTGCTTGGCGGCCGTGCGGCCAACCGGCGCTTCGATGTCTATGTCCTGCTCGGTGACGGCGAGATGCAGGAGGGCCAGGTCTGGGAAGCGGCGCTCTCCGCCGCCCACCATAAGGCCGGCAATCTGATCGCCATCGTCGACCGCAACGGATACCAGCTCGACGGGCAGGTCGACGACATCATCGGCATCGAACCGTTGGCCGACAAATGGGCGGCGTTCGGCTGGCAGGTGCACGAGGTCGATGGGCACGACGTCGTCGCTCTCGCGACGCTGCTGCGACAGTTGAAGGCCGAGGCAGACCGCACCCGGCCCGTCTGCATCATTGCCAAGACCTCCAAAGGCAAGGGCGTTGGTTACATGGAAACCGAACCCGGCTGGCATCTGGGCTATCTCGCGCCATCGGACGAGGCCTTGGCCGCCGAAGAGATCAAGCGTGGAGGCAAAACACAATGAACGGCCCGATCGATACCAACTCCTGGCAGTACCGCCAGATCAACGCGCGTGCGCCTGGCCTGAGTTATCTGGCCAACGCGCTCATTGATCTGGTCGAAGACGGTTATCCGGTCGTGGCCGGTACGGCCGACCTTCAATATTCCAACGGGCTGGTGCGGTTCGCGCAACGCTTTCCCGAACGCTTCACGCAATTTGGCATTTCCGAGCAGAACATGGTTTCGGCTGCTGCCGGCATGGCCAGCACCGGCGCCATGCCGTTCGTCGCTACATTCGCTTCTTTCCTGGCGCTGCTGTGCTGCGAACAGATCAGAACCGACGTCGCCTATTCGGCGCTGCCGGTGCGGCTGATCGGTCATCATGCCGGTATTTCACTCGGCTTCTACGGCACCTCCCACCATGCGACGGAAGATCTTGCCATCATGCGAAGCATCGCCGACCTCACGGTCGTCGCGCCGGCTGACGGCCCGCAACTGGCGGCCGCCGTCAAGGCGTCTGTCAATCATGCCCAGCCAATCTACTTCCGCATTGGCCGCGGCCAGGAACCGCTGGTCTATGAAGACGACGGCGTCGACTTCCAGTTCGGCAAGGCGATCGTTCACGGCGAAGGATCGGACCTGACCATCATCGCCTGTGGCTCGATGGTCCATCCCTCAAGGGAGGCTTACCGCGCGCTGCGCGCGGCGGGCAAATCCGTCGGACTGATCGACATGCATACGGTGAAGCCAATGGATACGAAGGCAGTGCTCTCGGCCGCGGCTCACTCCCGCTTCATTCTAACCATCGAGGAACACAATATCCTGGGCGGTCTGGGCGGCGCCGTGGCGGAAATCCTGGCGGAGGCGGGCAGCCCGGCACGGTTGATACGCCATGGCATCCGCGACGAATACAGCCTGATTGCGCCGCCAACGCATCTCTACAAGCACTACCGGCTGGACGCGGCGGGAATCGAGGCCACCGTTCTTGAAGCCCTCGGCTGAGCCGGCGGACCATAGCCATGCACGGACATTGCGATGACCGATCAGAATAACACCGCCCGACTCATTGAGCGCGCCGGTGCGGTGATGCCGGGCGGATTGCTCAGCCCGAGCCGCAGGCTCGGCGCGCCGCATGTATTTGCCCGGGCGCAGGGTGCGTTTCTCTACGACGTCGATGGACACCAGTACACCGACTTCCACTGCGGCTTCGGCGCCAATGTGCTTGGCCACTGTCATCCGGCGGTGCGTGAACGCATCGCTGCGGTCTCCCAGGACATCGATCTTGTCGGCGCGGGAACGATGCGGCTAGAGATCGAGGTGGCGGAGGCGCTGGTCGACTGCATCCCTTGCGCGGATCTCGTCGCCTTCTGCAATTCCGGATCGGAGGCGACCTATCACGCCCTGCGCCTTGCCCGTGCCGCCACCGGTCGCAAGCGCATCATCAAGTTCCAAGGCGGCTATCATGGCTGGCACGACTATGTCGCCATGAACGTACAGTCGCACGCGCAGGCGATCGGCAAGTACGATCCCATCAGTGCTGGCATCCTCGAGGATGCCGCCCGTCACACCATCGTGCTGCCTTACAACGATGCCGGCGCCGTCGAGGATTATCTCAAGGCCAATCCAGGCGATGTCGCGGCGATCATCATCGAGCCAATCGCTCACAATATGGGGTCGGTGATCGCGACGGATGTTTTCCTGCGCGAGCTGCGTCGCCTGACCAGCGATCATGGTGTCGTGCTGATCTTCGACGAGGTCATCACCGGCTTTCGCCACGCGCTCGGCGGCTATCAGTCGATCGCCGACGTCACGCCTGATCTCGCGACCTTCGGCAAGGCGGCCTCCTCAGGCTATCCCGTTGGCGTGGTGGCCGGTCGTCGCGATCTCATGGCGCTCGTCGGCCGGACCGGGGAAGGATCCGTGTTCATGGGCGGTACTTTCAACGGCACGCCGTCGACGCTCGCCGCCATGCAGGCGACGATCGAGGAGCTGTCGAAACCAGGCTTCTACGACCGCCTGTTTGCCCTCGGCGCTTTCATGCGCACGCAGTTGGATGGCATTATCGATCGCCTCGGCCTGCCCGCGCAGAGCGCCGGGTTTGGCTCGGTCTGGCTGATCTATTTCCTCAGCGGTCCTTACCGCGACTACCGGGACTTGCTGGGCAACGACGATGTTTTCGATCTTGCATTCCGCAGAGAGATGGTGGCGAACCGGCTGATCGGCCAGCCGCTTCCGCTCAAGCGTCTCTACCTGTCAGGGAGCCATGACCGGGCGACAGTCGAGAAATCGCTGGATATCATCGAGACAATCCTGCGCAAGCTCTCCGCTGGGAAACCCGCCAGCTCCTAGCCATGTTTCGCAACGGACTTATAGGATATAAGAGCGTCTCGCACTATCCGTTGTCGATTCGGTGCGGCCAAGATTGCAGCGGTGGACCATGAGCACGATGCAGCCAATCGAGCAAGGCAGTCTGTCGGCGAGAACTTATATCTCGCTGCGCGAAGCCCTGATCGCCGGCAATTTCCGGCCCGGCGAAAGACTGTTGATGCAGGATCTGGCGCAACGGCTGGGCACCAGCGTCACGCCTGTGCGCGAGGCCTGTTTCAGGCTCGTCAGCGAGCAGGCGCTGGAACTGCGGTCAGGGCGGTTCATCACCGTTCCAGAGCTGACCCGGTCGCGTTACTGGCAGGTCCGGCTCATTCGCATCGCGCTCGAGGGACTAGCGGCCGAACTCGCCGTTGAGCATGTTTCGGAGAAGGACATTGCAAAACTGGTCGAGATCCATCGCGATTTCGTGGCCGGCGAAACGTCCGGCGATGCTGACCGCGCCCGTCGCGCCAATCGTGAATTCCACTTCGGCGTCTACCGCCTGTCCAAGATGGATATGCTGATCGCCCAGATCGAAAGCCTGTGGGTCTCGATGGGCCCTATCCTTAACGTGTATTATCTGCAGGCCGAGAACGATTACATCGGCGCGGAGGAGCACGAGACGCTGATCGAAGCGTTCCGGACCCGCAACAAGAAGGTGGCGCGTAAGGCGATCGAACGCGACATCGTGCGCGGTGGCATGAACCTGTTGCGGTATTTCGACGAGCAGGACGCGGCCGCCAAGCGGGCGTGATCGAAGCCGCCGGTCATTTGCTGGCGACCTCTCTTCGCGCTGGCTCAGGCCGCCCGAAGGCGCGCGGTGGCATCCTGGTCGACGACCCAGACGCCCTGCTCGGCGTCCAGCACCAGGGCCACCTTGTAGGATTGGCGAGCCGCTTCGCTCGTCAGCCAGCCGCGGTCAACGCTGGCCGCGACACGGCGGACATCGCGCTTGGTCGGGTCGCCGTAGCCACCGCCGCCACAGGCAACGAACTCGATGCGCTCGCCGGCGCGACACGCCTCCTCATGGAACGCGGGCAATTCCACCAGCTTGCCGTCCGTGCCGCGCTTGGCACTATGACTGGCCTTGGCGTCACCGCCGCCGAGCACGCCGCGCGGCGGAAAGGTTGTGCCATCGGCCGAGTAGACCAGTGTCATCTCGTGGTCGACGGGATAGAAGACACCGCCCACCGCGGGAGCACCCTCGAACTCGCCAATGCCTTGGGTATCCGCCACCACGCCGCGCGATTCAATGATGATGGGATACATGGATTCGTCCACCTCCACGGAATCCAGCGCGATCAGGCCGCCATTCGCCGGCCCGCAATATGTCAACCAGCCGTCATAGCCGTGACGCGCCCCGCCGCCGGCGTAGCCAATGAAGACCTGGTTGACGTAGGGCTGCCCGTCCTTGAACGGATCCTTGCCTGAAATCACGCCGATCCCCGCCGGCAGGTGCGAGCCGCTCTCGGCCTGGCCATAGGGTTCTCCCATGGTCGAGAACACGCAATTGCCTGCAATGATCAAGCGGTCGTTGACATTGGTGGTCGCCACGGAGGTGCCTACGGGGTAGCGGGGTTTGCCGACCACGCTTCCCTCCCGCATCAACACCTTGATCCGGCTCTTGGCGCCCTCGTTGTGCGGGATGCCGTCGTCGAGATTGTTGAAGACGCCAATCCGGCAAGAGCCCGTGCAGGTGTTTTCCGAAAGGTTGAGACCACCAGGGACGTTATCCATGTTGTCACGCACATCGACCGTGATCTCGCCGGCTTCAGGGTCGACATCGATGGTGATCCGGACCGGGATGCCCTCCTCCGCCACGCTGGGGACCGGGTCATGGCGGACCTCGTAGGAGAACTTGCCCTTCGGCAATTTGGCGATTTCGGCCATGGCGCGACGTGCACCGTAGTCGAACCAGTCCTCGACGAAATCCAGCAGCGTGTCGCGGCCGTATTTTTCAAGCAGTTCCAATAGACGGCGTCGACCGGTCCTGCAGGCGCCGATCTGGGCGCGCACGTCGCCCAGCCAGATGTCTGGAACACGGTTGCGCATCATGCCGATGCGCAGGATGTCCTGCTTCTCCCTGTGCTGTTCGACCACGCGCACGCAGGGAAAGTGGATGCCTTCCTCATAAACGTTCTTGGCGAATGGCAGATAGGTCGAAGGCGTCGGCGCGCCAGTATCGGCGTGATGGGAAAGCGCCACGGCCCAGAACAGCGGCTTGCCATCGAAAAAGATCGGCATCGCCATGATCAGGTCGGCATGATGGGTGCCGCCAGTGTATGGGCAGTTGTTGAGGAAGATGTCGCCGTCGGCGATATCGTCGAACAACTCCGTTATCGGACGGGTCGCCAGATCCATCGACATGACGTGGATCGGCAGCGCGTCCTCGGTGGAAACGAGGCGGTGATCATAGGTCAGGATCGCACAGCTCAGGTCGCGGGCGTTCTTGATCACCGCTGAGCGGCTGGCCCGCATCACGACCAGCGTCATTTCCCGCACGACCGCCTCGAACCGGCTTTTGAGAACCGACATCAGGAACGGATCGACGCGGCGCATTGGTGTCTCCAGGCGAATGACAGGTGAATTCATTTTACGGTGCCTTGCTCGGGAAGGTTGGTGTCAATCGACAGTCACGACAATGTTGCCCTGCGGGTCGACGCGCCCGCGATGCTTGTCCTTGAGGAAGGCGGTGAACGTCGTCGCCTCAACCAGGCAGGGGCCGTCAAGCGCCGCCCCCGCGCCCAGCTGGTCCATGTCGTAGACGGGCAGAGAGCTCGTCCGCCGGGTTTCGTGCAAATAAGCTGGCCGATGGGTCTTGGCGACCGGCGCTGTCGCCTGGTCGGCCAGCCTGAAGTCTTTCCAGGCATCCTGATTGGCCCGCTTGCCCACCGCGCGCAGCTTCCAGTTGGTGAATTCGACGACGTCGCGGTCGGATCTGATTGAATAAATGCGTTCGTGCATCTGATGGAACGCTTCGACGAGAATTGGGAGTTTTTCCGCGTCGAGACGTGCCTCATCGGCCTCGAAATGGACCTCGATCTCCCAGGACTGGTATTCGTAGCGACCAAGAAAGGAGAACTCGAAACGCCGCAGCTCGGGCTCAACACCGGCCTGTTCGAGGAATGCTTCGCCCGACACCTTCAACCGCGCCAGGATGTCGGAGACGCCGGCGGCGTCGAAGCGCCGGGTCGAGGTTAGGAAAACCGCGCTTTCCTCGCGCGTGATATCAGAGATCAACCCGCCGAACGCGCTCAACCCAGCCATGAAGCGCGGGATCATGTAGCGTTTCAAGCCCAATATGTCGGCCATCTCGGCGATGTGGATGGCGGTCGCGCCGCCGCCGCAGACAAAGAAACTGTCGCGTGGGTTTATGCCCTCGCGAATGGTGATTTCCTCGATGGCCCCGACCATGTTGTGGTTGCTGGTGGTCTGGATGGCGTAAGCCGCGTCGAGCAGCGGGATGCCGAGCCGCGTCGCGATGCTCGCGACCGCTTTCTCGGCCAGATCGCGGCTGATCTTGATCCGGCCGCCGAGAAAATAATCCGGGTCAATGATGCCGAGCACGACATTGGCGTCGGTGACCGTCGGCGCGGTGCCGCCCGCTCCGTAGCATGCTGGCCCCGGCCGCGCGCCAGCGCTTTGCGGCCCGACACGAAGCAGGCCGCCATCGTCGACCCAGGCAATCGACCCGCCGCCGGCGCCAACCGATCTCACATCGACTTTCGCGATCCCCAGCGAGTCGTCGTGGATCATGCTGTCCGGGGTGACGATGATCTGGTGGTCACGCAAAGCCGAGACGTCGAAGGTGGTGCCGCCCATGTCACCGACGATGACGTTGGCTTCGTCGCTCAGCGCCAGCGCGGCCATCGGCGCCAGCGTCGGCCCCGACATGACGCTGTAGATTGGCCGCCGCAGCATCTCGGCGGGAGGCATCATTCCACCGACGCAGTTGGCGAGCAGCAGCTCGCCCTGGAAACCCGCCTGCGAAAGTGCTTGCCGCAAGTCCTCGATGTAGGTGCGCACGATCGGATTGATCGACGCGTCGATAGCGGCCGCGATGATGCGCTTGTACTCGCGCGACATCGGATTGACTTCATGGCTAAGCGTGACTGGGATCTCCGGCCATGCCTGCGCGATGATATCGCGCACCGTTGTTTCATGGATGGGATTGACGACCGACCAAAGCAGACCGACCGCTATCGCTTCGACCCCATAGCGCCGGAAGTCGGCTATCGCCGCCTCGACATCGGATCTCGACAGAGGCGTGAGCTCCCGCCCGCGCGCATCGACGCGGCCCCGCGCCGTCTTCGTCAGGTGGCGCGGGACATAGGGCTCGGGATAGTCGAGCCGCCACTGGAAGGCGCCCTTGCGCGGCCCCTCGCGCAGGACGAGGATGTCCTGATGTCCTTCGTTGAGGATCAATCCGACCTTGACGGTCTTGCGCTCGACCAGCGCGTTGGTCGAGACGGTCGAGCCGTGTACGATCAAGTCGATCTTGGTCATGAACGTCGCGGGATCGAGCCCGTATCCGGCCGCCGCCACGTGCAGCACGTTGATGAATCCCTTCTCGAATTCGCCGGGCGTGGTGGGCGATTTGAAGATCGAGATTTTCCCACCGGGCTCGGAAATCAGGCAATCGGTGAAGGTTCCGCCGATGTCGATGCAGACTTGATAAGCCATTTAAGGTCCGAAGCTGTTAGCGTTTCTTGTAATCGCGGCCCAGTATCAGGCTGGCCAGAATGATGAGGCCCAAAAGAACCTGCTGCAGATAGCCGTCGACCTGCATGAGGTTCATGGCGTTGGAAATGACCGTGATGAACAGGGCACCGAGCAGAGCCGCGGTGACGCCTCCCTCTCCGCCGGTGAGGCGCACGCCACCGACCACCGCCGCCGCTATCGATTCCAGGGTCAGGTTGCCGCCGAGATTGGGCTCGCCCGATCCGGTCCGCGCGGTGAGCAGCATGGCGCCAATCGCGGCCAGCAGCGAGCAGACCACGTAGTCGATCGCAACGACGCGTCCGGTGCGAACGCCCGCCGCCTTCGCCGCGCGAGGGTTGGCGCCGATGAGATACAGGCCGCGCCCGAACACGGTGAAGCGCAGGACCAGGAACAGCAGTGCGAAACACAGCGCGGCGAACAGGATGGGCACCGGAATGCCGATCAGCCGTCCCTCCGCCAAGGCGTCCGTGAAGGCTTCGGGAACGCCCGGCACGGGAAAGCCGCCGCTGACGGTTGACGCCAGTGCCATGACAATGTTGGCCATGCCAAGCGTCGTCACCAGTGGATTGATGCCGATACCGGCGATGAGGACGCCGTTCAGCCCGCCGATCAGCAGCCCGACGCCAAGGCCAGCGGCGATCCCCCACAGGATGGGCATATCGCCGCTTCCGGTCATCACCATCGCCGATATGACGCTGACGAGCGAGACGGTAAAGCCAAGCGACAGGTCGAAGCCGCGCGTCAGCAGCACCATGGTCTGCGCCATGGCAAACAGTGCGAGATAACTCGTCTGGATCGCGATGTTCCAGAGATTGCCGCTTGAAACAATGCGCGGGTCGAGCAGACCGAGACCCAGCAGGGCCAGGAATACGAGCCCCGGCAGCTTGGCCTGCGACGCGAACTGGCGGATGTCCGGGCGAGCGCGGTCAAGAACAACCGGAGCCGCCATGTCTGGACGATCAGACATTGGCCCGCCTCCCCTGAACAATTCGGTCGAAAGCCAGTGCGCCGATGAGCACCGAACCCAGCACCAGCGTCTGGAATTTGCTGTCGATCTGCGTGAGGTTCATCGCATTGGCGATGATCGCCAGGCACAGCGCCGCCATGGCGACGTTCTCGGCGCGGCCTGAGCCGCCGCGCAATGAAACGCCGCCGATCACCGCCGCTGCGATCGTCTCCAGTCCGAGCGTCCCGCCGATCGTCGACTGGCCGGAACCGATACGGGCGGTGATCAGCACGCCGGTGAGTGCGGCCAGGAGACCGGAGAGCACATACGCGGTAATCAACACACGGTGTGTGCGCACTCCCGACAGTCGGGCGGCGCCGACGTTGCCGCCGACGGCGTAGAAGTGGCGCCCGAGCGCGGTCCGACGCTGCAGAATGATGGCGATGGCGATCACCACGATCGCCAGCAGCAAGGCCGGCGGCAGGCCAAGCACCTGCCCTCGCCCGATGGCATAGACGAAGGCGTCGGAAACGCCATAGATCGGGATACCCTGCGTGTAATAGAGCGTAAGTCCCGCGACGATCGACAACGATGCCAATGTCACCATGAAAGGTGATAGGGAAAGGCGCGCCACCAGCGTGCCGTTTACCAGGCCAACACAGGCGCCGCAGGCCAAGGCCAGCGCTACCGGCATCAGCAGCTGGAGCCCATGCGCGTCGGGCATCGCGGCCATCGCCGCGGCTGTGACCACTGAGGCCAACGCCATGGTGGCACCGACCGACAGATCAAAACCGCCCGTGGTCATGACGATCATCTGGCCGATCGCCGGAACCGCCAGGAAGGAGAAATTGCGCAGGACGTTGAGGATGTTCAGGCGGTTCAGAAAACGCGGTTCGATGATCGCGGCCGCGGCCGCAACCGCGACCAGAAGCAGGATGACGATCCCGCCGGTTTCCAGAAAACGGCGCCGCAGCGTGTCAGGGCTCATGCTGCCTCCGTGGCGCCGGTTTCGGCGTCGAAATAGTGACGCAGCACAGTGGCCTCGGTGATGCCGTCGGCTTTGAGTTCGGCGACTATGCGCCCTTCGCGCATGACATAGACGCGGTTGGCCAGGTGAACGAGCTCTGGCAGTTCGGACGATGACAGCAGAATAGCCGCGCCATTCTCGACCAGGCTTTTCATAAGCCTGTAGACCTCGCTTTTAGCGCCGACGTCGATGCCGACCGTCGGTTCATCGAAAATATGGACCGAGACAGGACGCATCAGACCGCGCGCCAGCACGAGTTTCTGCTGGTTTCCTCCCGAAAACGACGACGCCGCGCGTTCCGGCGCCATCGGTCGTAGACCCAGTGTCTTCAACGGCGCGGCTATTGCCCGGCGCTCGCGCCAGAACTTGAGCAGTCCGGCCTGGGACAGTCTCGGGTCGTCGAGCGCGGCCATGGTCACATTCTCGCGGCCTGGCCGGCCAAGCGCCAGTCCCTCGGCGCCGCGATCGGCCGGGTAGTAACAAAGTCCAGCACGCAACATGCTGTGCGGCACTGGCGCTCTGACCACCTCGCCATGGAGTTCGATCTCACCGGACGTCACACGCTCCAGGCCGAATACGGCTCGGCAAAGTTCGCTACGACCGCAGCCAACCAGGCCCGCCAGGCCGACGATTTCGCCAGCTCTGACCACGATGGAGGCATCGGATAGGGTGCCGGAGACACTGACCCCCCTGGTCGCCAGCACGATTTCGGCGGGGCGCTGGCTAATTGATGGATAAAGTCGTTCGACCGGCTGGCCGACCATCATCTCGATCAGGGTCGCGTCCGATGCCGCGGCGATGGCCACTGTGTCGATCTTGCGCCCTCCTCGCAAGACCGTGACACGGTCCGCGAGCCGACGGATCTCGGCCATGCGATGCGACACATAGATGATGCCGACGCCCCGCGCCTTGAGGCCCGCGATTGCGGCGAACAGTTTTTCCGCTTCACCGTCGGTAAGCGACGCGGTCGGTTCGTCGAGGATGAGTATCTTGGCATCCGAAAGCATGCCCTTGGCAATCTCGACCATCTGCTTTTGCGCCCGGGTCAGCGTTTCGATCTTGCTGTCCAGCTCGACGTGAAAGCCAACGTCGCGGAAGCGTTCTTCCGCGCGGGCACGCATCGCGCGCCGATTTAGGAAAAGCCTTCCCTTGATCTCGCGTCCAAGAAACAGGTTCTCCTCGACCGTGAGGTCGGGGACAAGACTGAATTCCTGGAACACAGCCGCCACCCCGGCATCGCGGGATTTCTGTGGGGTCAGCGCGGAAACGGTTTGGCCGTCGATACGGCAAGAGCCTTCGGTCCAGCCGTAGGTTCCCGCTATCAGATTGATGAGCGTCGACTTTCCGGCGCCGTTTTCGCCGAGAAGGGCATGGACCTCACCGCTCAGCAGCGTGAAATCGACGCCGTCAAGCGCCACCACCCCCCCGAAACGCTTCGTCATACCCGTAAGTTCAAGCATCGCTGACACCACCGAACTCGAAGCAAAACGGGCGGCAGGCCAAGGCCGAGGTCTACCGCCCATCGAAGATGCGACTATTGTACCGAAAATTCAGGCTTCCACCCATCGGGCGCGAAAATCTGCGTCGGGTCGATTTTGTCGACGTTGTCCTTGGTCACGATACCCGGCGCGACCAGCAGAACCTTCTCATAGTCCTTCTTTTCCAAGGCGCGCACCGCGAGGTCGACGCTGATGCGGCCCATCATCACCGGATACTCGGCGGCAAAGCCAAGCACCTTGCCTTCCTTGACCAGCTTCAGCATCGTCTGGTTCTCGTAAGACGACATGATCACGACATCGTCGCGGCCAGCGTCGGCGACGGCGCTGACGGCCGCTTCCGCCGCAGCAGCCCCGCCCCAGATGACATTGAGATCGGGATAGGTCTGCAGGGCGTCCTCGACGAGGCGCAGGCTTTGCGGAACGCCGGGCTCACCATAGAGCTCGGCCGCGAGCTTGATGTTGCCGGTTTTGATGCTGTCGCGAAAGCCCGCCATATAGCTCTCCGCCCAACCCGATCCCTGCGGACCCGGCAGGCCGATTGCGGTCGTCTTTTTGTCGCCGAGATACTTCTTGAGGTACTCACCCTCCTGAAAACCCTTCTGGTAGGTATCGGGCGTGATGCGCGCGGTGATCGGAGTTTCCAGGATGGGATTGGCGACGGCGATCTGGACAAGACCCTTGGCGTCGCCCTCCTTCAGCTTGGCCGCCAGGCCGGCTTCCGAGATGGCGGCGACGAGGATGCCCTGGGCACCGGATGCGACGCAATCGTCATATTGCGACAGCTGCTTGGGCAGCGCGTCATAGCCGCCAGCCTGCAGGACCGTCACTTTGACACCCAGGCGCTTTGCTTCCTCAACGATACCGTAGTCGACCGAGACCCAATAGCTGTCCTTGAGGTGCGGAAACAAGACGCACAGGTTCCAAGGCTTCTCGGCCTTTTCCAGCGGCACATAGTCGAGTGCCTCGACTTTTTTCAGATCGCCGCCCTTGGCCGAGTTGATCTTGAAGGGCCACCAATCCTTGGCCTGGGCGGCGTTGGGCAGGACGGCCACGCCGGTGACGAAAGCCGCCGCGAGCATGGATCGGAAAGCGTGATTCTTGGTCATGTGATTCCCCATTTTCGTGTGTTCCCGGGTCCGGAGCCGGCGATTTCGCCGGCTCCGCGGTCTGCCTTGGGAGCAGAGGCTTGCTGGCGGATCGTAGTACCGTCTAGGCGAGTTCGCCTTCAGGGCCATCCGCGCCGTTGTTCATTTTCACAGTGCTACCGTACTACTTATAAGTTATAAGTCAATAGGGTTTTCATTAGCCGGTGCTCAGCCGGGAAGGTGTCTTCAATCGCGGTTTCGCTGCCTCGACCGGGATCACAATCCATTTGACGAAAGGCGAGGTCGGAGACAGCAGCCATGCAACTGGCCTCGGCGATGTGGGCTTCCTCGCGACCGACCGGTATGCGGCTTGTCGATCGAGTTGCCTGACATCAAGCGCCGGCGAATAAGTCAAAGCGGTCAGCGTGGCCTTCGAATACAGAGCCATTGGTCAGCAGCCGCACTTCGCTATCGACCAAATCGTCATAGGGTCTTTAGGGAGGAGATGTGCCCAGTGCATTCGCGTGCTGCAACAGCCGCGCTGAACCGCACCGCAGCGTGCCATAACACGCTGCGGTCGGATGATTGTTGAAATGACGGTTCCCGCGCACGACCGTGCCGCTTTCCAACTTCTCTCGTCTGGCGCTTGCCAGCCTGAGTTGTTCCTAGAGGTCGGCGCCCGGATTGCGGGTGTTGTCTTGCGACTTCATTCTCCCGGCAGCCGGGCAAAGGCCCGCAACGTGGAGGCTTCTAAATGGAACGCGGGTTCCCGATGCTTAGTGGGTGGTGCTGCTGAGCAGGGGCAGGGCAGCACAGCCCCCGCCGGCAAGCCGTCGCGGCCGGTTCCCTTGATGGCGTGCCGGCGCAAGTCCCGCGTCACCAGGCTCGTAAATCGCGATGCACGTCCAGCCATTGCGACATGGTTTTGCCAGCTGAGAGGCCGATCCCGTGTGCGGCGAACAGTCGAAACACTGATTGGTCGGTGTGCGTTCTTGGCGTATTGTGCAGCACTTCTGGCATTACTGGCCTTGCGGGGGTGACGAGTCGGTCATGCGACAGTATGGATGTCCCTATCGGAATAGCCGGTCCGCCTTATCGGTCGTCACACCCGCATATTGCTCCGCTTCTAGGGAACACCCCATCACGCGAGGAAAGACATGGCCACATGCGCAGTATCGCCAATCTAGCCGTTGGGCCGACGGCCCGGCGCTTGGGCCAGTCCACCGGCTTTAACCTGCGTCACAACTTGATCCACTGATCCTAGGTGACGACAACGTTGTTCGTCATGATTTGATGGGGCGGGGATTGGCCCAAAAGCGAGCCCCCCAAACTGTGCGGTTGCCAAATACGCAATGGAGTGAATTGGAATGATCATCGTAACAGGCGCCACGCACGGGATTGGGCGGGCCTGCGTGGAGAAACTTGCGTCTGCCGGTTCCAGAGTGGTGGCGACCGGCCGAGATGCAGAAGCGGGCGCGGCGCTCGAACGCGCCAATCACGGTGTCACGTTCGTTGCCGGTGACATCATCCGTGAAGACGATTGCCGCCGTGTCGTCGACCGTGCGCTTGAACTTGGCAACGGCCGGCTCGCGGGGCTCGTGAACAATGCCGGCATGTCGAAGCGCATTGCCTTCGCCACCGCCACCCAGGACGATTGGGATGAGATCCTTGCGGTTAATGCACGCAGCGTCTTTTTCTTCATCCGTCATGCGCTGGACGGCTTGCGGCTCGGGAGGGGTTCAGTCGTCAACATGGCCAGCATCGCCGGAAAGACGGGCGAAGAAGGGCTCGCTGCCTACTGCGCCTCAAAGGCCGCGGTCATCGGGCTGACGCAGGCACTCGCGCTGGAGTTCGGCGAGGAGATCCGCTTCAACGCTGTCTGCCCCGGCCAGATCGAAACACGCATGATGGGCAACATCATAAGCGATGCACTGCGCAAGAAGCAGCTCGAACTGCGGATCCCTGCCAACCGCTTCGGTGCCCCTGAAGAGATCGCTGATGTGGTCGCTTGGTTACTTTCGAATCAATCGAGCTATGTCAACGGCACGGTCGTGACTGTAGACGGCGGGGAAACAGCCGGCCTGCGCACACCGCGCGTCGCGCAGATCGATGGTGCTTAGGGCAATTCAGCTCAGCCGGAGCCGCGCTCGTCGAAATAGCGCAGAAAACCATGTGAGCCTCGCTGGATGTCGTTCTCGATCGCTTCGCGGGCCCTCTTCCTGTCGCCAGCCCTCAAGGCCTCGATGAGATGGTCATGTTCTTCCGCGCCGGTGTACCCGCGCGGAATTTCCCGATCGTAAACGTTAAGGATTGGACCCATCGAGGCCCACATGCTTTCGATCTGTCCGATCAGCATCGGCATACGCGACAGGCGGTAGACGCCGAAGTGGAAAGCGCGATTGGAGGATCGCGCTTCCTTGATATTACCGGCCTTATGGCTCTCTACAAATGAGGCGCGGAAGGTCTCAAGCTGTTCGAGATCGGCGGGGGCAAAATGGTCGGCAGCGTGTTCTGCCGCAAGCCCTTCAAGTGCCACGCGGATCAGCTTGATCTGAATGTAGCGGGCGCGGCTGAGGTCTGGCACCGCGGCGAACCTGCCGGAGCGCAACTCGAGCGCCTGCTCGCTGACGAGCCGCAGACAGGCTTCGCGCACCGGCGTAATGCTGGTTCCGAGCTGCTCGGCAAGATCCTGCATAAGGAGACGATCGCCCGGCGCGAAATTGCCGATGATCAAGCCATCCCGCACCTTGCTGTAAATCCGCGCGGACAGGCTGCCCATCTCCTCGGGCTGCATCTTCATAGGGCCCATGGGACTCCCCTCGTCTCTGCTGCAGATGTACGGAAATGTCGATTGACGCGTTTCACTACGTTTATAAGTTATAATCGCTGCCTATATTTTGTTACTCAGCGGCAGACAAGTACGTGCACGTTAATTGTCTGCAGCAAACATGTCGGTTTTCATAATTATTTGTGAAATTTTGTTTCATATAAAAACAAGGAGACCCTTCTTTTCCGATTCTGACAATGGAATGTGACGACAGAAAAAGGCGCGATCTCATCTGCGTGGCATGAGTTGGTGTGCGAGAGATGATGACATCTGAAGGAGCCGGGAAGCTTACATGTCAATTTCCAGTCTGATGGGCAGAAATTTCCGATTCTGAGGCGACTCCGAACCGGCTGGACCGACGATGACGTCGGCACCGTCAAGATGATCCGGCAGGCCAGCAAGTCCAAAAGCTGCGTATGGCGTTTGCAGAGCGTTTCGCCGCCGAAGGGCTTCAAGGGCTGTTGCGCGACAAGACGCGGCCCTCGCGCATTGCGGCTCTCGGGCCGAAAGCCCGCCGAGCGCAGCTCTGACAAGGCCGCGACAGGAATCGAACGACGACTGGCCAGAATTATGAAATCCCTTGCGACACTATGCAATTTCAAACATTTCAGTAACAAATAGATTTAACATTCTCTTCACTTGCACTTTGGGGCGCGTTACCCGAATTAGCTGGAGCGGCCGAAACCCCCGCAAGATCAAGCGCGTAGTCGAAATCCAATCTTGCTGGTGCTTGTCGAGGGATGCGACGCGATGGGCCGGCGCAGGTGCGCTGTGAAGCAGCACTGAGCGCGCCGAAAAACGGCTTCCCAACAGGAGATTGATTTGGATTATGTGCAGTATTTCGCCGGAAGAATCGAGCAACTCAAAGGCCGTGGCGGGTATCGTGAATTTGCCGATCTGGAGCGTCAGTCTGGCAACTTCCCAAAGGCCTGGCTCAATAGGCCCGACGGCCGAAAAGAGATAACCATTTGGTGCACTAATGATTATCTCGGTATGGGGCAGCACCCCAAAGTGCTATCGGCAATGAAGCGCGCCATCGATGCCAACGGCGCAGGATCGGGAGGATCCCGCAACATTGGTGGCACCAACCATTATCACGTGTTGCTCGAGCGGGAGCTTGCAGGTTTCCACAATAAGGAAGCAGGATTGATTTTTGTTTCCGGCTTCAGCTCAAACGATTCATCATTGAGTACATTGGCATCTTTGATGCCGGACACAATTATTTTTTCTGACGAGCACAACCACGCTTCAATTATTAGTGGATGCCGCAACAGCCGGGCCGAAAAGCGCGTCTTCCGGCATAACGACGTTGCGCATTTGCGGGAGCTTCTGCGCAGTGTAAATCCTGCAAGACCCAAGATCATTGTTTTTGAATCGGTATATTCAATGGACGGTGACATTTCACCGATCAAAGATATCTGTGACATGGCGGACGAATTTGGCGCAATGACGTTTCTGGATGAAGTTCATGCATCGGGAATGTACGGTCCGAAAGGCGCCGGCATTGCCGCGGAACTTGGCATCATGGATCGTCCAACCATCATCGAAGGAACGCTAGGTAAGGCGTTCGGCTCGATGGGGGGTTATGTGACCGGACCTGCCTCCATTGTTGATAGCATACGAAGCTTCTCGATCGGTTTCATTTTCACCACGGCGCTTGCGCCAGCCCTAGCGGCTGGTGCGCTGGCAGCGCTGCGCCATCTTCGCGATTCAGATTCAGAACGAATTGATCTGCACCGGAAAACGAAACTTTTAGTCGGACTGCTGAAAGAGGCGGGCATCCCCGTCATGCCGACCCGAAGCCACATCATTCCTGTGCTTATTGGTGATCCATTCCGTTGCAAGGAAGCGTCCCGCCAGCTTCTAGATCAGCATGGAATATACGTTCAGCCAATTCTGGCGCCGAGTGTTCCGGTGGGAACCGAGCGGTTCAGGGTGACGGTTACGCCTGCCCATAGTACGACAGATATTCGGACGTTCGTCGATGCGCTCAGGCAGGTTCTGCAGCGGGACAATCTTGGCAAGGCTGCCTAATGTAAATGCTGGGAACGACAGGGCGCGCAGCCTCAGACCTGATTATATCAGCCGGGCTCGCCGAGGTGGAAGCGGCGGTCCGCGATCCGGTTCTGACGCCCGATCGCATCTTCGAATGTCAACGGAAAGCAGTTCCGTAACCCGCAATGACAGCTTTCGCGATCTTAAATGATGTGACTCCATGATTGAATGGGGCCGTTTGACGACTCGCTGCTTACACATCGGGCCGGTTCCAGATTCAGGGCTCACCATGAGCCGGTATGACCAGAGCGCATGTTCTTGTGCTGCGAGTTTGATGTGGCTTGGCGTGCCTACCCGAGGGGTAGGTCACGCCCAGGCCCACGGGATCACACACCAACCCCAGCTAACCTGGTTTGAACGGAGCAAGCCTCCGACGCCGCCCTAATCAACAACGCTGCAACAGATCCTTCAAATCAATTTACAAGATTTTTACAACCGTCAGTCGTTGACAATGGTACGGCACCGCGAGTCTGAGGTCCGGCACGGCCATAAAAGTGACGCCGGTACCCTCGGACCGCCGCCAGCACGCAACATCGGGATTAACAGCAATGGTAAGAAGAAGAGCGCTCATATTGGTCGAAGGCCATAGGGGTACTGGTCAGCTATACGTCCAAGCGGCTCAGTGTCTTGGTCTTCATCCAATTACTCTGACGGCTGATCCACCTCGGTACGACTATCTTTCGGCGGAAAACGTTGAGGCAATCCGTGTCGACACTGGCAATCTCGAAGCGTTGGTCCGCGAATCTTCGCGGCTGCGTGCTACCCACGACATTGCTGGCATTACTGGCTTTGCCGGGGACCATGAATCGATCTATGCGACAGTTGGCAAGCTTTGCCGGCATTTCGATCTACCGGGACCGAACCCTGAATCGATTGAACGAAGCTGCGACAAATTCAAGCAACGCCAACTCCTCGCGCAGGCCGGCGTTCCAATACCGGCTTATCGGTTGGCAACGAATGCGGCGGAGGTAGAAAGCTCGGCTGCAGAGATCGGCCTGCCCGTGATTCTTAAGCCGGCAGTAGGCAGCGGCAGCATCGGTGTCCGATTGTGCCGCAGCCTCGAAGACGTAGCCGAACATACGACCTATCTATTGGGCGGAAAGCACATATGGCGGTCTACACCGAAAATACTCGTCGAAGAATTCGCACAGGGCCCGTTCTATAGCATTAATGTTATGGGGAATGAGGTCGTTGCGATTTGCGCCAATGACTTTGGTCCCCTCCCCCATTTCGTCATACGTGAGGTGACATATCCGGCCCTGCTAACCGATCAGGAGCGTGAGCGCATCGCCGATGTTTCGCTGAGCTGTTTGCGGGCTCTCGGCCTTGGCTGGGGGCCAACTAACATTGAACTCCGGTGCACGAAACGCGGTCCAGTTGTCATTGAAGTCAATCCGCGTCTTAGTGGCGCGCCCGACCCTCAACTGGTCCAGTTAGCTTACGGTGTCGACCTCGTCACCGAGCACATCAAGCTTGTCATTGGCGAGGAATGGGATCTGCGCAAAAAGCATTCACATACTGCGGCCGCGCGATTCCTGCTTCCTGATCAAGATGGCACCCTGGACTGGATTGGTGGCGACACTCAGGCAGCTGCTATATCAGGTGTGGCCGAGGTCAAATTGAATGTTGAACCCAAGACACCGATCGTCAGGAAGGGGGATTTCCGAGACTGGATTGGACATGTCATTGCCACTTCGCCCAGCCGTGCTGAAACCGAGGGCGCCCTTCAGCGAGCGGTCGACTTGATCGATTGGTCGATCACCCCTTTTCCGGCGACAATAGGAGGTGATCGAGAGCACGATGTTTGTGGGGCGTTCGGGCGGCCCACCAGTTCTGTTCCGATCAGGCATTGACGGCTTAAGATCCTTGAAACGCAGCAGTTCCGTCTACGTCAATGTCACATCAAGTTTGACGAGGCAAATGCAGCTTTGGCCACACCTGCCCTATCTCCCGCGGAACTTCTCCGCGACCCGTGGCGAGGCCGTCGGCCCAATTTGGGCCCAATTTGATTGCCGCCCACCGCCGCCGCAGGACGAACATGCGCTTGACAAGACAACCCCGGCCCGTTCAACCTGAGGCATTCACCAGGGGAGTCCCGGCAAGGGGCTGAGATACTGCTGGCTTTCGCGGCGCAGTGACCCGTTGAACCTGATCCAGTTCATACTGGCGTAGGGACGGTGCAAGCGCTTTGCGGGAGTTTACGCCCGAGGTCCTGTTTCGGCAGGTCGACAGAAGCGTCTTTTCATCCTTCCGGCACAGAACTGGGTCTCCAATGCAAGAGCAAAGGAGCCTCAAGATGAATGCCCTCACCCCCGCCGTCTCGACGGGACCGCTGCCCGCCTCGCGTAAGATCCACAAGCCGGGCGCTCTCCACCCACAGATCAGGGTGCCGATGCGCGAAATCTCCGTCCATCCGACAGCCGGCGAGCCGCCCGTTACCGTCTACGATCCGTCGGGCCCCTATACCGATCCGGCTGTCGAAACCAGCATCGAAAAGGGCCTCGCCCGGCTTCGCCACGAATGGATCTTGGCGCGCGGCGATGTCGAGGACTGTGACGGCCGCCATGTCCGGCCGGAGGACAACGGATTCGCGACGGGCGAACGCCTGACGCCGGAATTTCCCATCCGCCACCGACCGCTCAGGGCCAAAGCAGGCAAGGCGGTGACGCAGCTTGCCTATGCGCGCGCCGGCATCATCACACCCGAAATGGAGTTCGTTGCCATTCGCGAGAACCTTGGTCGCGAGATCCTGCGCGGCAAGCTTGAGCGCGACGGCGAGGCTTTCGGCGCGACGCTGCCCGATTTCGTCACGCCCGAATTCGTGCGTGACGAGGTGGCGCGCGGACGGGCGATCATTCCCGCCAACATCAACCATCCCGAGAGCGAGCCAATGATCATCGGCCGCAATTTCCTGGTCAAGATCAACGCCAATATCGGCAACTCCGCCGTCACATCGTCGATGGCGGAAGAGGTCGAAAAGATGGTGTGGGCGATCCGCTGGGGCGCCGATACGGTGATGGACCTGTCGACCGGCCGCAACATCCACAACATCCGCGACTGGATCGTGCGCAACGCGCCGGTGCCGATCGGCACGGTGCCGCTCTACCAGGCGCTCGAAAAGGTCGGCGGCATTGCCGAGGATCTGACCTGGGAGGTCTACCGCGACACGCTGATCGAACAGGCCGAGCAAGGCGTCGACTATTTCACCATCCACGCCGGCGTGCGGCTGCATTACATCCCGCTGACCGTCGACCGGGTGACGGGTATCGTCTCGCGCGGCGGCTCAATCATGGCCAAATGGTGCCTGCACCATCACCGGGAAAGCTTCCTCTACGAGCACTTCGCCGAGATCTGCGAGATCGCCAGAGCCTACGACGTCTCCTTCTCGCTCGGCGACGGCCTTCGTCCAGGCTCGATCGCCGATGCCAACGACGCGGCGCAGTTCGCCGAGCTGGAAACGCTCGGCGAGCTGACGCAGATCGCCTGGGCGAAGGATTGCCAAGTGATGATCGAGGGGCCTGGCCACGTGCCGATGCACAAAATCAAGGCGAACATGGACAAGCAACTCGCCGTCTGCGACGAGGCGCCGTTCTATACGCTCGGACCGCTGACGACCGACATCGCGCCGGGCTACGACCACATCACCTCAGGCATCGGCGCCGCGATGATCGGCTGGTTCGGCACCGCCATGCTCTGCTACGTCACGCCCAAGGAGCATCTCGGCCTTCCCGATCGCAGCGACGTCAAGATCGGCGTGATCACCTACAAGATAGCCGCCCACGCCGCCGACCTGGCGAAGGGCCATCCGGCAGCGAAAGTCAGGGATGATGCGCTTTCGCGCGCGCGCTTCGAGTTCCGCTGGGAGGACCAGTTCAACCTGTCGCTCGACCCGGAAACCGCGCGGTCCTTCCACGACCAGACCTTGCCCAAGGAGGCGCACAAGGTGGCGCATTTCTGCTCGATGTGCGGGCCGAAATTCTGCTCCATGCGTATCTCTCACGACATCCGCGCCGAGGCACAGAAAGAGGGCATGGCGGCGATGGCGGCGAAGTACCGCGAGGGCGGCGATCTCTACCTGCCGGCGGACGAGACCGGCGCACCGCTCATACCTCAGCCACGTGAGCCATCATGAAGGTCTTGGTCAAAGGGGCCGGCGTTGCCGGCCTCACCGCCGCCTTCGAGTTCGCCGCACGCGGCGCGGTGGTTACCGTTGCCGAGACAAGGCCTGCCCTTGGCGGCAATGCGTCGTGGTTCGCCGGTGGCATGTTGGCGCCATGGTGCGAGCGTGAAAGCGCCGAGCAGCCGGTGCTGGATCTCGGACGCGACGCCGCCGACTGGTGGGACGCCGCAACGCCCGGCTTGGTAGCACGACGGGGAACTCTGGTCTTGGCCGCGCCGCGCGATGCGGGCGAGCTCGACCGGTTCGCCAGCCGCACGACGGGCTATCGGCGCGTCGAGGAAGATGAAATTGCCTTGCTGGAGCCCGACCTAGCCGGCCGCTTCCGCCGCGGATTGCTCTTCCCCGCTGAGGGCCATCTTGATCCGCGCCAGGCGATGGCAGCACTTCATGACAAGCTCGCGGCCATGGGTGTTGAATTCCACTTCGGCGCCGACGCCCGGCATGTTTTTGGTTTCGATCGTCAGATCGACTGTACGGGAATGGCGGCGCAAAATGACTGGCTGCGCGGCGTTCGCGGCGAAATGCTCACCCTGCGCACCCCTGATATCTCGCTGTCGCGCCCCGTCAGGCTGCTGCATCCGCGCTTTCCACTCTATGCAGTGCCGCGCACCGACCACCGTTTCATGGTTGGTGCGACGATGATTGAAAGCCAGTCCGTCGGACCGGTTACGGCGCGTTCGATGATGGAACTGCTGGGTACCGCCTATGCCCTCCACCCGGCCCTTGGCGAGGCCGAGATCGTTGAAACCGGTGTCGGCGTCCGCCCAGCCTTTCCCGACAATTTGCCGCGCGTCGAAACCAAGGGTGAAATCATCGCGATCAACGGGCTCTATCGTCACGGTTTTCTCCTGGCTCCCGCCATGGCGCGCCAGGCTGCCGACCTGGTTTTCAGTCAAGACAGAACCAAGGAGCTTGCTCATGAAACTGATGGTCAACGGCGAAGCGCATGAGGTTGCCGCCACCACGCTGGCCGAGCTGCTTGCCGCACTTGACTATGAGGGCGATTGGCTCGCGACCGCCGTCAACAACGACCTCGTGCACAAAGCCAACCGGGCGGAATTCCAATTGAACGACGGCGACCGGATCGAAATCCTCTCGCCCATGCAGGGCGGCTAGGCCATGATCGAGCTTTATGGAGCCGAGCTTCCCTCCCGCCTGCTTCTTGGCACGGCTCAATATCCTTCGCCGGCCATCCTTGCCTATGCAGTCAGGGCATCGGGCACGGCGGTGGTGACCGTCTCGTTGCGCCGTGAAATGGCAGGCGGCAGGGCTGGCGAAGAATTCTGGTCGTTGATCCGCTCGCTTGGTGTCAGAATCCTGCCCAACACTGCTGGCTGCCACTCCGTCAAGGAAGCGGTCACGACCGCACAAATGGCGCGCGAAGTCTTCGGTACGAACTGGGTCAAGCTCGAAGTGATCGGCAACCACGACACGCTGCAGCCGGATGTGTTCGGTCTGGTCGAAGCCGCCCGCATCCTGTGCGAGGACGGGTTTGCGGTCTTCCCCTATACCACCGACGACCTTGTCGTTGCCGAGCGGCTGCTTGCGGCGGGCTGCAAGGTGTTGATGCCGTGGTGCGCGCCGATCGGTTCCGCTCTCGGACCGATCAACATCACGGCGCTGCGCTCGATGCGCGGACATTTCCCTGATGTTCCGCTGATCGTGGATGCGGGGCTCGGACGGCCATCGCACGCGGCAACCGTCATGGAGCTCGGCTTTGACGCCGTACTCCTGAACACCGCGGTCGCCAAGGCGACCGATCCGGTCGGCATGGCGCGTGCGTTCGGCAAGGCGGTCGAGGCCGGTCGTGAAGCTTTCAGCTCGGGTATGCTTGAACCGCGCGACGTCGCCGTGCCATCGACGCCGACCATCGGCAGGGCCGTTTTTTCATGAAGCTCGATCCCTTCTACCTGATCGTCGACAGCGCTGACTGGGTCGAGCGGCTGGTCCCGCTCGGCGTCAAGCTGGTTCAGTTGCGCATCAAGGATAGGGACGAGACCACGCTGCGGTCGGAAATCCGCCGCGCGAACGACGTCTGCGCGGTCCATGGTTGCCAACTGATCGTCAACGACTATTGGCGCACGGCAATCGAGGAAGGCTGCGACTTCGTCCATCTCGGCCAAGAGGATTTGGCTGCGGCCGACCTGCTGGCGATTAAGTACGCCGGATTGAAGCTCGGGCTTTCCACGCACGATCATCTAGAACTGGAAATGGCCATCGCTGCCGAGCCCGACTATGTCGCGCTCGGCCCCATCTATCCCACCGTCCTGAAGCAGATGAAATGGGCGCCGCAAGGGCTCGAGCGGATCAGCGAGTGGAAGCATCGGGTGGCGCCGATCCCATTGGTCGCCATTGGCGGCCTCAACCCCGATCGGCTCGACGGTGTTTTCGCGGCTGGTGCGGACACTGCGGCGGTGGTCACCGACATCACGTTGAATGCCGATCCCGAAGCGCGCACGCGAGAATGGATCGAAAAGACAAAGCCATGGCGCTGAGGCGAGAACCGCATGTGCTCGTGGTCGGCGGATCTGACTCCAGCGGTGGGGCTGGAATTGCACGCGATATTGAGACGATCTCTTCCATTGGCGTCCGCACCTGCCTGGCTGTCACAGCGCTGACGGTGCAGACGCACGAAGCCGTGATGAAAATCCATCCTTCGCAGCCCGATCTTGTGGCCAATCAAATGCGCGCCGCGCTGCGGGCCAACAAGGTGGCGGCAATCAAGATCGGCATGCTTGCAACGGCCGAGATCGTCGTAGCCGTCGCGGCTGTGCTCCGCGAAAATCCACAGGTGCCGGCAGTACTCGACCCGGTGCTGGCCTCGACGTCAGGCCGGGCGCTTCTGGACGCAAGGGCCATCGCCGCAATGAAACGCGACCTGATGCCCCTTTGCCGCCTCGTCACACCCAATCTCATCGAGCTGGCGCTTCTTGTTGGCTTAGAGCCAGCGGTTGATGAAGACGGCGCGGTGTGGCAAGGNACCCAATCTCATCGAGCTGGCGCTTCTTGTTGGCTTAGAGCCAGCGGTTGATGAAGACGGCGCGGTGTGGCAAGGCCAGGAATTGCTGGTGGCCGGGATGCAGGCCCTGCTGATCAAGGGCGGCCACGCGGCGGGACCCCGATCGATCGATATTCTGTTGCGCCCCGATCACGAACCAGTCCGCTTTGACACGCCGCGTCTTGCCGCATCGATGCGCGGGACGGGCTGCATGCTGGCCAGCTCGATTGCGGCACATCTGCCGAAGGCGCAATCAATCGAGTACGCCGTGCGCCAGGGCAAGCTCTTTGTGTTAGAAAAGCTTCGGAAAACCCCAGCCGAATAGCCGTAGAGCCGGCTCAAGCGTTCAGCGGCTGACGCTGAAATGGAAGCCGTAGCCCTCCTGCCCTTTTTTCACAGCGCGTGACGGGAGGCGTATGTCGCCGCCCGCTCCTCCGGTTTCGGACCAGACATCAATGGGTATTGTGGACTGTGCCGCCCACCAATCCAGGGACCGCCCGGTAGCGCAGGCCACCAGTGCAATTGCTGTAGCAGCTGCCTGGAAGTTTAGGCCGCCCATGGCAGCAGGACCGCCGCCTCCGGCGCGAGGCACTCTCTTCGGGGTCTTGCTGAGCGGTTTGGTCAACGGTTTCATTTCAAGACTTGGTATCGATCTCTCACTCATGAAGCAGCCACCGGCCGTAGCTGAGGCGATGCCGAACAGACGACAAGCATTTTCGATCCTCGCGTCATCGCAACATAGAGGTGTTTGGCATCCATCTCTGTCACATCGAGGATGACCGCAACGTCGGCTTCCAAGCCCTTGAGTGTCAACGTGCTCCCGACGCCACGCGCCGGAAGCGGCCTCCCGCGGAAACGGTTTTCCTCGCGTGCACGGATTGCTGCTTCATGCAATGACGACGGATCGTCTTGAATTGCTGAATTAAGCGCCCGGATGCATGCGCTCATCACGGTGGGCCGGTGCTGACGTGTGCCCGGGCGTCTGTTCGCCTCAACCAGCAGCTCGACCGCACTCTTGAATGTGCGCTCTTGCTCAAAAGCAATGGCGGCTTGTTCCGTCTCCGTCGCCTCTTTCCGCTGGCGCCCGGCCAGCAAGGTCGTGACGCGCTGCTGAAGGTCGGCCGCTCCTACATTCGTCATGACGCTCTCGGCAAAGCCGAGAAGCTGGCTTAGCGCGTCAGGTGCATCGAGCCTGAACTTCAGCACGAATTGGATGAAGTCCTTCAGGTCAACGCTTTCGACTGTAACCGCGCCTGGCGTCTGGCTGGCGAACAATCGCTGGCCCGGCGGGTTCTTGCTGTCACCCATGATGAGCACAGTCCCCTGGCCGCCCTCCACCTTGGACAGCCCCGCCCGCAGGCGCCGCTGGTGATCCTCCGTGCCATCAAGGTGTACCCACCGAACCTCGGGCGGTGCGCCCGTCAGATCAACCATTTGCCTGTCTTTCAGGGCTTTCCGGACGTCAAGTAGCCATCGGCCGAACGCCTCCGTGCCTGCGTTTATCCAGCGCCATGGTGTTGTCAACTCGCCCGCGCTCGGGAAATATTTGAGAACGTTGGTATCCCAGTCAGGCAGCGGCCCGCTGAAGCCGAATACGGCCTGCATGGGGTCACCGAGGACGCATGTCGGCAAGCGGCGGGATGAATAATAGACCAAGGCGTGCTGTGACTGGGAACAATCCTGATACTCATCAACAATCTGGCGCGAAAAGCTGGCGGCGAGGATATCATCGACGTGACCGGCTTTCGCGAGTTCGGCGGCGGCCTTCTGGATCGTCTTGTAATCGGTGCGGGCATTCGTAATGCGCAACACCTCGGGTGGAACACCACAGCGAGCCGGGAACATGGTTGCCAGCCTAATGGCCCAGCCATCCAGCGTCATAAGCCGGTAGGCCGCCGAGGGCACGCCGAGTTGCTGGAGCCGGCCCCGTAAGGCAACCACACCGGCAACTGTGTGTGTGAGTATGAGTGCCGGCTTTGCATAATCATGTTCCAGCAAGTTGACCGCGATGAGGTGGGTCTTGCCACAGCCAGCTGGTGCGGTAACTGACCCTCGCATGACCGCAAAGAGATTAATTTCAGCGGCCATTGCGCATCCATGCGAAAAGCGCGTCAATGATCGCGACAAAAGACGCGTCCGCGTGTTCAAGCCCCGGTGCGATAATAAGACGCGCGGCGTTTTCCATCAATGTGACCTGCTTGAACCAGCCATTGCTACGTGTGCTGGAAGCCACGCCGAGCAATTCACGGGTGGCTTGGTCGAAATCGCCAAGTAGGAGCGCGGTGTCCACGTCGTTGTAGGTCGTCAACCCGCCGGACTTCGACTTGATATGCTCATCAATAAGGTCTTCGCCGTGCAACTCGACGGCATAAACGACGAGATTACCTGCGGCATTCTCTCCGAGGCTTAAGAACAGCTCCTGTTCGAGTTTGCGCTTGGCGGGCCATTTCGTGACCGCGCCGCTTCCTGCCAGGAACGCCGCTTCGTCGGCGGCATCCGGCTCAACATCGTCATCTCGAAGCACGTGACAACGATAGCCAAGTTTTAGCAGCGCATTGGCCCGTTTATAGATATTGCCAACCCCGCCGGCATCGAGCAGCGCGACGCCAAGTGCCGTCAGTGACTGCTCGCCCTGCGCAACGCGAAACTGATCGAGCCCTCGCAGCAGCCCCACCTCGCTCGCCCCTTCACAGATGATGACGGACGGAGCAAGGAATGCTTCCGGATCACGACGGATGGTGCTCTGGACGTCATCTTCGGCGCCGACGGTTTGTACCGACACCTGACCGCTATTGCGCCTGACGATCATCAATTGTGTGCCGCTAAGCTCCTGCAAAGCCACCGGTGAATGTGTCGTCGCGAATACCTGCAAAGGCAGATTGGTGTCCTTGCTTCCGAGAGATCCCAGCAGCCGATGGATGCGATGCGGCTCTAGGCCATGTTCGAGTTCATCGACAAGCACCATAGTCGCCTCTGCCGCGGCCTTGCGTTGCAGGCCTGCTGTCAGAAGGCGCGTCGAGCCCACGCCGAGAGCACGAAGGGGAATCCCAGTGTCGCTGTGCAGAGAAATGCTGCCGCCGCTGAAGGACACCGAGTGGGCGTCAAGCATGGCTTTTACATTGTCGCCCACCTGGATACCGAGTTCATCGGCCGTGTCTTTCACGACTGCCAGTGTCGCGCCCAGTTGGGCACCGGCACGGTCGCCGAAGCCGACACGTGCCTCGCGCGCGGCTTTTACCAATTCTGCCGAGATGTCGGCTTTCTCTTCTGAGAGCTTGTTCAGCACGGACCCTCTGCGCCAGGCGAGGTTACCGTCCGCAAACGCACCGATGCGTGTGGGCGCGATCGCCTGCCGGTCAGCCCACACCAGGTTCCGGACCAGGCCTGCATCGGCCGCGCGCTTCGAGATGAGCGTCCAGACCGGCTCGAGATCACTATCGACACTGAGATTGACGGCAAGCACGGTTTCGCCCGCCGCCTCCGGCTCATCCTCCAGCTGCGCCGTTTCCACGATGAAATTGCGGACATATAGTCCGTAAGCCTCGATGTTCTTCAATCGGTCGGTTAATGCCCCGATGGTGCACGAGATCGAAATCGGCTGCGTCACGTCCAGGTTGAAGAAGTCAGCGTCGGTTATCTGGAGATTGCGGCGCGCACCGAGGCAAAGGTCAATCGCGTCGAGAATTGAGCTTTTGCAGCTATCCCCGGGGCCGATCAGGCAATTGATTCCAGCGGATGGAGCCCATGTAAGCTCCTTGATCCCCCGGAAATTTACAATCTCTATCAACCGTATACGTGCCATGATGCCTCCCCCAAATCAGAAATATGTACCGCAGCGACCATCGGTCGGAAGTATTGCCTCGCCGTGCATCCTACGAGCAACCCGTTTGATACCCAGTGTTTCCAGTGGTCGGATATCCGTTACATGAAGGTTACATCGAAATATTCACAAGTCTGGATGTTGTTAACTAATTGAAACATCTGGCGCGCCGCGCCGAGCGATGATGACAACTACATCTCCGCCATTGCCCCTCTAATGCCCTCCTTTGGTTATCCTTCGTCGTGAGGGCGAGCCAAGGTCTCTGTCACTGGCCTGCTCGATCGCCACTTGGTCGCGCCATCATTCATGCAAGCCCCAGTTTCGATCGGGGTCGTTGCGTCGATTGTCGGCCTCCGGCGGGACCGTCTCGGAGTGCCGGGGCTGACCATCCGATCCTGTCCAGTCAAACCGAACGCGCCAACCAGTGCTCTTGCCGCTATTGCTCTTGTAGCCGATGACTTGCTTATGCACCGTGATGCCCGCTATCACCATCGAACCTGATCCGGTGCCAATATTGGCAATAAACACGCTGTCGATCAGAGGGTGATCCATGAGATCGCGTTCCAGAATGAGCGATGGGTTTTTAACCGCTTGCTCCCTCCTCCTTCTCTCCGCGAGCTGCTCCCTAAGTTTGTCTCCTTCGGCAAGATAAGCTTCTGCTTCCGGCGCATCCGTTGGCGTGCAGCCTCTCTTCATCGGAAGGCGTCCGTCCTTGTAGGCTGACAGGATCGCCGCGGCCGCATCAGGACCAACCTCAAGAACGAGATCGAGCCAATTCCTTTCGCGCATGTAGATGTCGGCGCGCTCAGCTTTCGACAGAACACCTCCTTCAAGGACGAGCTTTCTCGTCTTAATGGGCATGATGTCAGGCAGGCCAGCAAGGAAATCCGTAAGAGAGCGCATAGCCGATTCCTATAGAGTCATTCGTAGGCCGCTAGAGCAGCCGATGTCTTATTGCTGTCGATCGAACAAGATTGCGTCAGCCTTCGCCCCCCAGCGTCAGGCTCGTCCAATCCGGAAAACTGCCGCGTTGAAGGATGGCTTGCACGACACGGACAACAAGTTGATCGGCGAGATCGAGATCGACCTTGGACTTCGGCGGAAGCACACCCGAGTGGACCGCGTCCGACCGGGCCTTATATAGATGCTTCATCTCATCGAAGATCTTGGTGCGCTCGGCGGCACTCTCGCCCAGGAGCCATGCGGCGCGACTGCCAATCTTGTAGGTGATTTCGGTATTCGACGTTCCGAGATCGTGCATCAGCACGATTTCCGCCGCCATGCCCAAATCGAGAGCGCGGTCGACAGGATGGATCGCCAACCGCGAGCGCCCGAGGCGGTCGATTGCACGGGTAAGACTATCTCCCTCGGCGAATGCCGCGAACTGCCCAAAGACGGTCTTGATCATCGCCATGTCCGCTGGGAACGCCACGAGCGGGTGAGCCGCAAACGGACGGCCTGACATAGTGCCACCGGCCGACAGCAATGCGCGGCGATCCGACAGAATTACCGACATCGGCAACTCGACCCCGCCGTTGGAGCCAAGCAAACAGGCGAGCCGGAGACGGCGGCGGATTGCATCACGCGCCGATGAGGCGGGCTGTGTTATGCTGGTCCCGGCTGGCCCATTTGCTTCAGCCGGGTGTTGCTCGAAGGCTGGCGTTACCTTGTAGGACTGGATGAGGAAGCCGGTTCCGGTGGGCATGCTCGGCCACGAATATCGCCAAGGATAGTCGAATCCGCTGAAGATGTCGGCCCCTGGCGGCACAAGGCGAACACCATCACCCAGTTCACAAGGCTCGTTGATTTCGATGCCAAGCACCGGAGAAACGTCCTCGTAGACTGCGGTATTCCGCGCCACTTCGTCCGTGAAGAGTGCAACGATATCTTCCGGCGCTATTTTCTCGACGAGCCGGTCAATCGCCCATTCACCGAAGCGGCCCCCGACGACAGAGCCGCCGCCGTCACCACTGAACGCCCAACACGTCGCGAAATCGGAGAACGGCTCCGCGCGCAAGAGATATTGATCGACGCGGTGCTTTGCCTCGCCGCGCCAGAGTGAATAGTCGCTGCCGCTGTGGATATCGGCGAGTTCTCCAGCAATCTCGCGCAGGAAGACTACCGCGTCGGGGGCAGTGTCCACTCCGCTCATTCCTCGTCCCACCGGCCGAGGTTCACGTCGACGAAGCCGGCCGGGTAGCCCCGAGCCACGACGCCGAAATTGGATTCGCCTTCGCTATGAACGACGAGGACATGCTCAGGACCGAGTGGCTGATGTGTGTAGAGGTCGAACACATGTTTGTCGGGCCGGCAGCCGAGCATCCGGCCATAAGTGGCAACCACTGCTTCAGCCGCCGAATAGCCATGACGGGAATGGACGAGCGGCATGGCGATCTCCAGGACACGCGGCCGACCGATCTGCTTCAGCATGTCCTGAAGCGCCGCATCTCGCTGCCAAAAATAGGCTGACTCGCCGCCCCAAATCTCGAGGAGCAATTCAACGCCGCCGTCTTCGACGTCGACGGGATGCGAGACCATCCAGAATTTGTTGGAGCGGGAGTCGAGCTGATCGCTTTGGTACGGGCTGTCAGCGAACAAGCGATCGGCGACCTCTTGGCTGAATGCGCCAGCAGCGACTTGCGCCGCGAAGCGTGATTGAATGGTGTCGAGGCTAGATGGATAAATGCCGCCTTGCCGGAGAATGCCGACTTCTGCGTCGGTCAGGCGAGTATAGTGCCAGGCGCGGATCGTGCGGACTTCCATCAGCCGCATGATATGCTCCTTCACCCACATGAACTCGCCCGCGTAAGGATTTTCGGGATACGGCATGGTGTGATCGGAGGCCTCACGCTCCAGCCATTGGCGGCGCGAGGTGAGCATATAATTGCGGATGACATCGGCGTGGGCGTCGAGGTCGCCGCGCAACTCGCTGTCGAAGGTTTCGACGTCCCAGACATCAATGATGGCAACACTCTCGATCAAACCGCTTCCCTATCCTGAACACCCGCGTACGCGCGGAAGTAGTCTTTCATCGGGGGACTGGCGTATCATGCCTCATCCCCGTTTCTTGCCACGATCCTCGCGCATGGCGGGCCAGCCAACTCCCGAGCGCCTTCGATGACCGTTTCCAGCGAAACTGCGTCGAGTTTGAGCGATGCGGCGTAAACACGCCGCGCCGAGCGATGATGACAACTGTATCTCCTCCATAGCCCTCTGGCCCCATCCTTTAGCCAGAATGCCGGTTGGAGGCCCTCTTCTATGTTGCAGGCGTAACGCCGGCCGTCACGGCGACATAAAGCTTAGCCCGAGCTGCCACCTTATCGCTGAAATGCTGTCCAGCGACAATAATCCCTCTGGCGGTTATTTCGTGCTGCCGACTGCTGGAGCGGCCTAACGAGCACGGGTTTTGATCTTAGCCTCAATGGATATTCCGTCCTTGCTCGATGCCTGACCAGTCTGGGCTGCTTCTCCAGACTCCGCGTCCGAACCGGCATGGGGCTTCGCTGCAACAAACAGCACTCATCCCGCACCCTCGCAACCAGAAGCGCATCGAAATCAAACCGAGGGCGCAACATTTTCCGTTGACGCGCAACAAAATGTCGTCTACATGCATCATAGGTCATCAATCTCGCATCAGATCGTAGGTTTAGCGCATGGAGCACTTTTCAATCATTCAGGCGCTCTGCCGAACGGCGATGGGCGCACCAACGCCGGCGCTGCGCAAGCAGATCGAGCGGCTAAGGGATGCTCTCGTCAAAGATGGTGAGGAAAAGCAAGCAGCGTCGCTCGCGGGGATTCTTGCCACGGCGGATCGCCTAACAGAGGTGGCCCCGAGCCGAATCGAGCGCTCGCGAGCGAACCTTTCCGGCGAGACACTCGGTCGCAACACGCCGGTTCCTGTCGATCGTGAAACGGCTGCCGCCTTGGCGGAGATCATCTTTCCGTCGGAAGTCGAGGAGGCGGCCCCGCTTTTCAATTCGACTGTGACGCAGGCAGTTGAGACGATCGTCGATGAATGGGCCGACTTCGAGGCGCTCGCGACCGTCGATATCGTGCCGTCAAAGACATGTTTGATCTACGGAGCGCCTGGCACAGGGAAAACTCGACTGGCCCTCTGGATTGCTCGCAAGCTGGACTTGCCCGTTGTTCTCGTAAAACTGGATGGCCTTGTTTCGTCATTTCTCGGAACGACGGCGCGCAATATTGGAAATCTCTTCGCATTCGCCAATCGCTATCGCTGCGTGCTTCTACTTGATGAATTCGACGCGATTGCAAAAGTCCGCGACGACCCCCAAGAGGTCGGCGAGATCAAGCGTGTTGTGAATGCCCTTCTCCAAAATCTGGATGTTAGACAAAACATAGGATTGACGATCGGCATTACCAATCACTCGAAGCTGCTTGATCCGGCGGTCTGGCGCCGTTTTGAGGTCCAGCTTGAAATCCCTAAGCCCGATTTTGAGGTGCGGAAGGCGATCGCCGCCATGTTTATGCCGCCTGTATCGGCTCCCGACATCCATCTACGTCTTATTGCGTGGTTCACTGAAGGTTCAACCGGAGCGGAGATCGAGGCGCTGGTGCGGACATACAAAAAGGCCACCACGGTTCGCGAGGACGATCGCCGAGGATTACTGGATACGCTCCGTCAATTTGCGACTCTCAACGCGGCTCGCATTCAGAGTGAGCGTCGAACGCTGTTGTTTGATGATCCCGCCACTTTGTTCCGGGCCATGCGTGACGACCCCATTCTCGCATTTTCAATGGCCGACATCGGCGAAATCGCAGGGCGGGATAAATCGACCGTAAGCCGTCAACTCGGGCGACAAGCCAGTAAAGCCGATGGGGGTGTAAATCATGGCTAGCCCGATCCAGATCGTCCTCAATCCGGACAATTATGAGGAAGCCCGAGAGGCAGGCGGCGGAGGCGGACGCAAGGACTTCTTTGCTCACCGCGATCGGGAATTTGGCGCCCATAAGGCAGCTCTGATCGAGCAAATCGACGCTATTTCCGGGATTCTTTCGGCGCAGGCGCAGGGACCAATCGGCTACGTCAAGGTCATCCTTAAACGAGATGCCTGGGCAAAGAGCCATCGGCCGGTTGGGGCGCTTTTCCGCAGCGACCGGGCGCCTCTAGTCGGGGGTGGAGATCTCGGTGTGATGCTTGTCGAAGGCCGCCCGTCGGCATTGGCGCAGGTGAAAGCTGAAATTGCCAAAGCCGAAACGCAGACCAGGATGCGCTATGACGAGAAAAAGGGGAAAGAGGTACCCAACCCCTCAGCGCAAAAGAGCGAGGCCGGAGCGATCGACCGGATCGAACTCTATGGCGCGTCCGACAAGCGCAGCTTTTCGGTCGAAGAAGCTGTTGCATGGCTGGCCAATCCGATGACGGGAAGCGGGTATCAGGTCGAATTATTCGACGTATTGCCACCGCGTGCCGAATGGGATCGGCTCGACCCCGCGCACAGACGCCTGGTCGAGTCCTTCGTTGCTGGCTTCAACGCCCTTGAACAAAGTCTATCAGTGGAGCGTCTGCCTAACTGGCGACAGCGGCTCCCGATGCTTTCCGTGCGTCTGGACCGAGCCGGAGACGGCGCCGTCCTACGGCTGACGAGCGTATCATCAAAGGAGCGCCGTGAGCTTGCGCCGTTCGACCCGAATGTTCAGCATCACAGCCGTTTGCTGGCCTTCTTAGACACGCATCCCTTAGTCCGGCGGATCGAGTTGCCCGGGATCGTGGTGCGTTCTGCTCGCCCGGCAACGCCGAGCCGCGCTCGACCAGATCACGCGATTATGCCAGTTCGCGATAGCCGCAGGACCCATCCGCGGCTGGGTATCATCGATGGCGGCATAAGCTCGGCTTTGTCCGATTGGGTCATCGATCGATGGGACGTGCTTGCTGACGAAGACATGGATCTTTCCCATGGCACGTTCATTGGCGGCCTTGCCGTCGCTGGAGCCGGTATGAATGGTGCGGGGACTTGCCCCGAACCCGACGGAGCGGAGCTGGTTGACGTAGCTGTATTCCCAAATGAGCAGAAGGCCGGTGCCTTCGCATCTTACTATTCGGGCGGCCTCCCTCAGTTTTTCGATGAAATGGATGCGGCCGTCGCAGATGCGCGCGCACGGCATGGCGTGCGTGTCTTCAATATGAGTCTGAACATCCTTCAGCCTGCCGCACCCGATCGATACAGCCCCCATGCGGTCCGGCTTGATCAGATTGCCGAAGAAAACAATGCCGTCGTGTTCATTTCCGCCGGTAACATTCAGCCGCAAGACCTTCGACCGGAGTGGCCGGCCGATGCGGCAACAGCCCTTTCTAATCTCGCGCTTGCCCGAAACGACGGGCTCCTGACGCCCGCAGAGAGCGCAAGAAATGTTGCAGTCGCGGCATTGAATCCATCAGGACACAGCGGCTGTTTGCCGTTCGCTCCAGCCCGTTTCAGCCGTCGGGGGCCTGGGCTTCGGTCCGGCGGGAAACCCGACCTCGCTCACATCGGAGGCGCGGGAACGCAGCACGCGACGCTGGGGCATGGCCTTTTCTCCATCCTTCCGGATGGAACGGTAATCGACGGTTGCGGCACCAGCTACGCCTCGCCTTTGGTCGCCAAGACGGCGGCGGTCCTCGACCACGCCATCGAGGGCGAGGTCTCTCGTGAAACCCTCATCGGGTTGCTGGTCCACCACGCCGAGATTCCAGAGCCCTTGCGCCCGAAAATGTTGGCACCGGTGGCACGGCACCTTGTCGGCTTTGGGATGCCGCCATCTGCTGAACGTATTCTGGAGACGGGCGATCATTCAATCACCCTCGTCTTCGCCTCACGTATCCAGCATGGCCAGCAGATCAATTTCCGGTTCCCGTGGCCGGCATCCCTGGTCGGGCCTGGCGGCAAATGTCGAGGGCGGGCAAAGCTCACGCTCGTATCCACGCCGCCGCTGGATGCCCGGTTTGGTTCCGAGTTCGTCCGGGTCAACGTGAATGCCGTCCTGCAACAGGAGCAGGATGAAGGCAAATGGAAGGGCCGCCTTGATCCGCTGTACCTCCCGTCTTCGCGAGAATCGCCAGCGGTCGAGGCGGAGCTAATCGAACATGACCTGAAATGGAGTCCAGTAAAGGTCCACGCCAAGACCTTCCCGCAGGGAGTCGGGCCTTCCTCGAACTGGCGACTTTTTGTTGAGTATCTCACCCGCGCTGGTGAGGTGATGCCCGAGGGTGGCGTACCCTTCACGGCGATTCTGACTATCAGCGATCCAGAGGCGGAAAAGCCGGTCTTTAATGACATGCGTCAAAGCCTTCAGGCGATTGGTACGCAAATCGCTGACATTCGAACGGCAGCGCGTATTACGCCGCGTGTCTAGCGGCCCGTATAGGAGAAGTTACTTGGCTCGGTCGAAAGAGAAGCGAATTGGTTATCTGCGAGGAAAAATGCCCGATGGAACGGAGGCTGTGGTCAGTGTTTCCAAGATTGGTCGCGATTACAGGATTGGATGTGGTTTCAAAGATCATCTCTGCCATCCCTCCGTCCGAGATATTGAAGGCGTAAGGCGTGAGGCATTGCTCGTCTTCGACGTACGCGATGCAATTTATCAGTCAATTTGAATGGGCCACAAAGCGCATCAATAAGATTCGCGAGCTGGCGGAATGATGAAGGAGATGAAAAGGCATGGCTAGATGTACTGCACCAGTAAGGGGGCATCGCTCATCGGCCGCCGCGGCCGACTGCCCTGCATGCGGGAGTCGCTATAGCCGTTTCGGTGGTTACGGCGGGTATGGCGGCGACTACGGCAGCCGCGGATCATACTCGTCCCCTTCATACTCCTCCTCTGGTAGCGGCGGTCGGAGTAGCGGCGGGTCGGGGCGCCGCACCGCAAAGCCGCGCTGGTCGGGAGTAGGTTCGGCTGTGTTGTACACGCCTGAACAAGTGCAGGCGCTCACGCCGGTTCGAGAAAACGTGGAGAACCTAGCGGCCTCACAGCCTGATCTTCGAGATGTGTTTCTCTGTCACGCATGGGATGACAGGCAGGGCTCCGCCAAAGAACTGCATGATCTGCTCGAAGCGCGCGGTGTCCGCGTGTGGTTCAGTGAGAAGGACCTTGGCCTCGGGGTGCCGATGATGCGGGCGATCGACAAGGGCTTGGTGAATTCGCGCGTCGGTATCGTGTTGGTGACCCCGGCTATGTTGCGGCGCCTCCCGGCAGAAGGCATCGCAGACAAAGAGCTTTCAGCGCTCCTCAGACGTGAGCGGCTCGTCCCGGTTGTTCACGGAACGACCTATGAAGAGCTTGAGCAGGTCAGCCTCCTGCTAGCCTCCCGAGCCGGGTTGAGCACTGCCGAGGAGTCAATGGCGGAAGTCGCGGCCAAAATCGCCGAATTGGTCGCTATTTAGTCACGCCGGAGTCAAACTGGGGTGGCTGACTAAATCCCTCCTATCGGCAGCATCGTGTCTTTTCAATCGCTGTAAATGCCAAGTTTCATCCATCCTCACTCATCAGAGAGCAGAAGCACGCACACGTCGTCGTTAGGTGACATGATCGTCGTCCGGGTTTTTGCGCGTGTCACGCTCACGCGGAAATTCTGGCGGGCTTGCGTCATCGCCCCCGCGCGGACATTGCCGCCCACGATACGATCCGGGTTGCCGACGATCTCGCCCTTGTAGCGCTTCGGCCATCCTTCGAAGATGATGACCTCATCGAACTGCTTCCCCTTCGCCTTGTGCATGTTCATCACGACGACACCCGACTCCGGCTTGTGAGCGGTCGCGAAATGCTCCTGCACGAACGCTTGGCGGGTGACAGCCAGCGCGTTCTTGTATCCGCCGGTATCGCGCCAGTCCTGCGACAGGCTTTGCCGGAGCTGCGTTCCGCGTTCGAGAAGCCGGACGTTGCGCGCCTCCTTCGCAACCTCGGCGAGCCGGGTGCAGGCCCCATCCTCAAGCACCGATCGAATGGCGGTCCAGTCGCCGTCGGGCTGTCCAGTCAGCGCAACAGCCGCTGCAGCCTCGTGGACCGCGAACGTGGCTTGCAAGACGCTGTTCGCCGGAACGGCCTTTCCCTTCGCGAGGCAGTCATTCCACTTGCCTAGCGCGGAGCGGAACCGCGCCGCTTCCGTCAGATCGCCCTTCGTCGGCGCCTGGCCCCCTCGGCCGCTGAAATAGCTGCAAAGCACATCGACGAATTCGTCAAAGCAGCCGGCGTGACTTCGCTGCTGGAGAAGGAAGGCAATCACCTCCGCCGCCAGGATCGGGCCTTCCATGTCGACGGCGGCCGTGTGCGCGATCGGAGGCACGTTGCCGAAGGGCTCGCGCAGATTGTCGGAGACCAGCCGGGTCATACGCTTCGTCGGCACCAGAATCGCAAGCGACCAATCCCGGCCGCCCGTCGCGACTAGCCGCTTACGCACCGGCCACGATGACGGGGCTGATGATCTATTTCGCAGGGGCCGTTCTGGCGGCCTACGGCGGGGCCACACTCGGGCGGAAAGTCGATCGCCCACAAGCGGAATGACCTTTCAACCAAGCTCGACCGCGAGATCGCGAAGCTGCACACGACTCATCTTCGCTGAGGGCACGCTGCGCCAGCAGACAGCCGTCGCCGAATTTCTGAAACTCGCGACATTGCGAAGCCTGGTTGGCCTAGTAGTCGCCTCCAACGGGACATCCTTACTCACTGCCCGTCGGGACAATGGAGCAATTCATCCGATTCTGTTCTCCGGTAGGGGACACGAGTCACAACGATTAGCGGCGCGAAAAGAGAGACATGAGACGACGACAGCATTCAGCACTGATGACCGAAAGACGAAGCAGAGTGCCGACGTCGTCGCTAGGGTCGCGTATTCCCCTCACGTCACTCATCCAGACGCTCGCCGTCGCCGAGTATCTGAACTTCCGCCATGCGGCGAACGCGCTCGGCGTCAGCCAGTCCAGCGTCAGCGCGCGCATCAAAGCGCTGGAGGAAGATCTCGGCATCCTCCTGTTCGAGCGCAACACACGCGGCGTCCGGCTCACCGAGGCCGGACGACTCTTTGTCGAACGGGTATCAGCCGGTGTCGAGCACCTCGAATATGCCGTAAAGTCGGCCGGCATGGCGGCCCTGGGGGAATGCGGCAGGCTACGCATGGGCGTCCACGGTCTGATCCCGCATAGCTTCCTCGCCAAGCTGATCGGCCGATATCGAACCACCTATCCGGGTGTCGAGCTTGAAGTCGCCGAAAGCACGGCGCGAGAAGCGCTCATGCAACTGCGTGCCGATCAACTCGACATCGCATTCGTGGTCGGAACGCCAGACACGCCTGATTGCCGTTCGCGACGAATGTGGACCGAGCCGCTTGTTGTAGCACTGCCGGACAGCCACCTGATCGCTGAACAGGAGCACGTCACTTGGGCCGATCTTGCCGGGGAGACCCTTCCTCGTCCGCCCTAACGGCCCCGGACCACAAGTTCATGACCATATCCTCCTGCGGCTGTCGGGCCGGTGGCCGGCACCGTCTATTCTGCGTGTCGCTGTCGAACGTGCGTCGTTGCTGTCGATGGTCGGGCAAGGTTTCGGCGTCACGTTGCTCGGGGCCGCATCGAGCCTGTCACCTGTCGCGGGTGTCCGCTTTCTGCCGATCGCCGACGAGCCCGAACCTGTAGTGTTCTCAGCCGTGTGGTCGCCCTTCAACCGAAGCACCGCCCTCCGAAACCTACTCGACCTCGCAGAGGCGATGAGGCGATAGCGCGCGACCCCGGGCAGAACCGGGCCAACCCGTCCTATTCGCCGCCGATACTATCCGGCGACACGCCAGCCTCATCTTCGTAATTGCACTTCCCGAAATCCCCCATTCTCTGATCGGCTCCGACATTTTTGCCGATTGGAGCCTGTATGCGTGGAGGCCGAATCCTCTGGGGTCAGATCACCGTCGTTCTGACCATCGTTCTCGTGATGACCTGGGCGGCCACGCAATGGACTGCATGGCGCCTGACCGAATAATCCTTGGTCACAGCCACGCCCTGTACGGTGCGGCCCTCGTCCAGCAGCAACCGCAACGCCCCCAGTCGCCGCCCTCCGGCGACGACTTCGAACTTGGCTCCCTTCGGCGCCTTGCGGGTCACAAGGTTATGGATGAGGCCATGGGCCTCGATGGTGGCGGCCAGTTCGGCCCTACCTGCGAGCGGGATAGTGATTTCAGCGGTATTCATCGACTTGCTCGTTGTTGATTTCAGGGATTGACCTGAAGGGTTCAGGTCCCCTGAACCCCTGCCTCGCGGCGAGTAGCGGGGAGCGAGGGGGGCAAGTCCCGGGGGCGGAGGGGTCTCCCCGGTCTGCACCTAGCGAAGCGGAGGAAGATGGGGGAACCCGCCCGCGGCGGCTTGCTGGGGAGAGAGGGCCGCGCGCCTCTCTTCCCGCTACATAGGAAAGGTGCCGCTAGGCACATCCATGTCGGCGCAGCCGTGCCGCGAAGCGGCCCAAGAGAGAAGAGCGTACAAAACGGAAGCACCGAAATGCCCGCCAGCGGGACCAAGTCAGATCGGTGCAGGAGAAAGACCGTGGCCCTGAGACCGGCTCAACAGGGCGGCCGTAGGAGCATCAGCAACGCGCCGCCGTCAGGCGGGATGCGGAACGGACGGCCCCCGGCGAAGGGCGCCGTTCTCTTTGAGCTGCGACCCTGGTGAGCGCCTTCGTGCCTAAAGCTGTGCCGTCGGGCTAAGCTTCAGCTTAAGATCGTTCTGAAAAGCCGAACATGGTTCGTCGAGGTAACCCTTGAGGGAAGGATCCTTGTCGGGTTCCCTGTTTTTCGACAAAATCGCCCTGCAGAATTTATATTGCGATTTGGCGGCATCGCACTGCTGGGTGTCCGCCTTATAGCAAGCGTGGACCAAAACGGCTCCCACGTAATCATGCTCGACGTTGTTGGAAGAAAGGTGGGTCTGAATGTCTTGGAGAATGGCAACTCCATGGGACATCCCATCTGCTCCGGAGTAGGTCATTACGAGTTGACCGGGTCGTTCAAAGCCGCTTACCGAGCCGCTCCCTGCAACGTTCTCGTAGGTGCCAGACAAATCCGGGGCCGACGTGAATGTCACCTTGAAGGGGTGCCCCAGGCCGACGGGGGTGACATCCGTAAAGTCGGGACCGTAGTACACCGAGAGATACCACTCGCCCTCTGTAAGAGCGTTGGGGGCTTGCCCGAGCCCAAGGCGCTGCATGCTCTTGTCGATGACAGTCCGAACGACGTTGGACGTGCCCTGCTGGATGCCTTCGCCGAAGCCGGTCCAGATGAAGGCGCCTACGGCCAACACAGCCACACCCAGCAGGCCGAACCTCGCACCTGTTGACTTCGTTTCACGCCCTGGCTCGATTTCCGGCTGGTCCTGCATCCGCCCCTCGCAACGCTCGTCGGGAACAACTTGGGACCCGATTATGGGCCCCAAGGGATCGGTCAGCAGGCTTCCAGATGAACTTTCTTCTTCATGTGCATTCCTCCTCGACTCAAGGGCACTTGCCGTGCGGAGCCGAACACACGCAGTATGGAGATGATAACCCGATTGCGGCTTTCAAGTGTCCTCGCATCCCCCGAGGGCGCCACCTGATCTCTCGGGCAACCTTGTTCGGCGCCGCAGTTATTGAGGCGGCCGGCTTGGAAGCAGTTCCTTATGGCCCTCATGCATAAACCAGAGCACCCGTTTGAGATGACTGCGAAGGGCCTTACGGGCGCGGATTGGCTCTTTGACCGGATCGATACCCAGTACATCCAGCGCCATCTCCTCTTCGCTGGCACTGTCGGCGCAAGCGTCCATGAGCTTCAAATAGAGCTCGAAATGCTTGTCATCATATGCGGTTAGGCTTTCCGACCAGGGGACTTCCGTTGAATGGTTGGATCAGGCGTTGGGCGCGATCTGCTTTTCATCCATGTCTCGCTTTGGCGATGAACCAGGCCCCCGTTCCAATTCAGAATAGCGACCAATACATCCTCAACTTGGCGAGGCCATGTAACGCCCGGCTGAACCAGAATGGCGCGGCTAACGCATCGCCGATTGGATCGAACCTCTTATTTTAGCTTCGCGATAATCTTGTCTAGATGCTTGCAAGCGTCCATCATGCCGCCGTACATACGCTTAAGGATCTCGCCCATCACCGTACGAGCAGCAAACATTTCCAAACTCGATCTTGCAACTTGAGGCTTTGCGTTACTGCATAGCTGCATTGCACAAAGTGTGTTTGCGCATTGCACAACTTTTAGCCATTAAGCTTACAGCTGATGCACGCGATGGTTTCCTCCCATTCCATCGTATCAGCTGTTCCCCTCTGAAGGTTTTGACTTTACATACCTCGGTTTTCCGATGGCCCTTTTTTTGGCGGTCGCCACGTCGTTAATTGGAACGCGGCTCGATCGCCGGTTCAGCCATCAGGCTTTGGAACCCGTTCTGCCCGGCCGACCCCTCCCGACAACAGTCTGACCTTCGCCAGCCTTCTACGGGCAAGCATTCGCGCCAAAAGTTCAAAGCCGCGTCCGTAACATTCGACGATGAAAGCCAATGTCATCAGGTCAAGCAGAAACTCGTCGATCGCATGTGTGAGCGCATCAGACTTTTGTCCGAACTGAAGGAGCAGGGCGCGCGCGTCTTCGATCGCGGCCTGGCAATCGTCTGCATCTATCAGGGAACTGATCCTGTCAAAGATCTGCAAGCGTCCTCACTTTTCGGAAGCCACACTCAGCATCGGAACAGGGTAACGTTTCGCGAAAAATCGCTCGGCAGCGCGTCGAACGAGCATGATGCCTCAAATGACATGTGAATTCCGGCTCACCAACATGTCGTCGAAGGCGAGTGAGCCGGCCCATGTCTGCGTCTCGGCCGCCAGACCACTGGTCAGGAGGAACTGTGGCCACATTCGTCGGAGACAAATGGGTCCATCTATTCTTCCAGCCGCCACGGTTCAGCCTAGATTACATGGGAAGCGACAATAACGGAAAGCAAAGGATCGCAAAATGAGTAGGGTGGCTGGATCAAACGAAGATTTGGCTGCACCAACGACCTTTGGGCCACTTCTGCAGCCCACTTTTCGCTCGATCTGGCTCGCCACGCAGGTTTCAAGCCTCGGCTGGTTGATGCAGACTGTCGCCATCAGCTGGCTGATGGCAACGATCTCGACTTCCGATCTGATGGTTGCGTTGGTTCAGGCTTCATCGAACCTGCCCGCCTTCGTCTTGTCTGTCTTCGCCGGGGCTCTCGCTGACAATTTCAGCCGGCGCCGGGTCATGTTCGCCGGTCGGTGCCTTATGGTGACTGCCTCCGCGATGCTGACCGCATCGGTGGCGCTGGGCTTTGTCAGTCCGTGGATGATCCTCGGCTTCAGCTTCTTGATCGCAAGCGGCGGTGCTCTCAATGATCCGGCCTGGCAAGCGTCGGTTGGCGATATTGTGGATCGACGAGATGTTCCCGCTGCCGTCACCCTGCTTTCTGTTGGATTCAATACCGTCCGGACTGTGGGCCCGGCGCTCGGCGGCATTGTAGTTGCCTCGTTTGGCCTTATGGCGGCATTCGCGGTGACCACGCTCACCTATTTCGTACCCTTGGCCACTATTTGGCGCTGCAAGTGGAAGGTTCGTTCTTCCCCTCTTCCACGCGAGTCGATGAGGACGGCGATCTATGACGGGCTGCGCTTCACGGCGATGTCATCGGAAATCAAGGCCGCGATCGCGCGCGGAACCCTCTTTGGCTTGGCGAGCATCGCCATACTCGCGCTGCTGCCGGTGGTTGTCCGCGATCAGCTGGGAGGAGGCCCGCTCGCCTATGGCGCGCTCATGGCCGGCTTCGGGACCGGAGCCGTTTTCGCTGGCCTGTCCAACAGCCTGTTCAGACGGAGCTTGTCGCAGGAGCGGCTGATGAGGCTCTCCTGCGTCGCCTGCGCGGCGTGCTCACTTTCCCTGGCACTGACAACTTCGATCGGGGTGGCGGCAATTGCACTCGCTTTGGGCGGCGCGGGCTGGGTCACCGCCTGGTCAGGGGTCGGTGTGAGCGTGCAGCTGGCAAGCCCGCGCTGGGTCGTGGGGCGCACCATCTCGATCTACTATGCTTTGATAGATGGTGGCATCGCGCTCGGCAGCTGGGTGTGGGGCACGGTGGCCGAAAACCATTCGCTGGCCCTGGCGCTGCAGGGTTCCGCTGCCTCCCTGATGTTCGTCGCTGCAGCCGGCGTTCTGTTTCCTCTTCGCGAGCGCCGCGACTCAGAGCCCGATCCTCTGGAGGAATTCGATGCCCCGGCTGTCGCTCTCAATCTGAAGCCGAGAAGCGGCCCGATCGTGGTCAAGGTCGAATATCTGATAGCCGAGAGAAATCTCGAGGCTTTCCTCGACCTCATGCGGCAGCGGCGTCATGTACACAGCCGGGTCGGTGCTCGGAATTGGACGCTCCAGCGGAACTTGCAGAAGCCTATGCATTGGACGGAAACGTTCCGCACGCCGACCTGGACGGACTACCTTCGCCTCAATCATCGTCTGACGGAAGTGGACAAGGAACTGGACGAGCGTGTCTTCCAGTTGCACGCGGGAGAGGAAGCGCCTCAGATGACACTTTCCATCGAGCGACCGACAAGCTCGGCCCGCAAGCCCGAGCACTCAGCTTTTCGCCATCCCCGTCATTGAAGCCCGGCCGGCACAGAAAACGCGATTCTTGTCTATCGCGCTCAAACCGGTGCGGGAGACGGACAATCCACCAAAATTCGATGATGGGTGGCAGAGAAGAACCCCAGGCTTGGAGAGTGCGACCGATCGGTCCCCACGGTGAAGCGGAGCCTGGGGCTACAGCGGCACGCGACTATTCCCGCCTGTCACCTTTTGAATTTAAAGTCTTCCTCAGTCCGCCTCGCTGATCCGGGCCAACGCTATCTTGAGGTTGGCATTTTGTCCCGCCAGCTCGCTGAGACGATCACGTTCGGCGGCGACCACATCCGGACTGGCGTTGGCAACGATGCACCCGCGCGGAGCGTGCTGTTGCTGGAAGCAGGAAGGCATGATCGGCCAAAGCCGGGAGAGGTGCTGCCGGCAGTAGCGAATGGGCTGCTGCGTCAGCTTGGTGTCTGGACGCCGTTCGCCGAGGCCGGCTTCGTTGAAAATCGTGCGCTTGTTTCGGTGTGGGCCAATGAAGTTCCCAGCGAGCGGCACGGCATGTTTTCCGCTCAAGGTGCCGGCTGGCAGCTCGACCGGACGCGATTCGACCGGCTGATGGTGCAGGCGGCCAAGGCGGCAGGTGTGGACACGCGGTTTGGCTCGGCCGTGGGTTCGGCAGTGCGCGACGATCAAGGCTGGCTGCTCAAGCTGGCCGATGAAGCTATCGTTGCCCGCGCCGTGGTTTGGGCGACCGGTCGCAGTTGGAGGCTGGCGCGATGTTTCGGCGCCAAGCTCACCATGCACGGACATCTTGCCGCCTACACACGCTTTTTCGACCGCGCACCGGGCGATTGCAGCATGGTCGTCGAGGCGCGTCCCGAAGGCTGGTGGTACAGCGCCGACTTGCGCGTGCCTCACCGATCCGGATCTGGGCAGCGAACTGCGCAAAGCCGGACATTGGTACCGCGCTTTAGCCGCAACGCAGTCCATCGCGCCGCTCGTGCCGCCCAACGCAATCGAGACCGCCAGCATGATCAAGGCGGCGGGAACCGCAACAATCGATCCCGCCGCCGGTGACCGCTGGGTCGCGGCGGGCGACTGCCTGTTCTGTGCCGATCCACTGTCATCACGCGGGATCGTGCATGCACTCCGCTCAGGGATCCTGGCGGCCTACGCGGCATCGGACATGCTGGACGGGCGTGGCGATTCGCCTGCGCCCGCTATGCAAAATCGCCACACGCGGCTTTGCCGATTAGCTCCCGGCGCTGGCTGCCCACTATGCAGCCGCCGCGCGATGGGACACGCCTTTCTCGCAGCGGCGGCGCAGCCATATCTTCCACGCGTCTAGCATCGAAGGAGGGAGGTCAGAGGTGGTCTCGGGACGGGGTGCTCGGCATTTATGAACCGACCGAGCGCCAGCGAGTGGTCGTCGGCGGGCTCGATGGCGGCATCAGGTCAGGGAACTCGGCCTCCATGATCATCTCCGATTTAATTCAAATTTGTCTGTATATATTGACGATTGCACTACCTTCACCTCGTAGACGGCAATGCGGGCGGGTAGAGAGGGTTCTATGATATGACAAGCGATTTTTCCGCCGCCCGAGTGCATTTAGATCGAGCGTATGACTACCTTTGTGGGGATGACCCGATGAGTCAAAGGGGCCGCGAAGCCTTGGACCTGCTAATTGAGGCGGTTGCCGTCGAAGAGTTCAAGCAGCCACGCCAAAGCGCTGAGGTGCTAAGGTTTCCGATCGGGCGCCGCTGCTGAGGTCATCTCCACGGCCGCCATGTAGCCTCGCGGGTGAGGCGCTCACGGCAGGGACTCGCCGCCCCGGAGGGCCGGGAACGAACGCATTGGCAATCGGAAAGCCCACTTGCCAGACCAGCGCCCGGCCGGCGTGGCAAGTAGGCCGGCGGTTCCAAGCGGAGACATTGATGCCGGACTATGTCGTGCTTTGCATCGCATTAAGCTGCTGCGGGATATACGTAACGCCATCCCTAAAAACATCGAATGCGGCAGCGACAGCGCGAATCCCAAAGCGATGCTCCCGCCGTACGCGGACAAAGCCGTTTTCGAAGTCCACTATCCCGTCCTTGGCCAGCATGGCCAAGCGCTCAGCCGAATCGCGAAGACGGATCGGATCAGATCCGTGGGCGACACAGATTGCCGGCACGTCAGCCTCGAAATCGCACATTAATCNTGAGGCGCTGGTTCTTTATTTGGGATGGGATATGCGAGTAGCCGAACAAGGCAAGCCGGTCGGGGCGCATGGCGACCGCTGCCCTCGCCGTCTCGACGCACGACTCCACCGTTTGACGCGGCAGGCCGTAGATGAGGTCGAAGTTGATGCGGCTTACTCTATGCCGGCGCAGCACTTCCACGGCAGCCGACGTCTGGGCCTCGCTCTGGATTCGGTTGATCGCTTTTTGAACAATGGGATCGAAGCTCTGTACGCCCAGGCTCGCGCGGTTCACGCCGGCCGCTCCCAAGCCTTCCGCCATCTCGGGCGCGAGCGTGCGTGGATCGATCTCGATGGCGACCGTAGCTGTTGTCGAGATGGCGAAGCGGCATCGCAGGAACTCCATCAGAGCGAGGAACTCGGCTGGTCCGATGAGAGACGGCGTTCCGCCGCCGAAATGTATGTCGCTCACGGGCAACGTCTTCGGCACTCGCTCCGAAACCAGACGGATCTCGTCACGCAGCGCCGCCAGATAGTTGAGGATGGGCGCATCACGGCGGGTGATGGTGGTTGGGAAGCCGCAATACCAGCAGGCTGATCGGCAGAACGGAACGTGCAGGTAGAGTGACACCGGATCATCAGCCGGCAGGTTCCTGAGCCATTCCTCATAAGCCTCGGCGCCGACCGCCCCAGAGAACTCCGACACAGCCGGATAGATAGTGTACCAAGGCAGCCGGGCCTCTCGAAATTTCGTGGTCTGCAACGGTCACCGTCCCATGCTGATAACATCCAACCTTACCGCTGCGCTCGCCTGCGTCTTTGCGCTATGTCAGTCCGTTCCGCTTTGGGCTCGAAATTTTTTAGCAATGGGCGCCGTTCAGTCTTGGCTGGACAGCGATGGTCTGAGCGCACTCGGTCAGCGACTGACGATGGTGTTCCCGCCGAAACCCTCACGCGCACCGTTTTGTTCGACGTCCCTTCCCTTCATCTGCGCGTGGGAGACTCTTCTGAACGCAGATGCCGCATCCGATGAGACAATACGGTGTTGGGTCCAGACTTTGCACGCCAGCTAGCGCCGCCCATAATGATCTCTGCCGTCTCGATGAGCTCGTTGTGTGAATTGCTGGCAAGAAGCATTAGCTGTGCCGCGCCGCTTTCAACACGAAAACCTGCTCGACGCGACCGTCAGGTCCGCCGCAATGCCAAGGCTGGCGCCTACCGACTCAGTGGCGCAAGGCTGCGGCGCGTGGTTATCGACCATCAGCTCGCCAAAGTGACGGCGTCGTACCGAGCGGTGGCCGCCGCATGATGCCTCAACGGCGGGGCTCACAGGAAACAATGCCGTCGCCATTAAGCCAAACTGTCGCGAAGCGAACAGACGAACCGTAGCCGAAACGTTTGCCGTTCGTGCTTGGGTGGATCCGCAAGGCAAAAAGAACGGAAGCGCGAACCAAGGTCCGCCCGCACATTTGAGCTTCAAGCCGCAGCTGGGTCGTCAGGGTGGCACGTCATTTGCAGTAGTACCCTTTGTGAGGCCCGCCGCGGAGGTGAAAAGGGTGATTGTACAAAAATGTTGTATGACCGTCTGGGAGTGATAACTACTTAATATATGTGACAACAAGTCTCAATCACATTCTAAATTCTCCTGAGCATTAGCACGACAGGTGCAGCAACACTCCTAGAATTCAGCTTGATGCGCTATCAATCGTTTGCTTGGCAAAAATCATTTATCGGTCTCGATTCCTTTTACTATTTAGACGGAGATCAACAATGACCATTGGGAGCCTCCTCCTCGGCTCAACTGCGGCACTGGCCGCCGTTTCCGACGCTCGCGCCGTGATCATCGTCCCCGAGCCTGATCCGACTGAGTACGTCAAGATCTGCGACGTCTACGGCTCCAGCTACGTCTACATTTCAGGCACCGAGACCTGCCTGCGCATCGGCGGCTATCTTAGCTACTACGTGGGCTTGGGCGATGTCGGATTGTTTGACCACGCAAGAACCTCAGATGTGAGGACTGGTGAGGATCAGGGTACATGGCAAAACAACACGCGCTTCACACTGAAAGCTTGGACCGGCCAGGAGACCGAACTCGGCACGTTGAAGACCTACACCGAAACCCGCGTGAATTTCGGTAACCGCCACACTTCGGTTTCGGACAGTTCTCGGTCCTATGCCTTCAACGGAGACAGCATCTTGACTTTCGCCTGGATTCAGCTTGGTGGCCTCCGAGTTGGTAAGGACTGGTCGGCCTTCGACATGTTTATTGGCGGCGCGGGTGACGTACTCAACCAGACGCCGGTTCCGTACGGCGCTTTGGATACCAATGTGGTCCAGTACTACTTCGACGCCGCGAACGGCTTTTCCGCCGTGGTTTCGCTCGAAGAAGGCTCAGGCGTGGTGGGCACAATCGACAACTACGCTCCGCACATAGTCGGCGGCTTGAAATACACACATGGCTGGGGAGCGATCACCGGCGTTGCTGGTTATGATAGCAACTACGAATCGGTAGCCGCGAAGGTCCGTGTCGACATCAATGTCACCAACGAACTGTTGCTGTTCGGAATGTTCGGCTACGGTTCCAATGGCAAGCTCAACGACGACTCCATGAACGCGATCGACGCTCATGGTCGCGGCTTCTATAAGATTTGGGGCGGGAACTGGGCTTTCTGGGCTGGCGCCGCTTACGAGGTCAACGAGACAACTTCGTTCAACCTTCAGCTCTCGGGTGATCAGCTCAAGAACTATGGTGTCGCTGCGAACGTCGCCTATGCGCTTCTTCCAGATTTCACAGTTACGGCTGAACTCGACTACGACCGCTACGGAGGCTCCGCCGTCGGAAAGGTGAAAGCTTCCGAAGTGAACTGGGCCAATGCCAACAAGAAGGGCAGTGTCGGCGGTATCCTGCGTTTCGAACGCTCATTCTAATGCGATGAAGCGTTGAGCTCCGAGGTCCAGTTGATGCGCGGACATTTCCCCTACATTCCGTTGATTGTGGATGCACGGCTCGGACGGCCGTCGTACGCGGCGACCGTCATGGAGCTCAGGTTTGACGCCGTGCTCCTGAACACGGCGGTCCCGAGGGCGGCCGATCCGGTCGGCATGGCGCGTGCATTCGGCAAAGCGGTCGATGCCGGTCGTGAAGCTTTCAACTCGGGAATGCTCGAACCGCGCTACTCACCGACGGTCGGCAGGGCTGTCTTCTCATGAAGCTCGATCCCTTCTATCTGAATTTCGACGTGCCGGCTGGGTTGACCGGCTGGCGCCGCTCGGCGTGAGTCTGCTGCAGCTCCGGATAAAGGATATGGACGAGAAAGGACTGCAGACGGAAATCCGCCGCGCGAACGACGCCTGCGCGGTCCATGGTTGCCAAGTGAGCGTCAACGACAATTGGCGCACGGCAATCGAGGAAGGCTGCGACTTCGTCCATCTTGGTCAAAAGGATTTGGCTGCCGCCGATGCTGACGATTAAATACGCCGGATTGAAGCTCGGCCTTTCGATCCACGATCACACCGAACTGGAAACGGCGCCAGTGGCTGAGCCGGAGTATGTGGCGCTCGGCCCATCTATCCAACTAGCCTGAAGCAGATGAATGGGCGTCGAAAGGGCTCGAGCGGATCAGCGAGTGGAAGCACCAGGTCGCGCCGATCCCATTGGTCTCCATCGGCGGCCTCAACCTGACCGGCTCGAAGGCGCTTTTCGAGGCTGGCGCGGAAAGCGCAGCCGTGGTCACCGACTTTGCGCTGAACGACGCCCCAGAAGCGCGCACGCGAGAATGGATCGAAAGACAGAACAATGGCGCTGGGGCGAGAACCGCATCTGCTCGTTGTTGTCGGGTCAGATTCCCGCGGTGGGGCTGGAATTGCCCGCGAGATCGAGACGATCGCTTGCCTTGACGTGCGCACCTGCCTTTGCTGTCAGCGCGCTGACGGTGCAAACCCAGGAAGACGCCTTGGAAATCCAAGTTACGCAACCCGGTCTGGTGACGGACCAAATGCGCGCTGCGCTTCAGCCTAACAGAGTGGCCGCCACCAACATCGGCATGCTCGCAACGGCTGAGATCGATCGTCGCTGCGGTTGCCGCTGTGCTGCGCGAATATCCGCGCATACCGACAATCCAGATCCGGTGCTGCTTCCACGTCAGGCGAGCGCTTCTTGAAGCAAGCGCCACCCGCATCATAAAGTAGCATCTGATGCCGCTTGCCGTGTCGACACCCAATGTCATTGAACTGGCGCTGTTTGCCGGCTCACAGCTAGCGGCCAATGAGGTCGGCGCGCTTCAAGAAGGACCACAAGCCACCCCGTCTGCTGGACTACTCCTCCACCATTCGAGACACGGATGGTTCCTATCCAGACAATTGATTTTATCAATCTGCGACAATACCGCATAGCGGCGCCGGCGGAATGATCATCCGTAGCAAGACGAGCTGCTTTCGGCGGCCTGCACGACGCGCACCGCGACCGAGTACAAGCCGGCTCGTCTGCAGCCATGTTCGGATCGGCCGCATCGGGGCGCCGAATGAGATTGCCGGCGGAACGCTCTATTCGTGCAGCTGTGACGGCAGTCATCTCACCGGAGCCATCCTGCCGATGGATGGCCGGCAGTCGGTGCAGCATGGGCTGACACTGTTCACGGAATGAAGCCGCTCGCGCTTCGGACGGTTGAAATGGAGGACATTAGCTTGGAACCGATCAGTCTCGACGAGCTTCTGGCCAGCGTCGGCAAGGAAGTCGGCGTATCGCCGTGGCGGGTGGTCTCGCAGCGGATGATCGACCAGTTCGCCGAGTCCACCGATGACCACCAGTTCATCCACTGCGATCCGGAGCGCGCCAAGCGCGAGACGCCGTTCGGCGGCACCATCGCACATGGCTTCCTGTCGCTTTCGCTTTTGTCGGCGATGACTTTCGAGACCATGCGGCCGCTCGAAAACTGCAAGATGGGTGTCAACTATGGCTTCGAATCGCTGCGCTTCCTGGCGCCGGTGAAAACCGGATCGCGCATCCGCACCCGTTTCGTACTGGCCGACGTCAAGGTCAGGCCGTCGGGCTGGGTGCAGACGGCGCTGGGCGTGACGATTGAGATCGAGGGCTCGAAAAAGCCGGCGCTGACCGCGCGCTGGTTGACGCTGACGCTGATCAAACGCCAGCCGGAGGCGGCCTGAATTGCTCAACGAGCGTCAGCAGAGACGATCTTCACGTGCCGGGGCGATGTAGGCGACCAGTGCGCACCGATCGGCAACGCGGCCACGGGGGTCGGCTAGATAGAGTGGCAGGAATGCCTAATCGGGGCTCCGTCTCGGAAGGGGCGTCGATGTATCGGAAGCGCTTCGGCTTTCGGCGCTGCATTCCTTCTTCACGAAGTCCATGGAGAATTCCCGACCACGGGGTCGAAAGATCGGCTTGTGATCGGAGTGGGCAGATCCTCCCCGACTGAATCTGCCAATAGGGTGTTATCGAGTTAACCGGGTCGAACTTGAGGTCGCGGGTGTCGCTGATCGGCTGCTCGTCCAGCTCGAGAGCTGCCAGCTAAAGGCAGAACACGGCGATGCCAAGAGCTCCGCAGTTGATGTGGACGCCCAGAGCTGGGAGTACAGACCGACGAGTTCCCGGCGGGCGAATTTGCCATTGGTAGCGCGCCAGACCAGTCGCGAGAAAGCCTCGATGAGAAGGCCCCGAGCCGCGCGCGGCATCGACTACGTTTGGCGAGAGGCCTTCGAAGACGAGATCGAGTGTAAGATGGACGAGCTCGACACGCATATCGCGCAGTCCCTGCGATGGCGCCTTGTCCGCGGCGCTCGTGCGTGCGAACTGTTGGTAGATCGAGCTGACTAGATGAACCGGGATGGCATTAAAGCGGAACTGGAAGAGACGCCCTGGCCGAACTAAGCAAGATCAATCCAGCCATCGCTAAAAGGTAGGCGAACACGAGACGTTCGGACGCCGTGCCGCTGAAATCCTCAAGTTGAATCGGCCGGACCGTTGGAGCTATCATCACCCGCTAGGCTTCCAGAGCTACGGAGCGGGTTGATTATCTGAACGTCCTCGAAGTCCTTTTCATTGTCGGTCACTACGACACACTCGTTGGCTTCGGCTACAGCGGCAATGATTGTGTCTAGGGCGCTCCGCGAACAGCCTCTGGCTTTGCCGTTGGCCATCAGCCGCGCCCACACGAGGCCAGCTTTCTCGTCGAACGATAGCACGCGGCCAGCGAACAGCGCTTGCGGGCCTTCGGAGCCCTCGAACCAAGTTTCAAGGCTGCTGCGCTTTTTCCCCTTCGGCTTCTTTAGGATGCCTCGGCGAATTTCGGCGACAGTAAGCGAAGCAATGAAGAGGTCTTCGTCCTTCTGCGCGCCCATCCAGGCCAGCAACGAGCCCGAAGGCGCCGGCTTTATGACGTTGCTGATGATATTGGTATGAAGAAGGTAGCGCGTCACAGCTCGATCTTGCGCCCCTCTTCGCGCGGCCGGCTGAGGTCGAGATTGGAGCCAACCAGAGGCGAGCGACGCAACGCGGCGAGAATGCTGCCCGCTTTCGGTGGCTCACCCGCCACGGCTTGCTGTATGGTCCGACGAAGCTGTCGGGCATCCGGCCCGCTCTCCGTTAATTTTCGGGCAAGAGTTCGCAGTAGATCGCGGTCTGCGTCGAACGCCAGGATCTCGAACCGCGCGATGCCGCGCTCAGCCAGGCGAGACCGATAATTCTCGATGGCTCTCTTCTGTGCAGTGTTGCCCATCGCGTGCCTCCCTTCTCTATCCGGATATATAGCCATGGCTTCTTCGGAGCACAAGGTCGCCCGTCATCGGCCAGCACTGGCTCCTGCGCGACGCGCGTTATTGATCACAAAGAATTTCCAGCTTGTCGAAGCACTGTGACTTGGCATCATTGTCGCGAAACGGAGTATTTCGCGTCAGGACAGGAAGGCGATCATAGCGCGCCGAAACGGCAACAGCCGAAAAGCTTCGTGTGGTCGCCGGCGCGGCCCGCGAATCGGCTGTGCCTGCGTCGCCGAAGCCCGATCGACGCTTCGTCAATCTGGTCCGGCTGCTGGCGCGACAGGCCGCACGGGATTTCGTTCAAGCCGAAACGGATAGCCAGACGCGAGACCGCGTCCCGGAGTAAGGGGCCGCCTCATGAAGGTCGCGCTTGGCGCTCGCTACTCAACTGACAATCACCGAGACGCCTCGATCGAGGATCAGTTGCGGCTCTGCTGCTTGGGTGCTGAAAAGCAAGGCTGGACAGTCGTCGACAGCAATACCCACCGCGCGATCTGCGGCGCGTCGCTGTTGCGTCCCGGCCTTCAGGAGCTGATCAGCGATGCGATGCAGGGCAAATTCCTGATAGTGCTCGCAGAGGCGATGGATCGCCTGACGATGACCGCTGCAAACCGGGAGCAGGCCAGGCTGGGCAAACGTTGCAACAGATCCTTCAAGGAAATTCATAGACTCTTAGCAACTCCGGCTCGCTGTGAATGGTAGGCTTATTGCAACGTCTGAGGTCAGTGGTTCCAAACCCTGGCCCCGCTTGTCTTCGACCGGCCGAACTGCTTGCAATTTCGGCTAACGGCAAGAAGAGCGCCCATTTGTTTGTTCGACACAGATATCGACGGTCGTCACGGCCACCGAGATTTGTCCGGTCGTTGGACAACCTTCGAAATCTGCAACTTCTGTGGAGAACGCGAAATGAGAAATTCGGTAGGACGTGGTCCTGAGCCATGATGACACTGATTAGTCGCCTACGCATGGCAGCGCATCCTGACCGTCTTCGAATCCTGGGCCTTTGTGCGCATGCGGACCTAACTGTCTGCGACCTAGCGGAGATTCTGGGCGTGTGTCGAGAGCGGGTTGCGCGACACGTCCGGCTGCTCGCCAGAGCCGACTTTCTTTGCTGCAACGAACAGCCTCCGTGGCGCTCGTACCATCTCAACGCAGGATCCAACGACGGCGGGCTGGTTCAATTATTGGTTGATCTCCTGCCCCATCGCGACGGCTATCATAAACAGGACCTGCAGCGGCTCGAAGCGGTACGAGACACGCGGCCGAAGGGGACCGCGTGCTTGATCGTGAAATAGTCAATTCAATTGGAGCGCGAAGCTACCATGGACAACTCCGCCGACGGCACGATCGATCAGCCCGACACCTACGGGCGGTCTTCCTTGGCCGCAGTTGATTGGCGCGTTCACGAGCTGCTTCTGAGACAGGAGCGGCAGGAGCGAACGACGCTTAAGCTCATCGCCTCAGAGAACTTTGCGTCCTCGGCCGTGCTGGAAGCGAACGGCTCGATTTTCACGAACAAGTACGCCGAGGGGTACCCCGGTGCGCGCTACTACGCTGGAAACGAGATCGTTGATGAGCTTGAGAATCTGGCCATTGAGCGCCTGAAAACATTATTTGGCAGCGAGCATGCCAACGTCCAGCCTTATTCCGGCTCGCCGGCCAACCAGGCTGTCTATCGTGCGCTTTTGAGTCCCGGTGACAAAGTCATGGGCTTGCCCCTTCCGGAAGGGGGCCATCTGACTCATGGTTGGGCCATCAACTTTTCCGGAACTGACTATCAACGCGTGCCCTATGGTCTAGATGAAAAGACACAGCAGATTGACTATGACCGCTTGCGCGAGACAGCCAAGCGGGAACGGCCGCGGCTCATTTGGGTCGGCGGAACTGCCTACCCGCGTGTCTTTGACTACGCGGCAATGGCAGAAATCGCCCTGGAAGCGAACTCCTATCTCGTAGCCGACATTGCGCACATCAGCGGCCTGATTGCCGCGGGAGCGCACCCGAATCCCGTGGGCCATTGCGACGTGGTCAGCAGCACGTCTCACAAGTCGCTCCGCGGTCCCCGCGGTGGCTTCATTTTGTCAAGGAACGAAGATCGCTATCAGGCCCTGTATCATACAAAGAGCAAATACAATCTCGCCAGACGAATAGACCGGGCGGTCTTCCCTCACCTGCAAGGCGGGCCCCACATGAATGCCATCGCTGCGCTAGCGGTTGCCTTGCACGAAGCCGCGAACCCGTCCTTCCGAAGCTACGGCCAACAGACGGTCAAGAATGCCAAGGCTCTGGCACATGCACTGCTTGAGCGAGGTTATGACTTGGTGACCGGGGGGACGGACAATCACATGCTGATCCTTGATCTTCGCGATCGGCCCCTATCGGGCAAGGCCTATGCCGAGCGACTAGCAAAGGCAGGAATCATCACAAACTTTAATATGGTGCCAGGCGACCCGCGGCATCCGGCGGTCACAAGCGGAATTCGCCTGGGGGCGCCAGCAGTGACGTCAATGGGCATGCGCGATGTGGAAATGGTGCAAATTGCTGGCTTCATTGACTCCGTCCTCCGCCGGCCCGATGACGAAGACCTCCATGCGCACGTGCGAAGAGACGTTGCCGACTTGTGCGCTGCGTTCGAGGTCCCGGGCATCTCCGACAAGTAAGGTGGGCCAAGCAAAATGCCCATACTACATCCAACACCCGAAGCGAGGTATTCATGGCTAGGCAGTTCGTGTTCTCTTCCGAATCGGTTGGCGCGGGGCACCCGGATAAGTTGGCCGACAACATCTCGGATGCCATCCTCGATGCCATCCTTCGCACAGATCCCAAGGCGCGCGTCGCCTGTGAAGCGTTGGTAAAATCAGGGATAGTCGTCCTGGCTGGCGAGATTACCAGCGATGCGCAGGTGGATTACAGCCAAGTTGCGCGCGATACGATTCTCGACATTGGGTACGACGACGAGGCCGTCGGCTTTGACGGCCGGCGTTGCTCCGTCGTTCATGCCCTCACAGAGCAGTCGCCCGACATCAGCCAAGGCGTTGACGAGGGAAGAGGGCAAGACCTCCAGCAGGGAGCGGGAGATCAGGGCCTCATGTTCGGCTACGCATGCCGCGAAACCGATACCCTGATGCCTTTGCCGATCCAGCTCGCTCATCGCTTGACGAAACGGCAGGCGTATGTCCGGAAGGCACAACAGCTTGGCTGGTTGCGTCCTGACATGAAATCCCAAGTCTCAGTGCGCTATGAGGGGTTGCGCCCGGTCGCCCTGGATACCATCGTCGTGTCGACGCAACATGACGAGCAGGTCTCGCAAGAGACTGTCCGCGAGGGCGTCATTGAGGAAATCATAAAGCCTGTCCTGCCGACCCACCTGGAGACGGAAGGCATCAGAATTCTGGTCAACCCGACGGGGCGGTTCGTAGTCGGCGGGCCGCGCGGCGACTGCGGTCTCACTGGACGCAAGATCATCGTCGATTCCTATGGCGGGATGGGTCGTCATGGCGGCGGCGCCTTCTCGGGCAAGGACCCGTCCAAGGTTGACCGCTCAGCTGCCTATGCGGCCCGCTATGTCGCAAAGAACATCGTCGCCAGCGGACTTGCGGACGTGTGCGAGGTGCAGCTTGCTTACGCAATCGGCGTGGCCAGTCCGGTTTCCGTCATGATCAACACGTTCGGGACAGCCAGGGTTGAGGAAAGCAGGATCGAGCGCCTCATTCTTGAGTTGTTCGATCTCAGACCGAAAGGCATTATCAAGATGCTTGATCTCTTACGCCCTATATACCGCAATACAGCGACCTATGGCCATTTCGGCCGTGAAGAGCCTGATTTCACCTGGGAGAAGACAGACAGGGCGGACGAATTGCGTCGCGAGGCAGGACTCGCCGCCCCGTGAGAGCCGCCGGCGATCGGATTGGCAAGCGGAAAGCCCATTTCCACCGGCAGACCCGCGCCCGGCCCGCGTGGCAACAGAGCTGGCGGGTTCCCAAGCGGAGACATTGATGCCGGATTATGACGTGCTTTGCATCGGCAATGCCATTGTCGACATCATTGCCCAGTGCGACGAGGAATTCCTCGAGACCAACGGCATTATCAAGGGCGCGATGAATCTCATCGACACAAAGCGCGCCGAATTGCTCTACAGCCGCATGGGTCCGGCGATCGAGGCGTCCGGCGGCAGTGCCGGCAACACAGCGGCCGGCGTCGCCAGCTTCGGTGGCCGCGCCGCCTTCTTCGGCAAGGTCTCCAATGACGCGCTGGGCGAAATCTACGCTCACGACATCCATGCGCAGGGCGTCGCCTTCGACACCAGGCCGCTCATGGGCGAGCCGCCGACGGCGCGCTCGATGATCTTCGTCACCCCCGACGGCGAACGCTCGATGAACACCTATCTCGGCGCCTGCGTCGAGCTTGGCCCTGAGGATGTCGAGGCCGACAAGGCGTCTGGCGCCAAGGTCACCTATTTCGAAGGCTATCTGTGGGACCCGCCGCGGGCCAAGGAAGCAATCCGGCAGACGGCCAAGCTGGCGCATGCGGCGGGCCGCGAAGTGTCGATGACACTGTCGGATTCGTTCTGCGTCGACCGCTATCGCGACGAGTTCCTCGACCTGATGCGCTCTGGCACGGTCGACATCGTCTTTGCCAACAGCCACGAGATCAAGTCGCTCTACCAGACATCGTCGTTCGACGAGGCGCTGGCACAGATCCGCAAGGATTGCCGGATCGCCGCTGTGACGCGTTCGGAAAAGGGCTCAGTGATCGTGCGCGGCGACGAGACCGTGGTCATCAAGGCGACCGCGATCAAGGAACTGGTCGACACGACGGGCGCCGGCGATCTCTATGCCGCAGGCTTCCTGCATGGCTACACGCAAGGCCGCGACCTGCAGACCTGCGGCGACCTTGGCTCACTGGCGGCCGGATTGGTGATCCAGCAGATCGGCCCCAGGCCGCGGCAGAATTTGCGCCGCGAGGCGGAACGGGCTGGGTTGCTGTAGATGCGCGGGCAACTAACCAGCTGCCCTACCGACGCGATCATCGCAGTGGCGGAACTGTGTCAAAGCTCGCTGATAGCGACAGCCATTCGCTTCGGAGAACTGACCGATGCTGCTGCCGTGAAGCTCGCTGGAAGGCGGTGCAAGGCGGGCTTGCCTTGACGGCATTCACCGTCTTCGAGATTGCCACCGGCATTTTCCAGAAGCTCAGCTTGGGGAAGGCCAGTAAGGTTCCTGAGGTAACGGAGAACTCGCGGCGTCCGTCGGAGCACTTGACTTGCGATCACGTCCCACGATGTCGAATGCGGGCAGACTGGTTAGCCATTGGTATGGGACCAGCGGAATTGGCAGCAAGGCTTCATCTTCGTCAATCTCGACGAGGCGCCGGATGTGAAGCCCGGCATTCCGCGGATATTAGGAAGTGCTCGCCTAGCTGGTATTTCACACATCCGCATCGCGGTCTGGCTTCCACGATTTTGGGATCGTCGAGGGCAACGAGGAAGGGATTGCGACAAAAACGATCCCTGACGGGCGGAAAGGGACTACCCCGCCCTCTCGGAAACGCACCGCCGTGTTCTAAGCTATTGATGTTATTGCGCCGGTCTTGTTGTCGAAGGTACCAAAAGGTACGAAATGAAGCAACGGCATCATCTGCGGATTATAACTCGACCAGATGGTTGTCGCCGATGGCGGAGACCCGGTGGAGTGCGGCCCGTCAAGGTTCCTTTTAGTGTCCCCCGATTATATGGGTGCCAAGATACCGACCCTGTGACTATCCTGGCGTATTGTTGATCGATATGGTGTCTGGGGCACGACGACGGGGTTAAGCTGTGAGTTGGTGGGACCGACAGAAGTTCCGTTGGCGACTGCGCCGCAACAAGTGGAGGCGCAGATGGATTTCGTTCCGAAATGCAATTGGGCCATATGCGCCTCCTATCGGTATCGCGGTCGCATGGGTGGCACTGCTTCTGTACCTGCGTCCTATCGGGGGCTCCGTCGGTGACATCGAACAAGGGGTCTACGTCGAAGCTTGGGGAACGCTATTCGACATCATCTTTGTCGTCCTGCTGATCGGCTGGTTTGAGCTTCGGCGCGAACGAAAGCAGCACATAGAGCGCTACAGCGAGGAGATAGACGACTACAAACGCTGGGACACTGAAGAGTCACGTGTGCGAATTGCTGGAAATCTGCGGCGGCTCTCCAAGCTGGGAGTGACCGCCTTTGATCTGCGCGGGATAACCCTTCGTGACTTCTCGTTTTTCCAGAACAGAATCACGAAGTTGCGCGGCACGGTGTTCAATACGAATTCGATCAGCGGACTAGCAAACTTCGGAACCGTACTCGACAATGTAGACTTCTCTGCAACTGATTGCGTTGGAGTGGTTTTCTCAAAAGGCATGCTGGGTGGCACCTTATTCGGGATAAAGGGTACCAACTTGCGATTTCTTCAAACAAATCTCGTTAACGCGACTTTCGACGGCGCTACGCTTGAATGGACGGACTTCAAGCCGAATGAGGATGATTGGTTTGAGGTGATAGATGACGATCCGCAGAACCGGGCCCAGGTGTACGCTCCGCCATTCGAAGATGCCGAGCTAGCAGGTGCAAGCTTCCGCAACGCCAATTTACTAAATGCCGATTTCAGATATGCCAAGGGTCTCGAATTTGTGAATTTTAGCGGGACCAAAGGGCTTGAGACCTGTTTTTTCGATGAAGGTGTGCGTGAGAAACTGAACACGCTAGTGCATGTCGTGGTTGATAGTACCCCGCCGGTAGTTGTTACGGCCGTCCCGAAAGAATCCAAGGGCTAACCCGTTCTTCAAGTCGCTGCAGAGGGTCGAGTGGCGGGAACTAAGTTGATTTTGTAAACCGCAGTTAAGGGCGACACCGTCACTCCGCACGCGCAATGATACCCCTGATCGCTATCGAGTGATTCCGGCATACGTCAACAGCCCGGCAATTCCCGCGCCGTAATAACAGAGATGCGGCACCGTAGGCTGTCAACAAAAAGTCCCCAGTGTTGACCACGTCCTTCATGGTTCCGGTTTTTTCGTAGAACGTCTTTAGGAGCGCTCGAACCATTTTCAAAACCGCCTCGGCGTCAGGTGCGGCTGCTAGGGATCGATTTCCACCGCAAAAGATACTTCAGGGGGCAAGAAAAGGCCAGGAGCATTGACCGCTGCGCGGCACGTGCTAAACGGGACTTATGCGGCTATTTGACCGATACCTAATATTTCTTGCGCTTTTCAAAGGATGCTGTCGTGCCATATCTACACAACCATCGGCTCTTTATCAGCCACGCGTGGAGCTACAGTGAGCGGTACGAACGTGCGGTAAGGTTTTTGAACGATGCGTCGAACTTCGAGTGGACAAATTACTCCGTTCCCGTGGACGACGCGTTCCCACGTATGAGCAAAGCCGAACTCGCCGAAGCGATGAGGCGCCAAATCCGACCCGTGCAGTGCGTGGTGATTGTCTCCGGGATGTATGTTAACCACAGTGACTGGATTCAGTTCGAGATGGAGTTTGCAAGGTCCCTCGGCAAGCCGATTTTAGGAATCAAACGGTGGGGGGAGCAGAGAACGCCGCAGTCCGTAATTGACTATGCTGATGAGATGGTCGCTTGGAATTCGGCCTCCATTGTCGCAGCAATTCGTCGTCTTGTACCTTGACAATAAAGTTCGATTACCCTGCGCTATATCGTGCTGCGAGCCAGCTCTCCGCTGGCTCGCAAAGTGAGTTCCTATGGCTCATTCGAGCTGAGTACATGTTGCTCCTGGTCGCGGCAATCCTTTCTCTCGACTTGAGTCAAACGCCCCTTTACTTTGCTGGATACGCCTTTGTTTTCTTGATTTCGCTGGGAGTTTTAATCACTCGCAGTTTAAAGAAGCCTGAGCAAGACTGGTACAAAGGCCGAGCACTTGCAGAGTCCATTAAGACCTCATGCTGGCGCTACTGCATGCGGGCGGAACCGTTCGGCGATGCCGACAAAGTTGCGGTTCGAAGGGCGGAGTTCCGAAATTATTTGCTCGCGATCCTTGATGCCAACCACCATATTGGAAGTCGAATCCCGCCAGACGAAGCCGCCAACGACCAGATTACGGTCTCGATGGAGGCGACGCGTGCTCTGTCGCTGGATGATCGAAAATCGTACTACGATACCCATCGGATTCGTGAGCAACGCTCTTGGTATGCAGTTAAGGCGAGCAAAAACAAAAAAGCGAGTCGAGCTTGGATGTTCGCTGGTATAACTGCATACGTCATTGCCATCGGACTTGTTTTGCTACGGATAGCCAACCCTGTCCTGGCGATTTGGCCTATAGAGCCGTTAATCGTCTTAGCTTCGAGTATGGTGGGTTGGACCCAAGTAAAAAAATTCAACGAGCTTTCGTCTTCATACACTTTAACGGCCCACGAGATTGGGATCATACAGGGACGCGTTATGGAAGTCGCATCAGAGGCTGCTTTCTCGGACTTTGTGAACGAAGCCGAACAAGCCTTTTCGAGAGAACATACGCATTGGGTAGCCCGTCAACAGACACAGTGATTCCTTGCCTGCTGCCTTCGAATTGTGGATTCGTCGAGAGGGCAGAATCCAACGAACCGGCTTAGGCAAGAGACGCCAATGACTCGTGACGCCTACCGCACCGCGAAATCGGTTGGGCTCATCCCGCACACCTTCCGCAGCCTCGGTGTTGGCTCGGTAGTGTGCTGAGAGTTCTGCAAATTCGCTGAGAGGGGGCGGTCATGGCAGGCTGGTGATTGTTCACGTCACNGCCGAGATGGACGAGGCGCTGGGTGCCTCGAAGAGCGAGCGCACGCCCGAACGGCTTGGCTATCGCTCGGGCTATTACGGCCGCACCCTTGTGACGCGGGTCGGCAAGCTCGAGCTGCGGGTTCCGCAGGACCGTGCCGGGCGCTTCTCCACCGCGCTGTTCGAGCGCTACCAGCGTTCCGAGCGGGCCTTGGTGCGACGCTGGCGGAGATGTATGTCCAGGGCGTGTCGACCCGCAAGGTCAAGGCGATCACGGAAGAACTGTGCGGCCATGCCTTCTCGGCCTCGTCGATCTCGGCCATCAACAAGGGGCTGGACGAGAGCCTCGCTGCCTTTGCCAGGCGCCCCCTTCAAGAGCCGTTTCCTTACCTCATCCTCGATGCGTGCTACGAGAAGGTGCGTGAAGCCGGTGTNCACGACGCTCTTCCGATCTTGGAGATGGCCAATCGCGAGAGCCGCTCGGCCTGGAGGGACTTCCTCGTCGGCCTCAAGGCGCGCGGCCTCAAGGGCGTCGAGTTGGCAGTGTCCGACGATCACGCCGGCCTGGTGGCAGTGATCGGCGAGTGATCCCCGAAGCCGCATGGCTTGCCAAATCGTCGGCACGCTATCCGCGCCTGACAGGCTGGGCCGAGGATGCCATCGAACAAACCCTGACCTTCTTCAGACTGCCGAGACGGCACCACAAGCATCTCAAATCCACCAACATGCTGGAGCGGCTCAACGAGGAAATCCGCCGGCGCACCTATGTCNCGGCACCACAAGCATCTCAAATCCACCAACATGCTGGAGCGGCTCAACGAGGAAATCCGCCGGCGCACCTATGTCGTGCGCATCTTCCCCAATACCGAAAGCTGCCTGCGCCTGGTCAGGGCGTTGGCCGTCGAGACCAATGAAAACTGGATGGAGGCCAACCGATACATCAATATGGACGACCTGCGCGAGCACAAGAAGCTCGCTCTGCGCCAAGCCGCATAACCAGCATCATGGCCGCCCCATTTTGCAGAACTTGACGCACACAACCGTTGGCTCGGCGCTCGCGGATCACCAGCGTCCTTTGAGCGGTAGCGCTTTTCAGGTTGAGGTTAAAGTCCTGTTGTGCTCCGCACGGCCTCCATTAGTTGGACAATGGGGCAGCGGTGCAGCGCCGGCAAATGGACGACTCCATGTTTCACAATGTTAGATAAGCGTAAAAGCGCCAGGACATAACCACATAAACATTTCGTTATGCGCCATTGACAAGAGAAGGGATTGCTGTGATTGTCTGGCGTGTCGTGGTTCTCGCGTGCGGCGCTGCCGCAGCGGAGCTAAGAGGGAAGCCGGTGCGATGCCGGCGCTGCCCCCGCAACTGTTAGCGGCGAGCCAACCCCACTCATGTCACTGAGGCGAATACCCTCGGGAAGACGGGTAGAGGCTATGACCCCGCGAGCCAGGAGACCTGCCACGACGAATCACGTCCACGGGCGGGGTGTCTCGGTGGCCGCTGCAATCCGGCGTGCCGGGCCTGCTAGCGCCTTCCTTGTCACCGACGCCCCCAACCATCGGGGTATGACATGACTGTCTCTCAGCAAATTCCTGTAGCAACGCTCGGCGTGCCGCGCTTCGGTCGTCGGCGAGAACTGAAATTCGCGCTTGAAAGCTACTGGTCCGGAACATCGTCCGCTCGCGACCTTCTCACGACGTCGAAGGCGCTCCGTGCCGCTAGCTGGGAAGAGCAGCGCGATCGCGGCGTGTCGAAAATACCGTCAAACGACTTCTCGCTTTACGACCATGTGCTCGACACCGCAGCCATGGTCGGCGCCATTCCCTCCCGTTACGGCTGGAATAGCGGCGAGGTCCCACTTGACATCTACCTCGCGATGGCGCGCGGCAACCAGGGTCAGACGGAGGATTGTGCACACGCTGGTCACCAGGAGGCGGCTCATGGGCCCGGTGTAACCGCGATGGAAATGACCAAGTGGTTTGACACAAACTACCACTACATTGTGCCGGAACTGGATGATGATCAGACGTTCGCCCTCTCGTCGACGAGACCCGTGGATTACTTCCTCGAGGCCAAAGCTCTCGGCATTCACACACGCCCAGTCATCCTTGGACCCATCACCTTCCTCAAGCTGGCGAAATCGCCTGCCGAAGGGTTCGATCCTATCGCACTCCTACCGCGGCTGCTGCCTGTTTACGAGCAACTCCTGCAGAGGCTGAAGCTGTCGGGAGCCGACTGGGTGCAGATCGATGAGCCAGCGCTTGTCCTCGATCTGAACTCCAACGAACGAGCTGCGTTCGAGTTCGCCTATGGCCAGCTGTCGAAAGCCGCGCCCGAGCTGAAGATCATGCTGGCTACGTATTTCGGGCATCTGGGAGACAATCTCGAAACCGCGGTTTCTCTGCCCCTGGCCGGGCTGCATATTGATCTCGTGCGCGCTCCCGAGCAGCTGGAAACGGTGGGTCGGCTCGCTCCGAAGGATCTGGTGCTCTCGCTTGGCTTGATCGACGGCCGCAACGTCTGGCGTGCGAACCTGCCCGCCATTCTCAACCGCATCAAACCGATCGTCGCCGGCTGGCCCTTGGACCGTGTCGAGATCGCGCCTTCTTGCTCGATGCTGCATGTGCCGATCGACCTGCGCATGGAGACGGAACTCGACGCAGACATCAGCTCGTGGCTCGCCTTCGCGGCCCAGAAGACCGACGAATTGGTGTTGCTGGCCCGGGCCCTGTCCCAAGGCAGAGATGCGGTGGCTGGCGCGTTGAAAGCGTCTGCCGAGGCTACCGCCACGCGCGTAACATCCACGAGGATCCATGACCCGCTTGTTCAGGGGCGGATCGCTAGCATTGACGACAGCGCGAAGCGACGAGAGAGCGCTTTTGCCGAGCGCTCCAGAGTCCAAGCCGGCTCACTCGGGCTGCCGCCGTTCCCGACGACGACCATCGGGTCCTTCCCGCAGACGCCGCAGGTACGCAAGGCGCGGGCCGCTCATGCGAAGGGCCAGCTGAGCTATGTCGACTATGAGACGTTCCTGAAGAAGGAGATCGAGGCTGCAATTCGCTGGCAGGAAGAGATCGGGCTGGACGTGCTGGTGCACGGTGAGTTCGAGCGAAACGACATGGTACAGCATTTCGGCGAGCAGTTGTCCGGCTTCGCGCTCACCCAGCATGCCTGGGTACAAAGCTATGGGTCGCGCTACGTGCGTCCCCCCATCATTTTCGGCGACGTATCGAGGCGCAATCCGATGACAGTGCGCTGGTGGCAATTCGCCCAGTCGCTTACGGAAAAGCCCGTGAAGGGAATGCTCACAGGCCCAGTCACCATTCTCAACTGGTCTTTTGTTCGCGACGACGTACCCCGCTCCGAAGCCTGCCGCCAGATCGCGCTCGCCATCCGCGACGAAGTGACGGATCTCGAAAGGTCCGGCGCAAGGATGGTCCAGATCGATGAGGCCGCGTTTCGCGAAGGATTGCCACTGCGCCAATCTGACTGGAAAGTCTATCTCGACTGGGCTGTCGAATGCTTCCGGATCGCTTCAACGGGTGTAAAGGACGCGACTCAAATTCATACCCACATGTGCTATTCGGAGTTCAACGAGATCATTCACGCGATCGCTGAAATGGATGCGGATGTCATTTCGATTGAGACGTCGCGCTCGAAGATGGAGCTGTTGGACGCCTTCACGAGCTCCAAATATCCGAACGAAATCGGTCCCGGCGTTTATGATATTCACTCACCACGCGTCCCGGAAGTCGGCGAGATTTCGGACTTAGTCATGCTTGCCCGCGAGCGACTGTCCGACGGACAACTGTGGATAAACCCGGACTGTGGCCTCAAAACACGCAAATGGGAGGAGGTCCGCCCTGCCCTCATGAACATGGTCGCTGCAGCGCGCGCGCTCCGGCAGAAAGTGCAGGCGTGAGGCTTCTCTCCCTCACCGTGTGGGGAGTTGCCGGCCGGCGGATGTCGGCCGGGAATATGCCAACCCGATCACACTCTTGAAAATAAGCCACACGGCGAAAATGTGCAATTTTCCTTCGGCACGTGTCCTCATCCCGCAGAAATATAAATGTGACACCACGCTATAGTATTGGTCCTTGGGAACATACAGGCCCCGCGCCTCGAACAAATCGTACACACGTCGTTTCTCAAAGTAGACTGCTTGGCATGTTCGCTCAGGCGGCGACAATATATGATGCTGCGCGTCTGTCCGCTTCCCCAGTTGATTTGCGCAGACTACGGGCGAGGTTGCAGGTTTCGGGTATTGCTAGCGTGTCCCGCCAATTCGGAGATGGACGTGGCAATTCGTGTGGCCCAAGTAAAAGCCGCAATCATTTTCGATTGCGACGTCCGCAGCCAGTTGGCCCTTATTTTCCTAAGATCTGCGTTACAGGCCGGGGCGTTGTCGCCGTTTCGGAGGGTAAGATGGGATAGGTGACCTCGGCTGCCTCTCCGGTCAGCGAGTTGAGGAAGGCAACAAGCAGATCAACTTCTTCGTCCGCCAGTACTACGCCAAGCTGGGTGGTCCCCATAATAGCGACGGCCTGTTTCAGATCCCAAACCTTGCCCGAATGAAAGTATGGCGCGGTGAGTGCAACGTTGCGCAGCGGCGCCACGCGGAAAACATAGTAGTCATCGGCTGCATTGGTGACCGCGAATCGGCCCTTGTCTTTGTCCGGCAGGACCTCGGCGCTGGGCTGTTCCACGAGGCCAAAGGGGAAATAGGCTTGCCCACCAACGTTGATGCCGGCATGGCAGGACGAGCAGCCTTTGTCCATGAAAAGCGCCAGGCCCTGTTTCTGTTCGGAAGTCATGGCAAGCTCATCACCATTCAGGAAGCTGTCGAACGGGGCCGGTGTGACCAATGTCGCCTCGAAGGCTTCGATCGCCTTGGCGAAGTTGTCGAAGGTGACCCGATCGGCTTCAGCCGGAAAAGCTGCATCGAACCACTCGACATATTGCGGCATGGACTTGAGAGTGGCGATGAGTTGGCCCGGTGTATTGGCCATTTCGATCCCGGCTTGGACCGGTCCCTTCGCCTGAGCCTTCAGGTCTTCGGCACGACCATCCCAGAACTGGGCGATGTTGAAGACAGCGTTCAGTACAGTCGGCGCGTTGCGCTGTCCCTTCTGCCAACCATGGCCAATCGAGGTTTCGTGATTGTCGTCGCCGCCGGTGGCCAGGTTGTGGCATGAATTGCACGACAAGACGCCTGACGCCGAGACGCGTGGATCGAAGAACAGTGCCTTGCCGAGAGCGATCTTTTCCGGGGTGATCGGGTTGTTGGCGACTGTCGGCGTGGTGGATGGCAAAGCCGTGAAGGTGGCCAATGCCGTATCTCTGAGGTCGGTGGGGATCGAATCCGCAGCAAAGGCGGTGGGTGCCAGCAAGGTGACAGCCATCGTACTGAATAGGATTTTCATAATTGGTCTTCCTGCGTCGTCCACGCAGCCATTATGCGATCTGCGGCTCATGAACGCCCTGAGCTAGATCAGCTTGAGGGAGAGGACGGGGTCTCACACCTGTTTTCGCAGCTGAGCTGGGACCCTCTTGGAAGCGATCGCTCTTCTCGATTGGACTTCAGGGAGGAGGAGTATCCCTGCTCGGCAACCGGTTTTATGCATCAAAGCACGCCCTGAGGGCGGCTTCGTAGATTCGGTCACTGCGATCTTTCAGCCAAGGTTGAGAAAGTCACAGCATGCGCAAGACTGGCAATCTCTTGCACGAGGTGCGCTGCACGCCTTGCGAAAAGTGAGCTTCTGAACCGTCAGGGTTCATTCGTTGCGTGAATCGGCCTTATCGACACCCGCCGACTGCACATTGTGATGTCACCAGCGATGGCGGTTTCAATACCTAAGCAGCGACGGTCTATGTGACAGTATGGATGTCGTATCGGAATAGGCGTTCCGCCTTTGTGGACCGTCACACCGGCATATAGCTCCGCTTCCACGAACATCCCATCACGCGAGGAAAGACATGGCCAACACGCGCAGTATCGCCAATCTAGCCCTTTGTGTCGACGGCGCCGCGATCGAGCAGGTCCACCCGCTGTAACTGCCTCACCTTGATCCACAGATCCTAGGCGCTGACCAGTTTGTCGTCATCATTTGACGGGCGGGGGGCATTGGCCCATAAGCGAGCCAACGCAAACTGTGCGGTTGCCAATGCGTAATGATGTGAATTGGAATGATCTTCGGTTTGCGAAACACGCACGTCCGACGCAGCTTGCGTTGACAGAGGCGGTTTTACGCGCAATAGCACTTCCGCCGGCCTATTTTTGTGGAGTTCAATTGTGGTTCGGCCAAGGGAGCTGGGCGCCGGACCGGCCCCGTGTAAACCTCATCAAAGAGAGAGAGACCCTGCATGGAAGAATTCTTACCGCGCATCGCCACTGGTGCCGGCATCGGCCCGGCTCTCGCAGAGAAGGGCGTTGGGTTAATGCTGGGTTTCCTGCAAAGCCACGCGGCCGACGGTCCCGTTGCGCGCATGATCGAGGCCATTCCGGGAGCTTCGGAATTAGTAGCGAAGTATCATGGCGACGACCCTGAGGGTGGCGGCCTTATGGGGCTCGGCCAGCAATTGATGAGTGAGGGTCTCAGCATGGCAAAGATCGCCGGCCTCGCCAACGAGACGATCGCCTGCGCCAAGGAACATGCCGGCGACGAACTCGTGGACGAGGTCCTCAATTCCGTTCCTGGCCTTCCCCAGTTCGTCTGATCAGCGGCAGCCGGGGGCGCATGACCTCGTGCGCCCGTGCCGGCCCGTCTGCGCAGCAGGCATTCTCCGCCGAGCGTTCCGCACCGATCTCGCCAGACCACCGACCGCCGGGCACGCGAAGCGAGCGTTGGAGTACTTCATTCGTCGATTCCAAAATCGACCTCAGGCGAATCGATGTGTATAATTTCCGGCGGTAAGGGTTTATCCTGAACGCTTTCGATGAAGCTCGCGAGATAAGCAAACGTATTGTATTTCTCGAGGACCAACCGCTTCGCCTCTCTTATTGCGCCGCGACGTTCCTTCCAGAGGTCCGAGTTGATGATTTCTTGAATTTTTGGGATTACGTTCTTGTCCTCTGGGTCAATCAGAACCATAGAGTCCGAAGGGAAGAACCTCGTGATTGCCGGGCTGCCGTAATAGATCGGCATTGTTTCAGCGACGAAGCAGTCCATAAGCTTCTCTGTAAAATAGTAATCAGCACGAGTATTCTCGAACGCTATACTGTAACGATAAGGTGCGAGCGCGTTCCATTTATCTCCAATCAGCCGAAAACCTCGGCCGAACAGGTCAAAATCGAGCTCCTTTCTTAGCCGTTCCAGAAACGCCAGCCGATACCGATGTCCTTTAAGCAGGGCGATGTTACTGGTAATCCATGAGAGCCGAAGTGGCTTATCCATGACTTCGCTGACCAGAAGTTGGTCATATGTCTTGTTTACAGACCAAGACCGAGTGATCGGTGGAGACAAAACGAATCGGCGAGCTGCATTCTGCCGAGCAACCAGCTCTGCGTCAGACGTCAGGACGATAGTATTTTTCCCCTGCCCTTCATGAAATGCACGATGAGCTTTCGTCGGCGGTTCGCCGATTGCAAAAATTGTCCTGTTGGGGCTCGCCTCGATATCGACAGGGAGCCCAAAAAGAGAAGCAGAGTTAAAGACAATATGCCAATCGGGCACGAAGGATGTCGTGCGTACAAAAGCGACATTGTTCCAGATTCCACTGCCCTTTGGAGTGAGGTGGTGGATTGCATCATCCAAAACGCCCCAAGAATCTAGACATGTAGCAACAATGGGCGCCGGGCGTTCCGTCAACAATTTGGCCGACAAAGCAGTTCCACTCCCTTCACTCGTGAAGGTACTCAATCGCCATTCAGGATTGCGGTAACATCGGGCAGCATAAACCTTCCGGGACCTGCTGTCGAGGCAATTGTCGCTTTGCACTTGACCAGGTTCTTCCTCGCTTCGTGTGGTGATCAGGCCGGCTGAGTGGCAGCATGCGTGCCTAAGGAGTTCGCAGCCGGCGCTGCCTAATGGTACGTTTGATCGTCTTCAGGCGGTTGATCAGCCCTTCCGCCTCGGCCGTTCTCCACGGCAGTTCAATGGCATCGCGAACGGAGTCAGCGTCACGGCGTAGGACCAGACCGAAACGCGTGATGGCGATGAGCCGGGTGACGCCAAGTCGATCGAAGTGCCGAGCTTGCCCAACTCACAGGCCCCGCAAAATGCCGCGGAAGGGCATGGCAAGGCTGCGCATAGTGGCAAACTCATGTCATCCCTGCTTCAGGACGTCGACCTTTCTGGCCTGGTTGATCGTCAGCACATCCGGAGGCTTCATGCAGAGGGCCTCGGCGACTACCGGCGAGATCACACGGCCGGTCGCGGCATTCTGTATGAGGACGCGTCGCTGGCTGGTCGATGCTTATGGTTGATGCAGGCGGCTCACTGTCCTTGCCCGGCCTCTCGGCGCGGCGCCAACTTGCGAGAAGCCGCTCCAGATTCGAGAAGCTGCCGGTCGCCGCGCTGTTTGATATCGTGGAACAGGTGTCATCCGCAGCCATTGCCGCCTCTCCAGGACCGGCTAAGAAACGCCTCGAAACACATTGATGTCCTAGGTTTATCAGCGGCGGTTCCCAGCCCCTTTGCAAGAGCGGCTCACCGGCGATGAACTTACATCACTTTGGCCATTACCAATGAACGTTTGTTCCATCGTCCCTGACGCCCACCATCAAGCGACCACTATCGCTCGATTTCACAGTCCAAAGAAGCAAAGCGAGACAAAAACAGCGCGCTTAGCCTCGAGGCTACTAGCGACTTCGGCGCTAAGTTAGAGCGGCACGGCCCACGCACCTCGGCAGGGTCGCCAACAACGAGTGGCTCAGCGGTCACGCCGCGAAATATGGCGCATCGATGTCGCTTCTGGACGAGCATTGGCAATAACGCAGTCAGAGACATTGTTGCTTTCAGCGGCAACCGGCCCTATGAAGCGACGCTTCGCTGACTATGTTTCACCGCCTGGAGAGTTTCATGACAGAAGAAGCCGGAAAAAACGTCGACACCCTCATTGAGCTTGCCGCCGATGTCGTGTCGGCCTACGTCTCCAACAACCCGATCCCGGTGGGGGATCTCCCTGCCCTCATCGGCCAAGTGCATGCGGCTCTGAAAGCGACGGCCGGAGGTATCTCTGCACAAGAGCCGGTTGCCCTTACGCCTGCAGTCCCGATCAGGAAGTCGGTGACACCGGACTACATCATCTCCCTTGAGGACGGGAAGAAATTCAAATCTTTAAAGCGCCATCTGTCGACCCACTATGGGCTGACGCCGGGTGAATATCGGGCCAAATGGGGCCTGCCTGCGGATTATCCCATGGTGGCGCCGAACTACGCCGCGAAGCGTTCGTCATTGGCCAAAACGATGGGGCTCGGCCGCAAACCGAAAGCGCCGAAAGAGCCGGAAGCGCCGGTGCCAACGAAGCGAACTCGCAAGAAGGTCGCGGCTTGATTGCGGCAATTGAAATTCCTTCTGCAGCGTTGCAGCCGTCGGCTTGAATCTGGGCGTCACATAAAAGGCGGGGCCAACCCCGCCTTCCTTTTCCAACAACTTTGCTTCATGAGGAATTCGCGACCCATGCAGCAATCTGCTGCCCTCAGTTTTTGCTCGTTCCTATCGAGCGGCAGTGAGCATCCTTCGGATCTACACGCCCGCTCTTGCGACTTCGCAGGAGAAAATTTCAACCAGCTTTGCTCAGGCTGCCAGCTGAGGACTTGCCAGTGCGGCGGTCCTGCTCGATCTCATAGTTGATCTTCTGGCCGTCAGCGAGGGTCGAGAGGCCCGCGCGTTCGACAGCGGAAATGTGGACGAAAACATCCGGACCGCCATTGTCGGGCTGGATAAATCCAAACCCCTTGGTGCTGTTGAACCACTTTACCGTTCCAGTCGTCATATACTTGTTCCTTCTTCTACAATGCACGTGGGCGGCCATTAGGCCTGTCCGAGTCATAGCCGAGAGTTGGGCGCAGCAAAAAGCGAAAAATTGTTAAGCCCCGATCAGCTGGCGCACTCCATTGTGGGCGTAGCCGCCAGCAAGCACTGTCCTACACTACCGCTCGAGCGTGGCCGGAAGCGCCCAATTTCTTCCAACGCTCCTCAGCGCCACGTCGATGGCTCGTGTTTGGAGGCGCGGGACGTAAGGCCGACCGCTGCTCGAGCCGCCAGGTCAAAAGGCCGGGTAGTTCACGGAGCTGCCTTCGTGCATAACACCTTGGGAGCGCCTTAAGGAGTTTCGAGTTGGATTGTTTCAAGAGGGTTGAGGGGTTGATCGATGCGACCAGCGTGGAAGCGATCGATAGCGCGCGCGTTTTGCTGGACCAGTTCAAGGGCAAGTCAGAAACAATCGCCCAAGCGATTGACGACTTCCTGCTTGATTTCATGACCTTGCTGTTTGTGGTAGAAGCCACCCGCGAGCAGTTCCACAATCCGGCGAGGCGGTTAGCGCGCATCAGATTGAGCAAGGTAAGGCTGTTTACTCACGCGATGCTCTTGACCTAAGCGACCACTCGCCAGGCTTGCATTTGCAGCCGAGCGCACCAGGCGGGCATGAAATCAATCGCGACCGCTAAATTCTGCTGTTTGGTTCCCAGGGACGACGGCAAGCGCGGACAGCTTCCGTGCTGCTTTCCTGCAGCGGCAAATGTGCTGCATGCCCCCATCCAAGGCGAGCTCGACGTTTGTTTCTTACGTTGACCAAGGTCCCGCGAAAACACTCCCCTTCCCGCAGCAACTCATCACGTTCAACGGCCTCGCGGCAGGCCATCACGCCAGAAGAGAGCAACGGCATCGTTTTTCCCGCCCAGTCCTACGACCTCGTTTTCCAGCGCCTCGCGAATGTCGCCACCCGCCGTTTTTTTTAGGTCCGTCTTCGCGCGCGAGCTGGGTCCGCGCCCACTTAGCTACGCTGCTCACGCCTCTACCCTTCAGCACCGCCCGGTCTGACTGTCGAGGACATCGGTCCGCTGGAGCGACACATTTCAATTCTGACCGTCGGTGCAGCGGCCTTCGAAGCGCATCCCGTCCCCCTTCCCCAGCAGCGCGCCCAATCGTCTTCCAATGAAGAAGATATTCTCAGCCGTGCTCGCGTCGCCTTCAGCCCTGTTCGATGGCCCACAATGTCGGATGCACAACATGTCAGACTGACTTGTCCACATGCCTCGAATGTTTTCTGATCTGGCACGGTGCATGCGTGGTCGTCCGCAAGGCGTCGCGGATCAAGGAAAATCCCTCCAATGACCATCCCCCCAAGAACACCGCCGCCGGTCTCCTGGGCTCATCCCAAGATGAGGCTCGAGTGAGCCTTGGCCGCATGATTCATCTGGCTCGGCCTGCCTGCCGAGATTGAAGACGCAGCCCGTTCAGGAAAATGAGGAACAAATCACTGCCTCGAAACTTGCCTTTCCAACCGGAGCCATCGATCGCCCCTGGCTGCGCAAGGCATTCACTGCCACCGCCCTGGCCCTGGCGACGACCGCTCCGGCTCTGGCCGCCACCGACGGCGGCAAGATTACGGATTTCCTGCTCGATGATGGCATGGAACAGTCGACATGACTCCGCGCAAATCGTCACTCATATGATCTGGCACAAGGTCCGCAGCGCCGACGAGCCACCGGGCAAACCCGAACTTGCCCCTTCCCTCGAGCGTCTGATCTTTAGGGCGACGCCCAACCGCGCCGACAGCGAGTTCGACGGAGCCGTCTCAGACAGCGGCTACAATACCGCCCTCATTGCCTATAAATCGCTTTGGGCGAGATGATGGGCTTCGAGGCCGATGGCATGTTCAACCTCATTCTCAACGACGATGATATCGAGACCGAGCGAAACGTGATCCTGGAGGAGCGCCGTTGGCGCAGAGAGACGGACCCTCAGGTCTGGTGGACGAGGAGGTCAACGCGACGTTGCGGCCGAATCAGCCCTACCGCATTCCGGTGAACGGCTGGACGCAGGAGATGAAGAAGCTGAACGGCACCGATCGGTTCACGATGTGCAACGAATACCGCCGACCGAACAACGCCGTGCTGGTGGTGGCCGGCGACGAAGAGCCTGAGACGGTGAAGGCGCTGGCCGCGAAGACCTATGGCAAGGTTGCGCGCGGGCCGGATCTGCCACCGCGCAACCGACCGGTCGAGCCCGACTAGTAGAACCGCCAGGCGTCTTGTAGCGTCTCCCTCCCACTTGGGTACGGTGGTCTGCTAGCTGTATGGCCGAGGCCCTATAAGGAACCTTTACGTCCGGAATACACACCCCACCTGCTATATACACCTGCTGCGTTGAGGAGGAATCCGGTATTGCCCCTGTGCCCGCCGATGATCCGTCACCTGCGATCCCCTGACCTGTTTGGACCCATCGATCGCCTGCCGGCACTTGGCACGCGGATGGGCGAGCGGACATTTGAGGTTCTCAACCCGTCGACCGGCGAAGTGCTGGCAGAACTACCCGATATGGGTGTCGAGGAGACATGCGCTGCGATCGACAAGGCCTATGTCGCGCAGCCTGGATGGGCAGGGTTTACCGCACGTGAGCGCAGCGACGTTCTATGGCGATGGCATCAGTTGATCATCGACCACGCCGACGATCTCGCTGCAATTCTTACTGCGGAGATGGGCAAGCCGCTTGCGGAAGCCAAATCGGAGATATCGCATGCTGCGGCGTATCTGCAATGGTATGCCGAGGAGGCAAATCGGGTCTATGGCGAGACGATCTCCGCACCATCGGCGGACCGCCGAATGCTGGTGATCAAGCAGCCCATCGGGGTCGTTGGCACGATAACGCCATGGAATTTCCCGGCCTCGATGGTGGCGCGCAAAATCTCGCCAGCCTTGGCGGCGGGCTGCACGATCGTCCTCAAGCCCGCTGAACAGACGCCGCTCGTGGCTGGAGCAATGTTCGCCCTCGCCCATCAGGCAGGCTTTCCCGAAGGCGTCGTCAACCTGATCTACGCATCCGAAGGTGACGCGGTCGGCCGCGAACTTTGCACAAATCCCAAGGTCCGCAAGATCAGCTTCACCGGGTCTACTGAGATCGGGCGCTTACTCATGCGCCAGTGCTCGGCCCAGATCAAAAAAGTCAGCCTAGAGCTCGGCGGCAATGCACCTTTCATCGTCTTCGATGATGCCGATATCGATGCCGCGGTTGACGGTGCCATCCAGGCGAAGTACCGCAATGCCGGCCAGACCTGCGTTTCAGCGAACCGCCTTTACCTCCAGTCGGGCGTTCACGACGAGTTCGTCGAGAAATTCGTTGATCGGGCTCGCCAACTTCAAGTTGGTGACGGTTTCGCGCTCGGAGTGGACATAGGACCCCTCATCGACAAGAAGGCTTTGGCCAAGATTGAATCCCATATTGCCGATGCCGTAGCTAAAGGCGGCGCAATTCGATGCGGGGGCAAACGCATCGGCACGAATGGCACGTTTTTCCAACCAACGGTCCTGACCGGTGTCACCAGCGAGATGACCGTCGCGCGCGAAGAGACATTCGGGCCGCTCGCACCGATTATTCGCTTCAAAGATGCGGATCAGGTCGTGCGTGATGCCAATGAAACGATCTACGGCCTCGCGGCCTATTTTTATGCCTCCAACCTGAAGCGTGTCTGGCGTGTCGCCGAGGCCTTGGAATACGGAATGGTGGGGGTAAATACCGGCCGGATGTCTTCCGAAGCGGCGCCGTTCGGTGGGATAAAACAGTCCGGCATCGGGCGGGAGGGATCCCGCCATGGGCTCGAGGATTACCTCGAAATGAAATATCTCTGCATGGGCGGCATCTGAAGCATCGGCTTGCACAGGCGGGGTACCTAGCGAGCGATCTCCAAACATGTGAATTGTAGAATCGCTCCTCGATTAGGGCGGTCCATACCCGAGCAAACACGCAATCCTGAGGAGCACCCTAATAATTTAGGGATCTATCTCTCCCGCGACAAGCGTCTGCATTTTCGGCGAAGACCTCGTGAATGTTAAGGAGGATACGCTTGCGATTTGGCGGCCCTCGCCGGATAAGTTCAGGGCTGTGCGTTGCGCGGGTCTGATTGGAAGCTTGTGCACCGTGCCGGATGCTGAACGCTGGTTGTGAGCAATATCCTGTTTCGGACCCGAATTTGAACCTGCTACATTCCGATTGTCAGTACCTCAGTTGTTCTTCGGCTGAATGCCGCGCCGGTACAGTCTCGGACAGAATAGAAGATAGCATCACGCAGCCATTCGCATTCACATTGGTGATCGGCGCACGTTCCAGGCGCCAGGTTGACCAAGCGGGACGAATCGCATGACAGCCTTGACCCGCTGGAGGACGGAATCCCGATGCCGCAGAGGCTGGTCAGCGCCATTGCGGCCCGAACAGCAAGGGCTGGGAAGCGATCGGCCGAGCGGTCCTCGAAGGCGCGGGCCAGGGTTGTCGACGACGCGCTGGTTCAGGTCCGCTAATCTGGTCTCTACCTTTTGATAGCGGCTTCGGTCGCCCCAGTGACAGCATATTTGGCATGGTCGGCTTTGGTTGCCGCGCAAATCTGGTCGAGATTGGGACAGCTCACCGGTGCACCTTTGGGCTCATAGTGCTTCCTCCTCATCGAGATGAGGATTGCCGGACTTGGCGTAGAACACCAACACAGGTCTGAGATCAAAGCGCGTCCCTGGTGCAAGGCGCTGGACGGACCGGGGCCATGTTTCGGTTGAGACGCCATGGATGCCTCGCGCCAGCGTTCTGGCGAACCGGGGCATTAACGGAGCGAGTGTCGGTGCCAGGATCGCAGCGGCCGTCGTCTGAAGGGCTAGCGAAGTCCGATTGCGGGCGGGATAGAAACGTCGCGCCGCCGCAAAGTCTCGCGCCCCGCGGTAGATCACGCAATCGCGCACGAATTCGCAGACCTGAGTGGCCGCGCGCCGGACCGAGAAGCCTTCGTCCGAATAGGCGCGCTCCATCGCATCGCGATAGATCTCTATGCGAGCAAAGAAGGCGCGGTCGACCGGGCTCCAGTCGCCTGCATCGGGTACACGGCCGGCAAAATCGTGCTTGATTTCCTGGTTCAACGCCCCAAGCCAGTTCAGCCAGATGCTTTGGAACACCTCGTTCTCGGTGCGGCGCAGCGCGTCCAGCGTGAAATCCGTCCGCTCCCCTTCCGGGCGTGTCAGGCCCAAATGAAGGCGCACGACGTCGACTGTCTTTGGGCTCAGAACCTCCTTGCCCCAGACCGCATGGCGGCAGCTGGTTGAGAACTTCTTGCCGTTGAGCAGGTAGAACTCGTTGACGTGATAGCGAATGCGTGGCGTCCAGTGGGAGAAGACCTCGGCGTAAAGAGCGGGGTAGAGTAGCGCGTGGTAGAACGAATTGTCGAAGCCGAAGAAATGGACAATCTGCCAGTCGTTGCCGGGCATCTCCGCCTTCCAGTCGCGACCGATCGAGCGGCCGAGCGCCTGGATGTTGTACAGAAAACCGAATGCCATCTCCGGCCACACCCAGATCACTTGCCCCGGGAACCCCTCGGCCGGCAGGCCCCAGTCCGAGGGGTGGGTAATGGGTAATGAAAATTCGCCGCGTTGGCGGAGGCGCGCGAAGAGATCCAAGATGCGTAGCGGGACGCCTGATGCCCTTAGATGCCGGTCGATGTTGTCGTAGCAGCGGTCCAGGGCAAGTTCCGGACGGCGGAGGGAGCCGACCAGCGGCGCTTCGGCAGACTGCCGTGACCGCGCTGCACCCAGGTCATGGCAAAGGTTTGGGGTGCCGCATTCCTCGCAGATGTTGCCAGCGGCGGAGCCGCCGCAATCGGGGCAGAGGCCTCTAACATCCGGCTCATAAAGATAGTCGCCTGTCACAGCATCGAAAAGCGCAGGGCTCTGGCGCAGATCTACCGCCGTGCTGCTCAGAAGAGTTCGGAAACACGCGGCTTGAAATTCGCGGTAACCGTCATCGCCCATTGTGGCTTGGAAGCTGTGGACGTCACAATCGAGAAGTGCAAGCGTGGCGCGAATCTCGTCCGAGTAGTAGCGCGCCACGTTTGCAGGCGTCCATTGATCGGTAGCGGCGCGTGTCGCGACGTAGCTCTGGTAATCGTCGCTTCCGGTCAGGTGATACGCCTCGACCCCTTTCATGCGCAGGAAACGGGTATAGACGTCCGCGCCGAAATAGGGGCCAGAAAGATGCCCCAGATGCAGATCGCCATTTGGCGTTGGCGGCGCGGAGAAGACGAAGGTCGGCCCGCGTGGAGCCGTGGTCTTTGCAGCGGCATCAAGGGCGGCCTCGCCGTCTCGCCAGTAGACATCGACGAAATCCAGGTCTTTGTTCCCTTCGTTGCGCAGCACATGCGCTTCAAAAGGATGGAACAGAACGACGTCGCCGGCCTCGACCGAGATTTCCCCAAGGTCAGTGGTGACCTTGCCCGCACCAGACAGGACCACGAAGGCCTCGATTTCGTCGTGCCGATGGGGCTCGGATGTGACCCCGGGTCCAACCTTTCCGAACGAAAACCCCGTGCGAGCGCTGCCCGTTCCAAGCGTGGCCGTGTCGATACCGAACGCTTGCGACAGCTCCGTTCGAGAAAACGTGTATTTGCGCATGACAACGAACCTAAGGTGTTGAAGAGTGGGACGGACCTTCGGCTGCCAACGAACAGCCTCAAGTGCACTTCACGGAGAGAAACGGCAGTCCGACCCGTTGGCGGCCCGGCCAGGATAGTGCAGCTCTGGGCCGGCAGGCGGGCGACCAAGGGGGCGCTAGTCGGGCTGTAGGCACACAGAAGACCGCTTGCGACCACCTCCACAAGCCACGTGCCAAAGCGTCCGATGCTCCGCGAGCCCGCAAATCAGACCGCCATACCGTCCGCGCATTTTTGAGCGGTCGATCAGTTTCGTGTGCATGCCTCCGCCTGGCTGCGTGAGCTCAATCGCGATAGAAGATGGCATTTGGGGGCTTGAGATTGTCGAGATCGGCCACTTTGCCCTCGGGCGGGTTAAGGGCGCGCTTAAGCACGTTATATTCAGCGCGGGTCGGCCCACCGGTTGAGGCACGCTGGAACACCAAGTAGAGTGTCCGCCGAGAACGATTGCTTTTGTTCGGTCGTGAGTAGTGCGGCGCGTAATCGTCGAAGATGAAGATGTCGCCAGCCTTCCATACTACCGGTTCCCAGGAGAACTTATCGGCGACTTGAGGATAGATCACCCCACCGGCATCCATGGGAAAGACCCCCTTTTTGTGGTTGCCGGGGCTGAAGAAAAGCCCGCCGTTTTCCGGGTCGGAGTCGTCGATGCCTATGGCAACCACGGCATGGACCATCCGGTCGGGGAGTTTGTGTGGAATGTGATAAATGTCCTGATGCGGGAGATAGCCGCCGCTGTCGGGGTAGTGGAAAATAAGCAACTCCTTGAGCCTGCGCGAATCTTCGCCAAGCAAATCTTCGACCGCTGACTTTATGCGCTGATCTTCTAATAGCAAACGACGCAATGGATCATGGAAGTCGAGAAAATTCTCGATCTTGGATATGATCTTTCGATTGTCCGTCGTCTTCTCGAACCACATGAGCCATTTATCATCGCTGACATCCCAGCGTGACACATCTTCGACAAAATTAGAGATATCTTCCTGAGCCGCTGGCGCAAAGAAGCTTTCGAGCCTGACGTATCCGTCTTTCTGCCACTTGTCTCTTTGTGTATCAGTCAGCATGCGAAAAGCCTCCTGTTGGAAAGACTGGTTGGTCGGACCCCAATTAGGGCAGTCGGGCGCTGGCAAGTTGCGGTCCACGGAAACGGTCCCATGCATGTGGGACGGCGATGCTAAGTGCGTTCCGCTCCGACGGATTTTTTCCGCAGAAGCCGGCGCGAGACTGCCTATGTCATGCTCAACCGGGTCCAGGGCTTCGGTAAACTGGGCCGGATCAATCGGTTCACCCGGTCTAGCCGCTACAAGCATCGCTAAAGGCCTGCACCATCCGCTGACCGCCGACCCAGCCATGGCCGTCAAGACCACGGCGCTCTTTCGTGTGAGCGACCTGGTACGGTCTTGACAACCGTAGGGGAAATGCACGCCCGCAGAATAATGCGATGCGCCGCTTGGTCCAAGAACTTGCTCCGTCACGATGATTTCGGAGAAGCCTCCGGCCTTCGCCGCAGCGGAGGCGGACAACGTTCCCAGGATACCACCGCCGATGATCAGAAGTTTACGAGTCATATCCCGCTGCCCATTTCTTCGGCTACGGGGGCGGGCCAGCTCTCGATCGAGGTATGGCTAATGAAGCCAGGATGCTCGGGGTTCGCGCATGGCGCGCGCCCAAGAAGGCTATCGAGGATGCGGCGCGCGCGCCAGGCCAGCAGACTTAGGTTCGGATCGGCCAGGCCGCGCTGCCCGAGGCTCGCGTTTTGTACGAAGATGCGTCTGTCACGCGGTCCGTCCCAGCTCACCGAAAAATCGTCGCGAATAGCTAATTCATTGTCGATATGCTCCAGCCGGTGCGCGATAGGTTCCAAGAAGTCTGGCATCGCGTTCTCGTAACCGGTGGCCAGGATGACGATGTCAGCCGTGATTTCTTCGACCTCGACCATGCCGTGCTGCAGGGTCAGCCTGTGACCCGCGCCGGCGTTCATGCAGTGCGAGACGGTGCAGCCCGGCCGCAGTGTGATGTCGGATCGGTTTGGCTCGAAAAATGAGTGGCGGTAGAGCGCCTGATAGATCGCGCGCAACGTGCTTTCTGAAATGCCGTCCGAGGCAAGCACGAAACGCCGCAGGAGCAGCTTACGCTGCGACTCGCTCATCGCCGCGAAACGATCCGAAAAGCAGGGCATGAACAACTCGTTTGTGAACGGGCTGTTGTCCAGAGGCAGGTAGTTTTCGCGCTGCGAGACCCAAGTGATCGAGGCAGGCCGCCGTTCTTTCGGCAGGCCGATAAGATGCAACATCACCTCGGCTCCCGATTGTCCTCCGCCGACCACGCAGACATGCTTTCTCCGCACCTCAGGGTGGATGTGCAGTAAAACAGATGAGTGGAACAGGTTGCGTCCAGTCCAGCCCTGGAACTGAGGCGGAATTTGCGCCTGCTTGCCAATGCCGACCACGACGTCTCTGGCGCCGAGAACCGCCTTATCCGTCCGCACCCGAAACTCGCCGTCAAAGCGGATTTCGCGCACTGTCTCGCCGCCAAGCACAAGTGGGTTCCTGTGGAAGACCCAGTTCAGGTATTGTTCGAACTCCACTCTGAGCACGGCTTCGAACTGTGCGTTCAGGAAGTGATACAGACGCCCCTTTTCGTGCAGGAAGTTTACGAAAGTGTAGGCTGATCGCGGATTCACTAGAGTGATCAGGTCCTTGAAGTGGCTGACCTGGAGCTCCGAGGAATCGAATGCACTGCCTGGATGCCAGCGGAAGTCGACCTGCCGATCCAGGAACACCGCCCCTTTCCCGACTTGCTCGTGTAGCTGACACGCAAGGCTCAAATTGGACGGGCCAGCACCGATCCCAACGCAAGATAACTCCACTGCTTCCTCCTATAGAGTCTTCCCACTAGGCTGCTTGTTCGCGGCGAATATCGGCCGCAGCCACTGGCCCCCCCCTCGCGGACGTTCGGAGCACCGGTCCCGACCGGGTTTGCGAGAATTTGTCCAGCGCGTTCGCGTCGTCGAATGTGGACCGGAGCATTCCGGCGCGGTAAATCGAGGGGTCAGGCCGGCGACGTGGGCAACGACGTATGCCTTTCCGTTCGTCTGGATGCCCGCGTGGCCGTCACGCGAGACGCTTTGCAGGCCCATTAAGGTGTTTGAAGCCGGCCCAATCGCCGGCCCGACCATGACGCGCCGTCCTTTCGGCGACTTGATGGCAGGCGAGAGCGCGGTGTTCACTACGGCGACGGCATTTTCGGTGCGCATGATCATGGACGGCGTCTCGCTGATGCGTTCGCAGAGTCCCATGCATAGGCCGTGCCAGAGAAGGAAACTTTATTAAACAACGGGTTGGCGGATTTACGTCCTGTCCGAAATCCGACATTGAGGGGGACGCTTCAGGGCGGCGCCCGATTTGCACGTCGATGTCGCCTTTTCCGAATAGCTAATCGGGCACCTTCTGCACCAGAATACTTCTCATGGAGACCAGCATCATGAACGGACAGTGCAGAACCTTGTGTCTCTGCCGGACAAATCGCGATGTGCCTCTCCCATTGAGGTCGGCAGTTGCAAGAGCTGCCAGATCCTTCGCCCTATCGTGCCGTTGCACTGGCTCGATCCCGACATCCTCGGAGGCGGCGATCATGAAGAGTGACGCAATCTCATGTCCGCCGCGACGCCTCTCTCATGAGGAACCAATTCTCTGTGTTGGTGTCGGATCGATGCTCTTGATGACATGGTTGCGGATGGGCGCATGCCCAGACCTGAGCGCATCAATGATTGCGCGATCTGGGGCCTTCACCAACTGGATTGTCGAATCTCTGTAAAGATAGCGGGAAGGAGAATTGCGTTCTGACCAGTCTGCCGGTTCCAAAAGCACGACGCCATTCGGTCCCTGCGACTCAATCCAGGCGGGGGGATGAGGCCGCACAGCAGTCTTTTGCGCGCCCACCGGTCGGCCAGGATGGAGCCGTCGTAAACGCAGTTATTCGATGATCGCCGCCGCAGAGTCCGCAGACTGTGCCGCGCCCGACACCGGCGACGTAGTGGCCGTCGATCGCCCCGTCGCCGATGTCGATCCGAAGCTCGGCCAGTTTCGCAGTGAGCTTCACTGCTTATTCCGCAGTGCCCACCGAGCTCGCACAGGAGGTTCTCATCAGGCGGTCACGGCTGCATTCGTTGTCGGATCTTCGACGATGTCGGACATCAGACACAGCGCAATCAGGGTAATCGCATTGTTCTGAAATGGTTTTCTCATTTGGCACGACACCTGCAAAGCAGTCCGCAAAACGCGCTGCGGCACGGACTGAGGAGAAATCATGCCATGATCAAGCGCGCCGAACATGCGGTCGCAGCCGCGAAGCAGACTGGGCAATGAGCGCTCCGCCACTATCAAGCAATTCGAGCAGGATTTTTCGTAATTCAGTCCACATTTCTGAAGAGCAAGGAGAGAATATCATGGCGAGAAACCAAATGCGCGCGGCGCGGCGAGTAACAGCGGCCGTTGTCCTCATTGTGATGGGACAGCAGGCCGTCGCGGCGGACCTTGCGCAAGCGGCGAGCGTCCCGCAGGCGGGAGCCTCGGTGACGGAAGCGCCAAGCCCTTGGCAGCTCCGCCTGCTTGCGTTGGGGGTCGTCACTGAGGATTCGGGCTACGTCAATGCAGTGCCCGGCTCCGATCTTTCGTATTCGAACACCGTGACGCCGGAACTCGATATCTCCTACTTCTTCACGGACAACATCGCCGCCGAGCTCATACTCGGCACCACCTATGCTAACATCGGGGGCCAAGGTACGATCGGCGGGCTGGGCAATATCGGCAAGGTTTGGCTGCTGCCGCCCACGCTCACCTTGCAGTATCATTTTACCGATTTAGGCGCGTTCAAGCCCTATGTAGGCGCCGGCGTGAACTACACGATCTTCTATAACCAGGGTGCCGGCAGTGCCGATGCTCTCAAGGTCAAGAACACGTTCGGCACCGCGCTGCAGGTCGGATTCGACTACATGGTGGATCAGCACTGGGGCGTCAACTTCGACGTGAAGAAGCTTTTCCTCAAGCCAGACTTCGACGTCACGGTCGACGGCGCGAAGCTGACGGGAAAGGCGGAGCTCGATCCCTGGTTGATAGGCGCAGGTGTCACCTACCGCTTCTAACTACGAAAGGTGAAGACGGCTGCTGATCGCCGATCGGAAATAAGGGCGCCTCGTGCGCCCTTTTTTACGGTCGTCCCTGCACGGGTGACACCTGAAGAAGCCGTTGTCGAGGGGCGGCCGCCCTCCTCCAGCGGACCAAGAAGGGTAACCTCGTGGTCAATGCGGGCTCGACTAACGCCTGAAATGGAGGTGCTTAGATGCGCTTCGGACCAGGATGGCTATTGGGTATTGTTGATGGAAACCAAAGTTAGGGTCTATGCGCGGCATCATTCTCCCGGACGTCATGTTTGAGCTATGCGCCTGTGTTAAGCAATCACGGAACTCGTCGACGCCGACAAGATGCCTTGTCAGCCACGCTGCGGCAGCTGCTGTTCTTTTGCTGCAGGAGCGGCCACTGGCGCATTGGCTGCATTCCTCGGCAGGACGAGGCCTGCTTTTGCGCTGCCCCATGGCTTGACCCATGGCACGGTGCCGGGCTCCAGCTCGGCAATGATGCGGTCGGTGATCTCCTGATAAAAGGCTGGCGCCGGGGCGCCTGCCCTTGCCTGCGCGAGCCTCTGTGCAGGCACAACGCTTACTGTTTGCATGCGCCGTTTCATCCTCCGCTCACCAATCGCCGCGGCTTTCCCCGGGAGCGGGGTGGGCGGCGAGTCGCGACCGGAAGGGCCCGCCGTAGTAGGCGGACCGCACCCGAAGGACCGGAACGAAGAGGAGGACCCTGAGCGGCACGCGAAGGGTTGCGGGCTGCCGCGGCGGGCCTAGAAGCGAGTGCCGCCCACCCCGCTTCCGGGGAAAGGCCAACAGACAAACCGCGCCGCCGCAAAGGCGGTGGCCGTCACAGCCCGAAGGGCTGCCCACGCCAAGGGGCGAAGCCGAATGGCCGAGACCGCCTGAGCTTGCCGAAGAAANGTCACAGCCCGAAGGGCTGCCCACGCCAAGGGGCGAAGCCGAATGGCCGAGACCGCCTGAGCTTGCCGAAGAAAGCGGGCTCGGTTCACGAGCACCGGCTGCGAAGGCGCGCGGGCGTTCCTGTCAGCAGCATGAATGCCTGAAAACCTTCTGGCCGAGTCTCATCAACCGCGTTTCCGTCCCCGCTTCCAGATTTATTCAGAATGAGGGTTGAGTAGATCGGCCGGATCGATTCCGAGCACTCTGGCGAGTTTCGCCACCGTATCAATGCTGGCGGCATAGACCGAGCGCTCAAGTGCGCTGACATATGTTCGGTCAACGCCAGCCTCATGCGCCAGTGCTTCCTGGGACAATTTCTTTTTTTGACGATGCCTACGCAGATTGCGGGCAAAGACCTCTCGGATTTCCATGCACGAGAAGCCACCCTCTTGTCGAGGATTTCACCACGGTGTATTCTCTACAAAGATCAGAGACAACAAAGGGCGAGCGGCTGCACGACAACATTTCGCGAGGGCAAATCCCCTGAGCCGTGAACTCAAGGACGGGAATCGTGAAGTTTGTCAGCCAAACAAAGCGCACGCCATCTACAGGTCACGCGCGCGACGCAATTGTGCCAGAAGCTCGCAAGGATCGATACCGAGAGCCTCGGCGACGTCGAGAAACTCGATGACGTCCAGCCGACGTTCACCACCCTCGTACTTGGCCACGAAGGATTGTGGCCGGCCCAACATATCAGCAACCTGGGTCTGGGTGGCCCCTTTGGTTTTGCGCGCCGCAATCAGTCGTTGTAGCAGCCGGCGCTGGCGAGCTGATCGAAGTGATTTCGGCATCAGACGAACCGGGCCAAGAAGGAACCGGCTCATGGACTAATCCCAGTTTCGGATTATCCCATTTTAGGATATTGTGCGGTCAAAGATTTGCGCGGCGCGGGATAGGTCTTATGGCGAGAGATGAAATGGTAGACAGATTGCTCAAACCTGCTGTTGCCGACGAGGTCCCATGGGCGGAGAGCCTGACCGCTTACGACGATGAGCACTTCACGACATATTTGAAGCTCTTAGATGCATGCGCCGGCAATGCCAGCGAAGAAGAGATGGCCCAGGCGACATTGGGAATCGATCCGGTGCAAGAGCCAGCGCGCGCCCAAAGGGCGGTTCGCAGCCATCTCGCGCGCGCCCACTGGCTGGTGGTGGCGGGGTACAAGGAGCTGTTCTCTGGCCGCCAAAAGGCCTGATGGTGGCGTTATAGAAGAAGACGCTTATAACCACCGTTCATTAGCGAGCGCCCGCGTCTGACTGCACGGCGGACGCTGTCTCGAAGATGGTCACCGGGGTCGGCCCAGTCCTGCTCGACACGGGCTCTGCCGAAGAGAGCAAGGCCGATTTCGCGGTGTGATACGCCAGCGATGAAGCCGTCGAGGGCATGCAAGACTCGGCGCAACCGCGGGCTACGGGGCTCGGTCGGAAAGAATCCTGATTGCAGCCTGCCGGTCCAACAGAGGCTGTTCAGACATTCCAACGCGTTCAGGCGCTGCTTCAGTTCCTCTGGCGACCAGAGGACGGAGGATGTCAATCGCACAGGTTCGAGGATGCTGACGCCGGAAGCAGCCAGCTGCAAGCTCCTGCCACTGTCCTCGACCAGGAGGTGCTGATGCCCGTCCCGCGTGACGAGCATGGAGATGCGGCAGGAGTGCCGGGCGAGATCCAGCAAGTCGACCCCGCGCGGCCGCGCCGCCGTTTCGGCCACAATGGGCAACACATGCGGACATTGGCAGGGGCACCAAAAGACGCTCGCATCAGTTCCTTTTGAGCTTGCAAAACAGAAGGCCCCACCGCGAGAGATCAACAGTATTCGAAGCCAGGCTGATAATGTCCATGGACCGGGCGTTCGTGCGTTCGGCACCGCGTAGCGCGTTCGCCAGATCTTTTTGGAAGTCCGGATTGCGCCTGAGGAATTCCCAGGCCCAGCCTCGGCTTGTGAGCTGGTCGACATAGCCATAGGCACGATCATCTTGCCTGTCCGGCCAAGCAGGGCCAGGTCTTGTTTCGTCCATTGCATCATGTCCAAAAAGGGTTGGATTGCAGGCTCAGGCGATCTTAATGACCGGGGTCCACAGGACCGGGCCCTTGAGCCCGCCATTGCGGCGGAGGGCTTCCAAGCTCTCTCTCGAGACGTCGAGATATCCGGCAACGGCGCGTGTGTTGCCAATTGTTTGCGGATCGGACAACCGTTCGAGTGGCCAGCCGGCGCGACGCAAAATCCGCTCCATGCGCAGATCGGTTACGGTGACGATGCTGCGCAGACCGCGTGACAAACCAAACTCGACCATTCCGGCAAACAGCTCGTAGGTGCCAATTGCGATGCCCGCCTGTTTGGGGGCGGAAGGCGGCAGATCAAGCGCAAAACGGCTGCTTTCCCAAACACGTGGATCTTCCGGCGCTGGACGGTCGGCAAGAAGAGCGAAGAAGCTATCACGCAGCATCGTCGGTCCTGTAGTCGGCAACAGGCGCACGCAGCCGTCGATGCGTCCGGCGGGCGCACGCAGCAATATGTAATGGGGACGAAGCGCATCGAACGGATCGACCTCAAAGCCGCCGCTGAACGAAACGTCCCAACCAAGTCGATCCCTGAAAACGCGATACCGCAAGCGATGCATCTGCTCGAGCTCGTCGCTGAACTCAGCGTAACAACCCGGCGTGATCAACTGCAACATGATGGCCTTCTCCTCGCATGGATAGCACCTGCGATTGAAGGCAAAGGCCGGAGTTGAAACAACCTGTGTATGTGCCCAGGTTCCGGGAGGTCAGGTGAAGAGAGATGGCCGCGACAGTGCAAGCCGAACAGCTGCCTGAATAGCCGTTTTCACGCCAAGCTTCTTCCTGGCGTTATCCCGATGATAGGCTGCGGTGCTCCGACTGATTCCCAAGATGCGGCCGATTTCCCACGCCGTCTTGCCCCGAGCCGCCCACTTCAGACACTCCATTTCCCTTCGAGATAGGGGTAACGCCATCCACGGTCCTGCCGTCGTCCAGCTTGCGACAGGCATGAATATGGAAGAAGATCGCGATGAGTTCGAGCGCGCGGTCATATCGATTAATCAGGCGAAAGAACGGTGGTCGCCTTTCATCGGAGGCGAAGGTCAGTGCTGCAAATTTACCGGTTCTGTCATGGATCGGGATCGTGAAGCCGCAGTGAATGCCAAATTGCGTCGCCTCATCCATCAGTTGTCGCTGCTGCGTCGATAGTTCGAGATCAGCACCGTGCGCATCCCAGTTGAATGGTTCCTGACCACGACGCGCTTGATGAATTACCGGGTCAATCTTTTCATACCGACTGTGAAGGTAGTGAGATGTCCAGGATTGAGGGTAGGTGGAAATCAGGCGCACGTTGCGGCCCTTGCCAGAAGAAGGGGAAAAATAGGCGAAAGACGGCAAATCGAGCGAAGAGGCAATCTCGCCCAGAGCGTTGCGCAGGTCAGTCGCGTCAGCGCTGTCTGCGATCTGCCCTACAAATCTATGAAAGGCGTCTTGCATAGCTAAACTGCAGTGAGTTCTGGCCCCTCACATAGGAGCCAAGACGGGCCGGCCAAAGCGCAGCCATTCTGGGTGAAGGCCCGGCCGGAGACTGAGCTCCGTGCCGGGCCGGTGCGCCTTGGGAGGGCGATATGTGCTTCGACGGCGCTCTTGTCGACACCGAGATCTTTCCAGCGTCATCTCCTAGCAGGTGACTGTTTGCGGGCTGTTGAGACTGTAGTTGTCTCTTGGGTCTGCACTTCATTACTCCACGGAGGAGCTCAGTCTCACGGTAGATTTCGGTCTGGCGTCTGTGAGAGCGTCTCCTCTACAATTCTTGCAACAGCCTACGCCCCCGTCTCGGACGCGAAGGCGGTACTGTGTTTTTCGAGAGTTGGCGTCGGGCGATAGAGCGGCAAAATTTGGCTGTCATCAGAACGTCCATCCGGAGCTCCAATAGCGGCATGGCAAGCTAGGCAACTTCCCCGCCGGCATCGAAGCCGTAACACCATGCCTCAATCGCCCTATGGCTTGGCGCACGCGTTTATGGGACGAAAAACTAGGTCGTGATCGTCTCTAAATAGACCGACACCGCACGTGGCCGACCTGGTTGCCCCTAAAAATCCAGCCGGCCAATGTCTTGCAGCATCTCTATAACGCGGACGTGGTAATTCGAATCGTTGCCTTCCCTATTCTCCACAACGCTGAAGAAAACCCCCACGACGCCGCTTACTAAGTCAGCGATCATATACTGGCCGCCAAAGCCGCCGTGGCCCAGCCAACGGCCGTCAGTGTTGGTTTGATTGCTGTAGCGCAGCCAGTCCCGTGGTGCTGACATAGGTATGCCACCTACCAGCGAGCGCTCGATGAAACTGGCGCTCCCGACCTGACGATCTTCCATCCCTTTGCCACGTCTTACGAAAAGCGAGCCGTATCGTGCCAAGTCGCGTGCTGTGACACAGACGCCGCAACCTATATTAGGGAACCCCTCCCGGTCCGCAGTAATGTGAAGGCAACCCTCAATCCCTGTGGCGTCGGCTATGTCTGCTAGATAAGAACGCATTGATCGGCCACTGGCGGCCTCAGCGATCATTGACAGTACGTCGGTATTGGAAGTCTTGTAATCCGCAAAACCCGTTCGGTTGACTGTATCAGACGAGCTGATAGTCGCTAAAAAGCTGCGCATTGTATGCTCGTTCTCTGGAGTGGCGGGCAGACGCAATCCTCCGGCCTCCTCATGGGCGTAGGTGGTGGATCGCAAATCGCTCAGATCTTCGCTATAATCGTTGGCAACGTCCATGTTTAATACTTGTTGGACCGTTGCGCTGGCATAGCCGCTTCCGATCCATGGCAGATAGTGAGCAACCTTCTGGTCCAGTTCAATTTTACGGTCTTCCAGTAGGCGGCCTATAACAAGATTCATCAAAGTCTTACTGACTGACATGATACTGTGCGGGCGATCCGGACCGAAATCAGACGCGTAGCGCTCGAACAGCAGCTCGGTACCACGGACCACCGCCATTGCGGAGAACCACGGTAGCGAGGTAAGACGGTGCACCGAGTCCATTTCCGCGATGCGAATATCCATGCGCTTTTGCAGCTCCATCACCCGGGCAGCGCGAAAGCTCAATCCGTAACGCGCGATACGATGCAGATTGTGAAAGCCGTGTCGGCGATAGTCCGGGTAGTTCCAGCGGCTTTGCCCCAAGGGATTGACTGTCAGGTCAGGGTTCGTCTGGCTCATTGTTACTCTCTTCAGGCAGCATGAATAGGGAACGAAGGTCGGTCTGATGCCAAGCGTTCACCGGCTATCTTCTTCAATTCTGCGCTTTCCCATCATCGTCGGTTCAGCCTATCAAATGTGGCAGAACATCCTACCTCAGGTTACGTTGATGCTGCATCGGCTACTGTGGCGCGAATATGACATGGCTCGTGCGTTTCTGTTGAATAGCTGTCCGGCATGCTGCCGTCTTGGTCAAATGCAATTTTTCTATTGTCGCCATCTGGATGCCAGATGGCCGCTCGCTGGTATGGCCTCTCAGCCATTGCCAACAAAAGGCCGCGGCGGCGGTTCAGTTGCCGTTAACGGCGGCGGTTTATTCTATCCGTAATGCGTGCAGGTCGTCATGCCACAAGCAAGTCTAGCTAGCTAGTAGCTAAGCAGATGAGCCAACGCCGGCCCAGCACGAATGAGGTCCCATGAGCTACCGCATTCCGGTCGACAAGATGCCGAACACACTGAAGCATTCCGGTCGCGCCCCTTGCTGCTAGGCAACGTTTCCGGCAGCGCGGGGAGGACCACTGCACTGCTTGCAGCATTCAAGGCGAGGGACAAATGCGGCGGCACTTCTTGCAGCGGCACGCCCAAGCTTATCCAGGGCGTCGCGTGCTAGGTAGGCTGGTACTGACAATGTGGACGACACCAAGGGCGGTAGTCGGGCGCGGGAAAGCCCGCGCATAGGGTGAAGGGAAGCTGTCAAGCGAAGTGAGGATTTGACCCCTTGGGCAAAACGAAGAACTGCCCCCGGGCAATATTCACGGTCCGATGACCCATGCCTGTGATGTCGCTACTCGCGATCAGGCAGCAAAGTCACTGGCCTGCGGCGTTCGAGATCGCATAAAATCGTTCCGTATCGCTGACCACGCCGGAATGCAAAGTCGTCAATGCCGATGATGGTGAGCTCATCACGCGGCTGTTCAGTCCCGCGGCGCACGACACGCAACAGTGTATCGTTTCTCAACGGCATCATGAGGCGATCGGAAAGGCCGCAACCGGCCTGTCGCCAAGCGCGAGCCCCAAGTGATGAATGATCGTCTCAAGACGTCCGGTCCTTCGCGATAACGGAGCCAAATATCGGCGCCAAACCGTTCGGCAAAAATGCGGCGGCGGCAAAGAACGGCATCGGAACGGCTGACCTGATGTGGTGGACGGCCTCCGCTCCCGGCATCGCAATGTGCCAGTGTGGTTGTCGAACGTCACATGAGGGAGAACCGTCCATGGAGAAGGTTAGCACAATCGGTCAGGATGTCGCCAAGCACGTCTTTCAGGTGCACGGCGTGGACGCGGAGGGCGCGGGTGGTTGTGCGCCGGAAGTTGCGTCGTGACGATGTCGTCGCATTCTTTGCGTCTTTGCCGGCATGCCTGATCGGCATTGAAGCCTGCGCAACGAGCCATCACTGGGCTCGCGTTCATGGGGCTGGGTCATAAGATCCGGCTGATGCGAGCCTCCTATGTGAAGCCATAAGTCGAACGGGTGACGCGCTGCGCGGCCAACTGGCCGAGTTCGGGATTGTGACGCGCCAGGGCATTGCCGGCGTCGGGATGCTGATCCGGCTCGCCGAAGACGAGAACAACGAGCTTATCCCGCCGCTTGCCCGGGCTGCGCTTGTCCCCTGGTTGAGCAGTTACGGTTGGTGCATGAGAAGGTCCGTGAACTGGATCGTCAGATTCATGCCTGGCACCGCTCGAATGAACAGAGCCTGCGTCTGGAGACGATCCCCGGAATCGGTCCGATCACAGCCAGCGCGATCGTTGCAACCGTGACAGACACCTCCCTGTTCAAATCCGGCCGGCAACTCGCGGCTTGGCTCGGCCTCGTGCCGCGACAGAACTCGTCCGGAGGAAAGGATAGGCTCGTGCCGGATCAGCTAGCAGGGCGATCTCTATATCCGTCGACTGCTTGTCGTTGGCGCACATGCGGTCCTCAGATTCAGCCGCAAGAGCAAAGCAGCGCCTACCCGCTGGGCTGCCGAGCTTCTGACGAAAAAGCCCTATAATGTCGTCGCCGTTCCTCTTGCGAACAAGATGGCGCGGATCGTCTGGGCGCTGATGACTACGGGCAAGCGCTTCGCAACTTCGCCGGCAGCGTGACTTAGTCGCAAGGGATACGCAGAGATTGGTGAGGTGCTGATGGTGTGATGGTGGACGGTCGAACCGAAACCCGCTCAGTGGGTGCCGCTCAAAAAGCGCGTTGACCTGTCTGGGATCCGATCCGCGGACTTCATCAGGGCCAGCGGCATGAACAGGCCGCACTCAAAGGCCGAATACATGCCTGCACCCGATTGACCTGTCATCAATGTCAGAAAGCCCTTGCCACGCGGAGGCCGTCCATACATGCCACTGAACTGTCATCCAGTGGCGATTAGAGCCTCGGCCGGTTTGCGAACCGTCACCCGCACAATCAGCCGACCGGCGATTGGCAAATCGGCGACTTGCCGCAGATATCGGCTCTGGGTCCCGATTGAACGGGTCCCGCAGCACGGGCCCCTTGCCAAAAGCGCGGTAGCGCGCACGTCAAGAAATACCAACCTGGTCGATCGACCCATGCCCGACGACGAAGCCCGCCGGCGCCAGTTTCGTCGACCCAGATCACCGTTGCATCGTCGGAAAGGTTGAGGCGCCCGACCCGAACATCAACATGAGGCACTCAAAAGGACCATGACCCCGGTCGTGCGAGATCCGGATTGACAACTACCTGCAATTAAAGGGCCGTCTGACATTCAGCTCGGTCAGCTTGGCCGATCAGCCCGATCAAAGCATCGACATCGGCGTCGAATGCCGCTTCACTCTTATCTGTCCAGTGGCGGAAGGAGTCAATCAAGAGGGCGGCCTTGCGTGCGGAGTTGGCATGGCATTTTGTTCCTTTTTCAAAAATAGTGAACGGCAGAGCTCAGTCGCTTTCTAGTCGCCTATCGGCAGTTGTCACCGTCGCCCAGAGAAAGATCAAAAATCATGCCAATCTGGCTGATAAAGCTGAGGAAGAAGCCTTGCAATTGCTTTTCAGATATTTAACCTGACGAAGACAGGTTAGCTAAATACGCGTCTCTGGCGAAATCGGACAAACCCGACACACGACATATCGAGAATGAGACGATTATGTCTCATGCGACACTCATCGATCCAACCGGATCGCCGCCTTCCAGGACTTGTCGACAGGACTCCGCCGCATAGCGGGCGGATTAAAGCGGCCGTCGCGACCCTGAGCGAAGGAGTTGCAATGGACATTCGAACGCAACAATCACAGCGTTCGCTTCCACTCAGCAAGGACCCATCCTTCGACCCGGCAGCGGCTTGAGGTTCGGCGCATCGATCTCCTCGACAGCGGTTGGTCACAGGCAGGGAGCCAGCGGGCAACACGACAAATGCGGATCCGTGCTCACCGGGCCGAGACTGCCGAAATACGGTCACTCGGGAATTGCCTGCTGCGACTTGCCGCCAGACTCCGGTGGAGGCGGACGGGAGCGATTGTCGGGTGAAGACCAGTGCCACGGCTTGGCAACTATGCCGAGAAATACCGCGCCGGCGATCCCCATCAAGCGCGAACTGGCTGGGTTGATCGGCATTTGCCTGCGGCCGGTCCAGAGTGAATTCAAAGATCGGCCATTTCGCTTGATCTTTGCAGGCCCTGGTCCCCGAGGTCACCCTTCAAAGCCTCATTTCTCATTAGGAGTTGATTGCAATGATCTTTTCCCAGCGAGTTCTCTAATCGCCTCTATCGATGGCCCTTTTTTCGTAAGCGCCCGGTAACGCGTCCACATCGTTGGCGGGCCTATTGCCCCGTATGAATCTGCCGTGATTCTACCTGTAACGCCGAACCACGGAGGCTTCACGGATGCGAGACAAGACCAGCAGCAGCGAAGCCGCTTGCAGGAAGCTTTGCGCGGCGGCCCTTCCGGACAAGCGCCTGGTTCGCCGGTTGCAGCGGTTGCTGGATCAGCTGTCAGCAGCGCCAGGCAAGCCGATCCCGGCGGCCTGTGGTAACTGGGCAGGGGCGAAGGCGGCCTAGCGCTTCTTGACAACCCGCGGTTGACCGAACACAGCGTTCTCGCCGGCCATTTCGCCGCGACTGCGGCGCGCGTTGCGGCGAGCGAAGGTCCGATCCTTATCCCGCAGGTCACGACCGAATTTATCTACAGCCGCGCGCAGCCGGGCAAAATCGGCTTCACCAAGACCATCAACGCCGGGCGCTACAAGGCTGGGCAGCCGCACGTGCTGACCTTGTGCGGGGTACTGACGCATTCGAGCTTGGCCGTCACCCTCACCGGCACACCCCTCGGTCTGACGGCAGTGAAGTTCTGGACCCGAACGAAATTCAAGGGAACGCTCGCGCTCAAGCGGCACGTCAATCCCACACGCGTGCCGATCGAGACGAAGGAGAGCTACCGCTGGCTGGAGAACTTGCGTCAGTCCATCGCGCTCGTGGGCGCGCCCGAGCGCTGTGTGCATGTGGGTGACCGGGAGAGCGACATCGACGAGCTCTATTGCACCGCGCAGGACCTTGGTACCAGCTTCCTCGTGCTGGTGCAGACGAACAGGCTGGCCGAGCGGCCTGCCGATGCCACCCACACGATCCTGCTCATCGCGTCTTTGCCCAACTTGCGGCGGCGCCCGGGCGGGACGTCATCGCATTACGGTCGATCAGGACGAGACGACCTGGCTGCAGGTGAAGTTCGCCGCCATCAACACATTGCCGCCGGTGGGCAAGCAGAAGCGCTACAGTCTGCAGGCTCTGACTTACATCCACGCCCTTGAGGAGAATCCGCCGCCCGGTCGCGAGCCGATCGACTGGAAGCTGGTGACCAACCTGCCGGTCGAAGATCTCTCCGTGGCGGTCGAGAAGCTCGGCTGGTACGCCCTACGCTGGAAAGCGGAGGTGTCCACAAGGTCATGAAGTCCGCCTGCCGTGCCGAGGAGGCGAGGCTCGAGGCCGCAGAGAGGCTGGCGAAGTTCCTCGCTCTCATCGCGGTGTTCAGCTGGCGAATATTCTTCGTCACTATGTCGGCGCGCGCCAAGCCAGACGCCGCGCCCGACAGCGTTCTCGCCTTCGCCGAGATCACTGCCCTCGACCAGATCGACGCGTCTCGAACGCGACCGCGCCTCCAACGGCCCACGCTCGCCGCCTACCTGCTGCAAATCGCCATGCTTGGCGGCTATCTCGCCCGCAAACATGATCCGCCGCCCGGTAACATGGTCGTCTGGCGCGGCATGACCCGCTTGCACGACATCGCCTTCGGCATCTCCATTGGATCAAGCCGACGATATGGGTAATCGAAAGCCGGTGAAGACCGGTGAAGCCGGTGAAGGCCGGTGAAAGCCGGTGAAGGCCGGTGAAGCCCGGCGCCTTCCAGCTGAGCTTGTAGATTTCAATGTTTCTCAGGACCACAGGCATTTTGATGTCGGCGGCGCGCAGCCAAAGAAAGACCTGCCGGGCACTACCGAGCTCACGGAACTAAGGTGAACACGTGTCGAACAACTCCAGCCACATGTTCGTCGGGATCGATTTCGATCTTGCCGAGTTCATTCCAACAAAAGCCGGTTGGAAGCATGAAGCGGTACTCGCCGCGCTGGGCCTTGGAATCGCGAGCGACGATTCCACGTTGGCGAAGCAGGCTCAGCTCATACTCCGACATCGTCCCATCAATCCGAGCGGCAGGCGGTCGTTGACCAGCCGCGGATCATAGGCGCCGGATCGATGACTAACGCGCCGGCCAGGGCGCAAAGGTCGATCAAGTGATGCCAGTCGCGTCCATTGCGTGCCAGCCGCGATGCCTCGATGCAACCACGGCACCGACGTCACCCGAACACACCATCGCCACAAGTCGCTCAAATCCAGGCCGCTGCATCATCCCGGAACCCGAGCGGCCAGATCGTTGACAAATCCAGCGGTTTCCGCAGCCTGTGCCGAGTCATATTGCCGCCGCTGGCTTTCGACATTCCCCATGACTTGCGATATTGTTGATTGACGAACATAGACGAGCGGGGTGCGGCCGAGCTGGTCAGGCGTGATCTTGACAATCATGATCACCAATCATGATCACCTCCTGACATCTGAACGGTTTCGACGCCCGCCGCTTCCCAGCAAGAGATCGGCGAGCGCTTGGATCAGACCTTTGGGATTGGCGCCCAGCGGCTCTTGGAGAACTAGCCCGCCTTATGCATGACAGCGTGTTGGAGAGGCTGCGGATGCGGGACGAAACCGGCGGCGGACGCGGCGTTATGGCTCGGGTGTATCGGGTTGGGGTGGGTGGCGGTTTGGCGGGCGCGTGATTCCATCAGGCCATGGCGGAGCCACCAGATTCTCGAACACTGACCCTGCGGACCTGCTCGACATGATCCTGCAGTTGCGGGCGGAGGTTGTCGGGCTTCGGGCCGAGAATGCGGCTCAGAAGGATGAGATCCGGCGTCTGAAGGGTCTACCGCCGCGCTCGACGCTGAAGCCGAGCGGGATGGAGCAGTCGTCCAAGCGGAGCTCGCCTGCGGCAACGGGTCCGAAGCGGCGTGGCTCGAGCCGGGCGATCGTCACCGAGCGACGTCTTTGTTATGAGCCGCCACCGGGCTCGCGGTTTCTGGGGCGGACAAGCTTCGCGGTGCAGGATCTGACGATCGGGGTGCGGGTGGTCCGCTATGGTCGGGACCGCTGGCGTTTGCCGGATGGCCGGATCGTCGTCGCTTCCGCTGCCGGACGGGGTCGACGGGCACTTCGGTTTGGAGCTTCGGCGGTGCTGTCGCTTTACCACCAGGGTCAATCGACCGTGGAGCGGATCGTCGCGTTGCTGCGCGACTTCGGTGTGTCGATTTCCAAGCGCCAGGTCGTGCGGATCCTGACCAGCAAGATAGACGCCTTCGTCGCCGAAGCGAAGCAGGTTCTGACAGCCGGGCTCGCTTCGGCCGGTTGGGTCAGCGTCGACGACACCCGGGCCCGCCATGGCGCGGTCAATGGCGTGTGTACGCAAATCGGCAATGACCGGTTCGCCGTGTTCACGACCGCCAAGTCGAAGAGCCGGCTCAACTTCCTGCGGCTCCTGCACAGGGTCGGCCCGGTAGGGCCTGAACGCCGCCTCACGCGCCTACATGCTGGAGCGGGCTGCCGGTGATCACGACGGATCTTCTGCATGCCGGGCGCGAGCCGTCTGGGTTCGAGGACGCGGTCTCATGGGACGCCCATCTACTCGCCCATGGCCTAGAGCCCAAGGATGGCCCTCTGGACCCGTTCCGCATCGCCAGTGAAGGGCGCGTTGTGGGGCGGTCTGACCGGCAAAGGCCCTCGACGGCACCGTCATCCTCAGTGATGGGGCGGGCCAGTTCGCAATCGGCGAGCAGGCGCGGTGCTGGGTCCATATGAGCGGCAGATCCTGTGTGTTGTTCCCATGCTATGTTTGGGGTGGGAAGGAGACCGACAGGATCCTGGTCGTCCTTTTTGAGGACAGGCCGTGGCATGGCTCGGTCCCTTCCCACCGGTGAACCATCAACCTGAACAGTTGCACGGGGCTGTTCCAAGCAGACCCCGCACCACAGGAAGAGGCGTGGACATGATAATGTAGAACTATGTCGGCTGCGACATCTCAAAGCAGTGGTTGGACTTTTTTGATGAGGCAAGCGGTCAATACCATCGCATCGACAATCAGGCCGATGCGATCGCTGCCTATGTGGCAGGCCTGCATCCCAGTCGAGACTTCGTNATACCATCGCATCGACAATCAGGCCGATGCGATCGCTGCCTATGTGGCAGGCCTGCATCCCAGTCGAGACTTCGTGATCATGGAGGCGACAGGCGTTCATGACCGCCTGCTGCGTCATGCGCTGGCCAAGGCCGGCGTGCCGTTCTCGCGGCACAATCCGGCGCACACCCACCACTATGCGAAGTCGACGAGACGGCGCGCCAAGACCGACCGTCTCGATGCCAGGATGCTGAGCGACTATGGCCGCCGCTATCACCCGGAAGCCGAGCCGGCACCGCGCGAAGAAGGCGAACACCTTCAATCGCTTGCCCGCCTTCGCGACCAAATGGTCGAGATCAGGGCAACGTTGAAGAAACAGCGCAGCGAAGCCTTCGGCGCGATTGTCATCGCCGAAATCGAAGAGCTGATCGCTACCTTCAATGTCCGCATCAAGGGTATCGAGGGGCAGATCGCCCANATCACCCGGAAGCCGAGCCGGCACCGCGCGAAGAAGGCGAACACCTTCAATCGCTTGCCCGCCTTCGCGACCAATGGTCGAGATCAGGGCAACGTTGAAGAAACAGCGCAGCGAAGCCTTCGGCGCGATTGTTCATCGCCGAAATCGAAGAGCTGATCGCTACCTTCAATGTCCGCATCAAGGGTATCGAGGGGCAGATCGCCCAAGCCATTACCCAAGCCGAGGACATGGCCCGCGACAACGCGCTGATGATCTCCGTACCCGGCGTCTCCAAGATCACTTCGTTCTCGCTGNGCTGGCGCACCTGCCCGAGCTCGGCCAACGCTCACCCAAGTCGATCGCGGCACTCGCCGGCCTTGCTCCCTTCGACAACAAGAGCGGCAAGCTCAATCGCAGGAGCCAGATCCAGGGTGGTCGATCACGCGTACGTCGCGCACTCTACATGGCAGCGCTCGGCGCCATCCGGGCTTGTGAGCGCTTCAGAACTTTCTACACCGCCATCGCAGCCCGCTCAGGTTCCAAGAAACTCGCCATCATCGCCGTCGCAAGAAAGCTTCTCGTCGTCCTCAACGCCATCATTCGCGATAAAAAAGCATTCGCATGAACACAGTTGCCATTCCGTGATCTTGATCGAAGGATGCAGCGGCACAGAATTCTGCAGCGTTTTCAACGCGTTAACGTCACGGCATGGATCCTAGGGTCTGCGCTGCGTCGCTTCGCTCCTTGCTTCGCCCTAGGATGACGATGCCACTGGTGGCTCTCTGCCCTTAAAATCCTTCGCCAGCAAATACAGTTCCACCGACTCATCCCGCGACGCCGGCGGCTTCACGTGGTGCACCGAGCGGAAGTTCTTCTTGAGCATCGACAGCAGCTCGTTTTCGGCGCCGCCTTGAAACGTCTTGGCCAAAAAGTGCCCGCCCGGCTTCAGCACCGACAGCGCGAAATCGGCGGCCACCTCGCACAGATGCATGGTGCGGATGTGGTCGGTTCGCTTGTGGCCGGTGGTCGGCGCGGCCATGTCGGACAACACGATATCGGGGTCGCCGCCCAGCGCCTCGGCGAGCTTTTGCGGCGCTTCCGGGTCGAGGAAATCCATCAGCAGCACCGGCGCACCCGGCACCGCATCCATTTCGAGATAGTCGATGCCGATGACATGTGGATTATCAGCCGTCGATTTCGTCCTCGCGGCCGCCACCTGGCACCAGCCGCCGGGGGCCGCACCGAGATCGATGACCTTCATGCCGGGTTTCAGCAGATGATGCTTGTCATCGATCTCGATCAGCTTGTAGGCCGCGCGCGAGCGATAGCCGTCGGCCTTGGAGCGCTGGACATAGGGATCATTGATGTGGCGCTGCAGCCAGCGGCGCGACGATTCCTTCAGGCCGCTCTTCTTCTTGATCCGCGTCTTGAGGACACGAATGCTGGCGGAGCCCGGCTTTTCCGGCTTCTTGGTCACTGTCGGCCTCGCCCACTGTTGCGCCAGACGCCGTCATCGGCCATCAGCTCGCTCAAAATGCCTTCGCGTAAGCCCCGGTCGGCGACGCGCAGCCGCTCCGACGGCCACACCGCACGGATGGCTTCCAGGATAGCACAGCCGGCCAGCACCAGGTCGGCACGGTCGGCGCCGATGCAAGGGTTGGCGCAGCGCTGCTGGAAGTCCCAGCCGACCAGCTTTTCGACCATCCGGTCGACGCTGTCGCGGTCCATCCACAGCCCGTCGACGCGGCGCCGGTCGTAGCGTTCGAGATCGAGATGGACGCCGGCCAGCGTCGTCACCGTGCCGGATGTGCCCAGCAGATGGAATTTCGGACTGGCCAGCACATGGCTCAGCCGGTCGCGGCCGTCGAAGGACTTTAGCCGCACCGCGACATCATCGACCATGGCGGCAAAGATCTCGCGCGTCACCGTGCGGCCGCCAAAGCGCTCGGCCAGCGAGACAACGCCGACCGGCAGCGACGTCCACGACACGATGTGGTTGGCCAGCCGCGGCGAGCGCTGGCCGGTGAGGTCGATCAGCGCGATTTCGGACGAGCCGCCGCCAATGTCGAACAGCACCACGCCTTGCGTATCGCGCTCGACCAGCGAGCCGCAGCCGGATACAGCAAGCCGCGCTTCGGTCTGGCGGTCGATGATCTCGAGCTTCAGCCCTGCCTCGCGCTCGACGCGCTGCAGGAATTCGACGCCATTGTCGGCGGTGCGGCAGGCTTCGGTGGCGATCAGCCGTGCCTTGCGGATCTTGCGGTTGCGCAATTTGTCACCGCAGATTTTCAGCGCCTCGACGGCGCGGTCCATCGCCGCCTGGCTCAGGTGCCCATTCGCCGTCAGCCCCTCGCCCAGCCTGACGATGCGCGAGAAGGCGTCGATGACGCGGAACTGGCCAGGGCGCTGCGGCACCGCGACCAGCAGCCGGCAATTGTTGGTGCCGAGATCGAGCGCGGCAAACACCGGCAGTTCCTGCATCGGCGGACGATGCATTGGCTGTTCCGGTCGGGATTGTGGCGCCGAGGGCAAAGGCACCGGCGCTGGAGCGGCCGGGCCGACGGAGGCCGGCGCACCGACCGCTGCGGCCGTTGCGAGAGGGCTGTCGTCGCGCGCAAAAACCTTGCGCCCACGCCGGCGCTTGCGCCGCTTTCTCGCCTTGCCTCGCTGATGCTGGGCTTCGCCGGCCTGTCCGTTACCGGACTGAGGCCCCGCCTGGCGGGGCCGCCCGGCGGATGGGCTTGGCCCGCCTGACGGCGGCGAAGCCCTGGACACGCCCACTTCCGGCGCGCCAGCGCCGGTGTCGTGGTCTTCCACTTCAGTTCCTTCCGGCGCCGCGCGAACCGGAAAACCGGACGCAGCAGGCGCTTCAATCTTTTAAGTTGCCGCCAGAGTAGCAGCGCCGGGCCGGATCACCAAGAGCAAGGACTCAAATTTTGCCGGCTGCGTCCTGCCAGATCCCCGCTGCTTTGCAGCGTCCCGGCGTTCGCTAGCCTTTCATCTTGCCACTGGCACGACGAATTCGCCGTTGGCGAACCGGCTGCTCACCCTTGCCGGTTGAATAGCCGGCTTCAATGAGGCATTTCTGAAATGAGGGGGAATTGGTGAATCGCGGACGTTTTAACGCCCGCCTGGGCGATGGGCAGCAACACATGACGACAACTCCATGAATTGGGGGGCCACGAATTGGAAGCGCTATCTGTGGCCGGTCATCGGTGTCGCGGCGGTCATCGGGTCGCTGTTGTTGCTGTGGCATGAACTGCGCGGCATCTCGATCGACGATGTCTGGGACGGCATATCCGCCATCCCGACGCGCGGCTGGATGCTTGCGGCACTGAGCTCGGTGGTCGCCTATGCCTCGCTCGCCGGCTATGACCACATCGCGCTCTTGCATATCGGCAGACGAGTGTCGTGGCTGTTCGTCACCTTCTGCTCCTTCACCACCTACGCGCTGTCGCACAATATCGGCGGCTCGGTGTTTTCGGGCGCCGTGATCCGCTACCGCGCCTACGGCACCAGGGGGCTGACCGGCCAGGATGTCGGCATTCTGGTGGCGATCTGCTGGATCACCTTCGTGCTCTCCAGCATTCTGGTCGGCGGCCTGGTGCTGGTTTTCGAGCCTGCAATCATCGACCGCTTTTCCGGCGCCCCGCACCACGGCCTGGCGATCGCCGCCGGCATCGCTTTGCTGATCCTGGTCGGCGCCTACATCTTCGGCAGCTGGCTGCATCTGAAGCCGCTGAAAATCGCCGGCTTCCAGTTGCACTACCCGGCGCTGCCGATCGTGGCGCGGCAATTGCTGATCGGCCCGATCGAGCTTCTGGCGGCGGCGGCGATCATCTTCTTTGCCCTGCCCGTTGCCGGCAATCCCGGCTATTTCGTCATCCTCGGCGTGTTCCTGGTGTCATTCTCGGTTGCGCAGATCTCGCACGCGCCGGGCGGGCTCGGCGTGTTCGAGGTCGTGTTCCTCGCCGGACTGTCTGATATGGACCCGGTCGGCGTGCTGGCGGCACTTCTGGTGTTCCGGCTGTTCTACCTGATCATCCCGCTGCTGATCGCGCTCGGCGTGGTGCTGTTCTTCGAGCATTCGCAATACAGCCGGACGGAGAGCTGAGGATCATTGGGTGCGGCGCGCCACCCGGGCGTAATTGCCCCTATGAAACGCTGTGATTGAAACGCAGCTTAGGCTTGACTATTTTCCGGCGCCGGCTACAAGGCACGCGCGGCTGCTTCGGCGGCCCACCAGCGCGACAGCGCCTGCTGGGGAATAGGTTAACGGTAGACCCACGGACTCTGACTCCGTTAGTCCTGGTTCGAATCCAGGTTCCCCAGCCAAGGCACGTCATGCCCACTGACAGCCAGTACATCCTCGAACGCATCCGCCAGGGATGCGTGGAGTTGTCCGATGACGAGTTCGCCATCGACAGGCTGGCAAAATATGTCGGCAACGGGAGAATCCGCTGGCATGTCGAGTTCCGTGGGCATCGCATCGAGCTGACAACCGGCCAGATCAAGAAGCAGCCTACCTTTCGCAGGAAAATCCTCGAACAGGCCGGCGTTCTGCCGCCGCAGCGTGCCGGGGCCGATTACCGGCGATGGGCACTCGATCTCAGGCGGAATGCCATCGAGCTTCCCTGGCGCGACAGGCCGGTCGATGCCGGTTTTGCCATCGACAGGCTGACCAGCCACGGCGATGGGCGCTGGACGGTGCAATATCAGGGCAAGGCGATAAAATTCACGACGACGAAACTGCGCCGGCAACTCAGTTTCCGCAAACGCATGCTGGCCAAGGCTAAGGTGCTGCCGCCGGAATTGGCCCCGCCTGCCTATCGCAAGTGGATGGACTCGCTCATGCAAAACGCCACAGAGGCGGTACCGCAGGCCGGCGAAGCTTCGGCGACGGAGAAGAGTTGGCTTGACGACCTGCCGGAGCTGGCCGGCTGGGAAGATGAAGCGCCGCCCGAGAATTGATTGGGTTCCAATGATCATGAAATCGGGCGATGCTTCTCCGGAACTGCGCGATTGGGCAGCGGACGTTCTGGGGATACATACCGATATCCAAATGCCGGCCAAAACCGCCCAGCGGTAACCCTCCCGCCAGGCCTGATATTTCCCCGGCAGGAACTTGGTCGCCGCCGAAGTCAGCGGCCGGCGCCGCTCATCAAGAGATTGCCTGAGGAGGCGCCGGCCAGGCGGGCATTGGGGTACCCGCCGACGCTACATTAGCATTAACGCATAGATTTGGTATGGCGCGAACGCGGAAGGGCGGCTGCCTTCACAGCAGCATTCCGCAATTTTTCCCAAGACCCCCAACCCGCAACGCTGCGATGGTTGGAACGCCCAGCGTTTCGGCGTGGCTTGCCCTGGAGACAATCATGACGACGTTTCTCGCCGCTCTCGCATCCGAAGGTCCCCCAGCCGACCGGGCGAAAGACATGGACCTGTATGGATGGTTGATTGGCAGTTGGGACATGGAGACGCTCCACCACCGCAACGACGGCACAATTCAGAAATGGGATGGCGAGTGTCACTTTGGTTGGGTGCTCGAAGGCCGCGCCATTCAGGACATCTGGATCAGGCCCAGGCGCCCTGCCCCGTCCACCATGTATGGCACGACCTTGCGCGTCTTCGATCCCGGGATCGGTGGCTGGCATATCATCTGGAGCGATCCGCCCAACCAGGATTACTCGCGCCAGATCGGGCGGGCCGAAGGCAAGGACATCGTCCAGATGGGCGCCGACTCGCGCGGCCTGCAGGCGCGGTGGCGGTTCACCGAGATCACCGCCGCCAGCTTTCACTGGATCGGCGAGGAGAGACGAGCGGAGAGCGACCCCTGGCGCGTGACATATGAGCATTTCGCGCGCCGAACGGGATCCTGAAGCACGCCTGTGCATTCAGCCCCTCGTGCCTACGGGCGAGGTACGACCATAGATTAGCGATAGCTCAATTAACACCAAACCAGGATCTCAAATCGCCGGTACAAGCGCGCCCAAGAACCTTCATATGTACTGAGCGCGAACTGACGCTAGACAAGTGAAAATTCCAATAGCATTGTTGGCACTGGGACGGGGCTCGACCGGCAAGCGCAGAGGATGCTTGTCGGTGGTTGGCAACTGCTAAACCGTACAGCCGTAATTGCCACGGCTGCGAGACCAAGGAGCCCAAGGATGCCGAACCCAAGCCAAACCAGCGATCAATGGTGGGTCAACGACCAGACGCCGGACAACCCGTACGGCAAAAGCGAAGATTACGGAGCCTTCCTCACCTATCTTGGAGCGCTGGACCGGTCGATAACGCCGGCGATCGCGGCGGGAACGCTGAGGATCAATGTCTCCGAGCTCAATGACCATCCCGAATACAAGGCCGCCGCGATCGGCGCCTTGCAGATGTGGGCCAGTGTCACCCCGTTGAAGTTCGAAATCGTCGACAATGCACCATACAACAGCGCAACGGACTGGATGCAGGTTGTCAGCCCCGAACTGGGCGAAGAGGACGACGGCAGCGCCTATTCCAACGACCGCTATGTCAGCATCGGCCAGCGTTTCCACGACACCGAGGTCAACAAGACGGATATTGGCGGCTATGTCTTCGATTCCTTCATCCATGAATTCGGTCATGAGTTCGGGCTGAACCACCCCGGGCTCTACAATTACAGCGGCCCAGGCGGCGTACAGATCAATTACCTGAACAATGCGACCTGGACCTACGACCGTCAGCAATACAGCGTCATGTCCTATTTCGACGGGATCGATGTCGGTGAAACCAGCCGCTGGTCGGCGTCAACGCCGATGATGGCCGACATCGAGGCTGTCATCCGCCGCTTTTTCTCCACCGTCGACGAGAACGGCGTGCGCACCTATCAGCATATCGATCTCAACACGGGCGACAACGTCTACGGCTTCGGCAGTGCCGTGGACGGCTACCGGCTGACCTCCTCGGGCATGCAGCACGATATCGGTTTTGTCATCCATGACACCGGAGGAACCGACACGATCGACTTCTCCGGCTCGACGGCCGGCACGATCCTCGATCTGCGCGCCGGGCAGTTCTCCAGCGTCAACGGCCATAGCAACAATGTGTCGATCTTTGCCGGGCACAACGCCGACGGCACGGACTATTACATCGAGAACGGCATCGGCAGCAGCTATGACGACGTCCTGATCGGCAATGACGGAGCCAACGTGCTGGATGGCCGCGGCGGCGGCGACCGCATGGCCGGCAATGGCGGCGACGACACCTACTTCGTCGATTCTCTCGACGACATCGTGCGCGAGGAAGCGAATGGCGGGAATGACACGGTCGTTCTGCTGAACCGGAACTTGAATATCCGGAAAATCGCCAACGTCGAACACATCATCTACGCCGACGAGTCGACACTCCAGCCTGGAGACGGCGGCACCGAAACCGCACCGACCATCGGCGACAACACGATGACCAGCGTCATCTTCGGCGACAATGGCAACAATACGCTCGACGGCGGCGCCGGCGACGACACGATCTTCGGTCAGGGCGGCGATGATCTCATCATCGGCGGCCGCGACTCGCTCGCCAGCCGCGACATCAACAACACCATCGATGTCGCCGACCTTCCAGACCAGACCGAGAGCGACGACGGCAATGACACGCTCTATGGCGGCCGCGGCAACGATACGATCCTCGGCGGCCAGGGCAACGACATCCTCGACGGCGGCGACGGCGACGATACGCTGAGCGGCCAAGATGGCGTCGATATATTCAGGGGCGGCGCCGGCGTCGACACGGTAGACTTCAGCAAGGAGAGCCCCTTCCAACTGCTCGTCAACCTCGAGACGAACGTTGCCAATGGCGGCACCGCCACCGGCGACACCTTCTACAGCATCGAAAACCTGATCGGCTCCGATGACCGCATCGACCGTTTCATCGGTACGTCGGCGGCAAATCATTTCTGGGGCCGGGGCGGCGGCGACTATTTCAACGGCGGCGGCGGCAACGACATACTGGATGGCGGCAATGACGGCGACATCCTGTACGGTGAAGCCGGCAACGACACGATCATCGGCGGCGCCGGCCAGGACTATCTGGATGGCGGCGCCGGCATTGATACGGTCGTCTACGAAGGCAGTTCCGCCGGCGTGACGATCGACCTCGCCAATGGCACGGCCAATGGCGGCGACGGCGATGGCCCGGTGCAGATCGTCGGGCGCGGCACCGTTATCCGGCACGACATCCTGGTCGGCTTCGAAAACGCCGTCGGGTCGTTCTTCGACGACCATCTCATCGGCAACGCCCAGGCCAACAAACTTTCCGGCGGCGCCGGCAACGACACGCTGACCGGCGGTGGCGGCGCCGATATATTGAATGGCGGCGCCGGCAGCGACACGGCGGACTACGCCGACGCGGCCAGCGGGCAAAACCTCAAACTGGGTGGCGGCAAATCCGGCGGCGACACCTATATCTCGATCGAAAATCTGGCTGGCTCGGGCTTCAACGATCACCTGACCGGCGATGGCGCGGCCAATGTGCTGACCGGCCAGGGCGGCGCCGACAAGATCGACGGCGGCGGCGGCGATGACACCCTGCTCGGCGATTTCGCCTATCAGGGCGATGCTCCGCCACGCCCGGGCATGGGCACCGGCTACGCCACGCTCGGACCGGACGCGACCAACAATTCGGTCTCGACCGCCTTCGACATCTCGAACAACTTCTCGCTGACCGCCGACCCCGACATCTTCGATTCGACGACCACCCTTCACACCACCGTCAATGCCACCGGAAACGGCTTGGGCGGATATTACAGCATCAACCTGGCGGCCGGCACGATCATCACCATCGACATCGATGGCATTGCCGACCCCAATGTCCATGACAGCATCGTCAGGGTGCTGGACAGCGATGGCAATATCGTCGCCCAGAACGACGATGGCGGCAACGACCCCGGCTCCAACAACGGCCGCGATTCGAGCACCAGCTTCATCGTTCAGGAAACCGGAACCTACTATATTGTGGAGGGCGAATGGTCGGACTCGGCTCCTGGCGATGGCTGGGTCGAATCCGTGCCGGAGGGCTCGACTTACAAGCTGAACGTGTCGGTCGAATTCCCGCCGGCACCAGCTCAGCCGGGCGTTACGGGCGCCGATACGCTCAACGGCGGCGGCGGCAGCGACCTTTTGGATGGCGGGCTGGCTGCCGATACGCTGACCGGCGGCGCCGGCGACGACTATTTCCGCTTCTCGACAGAACTCGGGAACGGCAATATCGACTGGATCAAGGACTTCAAGGTCGCCGACGATACGATCCTGCTGGACAACCTCATCTTTGACAGCGTTGGCGGCGACGGCGCCCTCGCCCTGGGCTCATTCTACAAGAGCGCAGCCGGCGCTGCTCATGATGCCGACGACCGCATCATCTACGACACCGACAGTGGAATATTGTCTTACGACGCCGATGGTTCCGGACAGGGAGCGGCCGTTCAGTTTGCACACCTGAACACAAATCTGGATCTTTCGGCTGCAGACTTCATTGTCATCTAACGCGTTGCCGGGAGGGGTGCCGTCAGGCTCTCCTCCCGCATACCCCAGCGCAGTGAAAAGGGAGAGGACGCGATGACCGACCGCCGCACAGTGTTAATGGCCGCCGGAGTTGCGGCAGTCGCCGCGGCCACCGGGGCGGCGGCAGCGCAATCGCCAGATATTCGCGCAACCGATATTCGCGGCGCCGTCACCTTTGTGGGCGGCAAGTCTATCCCGGAAGGTCATCTCGAGATCTATCTCGATGATCCCGCCATCCACGACAGTGGGCGACGCCGCGCCGCCAAAACCAGCCTCAAGAGCGAGGGCGGCTCAAAGACGATAGAATTTTCCTTGCCCCTGCCCGCAAGCTCGACCGCTTCACCAACGCTGCAGGTCATTGCGCGCCTGGAGCGTGCGGACGGCTGGCTGGTGGCGCGGGGCAGCGCGCAGTTCCAGGCCGGCCTGCCCGTCCATGTCACACTCAAGGCAGTTATCTATTGAAGGGCGAGATGCCATATCCTGATTGCGAGCCTGCATGCAGCTGACGCCATCGACGCCGCTTACGCTGGTCGGAATCCTGGCGTCCTTTCGACGTGCGTTTTCGGGCATCGTCCTGATGAGCGGGGTCGTCAACGTGCTGACCCTGACCGGCTCGTTCTTCATGCTGCAAGTCTATGACCGCGTCGTTCCGGGTCGCAGCGTGCCGACGCTGGTCGGCCTGGCGGTGCTTGCGGGAACATTGTTCGTGTTTCAGGGCGTGCTGGAGTTGATCCGCTCTCGCCTCATGGTTCGGCTGGGACAGGGGCTGGACGCAAAGCTGAGCCCGTCGGTCTATTCGGCGCTGATGCGCCTGCCGCTGCGCGCCAAGCCTTCCGGCGACGGGCTGCAACCCCTACGGGATCTCGATCAGGTCCGCTCCTTTATCGGCAGTGCCGGACCGACCGCTTTGTTCGACCTGCCATGGATGCCGCTCTACATCGGCATCTGTTTCATTTTTCATTTCTGGATCGGCGTTACCGCGCTTGCCGGCGCCGTTGTCCTGTTTGCACTGACGCTTCTGGCCGAATTCCGGACCCGCGGCCCGACAAGGATCGCCGGACAGCACGCGGCCGTTCGCAGCACGTTGGCCGAGGCGACAAGGCGCAATGCCGAAGCCATGCAGGCCATGGGTTTTGGCGGGCGTATCGCCGAGCGGTGGTCTGCCGTCAATGCCGAGTACCTGAACGCCCATGCGGCGGCCAGCGATGTCGCGGGAACGCTTGGCACGATTTCCAAGATCCTGCGGTTGATGCTGCAATCGGCAATGCTGGCGATCGGCGCTTATCTGGTCATCAAGCAAGAGGCGACCGGCGGCATCATGATCGCAAGCTCGATCATGATGGGCAGGGCGCTGGCTCCGATCGAACTGGCGATAGCGCATTGGAAGGGTTTCATTTCGGCGCGGCAAAGCTGGGCACGCCTGAAGCAGCTTCTGTCCGCGCTGCCGGAAGGCGCAACCGGCGTGACCCTGCCCGCGCCTGTCAGCGCGCTGGCGGTCGAGAATGTCAGTGTCGCGCCGCCGGGCGAACGCACGCCGGTGGTGTGGGATGCAAGTTTTTCACTGGCCAAGGGAGCAGGCCTGGGGGTCATCGGCCCGAGTGCTTCCGGCAAATCATCGCTGGTGCGTACGCTTGCAGGTGTCTGGCTGCCGGCGCGCGGCGCCGTGCGGCTGGACGGAGCGACGCTTGACCAGTGGCCGGCCGACGAGTTGGGCAAACATATCGGCTACCTGCCGCAGGATGTGCAGTTGTTCGACGGCACGATTGCGCAGAACATCGCCCGCTTCGACCCGGATGCGTCATCCGACATGGTGCTTGCGGCAGCCAAGGCCGCCGGCGTGCATGATCTCGTCGTGCATCTGGCCGACGGTTACGACACGAAGGTTGGCGAAGCCGGCGCCTCGCTGTCGGCGGGGCAACGGCAGCGTGTCGCCCTTGCCCGCTCTCTCTATGGCGATCCGTTCATGGTCATCCTGGACGAGCCGAATTCCAATCTCGACTCGGAGGGTGAAGTGGCCTTGTCCGCAGCGATCCAGGGCATCAGGGACCGCGGCGGCATCGTTATCGTCGTCGCGCACCGGTCCAGTGTGCTGGCCAATGTCGATACGGTGCTGGTGATGGCCAATGGCCATGTGCAGGCCTTCGGTCCGAAGGACGAGGTGCTGAACAAGGTCTTCCGATCGGCAGCGCCGCTCAAGGTCGTTGCCGCCACGGAGCGAGGCGTTCCGGCATGAGCGAGGACAGAAGCGCTTTGCATCACCGGCAGGTCCGCCGCTATCTCGTGGCTGGCGTTGCTACCTGTCTGCTGCTTGTCGGAGGTGTTGGCGGCCTGGCGGCAGTGACCAAGATGTCGGGTGCGGTGATCGCAGCTGGCCGGCTGGTGGTCGATTCCAATGTAAAGAAGGTTCAGCATCCGACGGGCGGCGTGGTCGGCGAGATCAGGGTGCGTGAAGGCGACCGGGTCAAGGCGGGCGATATTCTGGTGCGGCTGGACGAGACGACAACGCGCGCCAATCTGGCGATCGTCTCAAAAGGTCTGGATGAGTTTTATGCACGGTTGGCGCGCCTGGAGGCGGAGCGTGACGGCAAGGACACGATCAGCTTTCCGGACGTTTTAACATCGCGGCGCGACGAAGCCGGTGTCGCCGCATCGATGGCCGGAGAACAATCGCTGTTCGATTTCCGGCACCAGGCGCGATCCGGCCAGCGATCTCAATTGCGCGAACGGATCGCCCAGTTGACGCAGGAGACCGCCGGCCTGACCGAGCAGCGGCAGGCGAAACGCCGCGAGATCGAGCTGATAGGGATCGAGCTGGAAGGGGTGCGGTCGCTCTGGCGTCGCAAGCTGATAGGGATCGAGCGGATGACGGCGCTGGAACGGGACGCGGTGCGGCTCGAAGGCGAGCATGGCCAGTTGACCGCCGGAATTGCCCAGGTGAAAGGCAAGGCGTCCGAGATCGAACTGCAGATTATCCAGATCGACCAGGACCTTCGCAGCGAGGTCGCAACCGACTTACGCGAAACCCAAGGGAAGATCTCCGAGTTCGTCGAACGCAAGGTGGCGGCCGAGGACCAGTTGAAGCGCATCGATCTGCGCAGCCCGCAGGATGGCGTGGTGCTGCAGTTGGCCGTGCATACGATCGGCGGGGTGATCACCCCCGGCGAACAGGTGATGCAGATCGTACCGGTGACGGACGACCTGACCGTTGAAGCGCATATCGCACCGCAGGATATCGACCAGGTGACGATGGGCCAGAATGCGATTTTGCGCCTGTCGGCCTTCAATCGGCAAACCACGCCGGAGCTGACCGGGACGCTGTCGCGGATCTCGGCGGATCTCACCATCGAAGAGCGCACCGGAGCAGCCTTCTATGTGGCGCGGGTGACGCTGCCCAAAACCGAGGTCGCCAAGCTGCGCGGGCTGGCGCTGGCGCCAGGCATGCCGGCCGAAGTGTTCTTCCCGACGGGCGACCGGACGATGCTTTCCTATCTGGTGAAGCCGCTGTCGGATCAGATCCAGAAAGCTTTCCGGGAAGAGTGAAGCCGCACCTTTGAGAGCTGAAGCCTCGGGACCGGCTGGTTGCCGGTCCCCAAGGGGTAGCCCCTACTCCGCTGCCTTATACCCCGCGATGCCCTTGATCTCGAGGAAATCCTCCAGCCCGTATTCGGCGTATTCGCGGCCGTTGCCGGATTGCTTGTAGCCGCCGAATGGCAGGCCGGCGTCCCATTGCGGATAGTTGATGTAGACAGTGCCGGTGCGCATGCGGGCGGCGACTTCGCGGGCCTTCTCGATATCCTTGGCCTGGATGTAGGACGCCAGCCCATAGACAGTGTCGTTGGCGGTGCCGATCGCCTCTTCCACTGTGTCGTAAGGCATGATCGCCAGCACCGGCCCGAAGATTTCCTCGCGCGCGATGCGCATGTCTGATGTGACGTCGGCGAACACGGTGGGGCGGACATAGTAGCCGCGGTTGAGCTCGGCCGGACGCCCCGGTCCACCCGCGACCAGCGTGGCGCCTTCATCTATGCCGGCCTGGATCAGGTCCTGGATCTTGTCGAACTGGATCTGGCTGACCACCGGGCCGAGCTTGGTGCCGGCCGCATCGGCCGGGCCGACGGTCAATTTTTCGGCCGCCGTCTTGGCGTAGCCGGTCGCCTCGTCATGGCGGTCGCGCGGCACGAACATGCGGGTCGGCGCGTTGCAGGACTGGCCCGAGTTGCTGAAGCAGCCGGCGACGCCCTTGCTGACGGCCTTTTCGAGATCGACATCGGGAAACAGGATGTTGGCCGACTTGCCGCCGAGTTCCTGATGCACGCGCTTGACCGTGTCGGCGGCCGCCTTGGCGACCAGGATGCCGGCGCGGGTCGACCCGGTGAACGACATCATGTCGACATCGGGATGGCTGGACAGCGCCTGGTCGACGCCCGGGCCGTCGCCGTTGACGAGGTTGAAGACGCCCTTGGGAACGCCTGCCTCGTCGATGATTTCGGCAAAGATGATGGCGTCGAGCGGGGCGATTTCCGAGGGCTTCAGAACCATGGTGCAGCCGGCGGCAAGGGCGGGGCCGACCTTGCAGGTGATCTGGTTCAGCGGCCAGTTCCACGGCGTGATCAGGCCGACGACCCCGATCGGCTCCTTGACGATCAGCGACGAGCCCTTGACGTGGCGGAATTCGAACGACTTCAGCACCTCGGCCATCTTCCGCAGATGTGCCAGGCCAATGCCGACCTGGCTGTCGAGTGCCATCTGGCGCGGCGCGCCCATCTCGCGCGATACGGCCAGCGCCAGATCGGCGCTGCGCTTCTTGTAGACCTCGATTATGCGGTTGAGGATATCGAGGCGCTCCTCGACCGAAGTGAAGCCGAATGTCTCGAAGGCGCGCTTGGCGGCCGCAACCGCCTTGTCGACATCGGCCTTTGAGCCGAGCGAAATCTGCGCGAAAGCATCTTCGTTTGACGGGTCGATGACGTCGAGTGTGCTGGGCACGACAGGATCGACCCACACGCCGTCGATATAGAACTGCAGATTGTGTGACACGGGCTTCTCCTCGGGGGATTTCTGAATTGATGGGGGCGATCGCCAGATCGTCGTATCGGGGATAACGATGGGGCAAGAGCGATGTCAAACGCAAGGGCGGGCGATTGAGCCTACGGCTACAGAAGCGTGTGCCCCGCCGCGACCAGAAGCCCCCTTGCCGCGGCTTCATCCTTGGCTTTGACGAGCAGATGGTCACCATCGAAGGTGGATACCAGAAAAATGCCGAGTTCGCTTTCCGACAATGGCTTTATCACCGACAGGACGATGCCGGTTTCGTCGAAGGCAAAGGGACCTTGGAGTTTCAGGGCGACCCAGTCCCTGTCATGCTTCACCCCGTCCGGCACCCGATCCTGCAGGCAGACGACCGAAAGCTCGTCCTCTGTCCTGGTGATGCTGACGAAGCCCGGCCCGTCCGCCCAGCCGGGAATGCTGTCTTTTGCTTCGAGGCGCGAAACCGCATACCGCCCCGTGAGCGGCTTCAACCGGACCCTGACTGCCATCCGATCCTCCCTGTTATCGGCCATCACCCAGTTTCTTGCTCATATAGACCGTCATGCCGTTCATGAACGGCTCCTCCCGGTCGATCGTATAGCCATGCCGTTTGTACAACAACACATTGGCCATGAAGGCGCCGTTGGTCAGCAGGCGCAGCTCGAAGCAGCTGGCCTCCAGCGCCTTCTGCTCCGCCCGTTCCAGCAACAGCCGGCCGATGCCCCTGCCCTGCGCCTGTGGCGCGACGCAGACATTCTCGATCCAGAGATGATCGTCGGCCAGGATGGTCTCGATCATGCCGACGATGCGGCCATTTTCGATGGCGAGATCGAACGGATGTTCGGCGACCGCCTTGTCATAGTCGGCGCGCATCGGCAGCGGCTCGCGGCCGATCAGAGGCACCCATTTGGCATAGGCGGCACGCACAATGTCCCTGATGGCGGCAGCGTCCGCCGGTTGGGCCGGCCGAAACAGGATGGAAGAATTGGACATGGCAAAGGCTCCAGACATGAAAACCCCGCCGGCAGACGTCGCGGGCGGGGCTGGAACGAACGAACCGACTTAGTGTGCCGGTCTTTGTCGTCGCGCCTTGCCGCTCCGCACTGTGCAGAGGCGACGTCGCTGGGCGATGGCGAGCGAGAAAATGGACATGACGCCACGCTGGAGTGCAAGACGCAGAGCGTCAAGCTGCATAACCGAGCCAGTCATCATGTTTGCATGGCACAGGCAAGATTGAAGGCATTGCCGACCGTTCACAAAAATCGATCATTTCAACAAAAACAATTCGTTGGAAAGATCGATTCTGGAATGACATTCTCCTGAGGTACTTGCGTGGAGAATTGCATTGTCTTCCGCCGCCCAGCTAGCGAACGATATTCCGATCAGCATGATTTCCGCCGATCTGGCCGTGGGCCGGAAGCGGCTCGGTTCCGTGTGGAATGGCGTCATCCCCGAGATCGTGCTGGTGGCGATGATCACGGGGGTGGCCTTCTCGGCCCATAATGTCTCCGGCTTCGCGCTGTTCAGCCCGATGATCCTCGCCGTCGTCGCCGGCATGATCTATTCCAACGTGCTCGGCACGCCCGCCCACGCCAAGGCCGGCATTGCATTCTCGCAGAAGCGCCTGCTGCGCTTTGCCATCGTGCTGCTCGGCTTTCAGCTGACGCTCGGCCAGGTTGTCTCCATCGGCGCCGGCGGCGTCGGCATCGTGGCGCTGACCCTTGGAGCGACCTTCGTCTTCACCATTACGCTTGGCCGGCTGATCGGCGTCGACGCCAAGCTGGCGCAGCTGATTGCCGCCGGCACCTCGATCTGCGGCGCTTCGGCGATCGTTGCCACCAACATCGTCACCGATGCGCGCGACGAGGACGTCACTTATGCCGTCGCCTCGATCACGCTGTTCGGCACCGTCGCCATGCTCGGCTTTCCGCTGCTGGCGCCGGTGCTCGGCCTCGACCAGCACGCATTCGGCCTGTGGGCCGGCGCCTCGATCCACGAGGTGGCACAGGTCATCGGCGCCGGCTTCCAGAACGGCGCCCAGTCCGGCGAGATCGCCACCGTCGCCAAGCTGACCCGCGTCGCCCTGCTGGCGCCGATGGTCATCGCGCTCGGCCTGATGGCGCGCCGCAAGAGCAATGGCGATCGCCCAAGCGACCAATCCGGTGCGCGGCCGCCGATGCCGTGGTTCGTCGCCGCTTTCATCGCCGTCGTGGCGCTGAACAGCCTGGTTGCCGTGCCGGCCGAAGTGAAGTCGGCCATGGCGTTCGCCACCACCATCATGCTGACCATGGGGCTCGCCGCCATGGGTCTGCAGGCCAACATTTCGCAGCTGCGCTCGCGCGGCCTTCGCCCGCTGGCGCTCGCCTCCTGCGCCTTCCTGTTCATCGGCTGCTTCAGCCTGATGCTGGTGAAGTTCGCTTAATCCTCGAACGAACTCGCCGCGACATAGATCGCGGCAAGCGCCTCGATGCCCGCCTGGTCGTCCTTGTCGAAGCGGCCGGGCGCCGGGCTGTCGAGGTCGATCAGGCCGAAGACGCCGTCATTGTCCCTCAGCAGCACGACGAGTTCCGAGCGCGAGTCGGCGTCGCAAGCGATGTGGCCGGCAAATTCATGCACATCCTTGACCAGCATCGACATTTCGAGATCGATGGCGGTGCCGCATACGCCCTTGCCGACGGCGATGCGCACGCAGGCCGGCTTGCCCTGGAACGGTCCGAGCACCAGCTCCTCGTCGGAGGCCAGGAAATAGAAGCCGGCCCAGTTGAGATCGGGCACCATCTGGAAGATCAGCGCCGATGTGTTGGCGGCGTTGGCGACGGAGTCGCTCTCGCCTTCCAGCAGCGCCTTCAACTGGGTGGCCAGTTCGCGGTAGAAGGCCGGCTTGTCGGTGCTGTCGATGGTCTGGGCCGCAAACATGGCGTCGTCTCCATTGCCGGCGGGCCAAAAAGCCCGTTACATTTCCTGTCTGCCACCAATGACGCTCCCAGGAAATACACAATTGTGAATACCGACCGTGCCAGCCAAACACACGACCGGGCGCAACCCGCAGCGAGCGAAGGTCCCCTCACCTTCGCTGTGCTGGTCTTTCCCGGCTTTCCGATGATGGCGTTCAGTTCGGTGATCGAGCCGCTGCGCGCCGCCAATGTGCTGGCCAAGCGCGATTGTTACCGCTGGGTGATCGTCGGCGCCGACCAGGGCACGGTCGAGGCGTCCAATGGGGTTGTCATACAACCGGGATTCTCAGCCTCGAGCGCACCGAAGGTCGACCGCATCGTCGTCTGCTCCGGCGGCAATGCGGACTTGCTTGTCGCGGACGATGCGGTTGCCTGGATCCGCAGGAGCCTGCGCGCCGGCGCCCATATCGGCGCGGTGGCCGACGCCGCCTTCTTCCTCGCCAGGGCCGGCTTGCTCGACGGCCATGCTTGCACCTTGCACTGGACCAGCCAGGCGGCCTTCACGGAGGCCTTCCCGGATATCGAGCTTCGGCGCGATCTCTATGTCATCGACCGCAAACGCTTCACCTCGGCCGGTGGCGTCGGCAGCCTCGACATGATGCTGGAGATCATCACCAACGATTATGGCGGCGAGCTCGCGGCCGGAAACACCTTCGGCGTCGATCNGCTTGGCATGACGGAGCTGGCGGCAAGGCTCGGTGTCTCCTCCGACAAGCTGGAGCGCAATTTCCGCACCGAGCTCAGCATTTCGCCCAACGGCTATTACCGGCGCCTCAGGCTACGGCGCGCCGCCGACCTGTTGGCCCATTCGACGCTGATGGTGCGAGACGTGGCGCTGGCCTGCGGCTTCGCGTCCATGTCAAGTTTTGCCCGAGCGTTTCGCGAGGAGCATGGGCACGCGCCGAAGGCGATGCGGCGGCATTAGAGGGCGCTGCGCGCTAACGCGGTGAGATGCTGGCGGGACAGCGCCCCCCTCTGTCCTGCCGGACATCTCCCCCACACGGGGGGAGATCAGATGTCGCCTCGGCTTTCGCCAATCACCAACGTTGCAGGGCGAGCGGGACGCGAAAGCTGCTAATCTCCCTCCTTGTGGGGGAGATGTCCGGCAGGACAGAGGGGGCGCGAAGGATCGCAACATTGCCCTTTGTATCCATGCCCTTCTTGCGGCATTTCGCACGACATCTGCGGATTCTCGCACAGACATTTTTCGGCGCATGGCTATGGTCTAGCCCTTCAGGAGGCGCACCCATGAGCATCGTCGTTTTCGACCCGGACAGCACCGAGGATGTGGATTTCAAGGACCGCATGCGCCACCCGGTCGCGGCTGACTCGGCCGGTGGCATGTGGCTGTCGGACACCGAGCCGTCCTTCATCGATGCCGACGCGCTGCGCAAGGGTCGGCTGGCGAAACTGCGCGGCTGGATGCGCGAGGCGGGCTATGGGGGCGTCGTTTTGTTCGACCCCTACAACCAGCGCTATGCCACCGGCTCGCGCAACATGTTCGGCTATTTCCTGCGCAACTCGACGCGGTATTTCTTCATCCCGACCGACGGGCCGATCGTGCTGTTCGAATACCCGCAGAGCTACCATGTCTCGATGGTGCTCGACACGATCGACGAGGCGCGCCCGTCCAAGCTGGTATGGTCTTCGGTGTCGGGCCGCGACGACGAAACCGCCGGCCCCTTCGCCGACGAGATCGCCGAGCTTTTGAAGAAACATGGCGGCGGCTCGATGAAGCTCGGGCTCGACCGCTGCAGCCATTTGCAGGCGCTGGCGCTGGAAAAGCGCGGCTGCGACGTCAGGGATTGTCAGGGCGAAATCCTGGCGGTGCGCGCGGTGAAAACACCCGAGGAAGTCAAATGCCTGCAGGTATCGATGGCTGGCGCGGAAGCCGCTGTTTATGCCGTGCGCGAGGCGATCAAGCCCGGCGTCTCCGAAAACGAGCTGTTCGCCATCATGTATGGCGAGGTGATCCGCCAGGGCGGCGAGTTCATCGAGACGCGGTTGCTCACCTCGGGCCAGCGCACCAATCCGTGGTTCAACGAGGCCAGCGGCCGCAAAATCCGGCCGGGCGAGCTTCTGGCGCTCGATACCGACACGATCGGCTGCTATGGCTATTATTCCGATTTTTCGCGCACCTTCCGCTGCGGGCCGGGCAAGCCGACCGACTATCAGAAATCGCTTTACCGCATGGCGCACGACCAGGTTCAGCACAACATTTCGATCGTCAGGCCGGGCATGGCGTTTCGCGAAATCGCCGAAAAGGCGTGGAAAATCCCGGACCGTTTCGTCGACCAGCGCTATACCTCGGTGATGCACGGCGTCGGCATGCATGGCGAGACGCCGTTCATAGCGCACGCCATGGACTATGAAACCTACGGCCGCGACGGTGTTGTCGTGCCCGGCATGGTGGTGAGCGTGGAAAGCTATATCGGCGAGAAAGGCGGCCGCGAGGGCGTCAAGCTGGAGGACGAGATCCTGATCACCGACACCGGCACCGAACTTCTGTCGCGCTTTCCCTACGAGGATGAGTTTCTGGAGAAGCAGGTTTGATGGTCGTTTCGCATCCCTTGGCAACCAGCGCGAACGCCAATCCCGTCGTCATCCTAGGGCGAAGCAAGGAGCGCAGCGACGCGGCGCAGACCCTAGGATCCATGCCGGGACTCATCCGCGCCGCAACGGTGCAAGTTCTGCTCCGCTGCATTCCTTGGCCAATGTCACGGCATGGACTCCAGAGCGCCGCAACGGTGCAGATCCTGCACAGTTGCACTGCACGGTCGACGTCACGGAATGGATCCCAGGGTCTCCGCGACGCCGCTGCGCGGCTGCTTCGCCCTGGGATGACGAAGTTCGGAGGACGACGACCAATCTCCATCGCTTGCGCTGCCCTTGCGAGAAGAGCGGCGGCGTTGGTCGCGAACCAAGGCCTATCCGCATGAAAAGCCGCATCTCGATCAAACGCGGCACGGTCGCCGCGGCGTTCATCGACCTCCAGGAAGAGCATCGGCAGGACAAGCGCTATCTGGTCGAAGGTTTTGGCGAGGTGCTTGCCAATGTCCAGCGCCTGCAGGCGGCGGCGCGGCGCAACTTCGTGCCGCTCTATCACTGGGCCTATGTCGTCGATACCGCCAAGGCGCGTCGGTTCCATCCGCTCGACGCCGACGGCAAGTCCGCCTTTTCTGACAAGAGCGATCCTCTGACGGAAATCTGCCCGGAAGTGGCGCCCGCGGCCGGCGAGACGATGCTGGTCAAGACGCAGGCCAGCGCCTTCGGCGCCGGGCCTGCCGCAACCGAACTCAAGGCGCGCGGCATCGAATGGCTGATCGTCGCCGGCGTCTGGACCGAGGCCTGCATCGACGCCACCGTGAAGGACGCGGTGGCATCCGGCTTTCGTGTGCTTCTGGTCAAGGATGCATGCGGCAGCGGCAGTGCCGCCATGCACCAGACCGCCATCCTCAACCTTGCCAACCGGCTCTATGGCGGCGCCGTCACCAACACGATAGACGCGTGCCGGCTGATGGCGGGCGACACCGTCGATGCATGGCGGGTCGAGGGCTCGGTGCCGCTGCGCTTCACCTTTGAAAACGCCGAACGGCTCTACGGCGAGCTCTGAGAGATGGGCACAGTCCACAAGCTCAAGATGGCCAGGCGGGGGAAATACGCCACCCTGCTCGATCCGGCACTGTGGGGTTATATCGACCTGGTCAATGACTGGTTCCCACCCGAAATCGCCGAACTGCCGATCGCCGAGCAAAGGTCGGTCTATGATGCGATGTGCCGCGCCTTCCATCAGGGTTATCCCAAGGGGGTTTCGGCCAGCGACGGCATCATCGCCGCCGATGCAGGGCACGCCATCCCGATCCGCTACTATCGGATGGCGGGCAAGCCCGTGCGCGCCGTCATCCTTTACTATCATGGCGGCGGCTTTGTGCTTGGCGGGCTCGACAGCCATGACGACATCTGCGCCGAAATCTGCGCCGGCACCGGCTTCGACGTTGTCTCGGTTGGCTACCGGTTGGCGCCGGAACATCCCCACCCGGCCGCCTTCGACGACGCGCTGACCGTGTTCGAATGGGCGGCGGTGACAACGGACCTGCCGATCGTGCTCGTCGGCGAAAGCGCCGGCGGCAACCTTGCCGCCGCGGTCGCCCATGCGTCGCGCCGCCACCCGCGCCGCGCGGTTGGCCAGGTGCTGATCTATCCCGGCCTCGGCGGCGACGAGAGCGCCGGCTCCTATGTCGAACATGCCGAGGCACCGCTGCTGACGCTGCGCGACATCGCGTTCTACCGCACCATTCGCTCCGCACCGGCACAGTCGCCCGACGACCCGACTTTTTCGCCGCTGAGCGACAATGACTTCTCCGGCTTGCCGCCGACTGTCATCATCACCGCTCAATGCGATCCGCTGTCATCGGACGGCGAGACCTATCGCGACCGCATCGTTGCCGCAGGCGGCCGCGCCTGGTGGTATGAGGAGCCCCGCCTCGTGCACAGTTTTCTGCGTGCCCGCAAAAATGTTCCGCGCGCCGGCGAGGCGTTCGTGTGCACGCTTGCAGCCATCGCCGCCGTCGCAGTGCTCGGCAAGAACGATGAAGCGCTGATCTCCCCCACAAGGGGGGAGATTGGCCGTCTACCTCTGCGGAGTGGCGCACAAGAATTGCGGAAAAGAGAACATTTCCCGGGGTCGGCCCGCTTTATCATCACCTGCTCAGGCAACGGCGCCCGATGATCGCATCCGCCCCAGCGGAGGCGGACCGTCGGGGCGCCCAACAAAAGAGGGAACGACGATGAAATTCATGCTGACCGACCGCAATTTGCACCCGCAGGCCAAACCCGTCGCCCAAGATTTCACAAAGGGCGGCGTCAACCGGCGCGAATATCTCGCCATCATGGCCGGCTTCGGCGTCAGCGCGGCCGGAGCACTGGCATTGGGCGGCCTCAGCGCGTCGCCCGCCCGGGCAGAGGAGCCGAAGCGCGGCGGCACCTTGCGCGTCGCCATGAACGTCAAGGGTTTCAAGGATCCGCGCACCTTCGACGGTGTCGAGATGTCCAATGTGGCGCGCCACTGCAACGAATATCTGGTGCGCTGGAACCGCGACTTCACCTTCGAGCCGTGGCTGCTCGAAAGCTGGGAAACCAGCGACGACGCCAGGACGCTGACGCTGCATGTGCGCAAGGGCATCGCCTGGTCGAATGGCGACGCCTTCAACGCCGACGATGTCATCCACAATCTCAACCGCTGGTGCGATGCTTCCATTGCCGGCAATTCGGTCGCCGCGCGCATGGGCGCGCTGGTCAATGCCGACACCAAGAAGCCGGTCGACGGCGGCATCGAGAAGGTCGACGACTTCACCGTAAAGCTCAATCTGCCGAAGCCCGACATTTCGCTGATCGCCGGCATGGCCGACTACCCCGCGCTGATCATGCACCGCTCCTATGAAGGCGGCGACGATCCGATGAAGGCACTGGCGATCACCACCGGACCCTGCGAGCTGGTCAGCTGGAATGCCGAGACAAGTGCTGAGGTCAAGCGCAAGGACAAGCCCTGGTGGAAGGGCGACTTCTACCTCGACGGCATCAAATGGGTCGATTACGGCTCCGACCCCAACGCCATGCTGTCGGCGTTTGAATCCGGCGAGATCGACACCGACCACGAGACCGCCTCCGACGCCGTGTCGCAGACCGAGCAGATGGGCCTGCAAAATTCCGAGATCGCCACCGGCTCGACCATCGTTGCCCGCTTCAATGTCGGCAACGCACCCTATGACGACGTCAAGGTGCGCCGCGCCGCCCAGCTTGCCGTCGACAATTCCGCCGTTCTAGCGCTCGGCCTCGGCGGGCGCGGCAAGCCGGCCGACAACCACCATGTCGGCCCGATGCATCCGGAATTTGCCGATATCGGCCCGGCCAAGCGCGACATGGATCAGGCCAAGAAACTGCTCACTGAAGCCGGCAAGGCCGACCACGAATTCGAGCTGATCTCGGTCGACATCGAATGGCAAAAGAGCACCGGCGACGCGATCGCCGCGCAGATGCGCGAGGCTGGCCTGAAGATCAAACGCACCGTGTTGCCGGCGGCGACCTTCTGGAACGACTGGAGCAAATACCCCTTCTCCACAACCGAATGGCTGGGCCGCCCGCTCGGCGTCCAGGTGCTGGCGCTCGCGTACAAATCGGGCGCCGCCTGGAACGAAAGCGCCTATGCCGACAAGGAATTCGACACGCTTCTCGACAAGGCGCTGGCAACGCCGGACGCCGCCCAGCGCAAGGAGATCATGGCCAAGATCGAACAGAATCTGCGCGATGCCGGCATCATCATCCAGCCCTACTGGCGCTCGGTCTACCGCACCTATCGCAAGGGCGTGCAAGGCTGCGAACAGCACCAGTCGCTGGAGCAGCACTTCGAGAAGGTGTGGCTGGAGGGCTGATTCAATTGGTGTCGCCCGGTCGGGGTAGATAAGACAGAATTAGAGCTAGGCGACGACTGGCCCAGCAGCTGGAACTACTCCTTCGTATGCTGTGCACCCTTCTATCTCGATCTTCCAGATGGCATTGGGGTTCGGATTTACGATGGCCGGAATGCGCCATCTGCTTGGAGCTATCTCATATCGGAAATGCTGATCGCCGCAGGTCACCTTGACCTCATACTGGGGTTTCGATGCAGAAACAGGTGATCTGAACTCGAAATGCAATTCCCCGTTTTCGGTATACAATTCACTGATAAACATACCACGACGAAAAAAGACTGATCCGCCTTTCTCTACCGCGAAATTGTAATTCCATGCTCCCGGTCCAAGCAGCCGCTTCAGATAGCGCTCTTCATGGATCGTCCTGCACACAACGTAATTCAGGGTTGCGAGACTCAGTCTTTGGGGGACGACAACCTCAGACATTCTCATATTGTGAATGTGTTGCATTTCGTCCTGAGAGACTGCTGAGTCATGATATATATGTTCAAATTTGAGTTGGTCAAATTGATTGTCTCCGTCTCTCGGTATCTGATTAGAATTAGCAAAGTTTCCGGCAACAAAACGGCTAGACGCTAGGGTGAGCACCGATTTTAGGTCAAACACTAACATCACAGGAATGCACATATGAGGATCCGCCCTATTGGGGTCACTCCGAGCCTTTATACCTTCGGTCTTTAAATGGAATCTGTTCTTGGGCCTGAAATATAACCGTACATAGTTATGAGCGGCTGGATTGTTGTTCAAAGCACCCTGATTGGCGACGTCACATAGCAAAGCGGGCACTCCATTGCGGCATATAATCTCGCCACCCCGCAAGATTTCTGCGGCAACTTCGATTTGGCATGCGTGATAGAGAGACCGACCCCAACCCGTCCTTGATGCAAAACGATCAAGGCGAGGTCCCAAGGTCGCGATATGCTGATCGGCCCTCGCTATTGAAATAGCCATCCTTGCGTCGGTTTCGCCACAGTGTAGGGAGTGTATTGATCGCGATCTAAGAAAAGCGCTTCTGCCCGAGATGCGGTTGAAGCACCTGTTCGAGACTTCACCGAACAGATATAAGGAAGCTCGGACAGGATCGGAAAAAGGTAACTCTTTAGGCGCTGTGATTTTGCGTCTGAGAAACTATCTATTGAGAGTATCCTCTCTCGCAGCCTGACCCATGAGGCTTGGAGCAACTCCCCATCAATTCGCTCTTTCTTCCCCGACTGATGCTCCACAACAAGAGAGTTGTCTGTTTGCATCTGCACCGTGAATTGAGACTCTTTGGAAGTTGCGAACACGTGACCTTTGGCAAGCTTCCTTAGATCCTCAGAGAACTCCGCAAAATCTTCCGGGATTCTTACTCGCTCTTTGTGCTCTGCTACAAAATCCGAAGGAACCTGTATGTCGTGGATGTAAACGGGGATACTTACTCGAGCCAGATAGCGTTCCATCAAAGGACGAACGTCTTCCCAATTCAAGTTGCCGTTGCCGCATCCCAGAGGCGGAAAAGAAACCGAGGTGATCCCTAAGTCCTTATAAGCCGCGACGAACTTCTGCAGACCGTGCTCGATGTACTCTATCTTCGATGGCAGTTTCCAAGTGGTTTTAGTTGGAAAATTCAACACCCACCGCGTGTCGGATCGCCACAGATGGAGATTGCCAATCCGAAGGGCGCGCGCCTCGCAAAGATCGCGATACTCCCGAAACATTCGCGGGTACCTGCTTTTGAACTCCCTGGCGATTCCCTTACCCATGACACCCACCGTGTTGACGGTGTTCACCAGCGTCTGCGCGGGAGATTCAAATACGCTGCTTTCAAGAAAAGTGATCATTCGCTTAGATGCCCCAAGGTCAGAACGAATGAGAACATATAGAGAACATTAAGCAAGGTTTCTAGCACGATTCTGCAGCGCTGTCGTTGGCGGCTCGGCATTCCGCCTGAGGTTATACACACTTCGACGTGTTGCACCTATCGGCGACTCGTCGGTGATATCCAGCATCAGCTAGTCCCATGGCACTTCAATGTGTGAGAAATGTACGCATGGATCATTTCGACCTCGGCACCTACCGCCGCCCCATCTCCACCTCTTCGGCTGAAACACAGCGCTGGTTCGATATCGGGCTGAACTGGTGCTACGGCTTCAACCATGAGGAAGGCATAAAGTGCTTCGAAAAGGCGCTGGAGACCGATCCTGATTGCGCCTTCGTGTATTGGGGCATCGCCTATGCCGCCGAGCCTTTTTACAACCTCACCTGGAAGGAGCACGGCAAGGACGAGGCTAACCGCGCCGCGCGACGCTGCTTTGATCATGTCCAGCTTGCGCGGGCTGGTTCTGCGGGCGCAAGCCCCGTCGAGCAGCGGCTGATCGAGGCGCTGGCCGCACGCTTCCAGCAGCCGCATGGCGTGACGCCGGCGGAATTCGAACAATGGGACAATGCTTACGCTGCCGCCGCGATGCGGTAGGTCTATTGTGACTTTCCCGACGACCATGACGTGATGGCTCTCACCGTCGAGGCGCTGATGATGCGCACCGTGCGGCGGCTGTGGGATTTGAAAACCGGCAAGCCGGCGCCGAACTAGATGTGCTGGAGGCGCTGGAGGTCTGCGAGCGATCGATCCGGCTGTCGGACGAAGCCGGCACTGCGCCGCATCCGGCGATCCTGCACCTGCATATCCATCTGCTCGAGATGTCGACGCAGCCGGAACGCGGCATGCGCTCGGCGGACCGGCTCGGCACCATGTGCCCCGATGCCGGCCACATGAACCATATGCCGGGCCATATCCATGTGCTGTGCGGCGAGTACGAGAAGGCAAAGCTGGCCAGCGAAAAGGCGGTGCGCGCCAACGACCTCTACCTCGCCTATGCCGGTGAGACGACCTACTATCTGCTCGGCTGCTGCCACGATTTGCATCTGATGATGTTCACCTGCATGTTCCTTGGCCAGTACCAGCCGGCACTGTGGGCGGCTGACAAGGTGCGCAGCCTGGTCACGCGCGACGTGGTCGCCATCCAGGACCGGCCAAAGCTGACGCAAACAGTGGAGGGCTATCATGCGATAAAATCGCATGTGCAGGTGCGCTTCGGCCGCTGGCAGGAGATCATCGATGAGCCGATGGTGGACGAGCCGGCACTTTATGTGCTGGCCGCCGCCATGCAGCACTACGCCAAGGGCGTCGCCCATGCGACGCTCAAGCAATTCGCGGCAGCCGAGCGTGAGCGCGAAAATTTCCGCAGGCATGTCGAGAGCATTGCGCCCGAGCGGCGCTTCCTCAGCAACCCGGCACGGGCCTCGCTAGCCGTCGGCGCCGCCTTGCTCGATGGCGAGTTGGCCTACCACCAGGGGCAGCATGACGACTCTTACGCCCATCTGCGCCAATCCGTCGAACTCGACGACAATCTGTCCTACACCGAGCCCTGGGCCTGGATGCACCGCCGCGCCATGCGCTGGCGGCACTGGTCCTCGACCAGGGCCACACTGACGAGGCCGAGCAGGTCTATCGCGACGACCTCGGCCTGAGCGGCAAGGTCCAGCGCTGCGCCCAGCACCCCGACAATGTCTGGTCGCTGCACGGGTTGGTGGAATGTCTGAAGCGGCGCGGCGAGAGCGTGGAACTGCCGGGGGTGCAGGAGAAGCTCGACGTAGCACTGGCCAAGGCTGATGTGGCGATCACGTCGTCATGCCTGTGCCGGACGAGACCGCAGGCGGACCGTAGCTGCTGTCGTTGAGAGGGCAGCCAACCGACCGAAATCGGCGACGTTCGCTCACGAGAAAATCTCAGCCAGATCGTCGATGCTGGTGCCTTCCTTGAGCTGTCGCAACTCCACATACATGACGACGATGGCGATCGATACCACCAAGCCTTGGGCTGTATCGACCAGGGCGTTGAGCAAAAAGCCCAGTGTCAGACCAAATGAGAAAAAGAAGGCGTTCGCCCAAATATCCACGGTGATTGAAGGCACGAGCACGACAAGCCAGATGCACAGCAACGGCCAGCGGCTGCCTTTGGTCAGGTCGCGGCTGCGTTGCATGCTGGCGAACACGCCACGCCCTTCACCGACAATTACCGGCGTCGTGACCGACCAGCGCGCCAGCAGCAACAGTCCGGGAACGATGATGAGTACCAGGCCCAGCCAGAAGGCGAATGTGATCAGGATCGAGGCGGCGCTTGCCGGTAGCAGAAGCGCACAGGCTGTTCTGATGCAATCGCGTGCCGACGGCCGTTCGCCGCGCAGATCCATCAGGGCCGCTCGCGTCAATGCCGCCTGCATGAAAGCCCCCAGCACAAAAAAGCCCAACATGAAGATTGCCGTGATCGTCAACCGTCGCATCGAGTATTCGGGCTCTACCGACCCGACGGATACCCAGAACCAGTAGGAAAATCCAAACTCCGGCAAGGCGTATACGAACAACGCCACTCCCAAGCACAGCACCGGATTGCGCCGGATAATCGCGAACGTATCGCGGAGAACCCTGCCGATGCGAAATTTGCCTGGCTGCTCCGGCGTCATCGACGTCACGATTGCCCTACCCCGGTCGATGTGCCGTTACGAAAAAATCTGCGCCAGTTCGTCGACGCTGGTGCCTTCCTTGACCTGGCGCAGTTCGACATAGGTGACGGCAATGGTCACCGACAGCATCGTCGAAAAGATCGTCGACACCAGAGTGCTGCCAATCGCTCCGACCAGGACACCGACACCGGTGACGCCGCCGGCGGTGGCGAGCGCCAGTCCGAAAAACAACGAGAACACCGCCTGGATGAGCATCGCCGCCACGCCAATGATCAGCAGCAGCCAGAATATCGACCAGCGGCTGCCTTTGGTCAGGGCACGGCTGCGCGATATCGAGCCGAACACGCCAAGCCGCTCCTGAACCGCAATGGGCACGGAAACCGATACGGAAATCAGCCACATGAAAGCGGGAATAAACGCCAGGGCAAGCCCGATCAGCCACCCGATAGGGGGAATGACCCAGGCGATGAAAACCATCACAAAAACAGCCACCACCAGAGTGACAATGATCAGAATGCCTATGCCCAGCGTGGGCAAGAAGCTGCGCAATGCTATCTGGATGCAGTCGCCGATGACCGGCCGCTTGCCGTTCAAATCCTCGATTGCCGCCCTGACAAGCGCCGCTTGCACCAGCAAGGCCAGAACGAAAATGATCAAGGAAGCGACTATCGATAAGCCCGAGTAGTCTCCCATGGCCGACGTTTCGAAAGCGGCGGCGTTCCCGGCGCTGTCGACGTTCACCAATGTAGCGACCCGGGACAGGTTCCAGAGGTTGTACAGCAGTGCGGGCAGGGTTGAGAAAAGTCCGACGACCACAGCAAGGAAACCCAGATTGCGGCCGATGACCGCGAAGCTGTTGCTGAAAACCCTGCCGATGCGGAATTTTTCCGGTCGGTCCTGCGCAAGTGACGTCACGATGCCTCCTGCCCTGGCACCCGCCTTGACCTGACCGGGTCAAGGCGGTGCAAACCCGTCGGCTTACGAGAAGATCTCGGCCAGTTCGTCGACGCTGGTGCCTTCCTTGACCTGGCGCAGCTCGACATAGCTGACCGCGGCGGCGACCGACAGCAACATCGACATCACGCTCTGCACCAGTGCCGCCACGACAGTAGCGACAATGTCGTGAAACAGGTAGACAAACACGCCCACCGCGCCCTGGATGACCATGCCGATGATGATCAGGACAAGGAACAAGCCGAAGAGCGACCAGCGGCTGCCCTTGGTCAGGGCGCGGCTGCGCGACATCGAGCCGAACACGCCGAGCCGCTCCTGGATCTGAACCGGTATCGCAACCGACCAGCCCAGCCACAAGATGATGCCGGGCACCAGCAACGCAAGCGCGGCTAGGCCTGCGCCCAGGCCGACGAGCAGGCCGATCGCCAATGTCGGCAGAAAATATCGGATGGCTATCTGCAGGCAATCGCCCAAGGTCGGCCGCTTGCCGTTCAAATCCTCGATTGTGGCTCGCACGAGCGCCGACTGCAGCACCAGTACGAAAAGGGAGGCAATGAAACTGGCCGGGAGCGTCACCCAAATGTTGCTAAACACCAGGGCGGGGTCGGCCGCAGCGCCGGGATTGGCCGTCAGGAGCGCCTGCATGCGCGATTCGGTCCATAGCCGAAGAATAACTGCCGGCACCCCCGCAAACAGCACCGAAAGCCCCACGAAAAGTATGACGTTGCGGCCGATGACGGAGAAGCTGTTGTTGAAGACCCTGCCGATCTGAAATTTCTCAGGCCGTGCAAATGTTGCCGAAGTCATGATGCGCCCCCTGTTCCACCGCCGAATATTGTCCGGCAGCCGCAGTAGTAAATTTGCCAAGATTAACGACTGGCGTCTAGCCCACTTGCAAAAGTTACGCTGCATTGCCAGTGTCGGCTCGCGAACCGCAGGTTGCAGGGGGGCGAGAAGGTGACTGCTGCACAGCCGGACGCTGCGCAAGCCGAATGGCTGGCCAAACTGCACAAGCAGTTGCTGTCGGACGATTCGATCCAGTTCGACCTGCCGGCCTACAGACCACCCGAGACACCCGAATGGCTGAAACCGCTGGGCGAGTTCCTGAAATGGCTCGGCCCGTACATGATCTACCTGTTCTGGGGCGCGGTGATCACAGGTGCCGCAATCATTCTGCTGCTGATTTTGCTTGAGGTGAAAGGCGTCGCCTGGCGCCTGCCCTGGTGGCGCAAAAAGAGCGTGACCGAGGCGGAAGCGATATGGCACCCCGACGTTGGCGCCGCGCAGATCCTGTTGTCGGAAGCCGATGCGCTCGCCGCCCGGGGCGAGTATGACGAGGCGGTGCATCTCCTGCTGCGCCGCAGCGTTGCCGACATTGCCGGCCGCCTGCCCGACTTCCTGCGCCCGTCGCTGACCGCGCGCGATATCGCGGGAGCGGCGTCGCTGCCAACGCGGGCGCGTGGCGCCTTTACCCAGATCGCGCGCATCGTCGAGGCCGCTCTGTTCGCGCGCCGGCCGGTCGGGCCCGAGGGCTGGCAGGAGGCGCGCAGCGCCTATGAGCGATTCGTCTTCAGGGATGCCTGGATGTGAGTGACACGACAGCCGACATCGCCCAGCAGGAACCGTTCAGCCGCAGGACGGTGTTCTGGGGCATTTTCGCCAGCCTGCTCGCGGCGGCGGGCTTCTTCCTTTTGTCGACCTATGCCCCCGATTTTCGCCAGCCGAGCGTCGGTGGCGCAACGCCGCTGTCGAAGAGCGGCATCGGCTATGCCGGCTTGGCGGAATGGCTGGAGCTGACCGGCGAAGCGCCCGATATGGCGCGGTCCGACAGCGATCTCCAGATCGACACAAACCTCCTGATCGTCACGATTTCGCCCGACAGCGACCCGGATGCGCTTGCCAACATCGTCAAGCTTCGCAAGGGCCTGGATACGCTGTTCGTGCTGCCCAAATGGGCGACCTTGCCGCTGTTCGAGCACGAGGGGTGGGAGATGAAGATCCAGCGGCTGCCGGACGTCGTGGTCAACGACTGGCTCGCCCGGATCGCCAAGGCCAAGCTCGGCGAAGGTGAGACCACGGTCAAGCAACTCGACGTCTCAGGGCAAATGGTCAGCGTTCCCGACCAGCTGCAATGGGTGGCCGACGAACACCCGCTGATTGCCGCCGGCAACGGTAAGGCCGTGCTGACCGAGGTCGAAGACGAGCGGTTCTACATTCTGACGGACCCCGATCTCATCAATAACGCCGGCTTGAAAGATCCCGACAAGGCGGCGGCGGCGCTCAAGCTGATCGAGCTCCTGCAGCCCGAAGAGGGTGCTGTCATGTTCGACCTGACGCTGCATGGCGTCGGGCGAAAATACGATCTCGCCAAGCTTCTGGTCGAGCCGCCCTTCCTGGCGCTGACGCTGACCATCCTGGCGGCGGCGGCACTTGCCTTCCTGCATGGCCTTGGCCGGTTCGGGCCGCCGCGGGCCGATCAGCGCGCCATCGCCTTCGGCAAACGCGCGCTGGTCGACACCACGGCGATGCTGTTGCGCCGCGCCGGCCGGCTGGAGGAACTGGGCGACCGCTATGGAACCCTGGCGCGGGTGCGCGCCGGCGCGCTGCTCGGCGCGCCGCACGGTTTGCAGGGCGAAGCGCTCGACCGCTGGCTCGATTCCCGCGATAAGGACGAAGCCGGCGGGTTCACGACCCGCCTGCAAGCTGCGAACGCGGCAAAGACCCTGACACAAATGCATGATGCAGCCGAAAAGCTGCACGACTGGACGGCAAGGAGGCTCGGTGAACGTCGATGATGTGAAGGCCCTGGCGACACAGATCAGGGAAGAGGTGGCCAAGGCCATCACCGGGCAACACGATACGGTCGATCTGATGCTCACGGCATTGTTCGCCGGCGGGCATATATTGCTCGAAGGACCGCCGGGCACGGCCAAGACGATGACGGCGCGCTGCTTTGCCCACGCGCTGGGCGTCGCCTATGGCCGGATCCAGTTCACGCCCGACCTGATGCCCGGCGATATCGTCGGTTCCAACATCTACAATTTCCAGACCGGGCAGTTCACGCTGACGCGCGGCCCGATCTTCTGCGATCTGCTGCTCGCCGACGAAATCAACCGAACGCCGCCGAAGACCCAGGCAGCCCTGCTGGAGGCGATGCAGGAGCATGCCGTCACCTTCGACGGCACCACCCATGCGCTCGGCCCGAACTTCATGGTGGTCGCGACGCAGAACCCAATCGAGCACCAGGGCGTCTATCCCCTGCCCGAAGCCCAGCTCGACCGTTTCCTGTTCAAGCACCGGGTGAGCTACCCCGGCCCGGAAGAGGAAAAGGCGATCATCATCCACCATGGCGGCGGCACCGCCTCGCACGACATCAAGCAGTACGGCATCAAGGCCCAGGCCGACCGCAAGACGCTGGAGAAGGCGTTGGCGACCGTCGGCGAGGTTACGCTGGTCGACGACGTCGTGGACTATATCGCAAGGCTGGTGCGGGCCACGCGCGCCAGCCCCGATCTGGAAGTCGGTGCCAGCCCGCGTGCGGGCGCCATGTTGGCGAGAGCTGCACGGGCTCGGGCAGCGCTCGACGGGCGTGCCTATGTCATCCCCGACGACGTCAAGGCGCTTGCCGTGCCGGCGCTGCGCCATCGCGTTATCCTGTCGCCGGCGGCGCAGATCGACGGCCGCCTGGTCGAACAGATCGTGACCGACCTTGTAGACCAGACGGAAGCGCCACGTTGATTTATCCGAGCGGCCGGGCAGTCTGGGCAGGTGCGGCCGGTGCAATACCGGCCTTCCTGATCGCGCTCGCGCTGCCGTCGATGTGGTATCTCGGCCTGTTGTGGATCTGCGCGCTGCTTGCTTTCCTGGCCGTGGACGCGGCCGCCGGGCGCGGACGGGCTTCTCTGAACGCCAGCATCCACGCCCCGCCGCAGGTCAGCGTCGGCGGCCAGCTCACCGTCAATGTCACCGCCAGGCTCGGCGGACGGCCGCGCGCCGTGCAGGCGCGTCTTGGCCATGACGAGCGGCTGCAACCGCTGGGCGGCACCGGCGGCGCATCGACCGCCGAGGCCGGCAGCGCATCGCTCGATCTCAGATTTCAGGCGCTGCGGCGCGGCATTGCCAGGTTCGATCGCCTGTGGGTGCGCTGGCGCGGGCCGTTCGGGCTGGTCTGGAACCAGGTGGTGCTGCCGATGGACGGCAAGGTGGCGGTGCTGCCCAACGTCAGCAGCGCCCGCGACGAGGCGATCACGCTTCTGCAGCGCCAGGCGCTGCCCGACGGCCATGCACAGCGCCGCGCCGGCCAGGGCCGCGAATTCGAGGCGCTCAAGGACTACCAGCCCGGCATGGGCCGGCGCATGATCGACTGGAAGCGCAGCGCCCGCCACGGCAGGCTTCTGGCGCGCGAATTCCGCATCGAGGAGAACAACAACATCGTGCTGGCCATCGATAGCGGCCGGCTGATGTGCGAGCCCGTCGACGGCGTGCCGAAGGTCGACCGCGCCGTCACCGCCGCCTTGCTGTCGGCGTTCATTGCGCTGAAGGGCGGCGACATGGTAAGCCTGTTCGGCTTCGACGCGCGGCCGCGCGTTTCCAGCGGCGCCGTGCGCGGCTCCGCCAGCTTCGCCATGATCCAGAAGCGGGCGGCGGAAATCGACTATTCCACAGAAGAGACCAATTTCACCCTGGCGCTGACGACGCTGGCCGCGCGGCTCGACCGGCGCTCACTGGTGATCATCTTCACCGACTTCGTCGATCCGATCAGCGCCGAACTGATGCTGCGCACCGTCGGCCGGCTCACCGAACGGCATCTGGTGCTGTTCATCATGATGAAGGATGTCGAGCTGGAGACACTGGCCGACATGCCGCCGGACGCTCCAGAGAATGTGGCGCGCTCGGTCGTCGCCGGCGGGCTGCTGCGCGAAAGGCAGGTCGTCATCGGCAGGCTCAGGCTGCTCGGCGCGCACGTCATCGAAGCCGATCATCAAAGGCTCGGACCAGCACTGGTCGAGCGCTATCTCGAGCTCAAGCGGGAGGATCTGTTGTGAACGCGCTGGTCGGCAAGGATGCCGTGCGCCAGTCGCTGGCGAGCTTCCGTTCGGAGCGCGAGGCCGACTGGAAGGCGTTCGAGGCGCTGCTCGCCCGGGTCGAGAAACGCGCTCCGCGTACGCTGTCGGAAGACGAACTGCTGTCGCTGCCGCTGCTCTACCGCTCGGCGCTGTCCTCGCTCTCGGTGGCGCGGGCGACGTCGCTCGACAATGCGCTGGTCGGCTATCTCGAAGCACTGTGCTTGCGTGGCTATTTCTACCTCTATGGCGCGCGCCGCAGCTTGCGGCAGCGCATCGGCGATTTCTTCCTGCATGACTGGCCATACGCCATTCGCGATTTGTGGCGCGAGACCTTGCTGTCGGTCGTCCTGACCTTTGTCGGCGCCGGCGCCGGCTACTGGCTGGTGGCGAAAGACAAGGGCTGGTTCGACGCCATCATTCCGCCGAGCCTGGCCGGCGGGCGCAACCCGGATGCCTCGGCCGACGTGCTGCGGCAGGTGCTTTATGATGGTGCCGACAGCAATTTCCTGTCGGGCTTCGCTGCCTATCTTTTCACGCACAATGTCCAGGTGGCGATCCTGGCCTTCGCGCTGGGCTTTGCCTTCGCGGTGCCGAGCGTGCTCTTGATCCTGATGAATGGCTGCCTGCTTGGCGCGATGTTCCAGATCTACGTCGCCAAGGAGCTCGGCCTGGAGTTGGGCGGATGGCTGTCCATCCATGGCACCACCGAGATGTTCGCGATCGCCTTGGCGGGCGCCGCCGGCATGCGCATCGGTACGCGCATCGCCTTCCCCGGCGAACTGACGCGGATGACGGCTGCTGCCTATGCCGGGCGCGTGGCCGCCACCACCATGGTCGGCGTGACGATCATGCTTTTGTTTGCCGGCCTGCTCGAAGGCATCGGTCGGCAGGTGATCACCAGCGACGCTACACGCTACGCCATTGGCGGCGGCATGCTGACGCTGTGGCTTTGCTATTTCTATGTGTTCAGGGTGGTGCGGCATGGCGACCGCTAGGCGTGCTGCCGTCTCGACGATACGGCCGCTGATCACGCCGGAAGGCGTCGATCTCCGGATCAAGCTCGCCGATGCCGGCACCCGCGCCGCCGCCTTCCTGCTCGACTTTGTCATCATCATCGTCACGGCGATCGTGATCTCGATCGTTGCACTGTTCGGGCTGGCCGGCCTCAAAGGCGAAGGCGCGCAGCCGCTGTTCATCGTCTGGATTATCCTGATCTTTTTCCTGCGCAACGCCTATTTCATCGTCTTCGAAGCCGGCCGCCGCGCCGCCACGCCCGGCAAACGGATGCTCGGCATCCGGGTGGCGTCGCGCAGCGGCGCCGGCCTGTCGATCGATCAGGTCATTGCCCGCAATCTGATGCGCGAGATCGAGATATTCCTGCCGCTGTCGATCATCCTCGGCCGCGGCGAGATGGGGCTCGCCGACACGCTGACGACGATCTTCGGACTGGTGTGGACGCTGCTGTTTGCGCTCTTCCCGCTGTTCAACCGCGACCGCATGCGCATCGGCGACCTTTTGGCCGGAACGTGGGTTGTCGAGGCGCCGAAACTGGCGCTGGTCGAAGACCTGTCGCAACGCCAGGACACCACCACCCGCGCCTTCCGCTTCACCCAGGCGCAGCTCGATGCCTATGGCATCGCCGAACTGCACAAGCTGGAGGAAGTGCTGCGCCGCGACGACTATTTCGCCCTGAAAGCCGTGGCCGAGACGATCGGGCGCAAGATCGGCATGACGATCGAGCCGGTCGATTCCAGGGCCTTCCTCACCGCCTATTATGGCGAGCTGCGGGCACAGCTTGAGCGCAAGCTTCTGCTGGGAACACGCAAGGCGGATAAGTACCAGCGGTAGATCGGAGTTCGGGATGCCGGCTCAAGTTAGCGAAGCGGAAAAAGCCAGAATAGAACGCGCCATTCAGGCGGCAGTCTCCGGATCCTGGAAGGAATTTGCAGAACTCACCGACGAACCGTTTCCAAACGATGCATCGGTGAGGGAGCAATTCGGAGATACTTCTTCCCGACTTCAGCAAGCCGACGGAAATTGGGAAATGACCTCAGGCATAGGTATCGTGCCTGACGGCAGCGCGCGCCTGATCACAGTCTTGATCAAGGCGCCGCCCACCGTGGATATTGTCCTGACGCTGCACAGCACGAGCGATCGGGATGACAGCACGATCAGCATCTGGACGTTCTTTCAGCAGGTGAATTGGGGCGATTAGGCCTCGCCTACCCCACCCACTTCTCATAGTCGGACACCAGCAGGTGCACCGGCGCGACATCCTCGTCGATGTTGGAGAAGCGGCCGATCGGTTCGCGGAAGACGTTGTCGGTGAGATCGTCATTGACGGTCGATACTTCGCCGATCAGCACATCCTTGCCCTCGGCCCAGAAGGCGTGCCAGACGCCGGGCAGCAGCGTGACGCTCTGGCCCGGGTCGAGCTTCAGGAGCCCGCCTGCCGGCAGCCTGTGGATGGTGCCGTCGACCGGCACCGTCACTTCGGCCTTCGGATCGATGCCGCCGTCGCGATCATGCATGAACAGTTCCAGCACCAGCTTGCCGCCGCCGCGGTTGATGATGTCCTCGGCCTTGATGTTGTGGCGGTGCATCGGCGACAGCTGATCCTTGCGCGAGATCATGATCTTCTCGGCATAGAGCATGCCCATGCCCTTCTTCATGTCGGCGTAGACGCCGTTGCGAACGGTGAACAGGAACAGGCCGAGTTCGTCGAATTTTTCCTGGCCGTAATCGGTGATGTCCCAACCGAGCCGCGAGGTGAAAATGGCGGCGGAGTCGGCCTTGCGCGCCTTCATCTCTTCCGGGCTCCAGTAGGCGAAGGGCGGCATGATGTAGCCGAACGAGCGGATGAAGGCGTCTGCATCGCGGATGATGTCGTTGACGGTGGAGCGTTTCATGATCGTGATCCCTTCGCGTCGCGTTCCCTGGAGTTATCTGAAGCGCATAGCCGAACAGCGCTGCGGTGTCGACGCAAACTGCATGCTGGCCCCATGACATCCATGCGGATCGGGGTCATAAGTCCAGCCAGATTTCCCAGGGTGATATTCATGCAAGGCATAGACGACCTCGACACGCCGGCGATCCTCATCGACGCGGCCCGCGCCGAAGCCAACATCACACGAGCGCAGGCGCATGCCGACCGCCACGGGCTGAAACTCAGGCCGCACATCAAGACGCACAAGCTGCCTTATTGGGCGAAGAAGCAGGTGGCGGCCGGCGCGGTCGGCATCACCTGCCAGAAGATCGGCGAAGCCGAGGTGATGGCCGATGCCGGGCTGACCGATATTTTCCTGCCCTACAACATCCTTGGGCGCGCCAAGCTGGAGCGGCTCAAGGCCCTGCATGGCCGTGTGACACTGTCAGTGACGGCCGACAGCCTCGAAACGCTGGAGGGGCTCGCCGCCACCTTCACCGATGCAGGGCACCCCCTGCCCGTCCTGGTCGAATGCGACACCGGCATGGGCCGTTGTGGTGTGCAAAGCGCCGCCGAGGCGCTGGCACTGGCGAAGTTGATCGACCAAGCCAAGGGGCTCACCTTCGGCGGGCTGATGACCTACCCCGCGGCCGGCCGCGCCGCCGAGGCTGAATCGTGGCTGGCCGGCGCCAAACAAACGCTCGCGGCCTCGGGCCTCGCCTGTGAACGCATCTCCAGCGGCGGCACGCCTGACATGTGGCGCTCGGGCGAGGACAGCGTGGTGACCGAATACCGCCCCGGCACCTACATCTACCTCGACCGCTACCAGGTCGCCAAAGGCGTCGGCACGCTCGACGATTGTGCGCTGACGGTGCTCGCCACCGTGGTCAGCCATCCGACGCCGGCCCGCGCCATCCTCGACAGCGGCAGCAAGGCGCTGTCCAGCGACACGCTGGGGCTCGCCGATTTTGGCGAGCTGCTCGGCATGCCCGGCGCCCGCGTCACCAGCTTGAGCGAGGAACATGGCACGGTCACGCTTGCGAATGGCGCGAGCCTGCGCATCGGCGAACGCGTTCGCGTGGTGCCTGATCATTGCTGCGTCGTGACCAACCTGTTCGACCAGGTGCATCTGATCGACGGTGACAAGGTGCTGGAAACGCTGAAGGTGGAAGCGCGTGGGCGGATGGGGTGAGGCTTTTCGTTTTGGAGGCTCGCCCTATTTCGACATTGACGAATTGTAATTTATAACTTACTAGTCCCCATGGCAATCCTGAAGCAGACAGCCACCTTTCGGAGGTGGCACCAAAAGCTGAAAGACGGAAGAGCCAAGGCGGCAATTGCCGTTCGGCTGCAACGTTTGATTGTAGGAAATCCCGGCGACGTGGCCCCAGTGGGTGAAGGCATCAGTGAATTGCGCATTCACTATGGGCCCGGCTATCGCGTTTATTTCACAAGCGCGGTGAAACGGTCATCCTGCTCCTGTGCGGCGGGGATAAAAGTTCACAAGAAACCGACATACGGACAGCAAAGCGCCTGGCCGTAGAATGGAGTGACGACAATGGTTGAAAAAATCTATGATTTCGATCCCGCCGAAATGCTCGATTCCGATACGGCAATCGAGGCGTTTCTGGCAGAGGCAATGGAAACCGGAGACGCCAAATTCGTCGCGTCCGCCCTCGGTGTCGTTGCCCGCGCCAAGGGGATGAGCCACATTGCCAGAAAGACCGGCTTGGCTCGCGAGCATCTTTATACCTCGCTCAGCGAAAACGGTAATCCTACGCTGGAAACCACACTGGCGGTCATGAAAGCATTCGGCTTTCATTTGGCCCCAAAGCACGGTGCAACTCAGGTCTAATCTACGCCAGCGCGCGTCGAGCGCGAGGTTGTTCGGGCCAACTGAAATCAGGACGGATAAACCGGACCCAGCGCCGCCTTCAGCGGATCCAGCGCGTCGCCATACAGCTTCCAGCGCTCGACCGAGGATGAATAGATCGGCTGGCGCACCTGCCAGCGGCTCGGCGTCCGGACCGTGCGCTCGGTTTCGTTGAAACGCAAGCAGGCATCGTCCCACTCGATGCCGAGGAATCCGATCAATCCGCGGGCGCGATTTTCGAAATCGGCGACCGTTTCTTCGTAGGGCATGTCGTGGATATCCAGCGGGATGACCTTGGCCCAATGGCGCATCAGGCGGTCATACTGCCGGTAATACTGCCCAAGCTTGGTCAGATCGGCATTATAGCCGTGCGCCTCGGAAAAATTATGCATGAAACAGGACGCGCAATTGTCCATCGGGTCACGCCGGCAATGGATGATGCGGGCATTCGGCAAGATCAGGCTGATGAAGGCCAGCAGCTCGAAATTATGCGGCATCTTGTCGACGACAAGCCGCACCGTGTTGTTGCGCTTTTTGAGATCGTCGAGATATTTCGATCCAAGCTCCTTGGCCTTGGCCGCAGTGAGCGCCGCCATGGCCTTGGTGAAAATGGCTGGGTCGAGCTTGTCGAACCCAAGTTCGCCGGCAAGTGAACGAATGGTCGACAACTCCCCGGCGCCATGGATATCGCGATGACTGGCGCATATCTGCTCGGTCAGCGTCGTTCCCGACCGTGGCATGCCGACGATGAAGACCGGGCGTCTGGATGGATTTCCCAAATTGGCTCGCGCCTCGAAGAAGCCAGCGTCGAAAGTGTCGATGAAGCTGTCGTAAAGCTGGGTGTGCCGGTCGATGTCGAAATCATTGCCGGAAATCGCCTTGGCCCTCGCGAAATGGCGGATTGCCGAGCGATACTCGCGCTGATCGTTGAGCATCTTGCCGGCGGCATGGTGCAGCACCACCCGCTCGCGATCGGTGGTCGTCGGCAATTCCAGACGAGCCCGTATTAGAGGCAGCGTCGGATCATCCTTGACCGCCCGGCGCGCAAGCGCCATTCCAGCCAGCGCCTCGACATGGCCCGGGTCGATGGCAAGGGCCTTGCTGAAGCATTCGACCGCCTCGGCCGGCCGGCCAATGTCGGTGAGCAAATCGCCCATACCGGCAAGTGCCATCACCGACTGGCCGTCGATAGCCAGCGCCTGGCGATAGAACCCTTCGGCAATGTCGCCCTCGAGCTGGCTGCGGTAGGAGCGGCCGAGATTGCACAGCGCTTCGATGAGCCCTCCGTCGAGCTCGATCGCCTTTCTCAGATGTCTGCGCGCCTTGTCGACGTTGCCGGTGACATTGTAGGCATTGCCGAGATTGTTGCGGAAGATGGCGTTGTCCGGTTCGAGCTTGACCGCCCTTTCCATATAGGCAATGGCGGCGTCATGATGCTCGGCCTCGATGGCGAGCGTGCCCATCAGGTTCAGCGCCATGGCATTTTTGGGCTGCGTGCGAAGCACCGTCTGGTAGCAGAACTCGGCCTCGCGAAAACGCTTGCGCCGTTGCAGGTCGATGCCGCGCTGCAATGTCTTTTCCGCCGGCTCACCGGCGGTCGGCAGCGAGGCTGGGATCATTGCCGGCAGGCCCAGGGGTTGCCGGCGTGGCAAGAGCGGCATCCGTCAAATCCCGGTCGCGGCCTGCGACGAACCAATCAGAACTTCAGGGTTACGCCAAGCTGGAGATTGTGGGAGTACAATTTGGCGTTCTCGTATGTGCCGCCGCCATCATTGTCGTCTAGATCCACGCTTGTCACGGCCTTAAAGCGGTAACCGAAATCGAGGTCGACATTCTGCGTTACCGCGTAGGTAACACCGGCGCCCACTTGGCCGGCGAAACCCCAGCCGCCAGGCCCGTATCCAAAGGCGTGGCCATCAAAGTGAGTATCGGCGGTAACATAGGCCGCGCCGAGACCGCCGCCGACATAGAGTTTGGCATCACCAAAATGCGCAACATCGGCCCAGACGTTGGCGAGAAGATAGGTGGCCGACAGATTGCCGGAAGCCGGATAGTTGCCGACGCCCGTGTAGCTGTATTCGCTTGCCTTGTAGCGCGCGTAGGACAGTTCGCCTTCGACACGAAACACATCGTTGATGCGCCGACCGACAGCGCCGCCGATTACGAACCCGGTATCAAGATCGACTGAATAGCCAGTACCATTGTAGTCCGTTTTCACATGGTTCGGGAAACTGGCGCCGCCGAAGAGCGTGACGTACCAGAGATCCTCCGCCCTCGGAACGTCGACAATCGCGTCGGCGGCGTAGGCCGAACTCCAACCAAGCGTCAATGCAAATGTCGAGACGCCAGCCAACAAGCGCAGTTTCATCGCCGATTCCCTCGCTACAACTAGTGACTGGTATCACTCTTGCTTCGCGGCCGAGCTGTCAAGAAAGCAAACGAGATCAAGGAGCCAAGCGAAGTCGGGAACAATCTTTTGAGAATTCTTGTTGCTGCACCGCAACATAGCAGCACATGCTAATGTTTGGCGGCAGGCGTATGGCTTCGATTTTGAAAATCGCGCTAGTCGGCCTGCCGTGCCGCCACCCTGCGCATGGCGATCACCCGCCGGCGGCGGATTTCGGTGCGCATCGCCGTCAAATGCAGCGCGAAGAACAGCACGGTGAAGCCGAGCGCCATCACCAGCAGTGGCCATAGCAGGCTGGGATCGATCGTCGGTCCGCCGAGCCGGAACACCGAGGCCGGCTGGTGCAGCGTGTTCCACCAGTCGACCGAGAATTTGATGATCGGGATGTTGATGAAGCCGACGAGCGTGATGATGGCGGCGGCCCAGGCGGCGCGGCTGGCGTCATCGAGCGCACGCGTCAGCGCGATGATGCCGAGATACATCAGGAACAGGATGAAGACCGAGGTCAGGCGGGCGTCCCAGACCCACCAGGTGCCCCACATCGGCTTGCCCCAGATCGAGCCGGTGACCAGCGCAAGCGCGGTGAAGGTGGCGCCGATCGGGGCTGCCGACTTCAGCGCGACATCGGCCAAGGGATGGCGCCAGACCAGCGTGCCGAGCGCGGCGACGGCCATCACCGTGTAGCACATCATGGCGAGCCAGGCGAAAGGCACGTGGATATACATGATGCGCACCGTGATGCCCTGCTGGAAATCCTCAGGCGCGGCAAAGCTCATATAGAGACCGATGGCGAGCAGGATCGCGGCGATCGACGCCAGCCACGGCACCAGCCTATCGGCCAGCCCGACAAAGCGCGTGGGGTTGGCGAGGTCGGTCCAGCCGGCGAGGCGTGAGGAGGTATCGCTCATAAGGTCTAGATAGACCGGCGGCGCGTTCGGGGCAATCGAGGGAGTGTCGCAGTCTTATTTACCCTCCCCCTCGTGGGGAGGGTCGCTGCGAAGCAGCGGGGTGGGGGTGGTGGGGCACTACCCCCACCCGGACCCTACGGGTCCGACCTCCCCACAAGGGGGAGGTAAAAAAGCTACGCCGCTTCGATATTCACCGTGCGGCTGAGACGGCGGACTTCCTCGTCGTTGAGCAGGCCGCCGGCGCGCAGCAGGCTGGCGAAACGGCCATTGCGCAGCGACAGTTCGGCGAAGCCGCCCATCTCGACCACCTTGCCCTTGTCCATGAACACGACCAGGTCGGCGTCGCGGACGGTGGTCAGGCGGTGGGCGATGATGAAGGTGGTGCGGTTGCGCCTCAGTTCGTCGATGGCTTCCTTGACGCGGTCCTCGGTCTCGACATCGAGCGCGCTGGTCGCCTCGTCGAGCACCAGAATCGGTGCGTCCTTGAGCACGGCGCGGGCAATGGCGATGCGCTGACGCTCGCCGCCCGAAAGCTGGCCGCCGCGCTCGCCAACGACGGTGTCATAGCCGGCGCTCTTGGCAAGGATAAAATCCTGCGCGGCAGCCGCATTGGCGGCGGCGTGAACCTCGTCATAAGTCGCCTCGGCACGACCGACGCGGATGTTGTCCTCGATCGAGCGGTTGAGCAGGCCGGCATCCTGGAAGACGGTGGCGATCGAATGACGCAGCGACTTGCGGGTCACCGTGCGGGTGTCGATGCCGTCGATCAGGATACGGCCATGAGACGGCGAGAAGACGCGCTGCAAGAGGTTGATCAGCGTCGTCTTGCCGGCGCCGGTCGGGCCGACGATGGCAACCGTCTGCCCGGCCTGGACCTCGAAGGAGACGTCGTCGACGCCCTGCCTCGAATTGGCAAACTCGAAGCCGACATTCTCGAAGCGGACGTGGCCGGTGACGTTGGTGAGGTCGCGCAAGCCGTCCGGCTCGGCGGAGTCGGCGGCCGAATCCTCGAGGTGATAGAAGTCCTCGAGCTTGGCGCGGGCTTCGGAAATCTGGTTGGCGAAAGCCGACATCTGGTCGAGGCGGGCAATCAGCAGCGTGGCAAAGCCGGTGAAGGCGATGACGTCGCCGATCTTGAGCTGGCCATGGGTGACCAGATAGGCGCCGATCAAAAGCACAACCATCATCGAAATGGTCGACGACAGGCGGTGCAACGCATTGGCCATCGCCCACCAGTCGAGCACCGGGTTCTGCGCGTCGAGCAGGTTCTTGACATAGCGGCGCAGCGTATCGGCCTCGTGGCCGAGACGGTTGTAGCTCTGCAGCACGGCCACATTGCTGACCGAGTCGGTCACATGCGCGAACACCTGATGGTAGTGGCGCTCCACGGCGGCCTGGCCCGCCTTGGTGCGCTTCATCACAAGCCGGCCGATGCCGACATAGAGAACGCCCAGCGCCATCAGTACCAGCGACATGCGCAGATCCATGCTTATCGCGGTCGGGATCAGCAGAGCCAGCGCAACCGCCGTCGACAGATGCTGGCGCATGAATTCAAGCCACAGGCTGAACAGCGTCTCGACGGCGCGCAGCAGCGTGTGCAGCGCGTTGGAGGTGCCGCGCTGGTGGTGCCAGGCGAGCGGCATGGTGATCACGCGCTCGAACGACTGGCACAGCACCTCGCTGCGACGCTTGTGGGCAAAACGGTCGGCGCCGCGCGCCACCAGCACGAAGGCGACGATGTTAAAGGCGCCGAGACCGGCCCACAGCGCGAGCGTCGAAAACACCGAACCCTTATCGGAGATGGCGTCGATCACCCGGCCGAACATGATCGGCTCGAGGATGGCGATAATGGCGAGCGCGACATTCGCACCGCAGATAAACGCAACGCGCTTCCTGTCGGCTGCGAGATAACCCAGCGCTCTCCAGTAGATTTGCAGAAGTGACACTTCAGCTACTCCGCCCAAAACATTATTGTGCACCGCACCATTTCTTGACACGTACCGGTTAACGGGTCGCAAAACAATGCCCGTCTACCTCTTCCGTTCCCATTCTGCGAACAAAAGATGACGACGTTGCGAAATCTGCCGTGATCACCTAACGGTTTGAGATAAAAGGTGAAATGTCAGTCTTGCGGCAAAATCATGGCAGCAGCTGGCTCTGCCACATTTTTAGTCACTGCACGCTTGGACCGCCGTTATCGGGAAGGCACGCCGTTCTGCGCCAGGAGCATGCCGAAGTAGAAAACGCGCGCCTCGAAAGGCGCGCGTCAATAACCTGAAGCCTTTGATTTTACGCGGGTATCTTGACGACCACCTCGGTCTTGTCGCCGGCTTTCGGCTGAAAACCGGAAGACTTTGTCTTGGTTCCATTGACTTCGAGCGAGATGGATTTGGCCTTTTTGTCGCGGATGACGCGAACCTTGATCTCCGACCCCAGCATCTTCAGCGTGGCAGAATAGCCGTCCCAATGGCTGGGCAGTTTCGGCCGGAACGTGATCTGCTTGCCCCGCCGCTCAATGCCCAGAATTCCTTCGACCGCAGCACGGTAGAGCCATCCCGCTGAGCCCGTATACCAGGTCCAGCCGCCGCGACCGCCCTTGCCCTCACCGGAATAGATGTCGGCGGCGACGACGTACGGCTCGACGCGGTAATGCTCGGCCGATGCATCGTCGAGCGCATGGTTGACCGGGTTCAGCATCGAGAAGCAGCGATAGGCATCGTCGGTGCGGCCCATTTCAGCGAGCGCGATGACAAACCAGGTCGCCGCATGGGTGTACTGGCCGCCGTTCTCGCGCACGCCCGGCGGATAACTCTTGATGTAACCAGGGTCCTTTCTCGTGTTCTGGAAGGCCGGGGTAAACAGTTTGACGATCTTGAGCTTGTCGTCGACCAGCAGGTTCGTCGCCTGCTGCATCGCCGTGGTCGAGCGCGCGGGGTCGCCCTCGCCGGAGAGCACGCTCCACGACTGCGCGATGGAGTCGATCTTGCACTCGTCCGAATTATGCGAGCCAAGCGGCGTGCCGTCGTCGTAGCTGCCGCGGCGATACCACTGGCCGTCCCAGGCGGTGCTTTCCAGCGCCCGCTTCAGCACATCGGCGTGTTTTGTCCAGGCCTGCGCCCGCTTGGTGTCGCCCTGCCCCTTGGCCACGGTGGTAAAGTCGCCCAGCGTCTTCAAAAGGAACCAGCCGAGCCAGACACTCTCCCCCTTGCCGGCTTCGCCGACGCGGTTCATGCCGTCGTTCCAGTCGCCGCCGAGGATCAGCGGCAGCCCGGCCGGGCTGCTGCGCTTGACCGCAAGGTCGAGCGCACGCGCGCAATGGTCGTAGAGCGACGCGTTCGTCTTGGAGATTTCCGGCGTGAAGAAGGCGTCGTGCTCGCCCTCGCCCAGCACCTGCCCGTCGATGAAAGGCAGCTGCTCCTTCAGGATCCCTGTATCGCCGGTCACCTCGATGTAGCGATTGGTGGCATGCGCCAGCCAGACCACATCGTCGGAGATCATGGTGCGCACGCCTGCGTCGGTGCGCGGCAACCACCAATGCTGGACATCGCCTTCGGGGAACTGCCGGCGCGCCGCATTGAGGATCTGGTCGCGCGCCAGTTTCGGATCATGCGCAAGCAGGGCCAGCGTGTCCTGCAGCTGGTCGCGGAAGCCGAAGGCGCCGCTTGCCTGATAAAAGGCCGAGCGGGCGCGGATGCGGCAGGCCAGGCTCTGATAGGGCAGCCAGTGATTGACCATGGCGTCGAGCGCCTTGTCGGGCGTCTCGACCTGGATGGTGTCGAGGAAGCCGCGCCAGACGCGTTCATTGTCGGCCAGCCGCTGGTCGAAATCCTTGCCCGAATGGGTCTGCACCAACGCGCTCGCCTCGGCTGATGTGGCGGCGTCGCCAAGCAGCCAGACCAGCGTGACGTCGCCGCCGGCGGGGATGTCGACATCGCTGGCGACAGCTGCGCACGGATCGTCGCCGGCCTCGACGCGGCCCGACAGGCCGGCTCCGCTGACGACGGCGTGCGGGAAGGCGCTGGTGCCATGCCTGCCGATGAACTCGCCGCGATCGGCTGTCACCGAATGCACCGGACCAGTGGCGGCCAGGAAGGCCACCCGGTCGCCGAAATCGAGACCGTAGGGGTTTTGCGCCAGAAGCGCGCCGGTGGCTGGATCCCTGGACGGGATGATGGTCGCAGCCGTGCTCGAGCGATGGCTGCCGAGAACCCATTCGGCATAGGCATAGACGCGCAGCCGCGCCGGCGCCGAGCCCGAGTTCTGGATGCGCAGCCGCGTGATCTTCACTGGATCGACGGGATCGACGACGTGCGTCAGATCCATCGACAGCGGGCCGCGTTTGGACCGGAAGGTCGAGAAGCCCTGGCCGTGCCATGTCTCATAGGTCATCGAGGGATCGCGGACCACGGCAGCCAGCGGCGAGAATGCCTTGCCGCTGGCCTGATCGTAGATGTAGATGCCCTCGCCCGGCCGGTTGGTGACCGGATCGTTCGACCATGGCGTCAGCTGGTAATCGCGGCTGTTGCGGCTCCAGGTGAAGGCAGCGCCTTCGGCCGAGACATGGAAGCCGAACGAGGCGTTCGAGACGACGTTGATCCAGGGCTGCGGAGTCGTGCGCCGGCCGGTGAGACGCGTGACATAGTGACGGCCATCGCCTTCGAAACCGCCGAAGCCGTTCCACTGGCTGAGGCCGCTGCCGTCGGCGCTGCTGTCGGACGCGGCATGGTATGCAGGCGCCGCCGGCACCGGCAGAGACGGCTCGCGCAGTGACGCGGGGGCCGCCGGCTGCAGGGCATCGCGTGCTTGCAAGGCTGCCGCCTCGGCGCGTTCGATCTGGTCGAAGATGGTGCCGTTGCGTGTGTGCAGAACCACGCGGGCAACCGCCAGCAGCGTCTTGTACGTCGCCTCGTCCATCAGGTCGCGGCGCACGGCGAAGATGTGCTGGCGCGGCCCGAGTTCCTTGCCGCGCAGGCGGCTGTTTTCGCACAGCGTTTCGACCGCGCGCTGCAGGTCCTGGACATAGGACGATGCCTGCTCGTTGACGACCACGAAGTCGATCATCATGCCGCGGGCGCGCATATACTCCTGGAAGCGCAGCGCCTGGGCGACAATTTCGAGGTCGGCCACGTCGCCGATGCGGACCAGGAAGATCGGGAAATCGCCCGAAATGCTGGTCGGCCACAGGCTGGACTGCTTGCCCAGCCCCGAAGCGATGGATTCGCCGGGCAGGCGCAGGAACGGATCGGGATAGATCAGGAAGCGCGCCAGCTTCTGCACGTTGGCGGCGTCGGTCAGGCTCAGACCAAGATGGCGGGTCTGCACCTGCGAACGCGTCCAGGCAAGCATCGCCTGGCGAGCAAAACTTTCGGGATGGTCGAGCCTGGCGATGGCCTCGTCCAGTTCGGCGCGGTTGGCGCCGACGGCGGTCCAGAAGGTCAGCGATATCTTCTTGTTGGCCGGCACCCGCACCTGGCGGCGCAGGGCCGCTACCGGATCGAGGGTGAAGCCGTGGTGACCGCCAAGCTTGGCGCCGGGATCGAAGGCCGCCGCTTCCGCGATGGTACGGCCACGGCCGATGAAGGCACGGCGGTCGGTTTCGGCCTCGGCATCGCGCGCCGACCCGGACGGATCGGTGACGAAATGCACCATGGTGACGTCAGGCTCGTTCTTGTCGCGCTTGCGCCTGGTGGCAAAGATGGCACCGTTGTTGGCAGCGATCTCGGTCTCTATAAACATTTTCGAGAACGCAGGATGGGCATTGTCGGAGGCTTCGTTGCCCAGCACCAGCTCGGCAAAGGAGGTCACCTCGATATGCCGGTCAGTGGCGCCGTCATTATAGAGCGTGACGCGCCGTCCCTCGCCATTGCCTTCCGAGATGACGATGCATTCGACCTCCGAACGCAGCGAGCCCACTGTTTTGACGAAGCTCGCCTTGTCGTCGGAAAACAGCGTTTGCACTCTCTCGCCGGTCGCCTGCTTCGGCTCTGCGGTGGCCGACCACCAGTCGCCGCTGCCGGCGTCGCGCAGGAAGATGTAGGAGCCGAGCCGGTCTTCGGTCGGGTCGGGCTGCCAACGGGTGACGGCGAGTTCGCCCCAGCGGCTGTAACCGGAACCGGTGGCCGAGACCATGACGGAGTAGCGGCCATTGGACATGACGCTGGTGGCGCGCAACGCCCTCAGCGGGTCGAGGATAATGCGCGAGTCCGGGCTCTCGACCTCGGTCTCGTCCTTCGAACGCTCGTCGGCTTCGGTCCTGACCGTGGCGGTCGGGATGTCGCGCGGCGCCCTCTCCTGCAGCAGGAGTTCGGCAGACTCGATCACCGGATCGCTGTGGAAGCGGTCGCGCAGCCGGCCCTCGAAGATGGCGTCGGCAACGGCGGCGATCGACATGCCGGAGTGATGCGCCATGTAGTTCAGGACAACGGCATGGTCGGTGCCTTCCGGCACGCGCTGCGGCGTGAAGTCGACGGCGTCGTAAAAGCCATGCCGGCCGAGAGCGCCGATGGAGCGCAGCCTGGCCAGATTCTGGACGGATTCGCGCGGTGTGAACTGCGCCGCGAGGATCGTGGCGTAAGGCGCGATCACCGTGTTCTGGCCAAGGCCGCGCTTGAGACCAAGTCCGGGCACGCCGAAATTGGTATACTGGTAGGTCAGTTCGCGGTCGCGGGCATTGTAGGCCGCTTCCGAAATGCCCCAGGGCACGTTCTTCGAACGCGCGTACTGGATCTGACGCTTGATGATCAGCTTGCTGGTCTGGTTGAGGATCGAGCCCTGCGGCTCCTTCATCACCAAAGGCGGCATCAGATACTCGAACATCGAGCCCGACCAGGACATCAGCGCACCCTGGAAGCCGATCTCGACGATCGGCCTTCCAAGCCGGAACCAATGCTCCGTGGGCAGGTCACCCTTGGCGATGGCGAACAGGCTGGTCAGCCGCGCCTCGGAGGCGAGCAGATCGTAGCAGCTCTCATCGAGCTGATGCTCCTCGACCCGGTAGCCGATTGACAGCAGTTTGCGCTCCTGACGCATCAGGAAAGAGAAATCCATCTCGAAGGCATAGCGGCGGCAGCGTTCGCGCAGCGCCAGCAGCTTGGCGCGCAAGGCTTCGACGGCGTTTTCGTCGCTGTGCGAGTCATGCACATGCGCCTCGCAGGTCGCTTCCAGCCGTGCCGCCCAGTCGGCGATAATGTCGCTCCGCTGCGATCCGGCCTCGGTGTGGATGGCGGTGGCGAGCTTGCGGATCTCGCCGGCAAGCACGGCCAGGTTAATCGTGCGGATTGAGGCCATCTCCGGCTGCGCCTTGATGGTCATGACGGCGCGCCGCATGCCGTCGAGGCGGTCGGCCAGACGCTGGCGCAACGGCCGCAGTTGCCGGCGGTCGTCAGGCAATTCCTCGAGGCTCTCGTCGAGGATGCTCACCGTGTCGAGGACGCCTTCGAAATCGCCCTGCAGGTGAACGGACGGGGCTTCCGCCCACTCCGCACAGGCCGCCGCCACCGCGACCAGATGTCCGGCGAGATTGCCGCTGTCGACGGCCGAGATGTAAAGCGGATAGAGCGGCTTGAGCGTCGTGGTGTCGTACCAGTTGAAGAGGTGGCCGCGGTTGCGCGGCATGCTCTCGATGGTCGTCATCGTGGCGTCGATGCGGGTGATGGCATCGGAGAGCGCAATCCAGCCGAAATCGCGTGCCGACACCACCGACAGCAGGTAGACGCCGATATTGGTCGGCGACGTCCGCGGCGCCACAACCGGCGCCGGGCTTTCCTGGAAATTGTCGGGCGGCAGATTGTGGTGCTCGGCCGTGACGAAGGTTTCGAAATAATGCCAGGTGCGGCGCGCCACGGTGCGTAGCGCGTGGATGTCGGCCTGCGATATGCGCAGGCGGTCCTCGGTCTCGGCCGAGCGGCTGATCCAGCAGGCAACCGCCGGCGAACCGATCCAGAACAGAGCGAAGAAGAAGGCGACGAAGGCACCGGTGGAATCGGCCAGTACGGGAATAGCGAGACCGACGACGCCGATGATCACGGCGCCATACATCATGCTGTAATAGGAGCCGAGATCGTTGTCGCCGCCCTTGTGCGCCTGCGATGCGGTGCGCCATTCCAGCAGGTTCTGGCGGCTGACGAACAGGCGGTAGAGCGTGCGCACGATGGCGTCGCCCATCATCCAGGCATTGTGCGCCATCAACAGCACTTTCAGCGCCACAAGGGCCGTGCCGAAGACGGTGTCGTGGGCCAGCGCGGAGAAATGGCCGCGCGGCGTCTGGTCGCCGCTCTTGGGCAGGATGGCGTTGACGACATCGAAGGTCGGCGCCATGAACAGCGACAGGATCAGCAGCGCCTGCCACTGCGCGGCCTGCGTGAAGGGCAGCAGCGTCCAGCCGGCAATCGCCGCCATCACCCAGAAGATCGGGGTCAGCGAGCGGCGCAGATTGTCGACCATCTTCCAGCGCGACAGCGCCGGCACGCCGGAACGCGGCGAGACGATGAAGCGCAGCAGCTGCCAGTCGCCGCGCGCCCAGCGGTGGTGGCGCGAGGCGTCGACCGAGTAGCGGGTAGGATAGTCCTCGACCAGTTCGACATCGGTGACAAGTGCTGCGCGCGCCAACGCACCTTCGAGCAGATCGTGGCTGAGGACGGTGTTTTCCTCGATGCGGCCCTGCAGCGCCGCCTCGAAAGCGTCGACGTGATAAAGGCCCTTGCCGGTGAAGGAGCCGTCGCTGAAGACGTCCTGGTAGAGATCCGAGACGGCAAAGACGTAAGGATCGAGACCGCTGTTGGACGAGAAGACGCGCTGGAAGAAAGAAGCGTCGTCGCCGCTGGTGAGCGAGGCTGTGATGCGCGGCTGCAGAATGGTGTAGCCGGCGGTAACGACGCGCTTTGTCGCGTCGAAATGCGGGCGGTTGAGCGGATGGGCGAGCTTGCCGACCAGTGACGACACGGCGTCGCGCGTGGTGCGCGTGTCGGCGTCGAGCGTCATGACATAGACGACCTTTTCCGGCAGCGGCACGTCGAGCGGCAGGAAGGTGGTGTCGCTGTCGCCGCGCAAGAGAAGGTTCAGCTCATGCAGCTTGCCGCGCTTGCGCTCCCAGCCCATCCAGGCGCCCTGCGCCTGGTTGTAGAGCCGGCGGCGATGCAGGATATAGAAACGCGGCGCGCCTTCCGAGGGATAACGGGCATTGAGCCTGGCGATCTCGTCGCGCGCATATTGCAGGATCTCGATGTCGGCGGCGTCGATCTCGGTCTTGGAATCCGGCCAGTCGGACAGCAGCGCGAAATGGATTTCTTCGGCCGTGTTGGCGAGGTGATGCACCTCGATGTTGCGGATGTTTTCCTCGACATCATCGCGCGAGCCGATCAGCGACGGCACCACGACCAAGGTGCGTGATGCCGCTGGAATGCCGTGCTTGTAATCATAGCCGACGAGCCGCGTCGGCTTCAGGAACAGTGAAACAACGGTGTTGAAGAAGGCGAGCGCGCCTTCGCTGGCAGGCACCGCAAACAGCGCCAGCATCAGCGTGATGGATTCCACCGACAGGCCGAGATGGGCAAGCGCATTGCCGGAGACAACCAGCAGTAGCACCGTCAGCAGGAAGACCGGCACAACGATGCCGAGCCAGCCCGTGGCGGTGAAGGCGCGCTTGAAGGTCACATGGAAGGGCGGCCGGTAGCCGATCGCCTCTTCCAGATCCGGCCGGCGCGGGCCGACCAGGAAGAAGCCGACATCGGTATGCATGGCCGGATCGGCTGATGCATCCGGCACGCCGGAGGCATCGGTGACGCCGGGGACATGGCTAGCCAGCTCGATGGCCTTTTCGGCGACACGGAATTCGGACAGGTCGGAGCGGCGCGCCAGTTGCTCGATCGACGTGCGGTACTGGTCGCGCGAAAAGAAATCGAGCGCGGCGAAATCGGTGCGCTCGCGCAACAGCGTGTCGATGCGGCTGACGCCCTCGAACCACACCGTCCAGTCGACGTCGTTGATGAGGCGCAGGCCGCGGATGATGTTGCCGGTGGTGACATTGCCGCTGGACAGCGTGCGATGCTCGGAAATGATGATTTCCTCGGCGTCGGAGCCGGTTTTCTCGAGCTCGACCTCCAGCCATTCCAGCGCCCTGCCGGCATTCTGCGAGCCATCGCGCAGGCGGTAGAGCAACTGGGTGGCGAAGGTGGTGTCCTGCGCATGCGCGCCGTAGCCCGACAGTATCTTCCGGCGGTCTGCATTGTCGTCGGTCGCCAGCACGCGGTCGGCGACCTCGTTGGCGATATGGCGCATCTGCCTGGTGCGGTCGACGCGCACGGCGATGCGGCGCAGATTCTCGATCAAAACGAAGCGCAGCAGCGACGGCAGCGCCCACAATTCGCCGATCTTGAGCGGCTCGACCGACTGAAAACCCTCGACGATGGATTTGAACATGGTCGCCGAAACCGAACTGTCGGAATGGGCGACATAGCTCCAGGCCAGGGCCAGCGCGCGCGGCACCGCGGCGCGATCGGCCACTTCCAGGGTCGGCAACTGCCGGTAGAAACGGCGCGGCAGGTCGCGCTTGACCTGAAAAATGGTCTCCTCGACGAGATAATTGTTGTCGAGCAGCCATTGCGCGGCAGGCGTGATGGTTTCGCCCTTGGCCTGGGCGGCATTGGTCGAGCGGTAGACTTCGAGGATTTTCTTGGCGCTGTCGCGGATGCGGGCCTGGAAATCGAACGGCGTCAGGCCGAACAGGTCCTTGATGTTGCCCTTGGCAAGGCTTTCGCCCAGCGCGCGCAGCCGCTCTTCGGGCAGGAAATTGGAGCGTATCGGCTCTTCGGTGATGACCGGGAAGCCGGCGCTGGACTTTTCGATATGGGCAGGATTTGTCTGGATATTCATTGAAAATTCCGCATGGGGGACGCGATGCGGCGCCACCGCCACGGCAATGTCCCTAAAACCGATTCAAATGCAATTGGTTGCATGATTACACTGGCCGAAAGTTTTGCTTCGCACCACGCCAGAGGCGTTATCCCTTCGACATTTTAAGTGGGGCTTTCGACAACTTAAGGACGAGCACCCCTGCCCTCCCGTCCGCCTTGGAACGACGGAAGGATTCGGGCTTTTTCGTGATCCAGACAACAGCTTACGCCAGATTTCTCCGGCGTGCGATCATGTTTGGCAACAGGCGTTAATCGTTGTGCTGGCGGTGCGGCTGGCCCAGCCTGGCTATCCGGATGACGAACACGGTCGTCGGCCGTACCGGTTCAACCCGTAGTTTCGCCTGCGGACCGAGCAACAGCGTGTCGAGGGGTCCAAGACGAGACGATGTCGGGCCGCTGAGGCCGACCTCGCCGTCGAACGGCAGGATCAGGGTCATAGCGCTGGTCGGCCGGATATCGGTCGGAACCGAGAACACCAGGCGCTGGACCGTGTGCGTGGCCCGCGCGCGGCGGGTCATGACGTTGAGGTCGGTGATCGGACCGGAGATCAGCGCGGCCGTGGTCGGCACATCGGCCGGGAAGGACAGCGGGGCGGAAGCCGCCGTCACTTCGGCCGGCGGACGGCCGGCAACATCAAGCACGATACCCTCGCCTTCCAGCACGGCAAGCGTGCGGTCGACGCCGGCAAAGCCCGAGAACGGGCCGCTGCCCTCGACTCGCGCCATCGAAACGCGCCAGTCGAAATCGTCCAGCCCGACGCCGTCCGGCGAGACGGCGATCTCGGTGGTCGTGCCGCCGCCATTCTTCCACGGCATGACGCGGTAGTCGGCGGCCCATAGGATGCGCATCATTTAAGCCAATCAGCCTAGAATACCGGGCAGATTGAGCTGGTGCTCCTTCGCGCACTCGATGGCGATGTCGTAGCCGGCATCGGCGTGGCGCATGACGCCTGTCGCCGGATCGTTCCACAACACGCGCTGCAGGCGCCTTGCGGCGTCCGGCGTGCCGTCGGCGACGATGACCATGCCGGCATGCTGCGAGAAGCCCATGCCGACGCCACCGCCATGATGCAGCGACACCCAGGTTGCGCCCGACGCGGTGTTGAGCAACGCATTGAGCAGCGGCCAGTCGGAGACGGCGTCGGAGGCGTCCTTCATCGCTTCCGTCTCGCGGTTGGGCGAAGCCACCGAGCCGGAATCGAGGTGGTCGCGGCCGATGACGACGGGCGCCTTGAGTTCGCCCCTGGCCACCATCTCGTTGAAGGCGAGCCCCAGCCTGTGGCGGTCGCCGAGGCCGACCCAGCAGATGCGCGCCGGCAGGCCCTGAAAGGCGATGCGCTCACGTGCCATGTCCAGCCAGTTGTGCAGATGGGTGTTGCCGGGGGTGAGTTCGCGCACCTTGGCGTCCGTCTTGTAGATATCCTCGGGATCGCCCGAAAGAGCAGCCCAGCGGAACGGGCCGATGCCGCGGCAGAACAGCGGCCTTATATAGGCCGGCACGAAACCCGGGAAAGCAAAGGCGTTCTCGAAGCCTTCGTCCTTGGCGACCTGGCGGATGTTGTTGCCATAGTCGAGCGTCGGCACGCCGGCATTCCAGAACGCGACCATCGCCTCGACATGCTCGCGCATTGAGGCGCGGGCGGCCTTCTCGACAGCCTTGGGATCGGAGACGCGCTTCTCGCGCCACTCAGCCATCGTCCAGCCCTTGGGCAGATAGCCGTTAATCGGGTCATGCGCCGAGGTCTGGTCGGTGACCATGTCGGGGCGGATGCCCCGCTTGAACATTTCCGGCACGATGTCGGCCGCATTGCCGAGCAGGCCGACCGACTTCGCCTCGCCGGCCTTGGTCCAGCGCTCGATCATTTCCATCGCTTCGTCGAGCGTCTCGGCCTTCTCGTCGACATAGCGGGTGCGCAGCCGGAAATCGATCGAGTCCGGATTGCATTCGATGGCGAGGCAGCAGGCGCCGGCCATGACGGCGGCAAGCGGCTGGGCGCCGCCCATGCCGCCGAGGCCGCCGGTCAGGATCCATTTGCCCGTAAGGTTGCCATTGTAGTGCTGGCGGCCGGCCTCGACGAAGGTCTCGTAGGTGCCCTGCACGATGCCTTGCGTGCCGATATAGATCCAGGAGCCGGCCGTCATCTGGCCGTACATCATCAGGCCTTTTTTATCGAGCTCGTTGAATTTATCCCAGGTCGCCCAATGCGGCACGATGTTGGAGTTGGCGATCAGCACGCGCGGCGCATCGGTGTGCGTCCGGAAGACGCCGACCGGCTTGCCGGACTGGACCAGCAGCGTCTCGTCTTCATTGAGGGTCTTCAACGAGGCGACGATGCTGTCGAAATCGTTCCAGGTGCGCGCGGCCCGACCGATGCCGCCATAGACAACGAGCTCATTGGGGTTTTCGGCGACATCGGGATCGAGGTTGTTCATCAGCATGCGCAGCGGCGCTTCGGTCGTCCAGTATTTGGCGTTGAGCTTGTCGCCGCGGGGCGCGCGCACTTCGCGGATGTTGTGGCGAGGATTGTTCATCATTGTCCCTTTGGAGTAAGGCGGCGTCTCAGCGCCCGGCCCAATCAATGGCGGATTGGAGGATTTTCGTCAGTGTGGCGCGCATCGGCGCGGCGAACTCGGCATCATAAGGCACCGGCCAATTGTCCGGTTCGCCCTTGCCCTCGGGCTCGCGCAAATAGCCGCGATCGGCAAGTTCCATCTGCAGCGCATGGTAGCCGCCTTGCGGATTGCCGAAATAGCGGGTGATCCAGCCGCCCTTGAAACGACCGTTGATGACATTGCTTTCACCGCTCTCGGCCATGATCTGACCAACCAGCGCCTGCAGCGTAGGATCCGCGGTCTGGCCGTCATTGGTGCCGAGATTGAATACCGGCAGCGTGCCGTAGAACAGGCGCGGCAGCACCGACCGGATCGAGTGGCAATCGTAAATGACGACCTTCTCATGCAGGCCGCGCAGCCTGACGGCCTGGGCCGCCAGCATTTCATGGTAAGGCACGAAATACGCTTTGCGGCGCTGGTCTATCTCCGACGGCGTCGGTTCCGCGCCGGGCAGATACAGCGGATCGCCGTCGAAGGTCTCGGTCGGGCATAGCGTCGTTGTCGTCTGCCCGGGATAGAGCGAGGCGCCGGAAGGATCGCGGTTGACGTCGATGACGGTGCGCGAGATCGACGTATGCACAATCGTTGCGCCAAGGCCGGCGGCGAAATCGTAGAGATTGTCGATCCACCAGTCGCAATCGCGGCGGCCGAGCCAGGGCGAGACCAGCCGATTGTCGATGCCGGCGAGATCGATACCCGTGTGCGGGATCGACACCAACAGGGGTGCCGTGCCTTCGGTCACTGTCAGCCAGTCGGTCATGTCAGACTCCCGAGATCGAAGGCAATGTCACCGCGCTCGCAGCCTTGATGGCAGCGCCGCTGCGCACCATGGCGATGGCTTTTTCCATGTCAGGGTGGAAATGCCGGTCATTGTCGAGATGCGGCACCTCGGCGCGGACCAGCTTGCGAACAGTTTCCAGAGCTGCACTCGACGCCAGCGGCGCATGGAAATCGCAGCCCTGCGCGGCGGCCAAGAGTTCGATGCCGATGACGGCCGTGGCGTTTTCGATCATGCCGATTAGCCGGCGAGCGCCGTGTGCGGCCATCGATACATGGTCTTCCTGGTTGGCCGAGGTCGGGATGGAATCGACACTTGCCGGATAGGCCTTCTGCTTGTTCTCAGAGACGAGCGCCGCCGCCGTCACCTGCGGGATCATGAAGCCGGAGTTCAGGCCGGGCTTCGGCGTCAGGAAGGCCGGCATGCCGGACAGCGCGGGGTCTACCAGCATGGCGATGCGGCGCTCCGACAGCGAGCCGATCTCGCAGACGGCAAGCGCGATCATGTCGGCAGCGAAAGCCACCGGCTCGGCGTGGAAATTGCCGCCGGAGAGCGCTGTGTCGTCCTCGGCGAAAATCAGCGGATTGTCAGTGACGCCATTGGCCTCGGTGCCAAGCGTGTCGGCGGCCTGACGCAGCACACTGAGCGCGGCGCCCATCACCTGCGGCTGGCAGCGCAGGCAGTACGGATCCTGCACGCGCTCGTCGCCGACGCGGTGCGATTCACGAATGGCGCTGCCGGCCATCAGGTTGCGCAGCGCTTCCGCCGTCTCGATCTGGCCCGGGTGTTTTCTGAGGAGATGGATGCGCGGATCGAAGGGCGCGTCCGAACCCTTGGCGGCGTCGGTCGACAGCGCGCCGGCGACCAGCGCCGACTGGTAAAGCACTTCGGCCTCGAAGAGAGCGGCCAACGCATAGGCGGTGGAGAACTGCGTGCCGTTGAGCAGCGCCAGGCCTTCCTTGGCGCCAAGCGTCACCGGCTCCAGGCCGTGCGAGACGAAAGCGACCTTGGCCGGGAAGCGGCCATGCGGGGTAAAGCATTCGCCAACGCCGATCATCACTGCCGTCATGTGCGACAGCGGCGCGAGATCGCCGGAGGCGCCAACCGAGCCTTGCGCCGGCACGACGGGGATGACGTCGTTGGCCAGCATCGCTTCCAGCAATTCGATGGTTTGCGGCCGCACGCCCGACGCGCCCTGCGCCAGGCTGGCCAGCTTCAGCGCCATCATCAACCGAACCACAGCGACCGGCATCGGCTCGCCGACGCCGGCGGCATGCGACAAAACGATGTTGCGTTGCAGGGTTTCCAAATCGGCGGCCGGAATGCGGACGCTGGCCAGTTTGCCGAAGCCGGTGTTGATGCCATAGACCGGCTCACCCTTGGCGACAATACGGGCGACAGCCTCGGCGCCGGCCTTGATCTTCGGACGGCAGGCAGCGTCGAGCTTCGGCACGGCGCCACGATAGATGGTGCGCCAGTCGGCCAGCGATGCATTGCCGGGCTTCAGGTTAAGTTCGGTCATTGTCCTCTCCAGATGCGGGCATGGAGCGGGTTGAAGCCCATGCGGTAGACGAGTTCGGCCGGACGCTCGATGTCCCAGATCGCCAGGTCGGCGGATTTCCCTGCTTCAAGCGTGCCGGTCTGGCCGAGCAATCCCAGCGCACGGGCAGCCTCGCGAGTGGTGCCGGCCAGGCACTCCTCGACGGTCAGGCCGAAAAGCGTCGCGGCCATGTTCATGGTCAGAAGCAGCGAGGTCAGCGGCGACGTCCCGGGATTGTTGTCGGTGGCGACCGCCATCTTGACGCCGTGCTGGCGAAACAGGCCGATCGGCGGCTTCCTGGTTTCGCGGATGAAATAGTAGGCGCCGGGTAGGATCGTCGCCACGGTGCCGGCCTTGGCCATGGCTGCGGCACCTGCTTCATCGGTGTATTCGAGATGGTCGGCCGACAGCGCGCCATAGCGGGCGGCGAGTTCGGCGCCATGCAGGTTCGACAGCTGGTCGGCATGGAGCTTTACCGGCAGGCCAAGCGCCTTGGCCTTGTCGAACACGCGGGCGATTTGCTCCGGCGAGAAGGCAATGCCTTCGCAAAAGCCGTCTACGGCGTCAGCCAGGCCCCCGGCGGCGATTGCGGGCAGGATCGTGTTGGCGACGAGATCGACAAAAGCGTCCTTGTCGCCTTTTGCTTCCGGCGGCAGCGCATGCGCGCCGAGGAAGGTGGTGCGGACCGTGACCGGGCGTTGCTTGTCCAGCTGCCGCGCGGCGCGAAGCGACTTCTGTTCATTTTCGAGATCGAGCCCGTAACCCGACTTTACCTCTACCGTGGTGACGCCCTCGGCCATCAGCGCGTCAAGGCGCGGGAGAGTCTGCTCAACCAGTTCGTCTTCGCTCGCGGCACGCAGGGATTTGACCGAGGAGACGATGCCGCCGCCGGCACGGGCGACTTCCTCATAGCTGGCGCCGGCCAGCCGCATCTCGAACTCGTTGGCACGGTTGCCGGCATGGATGAGATGGGTGTGGCAGTCGATGAGACCGGGCGTGATCCAACGGCCTTCGCAATCGGTAGTCTCGCCGCCCTGAGCCAACGCTGACGGCATGTCGGCTTCCGGGCCGGCATAGACGATGATGCCGTCACGGGAGACGATCGCGCCCTTTTCGACGACGCCAAGTCCGGCAACGCCTTCGGCCATGGTTGCCAGGCGGGCATCACGCCAAAGCTGAAGGCCCCCTGCCCGGCTTTTGTCTTGTGCCGCCATCATCTTTTTCCGTTGCTTGGATGGCGATTATGTATATACATATTGAAACGCGCTGCAAGTGCATTGTTGATGGAATTCGGAGAAAAAAACGTGACGGCGATCTTTGCGGAACAGGCGCTGCTGGCCGAGGGCTGGCATGACAAGGTGCGGATCGTCGTCACGGACGGTCGCATCGCAACCGTCGAAGTCGACACGTCGCCGCGGAGCGGTGACGAACGCCACGCCATTCTGGTGCCGGGCATGCCGAACCTGCACAGCCACGCCTTCCAGCGCGGCATGGCCGGGCTTGCCGAACTGCGCGGTCCCTCCGCCGACAGCTTCTGGAGCTGGCGCGAGGTGATGTACCGCTTCGCGCTGTCGATGACGCCGGACCAGGTCGAGGCGGTCGCCGCACAGCTTTACGTCGAGATGCTGGAGGCCGGCTTCTCGCGCGTCGGCGAGTTTCATTATCTCCACCACGATCGCGACGGAACACCCTATTCCAACCTGGCCGAGATGGCGGAGCGGATCGCCGCCGCTGCCAACGAAACAGGGATCAGCCTGACGCTGCTGCCGGTATTTTATGCCCATTCCTCCTTCGGCGGCGCTGCGCCCAACGAAGGCCAGCGGCGATTCATCAACGATGTGAATCGGTTCGAACGCTTGCTTGAGAAAAGCCGCGAATCGGTTCGTGCGTTGAATCAGGCTGTCGTCGGCGTCGCCCCGCACAGCCTGCGCGCCGCGACGCCGGAGGAACTCAGCGCTGTTGCCGCCATTGCGCCGGACGGACCGATCCACATCCACGTCGCCGAGCAGGTGAAGGAGGTCGAGGATTGCCTGGCGTGGTCGGGTGCGCGACCGGTCGAATGGCTGCTCGCCAATGCCGGGATCGACAAGCGTTGGTGCCTGATCCACGCCACCCACATGACCGAGGCTGAGACAACCGGCATGGCCAGAAGCGGCGCCATTGCCGGGCTTTGCCCGATCACCGAGGCCAATCTCGGCGACGGCACCTTTTCAGCACCTCTGTTCATCGAACATGGCGGCCGCTTCGGCGTCGGCTCGGATTCCAACGTGCTGATCGGCCTGCCGGATGAATTGCGCCAGCTCGAATATTCGCAGCGCCTCGCACACCGCGCCCGCAATGTGCTGGCGGTGGCCGGCGGCTCGACCGGGCGGGCTCTGTTCGACGCCGCCCTCGATGGCGGCAGCACCGCACTCGGCGCCGGCCCGTCGCGGATCGCCGCCGGCGCCGCGGCTGATTTCGTCTCCCTCGACGAAAACCATCCTTCGCTGGCCGGAAAAAGTGGCGATGCGATCCTCGACGCCTGGATCTTTGCCAATGGCGGCAAGGTCGATTGCGTCTGGGTGCACGGAAAAAAACAAGTCAGCGGCGGCCGGCATGCAGCGCGTGAGACGATCGCCGAGCGCTTTCGCCATGTGATGACGGCGCTTTCGGCATGAGCATATCAGAGACAGCGGCGGTGGAAGGCGGCGGTTCGCTGCACCAGCGCATCCTGTCCGACATCAGCGAGAAAATAATGTCCGGCACCTGGGCGCCGGGTCACCGCATCCCGTTCGAGCACGAGTTGACGGCCGAATACAATTGCTCGCGCATGACGGTGAACAAGGCGCTGTCGCAGCTGGCCAAGGCTGGGCTGATAGAGCGCCGCCGCCGTTCGGGCAGCTTTGTCCGCCAGCCGCAGTCGCAGGCCGCGGTGCTGGAAATCCACGACATCAGGATCGAGGTTGAGTCGCTTGGCCTGGCTTATCGTTACGAGCGCTTGGCGCGGCAGAAAAGGCGCAGCAGCGCCGAGGATCGCGCCTTGCTGGAACTGGACGCAGCCGGACAGGTGCTGGCGCTTGAATGCCGGCATTTCGCCGGCAAGCGGCCATTCGCGCACGAACAGCGGCTGATCAATCTGGCCGCCGTCGCGGAAGCCGCCGAGGAGGAGTTTCTCGACATTGCCCCCGGCCCTTGGCTGATCGGGCGCGTGCCGTGGAGCGAGGCAGAGCACCGTATCCGCGCGGTCGCGGCCGACAGGCACATTGCCGAAGCGCTCGACATCGCCGCCGGCGCGCCCTGCCTGGTGGTCGAGCGCCGGACCTGGGGCGCCGAGCACCCGGTGACGCAGGTGAGGTTCACCTACGCCGCGGAGAGCCACACGCTGGTGGCGCGGTTCAGGCCTTCGCAGGGGTGATTACCCTCCCCCTCGAGGGCATAGGCGCTAAGATAGCTTTGGCATGGACTGAAATTTGCGCTTTCGTGGTGGTTCGCGCCAGCGATATCGCAAGGCATGGAGATTTTGGCGCAGGGCCGCCAAGGAAGGTTGAGTAAAGATGGTCGCGATCAGAGAGGCGACGATCTGGCGGGTGGCGCGCCACAGTAGCGGGCGCCCGTCGCTCAAGGGGGAGAGACACCCAACTCCTGCGAGAGGGGTTCGGTCACAAGCGCGATGAGGAAGTGTGCAAGGATCCAAGACCTTGCGATCCTTGGGTCTTTGGCGGGAGGAGAGCGCAGCCCGATCAGGCTCTTCAGGCGCTTGAAGGCGAGTTCGATGCGCCAGCGCATGCGGTAGAGCTTGAGGACCGTATCGGCGGGAAACTCCTCCCGGTCAAGCGAGGTCACAAGCAGGACGAAGCCGGCGGCAATCAGCGTCTGCGGTTGAACCTTGTTGCCCTTGGCCCTGGCTTCCTTGTTGATTTTGCGCCGCGCTTCTTGTGCCGCGGCCTCGGATTTGCGCAAGGCGATCAGGCGCATCTTCACAGGCTCGCCCTTCTTGAGTGCCAGCCGGGCAGGCGTTTCGCAGACTTCCTCCCGGCAGCTCTCCAGGAAGCCGATGAGATCGAACGCCCTGCCGTTGGCGTCGAGCCATCGCGCGTTTTTCCACGACGCGCGCACAACAACATCGCCGCCTTGCGCCATCACCTTGGCGATCCGCTCGGCCTGCAGATAGGCGCGGTCACCGATGCGGATCTCGCCTGGCACCACCGGCACGCGGTCGATCAACTCGGCCTCGCTCTGGTCGGTGATCTCGAGGAAGTCGAACTGCTCGCGCTCAAGCTCGAAGGCGCAGTGCATGCGCCAAAGACCATTGTTCTTCTTCTCATACGCACCGGCCTTGGCAACCGCTGTCGCATCGAGGATGCGAACCAGTCGGCCTTTGGCCAAACCTGCATCCTCGCGCTTCAAAAGGTGCCCAATCAACTGCTGCAGCCATGGTCCTGCATTGCGCAGCCGGCCAAGCAACGCCACGTCCGAAATGTCGGCAATCCCGCTCGCCGCCGCCCAGGCCACGACGCCCCGCATGCCAACCTTGCCAAGGCAGTAAGCCAGTGTCAGGCGCAACAGGTCGCTCGCCGACCTGACGCCCCGCGGGCGCAGGAACGCCTTCGTCTCGCGGGCACTTGCTGCGATCAACTCTTCGCCGCCCAGAAGCTCAATCGTCTCGGCCCAGCCGTCATCAACAAGCGATTCGTGTGTCATCGCAGCGTAGAATCACACCCGATTCCGCAAGGCAATACCTATCTTAGCGCCTATGCCCTCGAGGGGAGGGTCGCGGAGCAAGTGCCGCAAGGCGGCACTGGTGACGCGGGGTGGGGTCGGTGCAGCCTCGCCGACCCCACCCCGTCTCGCAGTCTCCGCTTCGCTTCGACTACTCGCCGACCCTCCCCGAGGGGGAGGGTAAGGCGCCGCGCTCTAAATCGCCGCCGTAACGATAATCTCGACGGTGTATTCCGGCCCTGCAAGCTTGGCCTCACCCGTGGCGCGGGCGGGCGTGTTGCCTTGCGGGACCCACTTGTCCCATTCCTTGTTCATCTCGGCGAAGGTGCCCATATCGGCCAGCCAGATGATCGCCTGCAGGATCTTGGTCTTGTCGGTGCCGGCCTTGGCCAGCAGTTCGTCGATAGATGCGAGGATCGACCTCGTCTGTTCGCCAACGCTGGCGCCGGGCGTTCCGACCTGGCCGGCGAGATAGACGGTGTTGCCGTGGATGACGATCTGGCTCATGCGCGGGCCAACATCGATGCGACGAATGCTCATGGGATGGTTCCTTCGTTTGTCGGTGCGCCTGTTTAGAGTCGCTGCCGCCTCCGGGCAAGGCCAACAGCGCGAAACCTCTTGAGCCTGGGTTGGATCTTAGACCGCAAATGTCTATCTGCGCCGAGGTATTTCTTTCCGGCGCGGATTGCCGACCTCGTGTGAGAGTGGCAAGACTTCGCGCCAAACCAGGTTGAGAGGATGAGAGCCATGGAATATCGAGAAATCAGCGAGGACTATTCGGTCTCGGGCCAGATCCAGCCCGAAGATGCCGCCGCCATCAAGGAAGCCGGTTTCAAGAGCGTGATCTGCAACCGGCCGGATGACGAGCAGCCCGACCAGCCTTCGGCCGACAGCGTCAAGGCGGCGGTCGAAGCCGCGGGGCTGGCCTTCCGCTACATCCCGGTAATCAGCGGCCAGATCACAGCCGAGAATGTCGAAGATCAGGCCGAAGCGCTCGACGCGCTCGAAGGCCCGGTATTTGCTTATTGCCGCTCCGGCGCGCGCTGCACCAATCTCTACGGGCTGATTCAGCAGTCCAAGGGGTGAGCATCCTGAGGCGCTGGCGATCCCTCACACCCCCCTCTGTCCTGCCGGACATCTCCCCCGGGGGGAGATCGGATGTCGCCTTCGCTCTTCGCCAATCGCCGACGTTGCAGGATGAGCGCTGGACAAAGCTGCTGATCTCCTCCTTGCGGGGGAGATGGCCGGCAGGCCAGAGAGGGGTGCTGTCCCGCCGACGTATCAACTGAAACTCTCTCAAACTAGATCGGCAGCGCCCCGGTCTCCTTCAGCGTCTCCAGCACGATCGCGGTCTTTACATGCTGCACGGAGTCGTGCGGCAACAGCACGCCGTTGACGAATTCCGACAGCGATTTCAGATCGGGGGTCACCACTTTCAAGATGTAGTCCATCTCACCGGTCAGCGCGTGCGCGTCCTGCACTTCCGGCAGCCGCGCCAGCAATTCGCCGAAGCGCCGCGCATTGTCGCGGTTGTGGGTGGCCAATGTCACCGAGATGACATTGACCAGCGAGAAGCCGAGCTTGTCGCGGTCGAGCACCGCCCGGTAGCCCTTGATATAGCCGTCCTCTTCCAACCGCTGGCGGCGGCGCGAGCATTGGGAGGCGGAGAGGTTCACCCGCTCCGACAGGTCGTTGTTGGTCAGCCGCGCATCGCCCTGCAGAAGTGCCATTATCTTGCGGTCGAACTGATCGATGCGCGTCTCATTCATGATCTTTGGCCCGTTTGTGCACAATTCACGCACGATCTGATCATTTCAAGCGTTTGAATGCAAGCACCGTGCAGCCGCTCCGCGTTATGATTGCGCGTGGTCCGCTGCGGCCACCGCCAGTTTTGGAGCAATGCCATGGGTCCCTTCCCGCACGACGCACCGCCCGCAAAGATCAGCAAGGAAAACCCCGCCGGCACCGACGGTTTCGAGTTCGTCGAGTTCGCGCATGCGGAGCCGCAGAAGCTCGCCGAACTGTTCACCCGCATGGGCTATGTCGCGGTGGCCAAGCACCGCACGAAGGACATCACCGTCTGGCGCCAGGGCGACATCAATTATGTCGTCAATGCCGAGCCGGGTTCGCATGCGATGAAGTTCGTCGACATGCACGGCCCGTGCGCCGCCTCGATGGCCTGGCGGGTTGTCGATGCCAAGCACGCTTTCGACCATGCGGTGTCGAAAGGCGCCACGCCCTATGAAGGCGACGACAAGGCGCTCGACGTGCCGGCCATTGTCGGCATTGGCGGTTCGCTGCTCTATTTCATCGAAGCCTATGGCAAGAAGGGCTCGGCCTATGATGCCGAATTCGACTGGCTGGGCGAACGCGATCCGCGGCCGCAAGGCGTCGGCTTCTATTTCCTCGACCACCTCACCCACAATGTCTATCGCGGCCAGATGGACAAATGGTGGTACTTTTATCGCGAACTGTTCGGCTTCAAGCAGATCCATTTCTTCGACATCGACGGCAAGATCACCGGCCTCGTCAGCCGCGCCATCACCTCGCCCTGCGGCAAGATCCGCATTCCGCTAAATGAATCCAAGGACGACACCAGCCAGATCGCCGAATACCTGAAGAAGTACAATGGCGAAGGCATCCAGCATATCGCCGTCGGGACCGACGACATCTACGCCGCCACCGACAAGCTTGCCGACAACGGGCTGAAGTTCATGCCCGGTCCGCCGGAGACCTACTACGACATGTCGTACAACAGGGTGAACGGGCATGACGAGCCGATCGAGCGGATGAAGAAGCACGGCATCCTGATCGACGGCGAAGGCGTGGTCGACGGCGGCATGACCAAGATCCTGCTGCAGATATTCTCCAAAACCGTGATCGGCCCGATCTTCTTCGAATTTATCCAGAGGAAGGGCGACGAAGGTTTTGGCGAAGGCAATTTCCGCGCGCTGTTCGAGTCGATCGAGCAGGACCAGATCAAGCGCGGCGTAATCAAGGTCGATGGCAAGGCGGCGTGAACCCCCGTTTGCGGCTCGATCGGCCTTGATCTGAGTTTCGATCAAAAGGGTCAAGCCGTGAACGTCTCCATAACCGAAGCAAAGGCCAACTATCGGAACTCGTCGGCCGCGCGGAAGCCGGCGAGGAGATAGTCATCACTCGTCACGGCAAGATCGCGGCGCGGCTCGTGCCACCAGTTCGAGAAGACTTGTTGTCGCGCATAGGTGCCCTGAAGGGCAAGATTCGGATTTCAGACGATTTCGACAAACTCGGCCCTGAATGGAACGAGTACACCAGATAAAGGTCAGAGGCCCAACCGCTCGACCTCTTCTTTCCTCACCTTCAAATCATAATCGAGCAAAAACTCGTCCAGCTGCGGCGGTGCGACCGAGCTGCCCGAGAGCATCGCGTGAACCTGGCCGCGATGGTGGATGTCGTGCAGGAAGACATGGGCGAGAATGTCGCCGATCTTTTCGGGGATCATGCCGTCCTCGCGCCGGTCCGTGATGACCTGACGGTCGAGATCCGCCTCCGACAGCTTCTCGCAAAAGGCGATCAGGCGCCGGTCGGCCGCGACCTGAGCGGCAAACAGCGCCTGCGGGTCATCGAACGGCACGTAATCGTCATGGGCGGCCGCGCCGACGCCGCCCTCCTCAAGGAAATCGAGATAGAGATGATCGACCGCAAGGATGTGGTTGAGCGTTGCCTTGATCGACGGGAAGAAGCCGGTGCGTTCGGCTTCGAATTCGCCGGGCTTCAGCGCAAGCACAGCGCGGTAGAGCCGGTCGTTCGACCAGAGATTGTTGCCGGCCATGCGGCTGAAATGCTCGAGCAGGGTCACGCGTTCATTCGTCTGATCAGGCCAATGCCAGCCGCCATCACCGCGAAGCCGGCGACAACGATCAGCAGCAGCCGGTTCATGCGCCGCCGCATCGCCTGCGTCTCCTCGTCCCGTGCCACATTGGTGTTGGTGATGGTGTGGAACATCATCGCCTTGCGCGGGTAGCCGCTGCGGTTGGTCAGATCGGGCGAGCGCGCCTCGATGCGGTAGCTCAGCCGGATCGCCTGGATGAAGACCACCAGAATGGCCAACGCCCAGACGCCGGCCAGCAGGTAGAACGCCTCGCCCGTCATTGCATTGCCCCCTCTTATGCCTGGGACTTCTCGACCTTCTGCTCGATGGCGCCGAAGATCGAGTTTCCGCTTTTATTCTTCATCTCGATACGCACCGTATCGCCAAAGCGCAGGAACGGCGTCTTGGGCTCGCCAGACTCAATGGTCTCGATCATGCGCAGTTCAGCGATGCAGGAATAGCCGGCGCCGCCGGCCGCCACCGGTTTGCCCGGCCCGCCATCCAGCTTGTTGGAGACGGTGCCGGAGCCGATGATGGTGCCGGCAACCAGCGGCCGTGTCTTTGCGGCATGGGCAATCAGCGCCGGGAAGTCGAAGGTCATGTCGACGCCGGCATTGGCACGGCCGAACGGCTTGCCGTTGACGTCGGCGAGCAGAGGCAGGTTGACCTTGCCGCCATCCCAGGCGTCGCCGAGTTCGTCCGGCGTCACCGCCACCGGCGAAAAAGCCGAGGACGGCTTCGACTGGAAGAAGCCAAACCCCTTGGCGAGCTCGGGTCCGGTGAGCGCGCGCAGCGTCACATCATTGACCAGCATGACCAGCCGGATGGCGGCGCGCGCCTGGTCGAGGCTGGCGCCCATCGGCACGTCGTCGACTATGACGGCGACCTCCGCCTCCATGTCGATGCCGAAGGCTTCGTCCGCCGCGCGGATCGGCTCGCGCGGCGCGATAAAGGAATCCGAGCCACCCTGGTAGATCAGCGGATCGGTCCAGAAGCTTGCCGGCATCTCTGCGCCGCGGGCTTTGCGCACCAGCTCGACGTGGTTCACATAGACAGAACCATCGGCCCATTGATAGGCGCGCGGCAGCGGCGAATGGGCGTCATGCTCATGGAAGCGTGCCGACGGCACCGCATTGTTCTCCAGCGATTCGGCGATCGTCGCCAGGTGCGGCGAAATCCGCTGCCAGTCGTCGAGCGCGGCCTGCAGCGTGCGCGCCAGGAACGAGGCGTCGGTGAAGCGCGTCAGGTCGCGCGAGACGACGACAAGCTTTCCGTCGCGCGTCCCGTCCCTCAATGTGGCAAGCTTCATGCGGTTTCCTCTCCTGATGCGGCTTTGGCGCCGTCTAAGTTCACAACAAGGCCGTCGCGGGCAATCGTCAAGTCACCCGCCCACGATTTCCTGACGGCGGCCTCCCAGTCGGCATCGCCGATCGCGGCATCGTCGGCCGGAATGAGGTGGTTGAGCACCAGCCTCTTCACCCCGGCATCGCTGGCGATGCGCCCGGCTTCCTCGGCAAAGGAGTGGCTGGCGAGCAGATGTTCTTTCAGCCGCGCGCCATTGCCGGTCCTGGCGACCAGCCGCTCGATGCCCTCGTCCAGCATGGCTTCATGGACGAGGATGTCGGCATTTTTGGCGAAGCCGGCGAGCGGCGGGAAGAAGGCGGTGTCGGATGAGAAGACGACGCTTTTACCGCCTTGCTCGAACCGCAGCGCGAAACAGTCGGTTACCGGTGGATGGTCGACGCGCAGTGCCGAGACCTTCAGGCCGCGTTGTGCGAAAACCTGGCCTTCGCCGAATTCAACGATCGAAACCAGTTCGCGGATGTCCGGCCTGCCTTCGTCGACGATTCGGATCTCGATGTCGAACTCCATCGCCTGGCAGAAGCGCCGCCAGTAATGGCCGGTGCCGGGCGGTCCGAACAACGTCACCGGACTGGCCAGACCGGCGGTCCAGGCGGTGTGGAGCAGCGCCCCCAGTTCCAGCACATGATCGGAATGCAGATGGGTGACGAAGATCAGGTCGAGCGCCTTCAGGCTGACGCCGGCATCGACCAGGCCACGCGTGACACCCAGCCCGCAATCGACGACGATGGTCCGCCCGCCAAGCTCCAGCAGCGACGAACTCGGCCACGGCCCGCCCGACCGCAATGCCGGGCCGCCTTTCGAGCCGAGAAGCACCAGCCGGTCGCTCATCGAGCTGATCTCAAGACCAGTCGCCCTCCGGCGTGCCGTTGAAGCGCTTCTTCAGGTCGGTCCAGCAGTCAATGTAATTGTCCTGCCTTGTTTCAAGCTCGGCGCCGTAGCGGGTCAGCATTTGCGGGAATCGGGTCTCGAACATGAAGGCCATCGTGTTGTCGAGCTTGACCGGTTTCAGCTCGGAGCGCGAGGCCTTTTCGAAGCCAGGTGCGTCGGGGCCGTGGGCCAGCATCAGATTGTGCAGGCTGATGCCGCCGGGCACGAAGCCTTCTTCCTTGGCGTCGTACTGGCCATGGATCAGGCCCATGAACTCGCTCATGATGTTGCGGTGGTACCAGGGCGGCCGGAACGTGTCTTCCGCCACCAGCCAGCGCGGCGGGAAGATGACGAAGTCGATATTGGCGGTGCCCTCCTCGCCGCTCGGCGCCGTCAGCACGGTGAAGATCGACGGATCGGGATGGTCGAACAGGATGGCGCCGACCGGCGAAAACGTCGCCAGATCATATTTGTAGGGCGCATAGTTGCCGTGCCAGGCGACGACGTCGAGCGGCGAATGGCCGATCTCGGTGACGTTGAAATTGCCGCACCATTTCACCGTCAGCCGGCACGGCGTCTCCTTCTCCTCGAACCAGGCGCTGGGCGTCTTGAAGTCGCGTGGGTTGGCCAGGCAGTTGGCGCCGATCGGGCCGCGGTCGGGCAGCGTCAGCTTGGCGCCGTAATTCTCGCAGACATAGCCGCGCACTTCCTTGTCGGCGAGCTCGACCTTGAACACCAGACCGCGCGGCAGCACGGCGATCTCGCCGGGCCGAAGCTCGATGACGCCCATCTCGGTGACAAAGCGCAAGGCGCCGACCTGGGGGACAATCAGCAACTCGCCGTCGGCGTTGAAGAAATGGTCGTCGACCATCGAGCGGTTGGCGACATAGACATGCGCCGCCATGCCGCTTTGGCCCAGCACGTCGCCGGCGGTGGTGATGGTGCGCATCCCTTGAATGAAATCGGTCGGCTCCTTCGGCATCGGCACCGGGTTCCAGCGATACTGCCCGAGCGCCAGTTCGTGGTCGCCGACATTGGGTGCTGTCTTCCACAAGGGATAGCTCGCTGCCTTGAAGCGGCCGGTGTGTTTTACGCTCGGCCGGATGCGGTAGAGCCAGGAACGCTCATTGGTGCCGCGCGGCGCGGTGAAGGGCGAGCCCGATAGCTGTTCGGCATAGAGCCCGTAAGCCGGCCGTTGCGGCGAGTTCCGCCCCTGCGGCAGCGAGCCGGGTAGCGTCTCGGTTTCGAAGTCGTTGCCGAAGCCCGGCATGTAGGAAAAGGTCATCCGATCCTCCCTGACCCCGGCCCCGCGATGCGCTGCTTGCCGGCGATGTTGACCAAACTGGTTTCATTTGTAACCATCGAAAATGTAACTATCAACCGCGAACGCATCCACGGTGCAGATGGAAATCCTCGAACTCGAAAGCTTCCTGCCCTATCGGCTCTACCGGCTGGCCGACGCCGTCAGCCGCGAATTTTCAAAAATCTACCGCGACCGCCACGGCCTGACGCGGCCGGAATGGCGCACTCTTTCGGGGTTGGGCCAGCGCGGCACGATGACGGCGACAGCGCTTGGCGAGCAGTCGGCCATGCACAAGACCAAGGTGTCGCGCGCGGTGGCCGAGCTTGAGCGGCGGCGCTGGCTGGTACGCACAACCGACGAGAATGATCGACGTGTAGAGCATCTGGCGCTGACGAAGGCGGGGCTGGCGGCCTATGGCGAAATGGTGCCGCTGGCGAAGGCGTTTGAACGGGAGTTGCTGGAGAGGCTGAGCACAGAGGAGCGGACAGCGATTGTGAGCGGCGTGGCGGCGCTGGAGGGAGCGTTGGGTGAATAAAGAATCTGCTCCGCCGTGATCCTTCACACCCCCCTCTGTCCTGCCGGACATCTCCCCCGCAAGGGGGGAGATCAGATGTCGCGAAGGCTTTCGCCAATCTCCAATGTTGCAGAGGTTGGCGAGCCGTCAAAGCTGCCAATCTCCCTCCTTGCGGGGGAGATGGCCGGCAGGACAGAGGGGGGTGCTGTCCCGCCGGCTTCTCCAGCTAGAACGTGCCTCTGCGCCTACCAATCCATCACCACCTTACCCGAACTGCCGCTCCTCATCGCATCGAACCCCACCTGAAAATCATCAATCCCGATGCGGTGCGTGATCAGACCCGATACATCCAGCGGCCCCTGCACCAAGGCGATCATCTTGTACCAAGTCTCGAACATCTCGCGGCCGTAGATGCCCTTCAAGTGCAGCATCTTGAAGATGACCTTGTTCCAGTCGATCTCGAAGCCGGTCGGCGCGATGCCGAGAATGGCGATCTTGCCGCCATTGTTCATGGTGTCGATCATGTCGCGAAAGGCGGGCGCGGCGCCCGACATTTCCAGGCCGACGTCAAAACCTTCGGTCATGCCGAGCGCCGGCATGACATCCCTAAGCTTTTCCTTCGAGGCGTCGACGACATGCTGGACGCCGAGCTTTTTGGCCAGCGCCAGCCGCACCGGGTTGATGTCGGTGATGACGACTTTTCGCGCCCCCACACATTGGGCAACGAGCGCGCCCATGATGCCGATCGGCCCGGCGCCGGTGACCAGAACGTCTTCACCGACCAGGTCGAAGGACAGAGCGGTGTGGACGGCATTGCCCAGGGGATCGAAGATCGCGGCGATCTCGTCGGGCACATCGTCGGGGATCGGCACGACATTGTGCTGCGGGATCGCCAGATATTCGCCGAAGGCGCCGGGGCGGTTGACGCCGACGCCGAGCGTGTTACGGCAGAGATGCCCCCTGCCGGCGCGGCAATTGCGGCAATGGCCGCAGACGATGTGACCTTCGCCGGAGACACGCTGGCCGACCTTGTATTCGGTGACCGCAGCGCCGAAATCGGCCACCGTGCCGACGAATTCATGGCCGGTCACCATCGGCACCGGCACGGTCTTCTGCGCCCACTGGTCCCAATTGTAGATGTGGACGTCGGTGCCGCAGATCGCCGTCTTCTTGACCTTGATCAGCACGTCGTTGGGGCCGATCTCCGGCACCGGTGCCTCTTCCATCCAGATGCCCGGTTCGGCCTTGGCCTTCACCAGCGCCTTCATCATGTTCGACATGCTACAACTCCTTACCCTCCCCCTTGTGGGGAGGGTGGCCCGNCCGCCCGCTTGCTTCGCAAGCGGTCGGAAGTCGACCCTCCCCACAAAGGGGGAGGGTAAAACTCTCAGCCAATCACGCCCAGTTCCTTGCCGACCGCGGCGAATGCCGCCACGGCGCGGTCGATGTCGGCGGCGGAATGCGCCGCCGACATCTGCGTGCGGATGCGCGCCTGGCCTTTCGGCACCACCGGGAACGAAAAACCGATGACATAGATGCCGCGCTTCAGCATACGCGCCGCCATTTCCTGCGCCAGGCTGGCATCGCCCAGCATCACCGGGATGATCGGGTGATCGGCGCCGGCCAACGTGAAGCCGAGCTTGCCCATCTCGGACCGGAAGCGCGCCGCATTGGCATAGAGGCGCTGGCGCAGGGCGTCGCCATTTCGGATCAGCTCGAACACCTTGATCGAGGCGCCGGCGATCGCCGGCATCAGCGTGTTGGAGAAGAGATAGGGCCGCGAGCGCTGGCGCAGCCAGTCGACCACCTGGCTTTTGCCCGAGGTGTAGCCGCCCGAGGCGCCGCCGAGCGCCTTGCCGAGCGTGCCGGTGATGATGTCCACCCTGCCCTCGACGCCGCAATGCTCGGCCGAGCCGCGGCCGTTTTTGCCGACGAAGCCGACGGCATGGCTGTCGTCGACCATCACCATGGCGTCGTATTTGTCGGCGAGGTCGCAGACGCCTTTCAGATTGGCGATGATGCCGTCCATAGAAAACACGCCGTCGGTGGCGATCAGCCGGAAGCGGCAGTCTTTCGCCTCCTTCAGCCGGGCTTCGAGATCGGCCATCTCGTTGTTGGCGTAGCGGAAACGCTTGGCCTTCGACAGTCGCACGCCGTCGATGATCGAGGCATGGTTCAGCGCATCGGAAATGATCGCATCCTCCTCGCCGAGCAGTGTCTCGAACAGGCCGCCATTGGCGTCGAAGCAGGAGCCGTAAAGGATGGTGTCGTCCATGCCGAGGAATGATGAAATCGTTGCTTCAAGCTGCTTGTGCTCTTCCTGCGTGCCGCAGATGAAACGCACCGAAGCCATGCCGTAGCCGTAGCGGTCCAGCGCGCCTTTGGCTGCATCGCGCAATTCTGAGCTGTCGGCGAGGCCGAGATAGTTGTTGGCGCAGAAGTTCAGCACCTTGTCGCCGCCGACTTCGATCTCAGCCGACTGGGTCGAGGTGATCACCCGCTCGGATTTGTAGAGCCCGGCGGATTTCAGCCCTTGCAGTTCGTTGTCGATATGGGAGAGGAATGCCGCGCTCATGATCAGGTCCTGTTGAGATTGGCGCGACTGTCGCGCTACGCGCACTAAAAATCCACCGCAAAAGCGACCGCTTCGGTGGCGCGGCTGCCTCAACCCTGGCGCGATCCGATCGCATGGCCAGCATGCTAGAGTAGCAGGCACGCGAATACGGCCATGCCGCGAAAGAACATGATAACCATCTCGGCAGCTTTCGTTTACTGCGGAAGCAGCAGTTCCGCCGGCTTCCAAACCTGTTAACCCTTTCAAGGCAATGGTGTTCTTGCCACGAATCGGTGGCAGAAATCCGTCGACCGAGGGGTCACCTAGAATATGTCGCAGCAGCCGGCGCAAACCGTCTCGGGCAAACTCATCCTGCTGATCAAGAGCGGCTACTGGCTGGCGCTGCTGATCATCGCCGCCATGGTGATGGCCTCCTTCATCCTGCTGCAGCAGATGATGGCGGCGCAACAGCACAACCATACTCTGCTCGACATCGTCAGCACCCAGAAGGCGCTGTCGCAGCGCATTGTCTTTTTGACCAGCGCAACCGGCTCCGCCGCGCGTGACAAGCAGCCGGCCCTGGTTGCCGCGCTGAAACAGGCGACCGCCGAGTTCGAGACGAACTACGACCTGCTGCTCAAACAGACGGGAGCCGACCCACTGTCGCCAGCATTGTCCGATCCAAAGTCGATCGAGAGCGTCCTTTACGGCAAGCCGTTCCACCTCGACTATTTCTCGGTCGGGCTGGTCGCCAATGGCGAAAGGCTGATCTCGTCCTTCGAATCCCAGCTCTCCGGCAATGCCGCCTACAAGGGCGGCGGCGAGCGCGTCAATCTCGATGCTTCCGTCGCCAATGCGACGCTGTCGGGTTATGCCGCGCTCGGCCAACGCATCGCCGCATTCGCAGACGAGCGGTCGGAAAAGCTCCTCGATCTCCATCGCACCTTGTTCTACGCCACCATCGGCGTCATCGTCCTGGTGGCGCTTTTCATCTTCCGGCCGATGTCGAAGGCGATCCTGCGCAAGACGCACGAGCTTGTCGATGCCCGCAACTCGATGGCCTTCATCGCCGTACATGACGGGCTGACCGGCCTGCACAACCGCACCTTCCTGACCGACCACTTCGAAACGCTGATCAAGGGCGCGCATCGCCGGCGCGAGAGGCTGGCGGTCATCCAGCTCGACCTCGACCGGTTCAAGCAGATCAACGACACACTCGGCCACGCCGCCGGCGACTATGTGCTGGTCGTCACCGCGCAGCGCATGCGCGATTCCTGCCGTGCGTCGGATCTCTGCGCGCGCCTTGGCGGCGACGAATTCGTGATGATCCTCAATGGCGCCGGCGGCCCCGAGGACATCAACATGCTGGCCCGGCGCATCCTGGAGGAGATCAACGAGCCGATTACCTTCCAGGGCACGACCATCCTTCCAGGGGCCAGCGCCGGCATTGCCGTCTATCCCATCGACGCCGACAATGCCGAGGATCTGCTCGTCCACGCCGACCTCGCGCTCTATTCCGCCAAAAAGCTCGGCGGCGGCAGCTTCTCGTTCTTCTCCGAGGAACTCAGGCGCGAGCTAGACTACCGCAAGCAGCTCGAGCACGACATCAAGGTCGCGATTTCGGAGAACGCCTTCCAAGTCTATTTCCAGCCGCAGGTGTCGCTGAGCAACGGCGCCATCAGCGGCATCGAGGCGCTGGTGCGCTGGAAGCATGCCGAGCGCGGCATGATTGCGCCGGGCGAGTTCATTCCGGTCGCCGAAAAATGCGGCTTCATGCCCGAGATCGGCCGCATCGTCTTTACCAAGGCGATCGAGCAAGCAGCCGAATGGGATCGCGCCGGCATCGCTTTCGGCCGGCTTGCCGTCAACGTGTCCGGCACCGAGCTGCGCGAACCCGACTTCGACCGCTTCCTGTTCGCGACGCTGGAAAAGGCCGGCCTTGCTCCGCAGAAACTGTCGCTGGAAATCGTCGAATCCGTCATTCTCGACGACGAGAAGACGGGCATCGCGGCGAAGCTGCGCCACATCCGCGCTGCCGGCGTCCATCTTGAGCTCGACGATTTCGGCACCGGCTATGCCTCGCTCAGCCACGTCAATCCCAACGAGATCGACCGGCTGAAGATCGACCGCCGCTTCGTCCAGAACATCAACGAGAATGGCGACAACACCAAGATCGTGCGCGCCATCACCGAGCTGGCGCGCGGTCTCGGCATTTCGATCGTCGCCGAGGGCGCGGAAACCGAAGCCGAGCTCGATTCGCTGATGGCAATCGGCTGCGATCAGGTGCAGGGCTATTCCATCGCCTTCCCGATGCCGCAGGACAAAGCGCGCGAATGGCTGCTGGCGCGCAGCCCGAAGAAAGCCAAGCTGAAGGTGCTTCAGGGCAATTTAGCCTAGACTATTGCCCACCGGTGCCGGTCATTTGGCCGGCGCGACATTCGCCCGCAATGCCGCCAGCACCTCGGCGAACTCCGCCAGCCTGTCGTCCGGCAATCCCGCGCGCAGCCGCTTGTCGAAGATGAGAGCCGCCGCCCGCAGCTTCAGGAACATCGTTTCGCCCGCCTGCGTCAGCTCGACCAGATGAACCCGGCGGTTGTCCGGATCGCGGCGGCGCGTCAGCAAGCCTTGCGCCTCCATGGCGTTGAGATGGTGGGTGAGCGTGGCGCCCTGGATGCCGATCATGCCGGCAAGTTCGCGTTGGTTGGCAAGCTCGCTCGACTTGACCGAAAGCAAGGTCAGCCACACCGGCAGCGTGCCCCCGGCCTCGACCAAAGCGGCGTCAAATGCCTGCGCCACCAGCTTGGAGGTGCGCGCGAGATTCATGCCGATTGGCGGACGGTCAAAGGGAGTCATGCGCCGACAGTAGAACAAGGCGCCGAGCGATGGAACGCGGCATTATACATTGACATCGAACCATTTGATACCTAACTATCATGGGTGTCGATCTACCGAGTTCGTATCATCCTGCATTCGACAGGGATCCGAGGACGGGCGGCGGGCAAGGAGGAAGCGGTCATGCAATATGTCTACATCGTCGTTATCGGCCTTCACGTCATGGCCGGTGTGTTCTGGGCCGGCACCACCATCACGCTTGCCCGCGACCCCGAGATCAGGGCGGAGCGCTTTATCGGACCGCAAATGGGCTCGGCCGGCATGGTGTTCGTGACCGGCGCCCTGCTCTGGTATTTCTTCCACGGCGCCTATTTCGGCTCGATGGAAATGGTGCTGGCGCTAGGCATCCTGGCCGCCTTCGCCGCTGCCGGCGTTCTCAGCGTCGTCGTCCGCAAGACCAGCCGGCAGCTTGCCGGCGCGGACGTCGCAACGGAAGCGGCGCTGCGCACCAAAATGGCCCGCGGCGAGCGCATCGCCGCCTGGCTGCTGGTGCTCACCGTGCTTTGCATGGCGACCGCCAGGATGATTTGAGCCCTGCCGCGCGTCGCCTCCCGGTTGAAGACCATTCCGCATCGTGCGTCGCCTGGCTCTCGGCTGGTGGCGTACGCGGCGCGCAGTTCGGACGGATGTGCAAGGTGGCTCTCCGCACAGAGGTTTGGCTGCGCGCCACCCATCACTTTGATCGATCGAGATGCGCCCGCCGGAAGGGTGAGATCGAGCTTTGGAACAAGCCGTAGGCCGGCTTGTAGGCTCAAACCCGCAAGCCGAACCTGATGCCGTCATAGATGGCGGCATGGATGTTGCGCGAGGCGACTGCATCGCCGATGCGCAACAGCACGAAGCCGCCTTCGGGATTGCGTGAAGGAAAAATATCGCCGCCGCCGACCAGCCGCTCATAGTCGACCGCGCCACCATTCTTCGACAGCGGTTTCAGCTGGAGATAGAGATCGTCGAGCGGCGCCGTGCCGTGCTCGACCACCACCTGGTCGACCCGCCTCTCGCCGCGCCAGCCGTCGGCAAAGTCGGAGGCGAGTTCGGCGACCAGCTGGTTGCCCTCGCGCCGTACCGAGCGCAGCCTGGTGTTGATGGTGATGGTGACGCCCTTCTCCTGGAAGGCGCGCATATAGGGCACGTGGTTCATGCCGCCCATTTCGGGGGCGAAGAAGCGCTCCGGCGAAACCAGGTCCAGCTTCGAACCGGCATTGGCGATCAGCTCCGCCGCGCCCATGCCCTGATGGCCGCCATTGTCGTCGAAGAGCAGCACGTTCTCCGCCGGCTTGACGCTGCCGGCCATGATGTCCCAGCTCGACGTGACGAGATTGTCGCCCGATGTCAGCGGCGGGTTCTGCGGCAGGCCGCCGGTGGCGATCACCACCACATCGGGCGACAGCGCCAGCACATCGTCCTGCTCGGCCCATGTATCGTAGCGGATCCCGACGCCGAGCCGGTCGAGTTCGGCCAGCCGCCAGTCGATGATGCCGATCAGTTCCTTGCGGCGCGGGTTCTGCGTCGCGAGCCGGACCTGGCCGCCGGCCTGACCGGAGGCTTCAAGCACCGTGACATGATGGCCACGTTCGGCCATGACGCGAGCTGCCTCGAGCCCGCCAGCGCCAGCGCCAACGACGACGACGTTCCGCCTGGGCCCTTCGGTCATGACGATGATATGCGGAATCTCGGCCTCGCGGCCGGTCGCGGCATTGTGGACACAGAGCGCTTCGCCGCCTTCATAGATACGATCGAGGCAATAGGTGGCGCCGACGCAAGGCCGGATCTCGTGCTCGCGACCTTCCATGACCTTCTTGATGATGTGCGGGTCGGCGATATGGGCGCGGGTCATGCCGACCATATCGAGCTTGCCGGTCGCGATGGCGTGGCGCGCCGTGGCGACATCGGAAATCCGCGCCGCATGGAAGGTCGGGAATTTCGTTGCCGCCCTCACCTCGCCGGCGAAATCGAGATGCGGCGAAGAGCGCATGCCGGTCACCGGGATAACCTTGGTGAGCGCCGCGTCGCTTTCGATCGAGCCGCGGATGATGTTCAGGAAATCGACCTTGCCGGAATTGGCGAGCCGTCTGGCGATCTCGACGCCCTCCTCCTTCGACAGGCCTTTGTCAAAATCCTCATCGGCGACCATGCGGATGCCGACGACGAATTTTTCGCCGACCGCCGCCCGCACGGCATCCAGCACCATGTCGGTGAAGCGCAGCCGGTTGTCGAGCGAACCGCCGAACTCGTCGTCGCGATGGTTTGTGGCGGGCGACCAGAAGCCGTCCATCAGATGGCCGTAGGATTCGAACTCGATGCCGTCGAGGCCGGCGGCCTGGCAGCGCTGCGCAGCCGACGCATAGTCGGCGACGATGCGCTCGATGTCCCAGTCCTCGATGGTTTTGGGGAACGCGCGGTGCGCCGGCTCACGCACCGGCGAAGCCGACAGCACCGGCAGCCAGTCGGCCTTGTTCCAGCCGGTGCGGCGACCAAGATGGGTGATCTGGATCATCACCTTGCAGTCATGCTCGTGGCAGGCGTCCGCCAGTTCGGCCAGCCACGGCACGATGCGGTCGTCATAGACATGCAGATTGCCAAAGGCGGCCGGGCTGTCGCGCGAGACGATCGCCGAGCCCGCCGTCATGGTCAGCGCCATGCCGCCCTTGGCCTTTTCGGCGTGGTAGAGCCGGTAGCGCTGTTTCGGCATGCCGTCCTCGGAATAGGCCGGCTCGTGGCTGGTCGACATCACCCTGTTCTTCAGCGTCAGGTGTTTGAGCTGGTAAGGCTGGAGAAGCGGGTCGTTGCTGGTCATCATCTTCCTGCCATTCCAATTTGTGTCGGAGCAGCGCGTGCTGCTCCAGTTCTTGTCTTAAGCATCGAATTTATTCGAAAATCGCTGCACACTTTTCGGTCCGGTGCTAATGAGCGCGGAAAATCCCCAGGAAAACCGCGATGATCGATACCAAAACCCTCACCCAGCTCGGCGCCCACGTCGAGACGCCACAGAGCCCGGAGACCGCGGTCCTGGAGACCGTGCCGTTCCAGCGCGGCGACGGACCGCCGGCGATCGTGCGCTTCACCTGCCCGGAATTCACCTCGCTCTGCCCGGTAACCGGACAGCCGGATTTCGCTCATATCGTCATCGACTACGCACCCGATGCCACGCTCGTGGAATCGAAGTCGCTCAAACTGTTCATGACCTCGTTTCGCAACCATGGCGCTTTCCATGAAGACTGCACGGTGATGATCGGCCGCCGCATTGTGGCGGCAACGAAGCCGCTGTGGTTGCGCATAGGCGGCTATTGGTATCCGCGCGGCGGCATTCCGATCGATGTCTTCTGGCAGACCGGCGCTCCGCCCGAAGGCGCCTGGTTGCCCGACACCGGCGTTGCCCCCTATCGCGGAAGGGGCTGAAGCTATTTTGCGGAACTTTAGCGGGACAGCGCCCCCTCTGTCCTGCCGGACATCTCCCCAACACGGGGGGAGATTGGCCGCCACATAGGCTTTAGCTAATCTCAAATGATGCGGAGCGGGCGAGACGCTGGAACTGCTGATCTCCCCCCGTGTGGGGGAGATGTCCGGCAGGACAGAGGGGGGCGCGAAGGATCGCAGGCGCTGATCCTCAATCAACATTATTCGCACTGGTACTGGCTGAGCGCCCATTCACCGGTCACCGAAAGCAGATCGGATATCTTCCAGTCGCCGTCGACTTTCCTGAATTTCCATTCAAGGCGATGCGGGTTGCCGGCGACGACGAAGGCGACAATGACCTTGGCCTGGTCGCCATTGATCGCTTCGAGTGTCTTCAGGCTCTTATCGATCTCGGTCTTGTCATAGTCGGCATTGTCGAGCGCCATGTTGGGGTCGAGACATTCTCCCTGCCCGGATGTGCGCAACGCGTCGCTCTTGTCGAGAACGGTTTTTGCCGGGTCGATGAAGTGGCTGCGCTGCGCCGGATCGATCTCCAGTCCCACCTGATCGTAAAATGGCCGCACCACCGCCGTCGGGGATCCCGGCAGAATGGGTGCGGCCGGTGGGGCGTCGGCCGGCGGCCACCCAACCGGCGGTGTCGCCGGTTCCACCGCTGTCCCGGGTGGATTTGCGGGCGGTGCTGCGCCGGCCGGTGCCGTCACGGCCGGCGCATTGGCTGGCGGCGGGCCCAACAGGCCTTGTGCTGCGGCTGCGCTCATACCCACCGACAGCACGCACATGGGCGACAGCGCCAAGGCAAGACGGCGGAGCACGGGATCACTCCGGCGCTTTGTCGGGCATGCATTCCAGCGCGCTTAGCGTCCAGTTGCTGGTCTTGGAGGTGATGTCGGCGACCTTCCATTTGCCGTCGATTTTCTTCAGCGACCACAGCATTTCGCGTTTGGAATCATCGCCTTCCGCAAAAAGGCTGAAGGTGGCGGTGACTTCGGCCGTATCGCCATTGACGGTCTCGGCCAGCTTCAATGTCTTGGTAATCGACGTCTGGTCGAAATCCTGCGCGTCGAGGCCGGGATCGAAGTCGAGGCAGGCGACTTCGTCGGGCTTGTTCTTCGTGGCCTGGTCGTTGAGATCGAACAGCTTGGTCACCGGCTCGGTGAAGCGGTCGCGGTACTTTGCATCTCCCTCGAATTTCACCTCGGGCAGATAAAAGAACTTCACCGCGTTGGAAGCCGGCCCGGCCAGCACTGTCGCTGGCAAGGCAATCGAAAAGACAGCGGCAAGCACTATCGGTTTCATGCAGGATCTCCGGACGGTTCGGCGGCAAGGCGGCAATACCAGACATCCTGCATATCGGCTTTTTTGCGGCTCATGAAGCCCCGGCTTGCACCCTCTCAGCCATCCAGCCAGACGTTCTGCAGGTCCATCTCGAAGGTCTGGTGGACGCCGTAGTTCTTCACCTTCTTGTTCATGTGGCTGTAGAGCTTCTGCCAGAAGGGTTGAATGATGACGCCGGAATCCTGCAGGATCTGCTCGACATCCTTCATCACCTCACGCCGCTTCTCCACATCGATCAGCGACAGCGCCTGCTTCAGCTTGGCGTCGAAGTCCGGGTTGGAATAGGCCGATTCATTCCAGGCTTCGCCGGTGCGATAACCAAGCGCCAGCACCTGGACGCCAAGCGGGCGCATGTACCAGATGGTCATCGAATAGGGATATTTCGTCCAGTCGTTCCAGAAGGTCGAGCCCGGCAGCACCGTGCGCTTGACCTTGATGCCGGCGTCGCGCAGTTGGCCGGCAATCGCGTCGCCGGTGTTCTTCTGCCAATCGTCCTCGACGGTGATCAGCTCGTGCTCGAAATCGGCCTGCCCAGCGTCGGCCATCAGTTTCTTGGCGCCGGCCGCGTCGCGCGTCTTCTTGGGCAGCGCGAAATATTCAGGATGGATAGGGCTGACATGGTGGTTTTCACCGACCGCCCCTCGCCCGGCATAGCCGAGTTCCAGCACCGCATTGTTGTCGACCGCCATCTGCAGCGCGTTGCGCACCCGCTGGTCGTCATAGGGCTGGTGGGTAACGTTCGTGCGGGCAACCAGCGTGGTTGCCGTCGCAACCTCGGACTTCTCCAGCCCCATCTTATCCAGGATGTCGATGAAGTCGGCCGGCGTCTCGAAATTGAGGTCTATCTCGCCGGATTCGAAGGCGTTGATCGAAGCGTTGAAGTCGGTGCCGTAGTCGATGAACTCGACGCTGTCGAGCGGCGCTTCACCACCCCACCACTTGCCGTTTTCACGACGCTTGACCACCGCCTTCTGGCCGACATCGTAGGAGACCAGTTCGAACGGGCCCGTGCCGATCGGCTTCTTGACCGGGTCGGCGCCGTCGGCGTCGAAATTGCGGTGGACGACGAGCGCGGGATAATCGGTGAGGTTCGGGATCAGCGAAATGTCGGGCGCGCTGAGCGTCAGCTTGACCGTATTGTCGTCGACCTTGGCGATCGCGCCTTCCCTGGCCTTGCCCGACTTTTCGTCGATCAGCCCGCCGACGCGAGCGGCCATGGAGTTGCCGGCGACCTTCTTCTCGCACCAGCGGGTAACATTGAAGACCACGTCATCGGCGTTGAAAGCATCGCCATTGTTCCAGGTGATGCCCTTGCGCACATGCAACGTGTATTCCGTGGCGTCGTCATTGATGTCCCAGCTTTCGAGCAGCACTGGCTCGAAGGTGAATTCCCTGGTGTAGCGGACCAGCGGCTCCAGCCAGCAGCGCGAGATGTTGGCGAGTTCCACCCAATCATAGGTGCGCGGATCTTTTTGGGCCTTGACCGACATCGATATGTGCAGCGTGCCGCCCTTCTTCGGCTCCTCGGCAAAAGCCTGTCCCGGCGCGGCAAGGCCGATCATGCCGTAGGCCAGCGCCGTCGATGCGCCGAACGCACTTGCCAATGCAAGAAACTCGCGCCGGTCCATACGGCCAGCACGCGTCTCTTGCGCCATCGCGTCGATGGCCGTTGGCACGCGATCGCCATTGCTTTTGAAAACTGTCATGTCTTTCTCCCTTGCGGTTCCCATCGGGTCTTCGCCCGTTATCAACTCATTCGTCGTTCTCTTAGCTAACGCTGTCGGGCAGCCTCTCTTCGCGCTGCGCGATAAAGTCCCTGAGGCCCTCGGCAATGCCCTCATCGAGTTTCGGCTCTTCATAGTCGGCCAGCATGTTGCGGGCTTTCTCGCGGCCGCGCGTGTCGTGGTCCTTCGCCCCTCCAGCCTTCCATTGTTCGTAGGAGTTGAAATCCATGATGGTGGGCATGAAGAATGCCGACTCGTAATGATCGAGCGTGTGCTGGGTGCCGAGGAAATGGCCCTGCGGCCCGACTTCGCGGATCGCCGCCATGGCCTCCTTGAAATCGTCGAACGGCAGGCCGCCGGCATATTTGTACCAGCCGACAAGCTGCTCGCAGTCGGTGGCGAATTTCGAATAGCCGCATGTCAGCCCGGCCTCCAACCAGCCGGCGGAGTGCCAGATGTAATTGGCGCCGGCGAGGATGGCGGCATGCATCAGCATGTTGGATTCATAGCCGGCCTGGGCGTCGTTGAGCTTGGAGCCGACATGGAAGCCGGAGGTTCGCCAGGGCAGTTTGTATTTCCGCGCCAGCGCGCCCATCAGATACATCATCTGGGCGGCTTCCGGCGTGCCGCCCATCGGCGCGCCGGTCTTCATGTCGACCGTCACCATGAACTGGCCGTAGATTTGCGGCGAACCCGGGCGCAGCAGCTGGGTGAAAGCGACGCCGGCCAGTGCTTCGGCATTGACCTGCGCCACCGCGCCGACGGCCGAGGCCGAAGTCGATGCGCCGCACAGCGCAAAGGGAGCCAGGATCAGCGGCTGATTGCTGCGCGCATAGACCTTCATCGCGTCCAGCATGGTGGCGTCCCACACCAGCGGCGAGTTGCAGTTGGTAATCGACACCAGCACCGGGTTGTCGCGAACGACATCTTCGCCGAAGACGATGCCCGCCATCGCCATCGTGTCTTCGGCGCGGTCTTTGGAAGTAACGATGCCCATGAACGGCTTGTCGGAATGCTTCAGCGCCGAATGGATGATGTGGAGATGCCGTTTCGGCACCGCGATCTCCATCGGCTCGCAGATGATCGAACTCGACGAATGCAGCGCCGGGGCCATGTAGGCGAGCTTGTGGAAATTGTTGAGGTCTTCAAGCGTGCCATAACGCCGGTTGTTGTCGAGGTCGCGCACGTAAGGCGCGCCATACATCGGCGCGAAGATGGAGTTCTTGCCGCCGACGCGCACGGTGCGCTCGGGATTGCGCGCATTGAGGGTGAATTCGGACGGAACCTTCGCGACCAGTTCCATCAGCAGGCCGCGGTCGATGCGGACGCGTGTCTCGGACACGTCGGCGCCCGCCGCCTTCCACATGGCGATCGCCTCGTCGTCGCGGAACTCGCAACCGACCTCTTCGAGGATGGCGAGTGACTCCTGGTGGATCAGTTCCACCGCCTCGTCCGGGACCATCTGGTAGGTGGGGATCTCGCGGACCAGCGTCGGGAACGAGGTGACGGGGGCGCTCCTCAGCGCCTTGCGTCCGAGGCGACCGCCGCCGCGGCGGTGGGTTTGCTCGGTCAGTTCAGCGGCCGGTGCGTTCATGGAGCCTCCTCATTCCGTCCAACCAAGTTAGCGAGAGGAAATATGGATGTGATGCTGGAAAATCCTGATCTCTTGTATAAGCTCAGCTTATGCGAAGCCTGCGCCACCTCCTGCCCTCGGCCGGCAGCCTGATCGTCTTCGAGGCGGCGGGCCGGCTGTCGAGCTTCACCGCTGCCGGGCGCGAGCTCGGCATGACGCAGGCCGCCGTCTCTTATGCGGTGCGCGGGTTGGAGGAACAGCTTGGCGCGCAGCTGTTCCAGCGCCGCCACCGCCAGGTCGTCCTGACAGAAGCGGGCGAACGCTTCCATGCCGACGTCTCACTCGGCCTGTCGCATATCCGCAAATCGGCGGAGGATCTGCGCCTGCAGGCGACCGGCGGTCATGTCACGCTGGCGGCGTCGACCGCCTTCGGCTCGTTCTGGATGATGCCGCGGCTGCAGCAGTTCCGCGACGAACTGCCGGGCATCGACTTGCGCATCCAGACCGCCGACCGCGATCTCGACATCATCGCCGAGGGCATCCCGCTCGCCGTGCGCGGCGGCGAGCCGCGCGACTGGGCCGACTATCATTCGCTGCCGCTGGCCGACGAGGAGATTTTTCCAGTCGTAGGCGCCAGCTATCTCGCGAAATTCGGCATGCCAAGGAGCGTCGCGGAGCTGGCGACGCATCGCCTGATCCACCTCGAGGAGCCCTACCGCGAGGCGGCTAGCTGGGACGAATGGTTCCAGTCGGCGGGCGGCAGCCTCGACAACACCGCGCGCGGCCTGCGCATCAACGATTACGGCCTCGTGATCCAGGGCGTCATGGAGGGCCAGGGCATCGCGCTCGGCTGGCGGCATCTGGCCGAACGGCTCCTGGCTTCGGGGCTGCTGGTGCCGGTGACCGACCATGTGCTGAGAACCGGCAAGGCGTTCTACGTGGTTTGGCCTAAGAACCGTGAGCTGAGCGAGAATGCGCGGAAAGTCAGGGACTGGCTGGCGGCGCAGGCTTGAAATCGGTTGCAGCGTAGTCACTATCGCGGAGTTCCTTCACACCCCCCTCTGTCCTGCCGGACATCTCCCCCGCAAGGGGGGAGATTGGCAGTTCATATTCGCGTCACCCTTCAAGCATTGAAGATTGGCGAAAGCCGTCGTGACATCTGATCTCCCTCCTTGCGGGGGAGATGGCCGGCAGGCCAGAGGGGGGTGCTGTCCCGCTGGCGTCCAATGTCCGGCATTCATTGAAGCCTTCCGCACACCCTTCGAATCCGCCTATAATACCCCCATGCCCATTCGCCAGCTTTCCGAAACGATGATCAACCAGATCGCCGCCGGCGAAGTCATCGAGCGTCCGGCGAGCGTGGTGAAGGAACTGGTCGAAAACGCGCTCGACGCCGGCGCCTCCCGCGTCGAGGTCGTCACTGCCGGCGGCGGGCTGAACCTGATCCGCGTCACCGATGACGGCTCCGGTATCCCCGAACAGGAACTGGCGCTGGCCATTGCGCGCCACTGCACCTCGAAACTTGCCGACAACATTCACGATATCCGCTCGCTCGGGTTCCGTGGCGAGGCATTGCCGTCAATTGGTTCGGTGTCGCGACTGTCGGTTCGCTCGCGCACGGCCGCAGGCGACGCTGCAGCCGAGATCGCCATCGAAGGCGGCCGCGTTTCGGCGGTCAAACCGGCGGCGGCCAACCGCGGCACCACGGTCGAGGTGCGCGACCTTTTCTTCGCCACGCCGGCCCGGCTCAAGTTCATGAAGGGCGAGCGCGCCGAAAGCTCCGCCACCAGCGACGTGCTCAAGCGCATCGCCATCGCCTTCCCCGCCGTGCGCTTCACGCTGGCCGGCTCGGACCGCTCGACGCTGGAATTGCCGGCGACCGATGACAGTACCGAGGGCAGCCTGCGCCGCGTCGCTCAGGTGATGGGCGCCGAGTTTCCCGACAATTCCATCGCTATCGACGCCAGCCGGGACGGCGTGCACCTGACCGGCCACGTCTCGATCCCGTCCTTCACCCGCGCCAACGCGCTGCAGCAATATGCCTATGTCAACGGCCGGCCAGTGCGCGACAAGCTGATTGCCGGCGCCATTCGCGGCGCTTTCGCCGATGTGCTGCCGCGCGACCGGCACGCGGTGACCGTGCTGTTCCTGACGCTCGATCCGGCGACCGTCGACGTCAACGTCCACCCAGCCAAGGCCGATGTGCGCTTTCGCGACCCCGGCCTGGTGCGCGGGCTGATCGTCGGCGCCATTCGCGAGGCGCTGGCCAATGCCGGCATCCGCGCCGCCACCAGCGGGGCCGCCGGTATGATGGCGGCGTTCCGGCCGGGGGCTGCTTCCTACGCCCATGCCGGCCCCGCCAACGGCCACCGCAGCTACGACGCGGCCCACCGCGCGTCGGGCTTTGCCGGTTTCGACCGCTCGCCGCAGCGGCCGCTGGAAATGGGCTTTGATAGCGGCGGCTTCCGCGAAAACGATCAGGCGGCGTTCGATTCCGGGCCGCTGGCCAGCGCCGATGCGCGCGCCGGCACAGCCGAGCCGGCCGAGACGCTGCTCGGCACGACACTGGGGGCCGCCCGCGCGCAGGTGCACGAAAACTATATCGTCGCGCAAACCCGGGATTCTCTGATCATCGTCGACCAGCATGCCGCGCATGAGCGGCTGGTCTATGAGGCGCTGAAGAATGCGCTGCACTTACGCGCGGTGCCCTCGCAGATGCTGCTTTTGCCGGAGATCGTCGACCTGCCGGAAGAAGACGCCGAGCGGCTGGCCATGCATTCGGAGACACTTGCCCGGTTCGGTCTCGGCATCGAGCGCTTCGGCCCCGGTGCGGTGGCGGTGCGCGAGACGCCGTCTATGCTGGGCGAAACCAATGTCCAGCAATTGGTGCGCGACCTTGCCGATGAGATCGCCGACAATGATACAGTCGAGACGCTGAAAGAGCGCCTGGACAAGATTGCCGCCACCATGGCCTGCCACGGCTCGGTGCGTTCCGGCCGTCTGCTCAAGGCCGAGGAGATGAACGCGCTGCTGCGCCAGATGGAGGCGACGCCGGGATCCGGCACCTGCAACCACGGCCGCCCGACCTATATCGAGCTGAAGCTTGCCGATATCGAGCGGCTGTTCGGACGGCGGTGAGCACAAGCCAGGTCAGGCCACACGCTCAATTCACCAACAGGCGATAATCCTTGAACCTATGAGAGAAAACGTAATCCCGTGAGTAACCGGCGCTACCGCCGCGAAAATTCACGGAGATTGTCTCGAAGCTTCTCCCAACCTGTTTTTGAACATTCATGTAGATGGGAGTCATCAGCATGCCGGCATCGCAATCGTCGTCATCGAAAGCGATCTCCTGAACGACCTTCTTTTTCTTCTTATCGATGACCCGCAGCTTATTCATGCAGACGAGAAAGCCCGCTTTCTCGTAGACCCCGGCAAATCTGTGGGTTGCTGTCTGCGCCCAGAAGGGAATCTCGACGGTGCCGTCAACCTTCGCCTCACCGGTATCGTCGAGGCTTGCGACCTTCTTCAGCGTGATCGGGAACTTGTCCGAGCCCTTGCTCCAAGTCTCTGTTGCGCCGCTTTCGCCAAGGTCGAGAGAAAACGGACATCCGGTGGTGCCAACGGGCGTTTTCGATCCCATGACCAGCACCCGGTCGTCCGCAATCTCGCAAAGGAAGACGCTGGTGCCACTGATCTTGCCGTACACCGCTATCGGGCTTTGCTTCGCGTCATGGAAATAGCTCCCCTCGACCGTAATCCCCCTGCCGAAACTGTCATATCTCTGCAGCGATAGGTGGACGGGGTTAGGTCCGATGGAGCCTTCGTAGTTTTCGACCTGATACCAGCCCGCGGCGGCTTTCCCGGTCAGCAGCAAAACGCAAAAAATTGCCGATATGAACAGTCTTCCCATTCCGTCCCCCAGTGAACGCAGCGTACCATAGCTGTCCTTCCTCTGGGTGTCTGCATTCTGATGGAAGCGGTTCTCGGTTTGAGTCCGAAAACAGCTCAAATCATTTGTTTTAACGCTTTAAATTCACCACGATCACGCCGCCCAGCGCCAGTGCGCCGCCGAGGATACCAAGTAGCGTCGGCACTTCGCCCAGCCAGAAGAAGCCGATCAGGGCTGACATGGGCGAGACCAGATAGAGGAAGTTCGAGGCGCGCGCTGCCGGAAGACGCGACAGTGCGGTTGCCCAGGCGGCATAGGCGATCAGGCTGGGCACGATGCCAAGAAAGATCACGGCGCCGATACCGGCCGTGTTGGCGACCGCGGCCTGCGCAAAGCCGCTCGGCAGAAAGGGTGCCAGGCAAAGCGCGCCAAGGATCATGTTCGAGGCCGAAATGGTCAGCGGGTGATGGCGGGCAAAGAGCGGCTTCTGGACGATCGTGTTGACGGCCGAGCACAGCGCGGAGCCAAGAACCAGCAGCGCGCCGGTGTCGAAACTCAAGCCATTGCCGTCAGCCACAGCGATGATACCGATGCCGGCGAAAGAAATCGCCGTGCCGAACCAGGCCCAGCTTGAGAAGCGCTCGCCGAGCAATGCCATTGCCATAATGGCGGTGAAGATCGGGCTGACATTGATGATGAAACCGGCGGCACCCGCCGAAACCGTCAATTCGCCGAAATTGAGCATGACAGTGTAGAGCGCGACGAAGATGGCGCCGCCAAACACCAGGCGCCACACTTCGTCGAGCCTCGGCAGCGCCGGGCGCTTGACGGCAAGAAAGATCGCCGCCGGCACCGCGGCAATGGCAAAGCGCAGCGCACCGAGTTCCAGCGGCCCGAAAGCGGCGAGGCCGGCACGGATCGCGGGAAAGGCCGAGGCCCAGCCAACCACCGTCAAGGCCACGGCGATGGCCGCCGTGGTGTCCATCCGCTGTGTCGGATTCGACGTGCTGGTCGTTGCGCTCATCTGCCTGTCCTCGGGTTCTCAGAGTGTTGAAAGGCAGAAAGCGCCTTTTCGGCGCCGTTGACAAACGATCAAATCGAGGATCACCTGTGACTATGGATCACAGCTCAGACACAATGGTGCCGCTCGAGACCCTGCGCGCCTTCGATGCGGCGGCGCGAACGGGGAGCTTTTCGGCCGCGGCCGAGAAGCTCAACATCACCCACGGCGCCGTCAGCCGGCAGATCGCCAAGCTGGAGGACTGGCTGGGCTTGAAAGTGTTCGACCGCGGCGCGCGCGGCGTCTCGCTGACCATCGAGGGCAACCGCCTGCATCTGCGCACGGCGGAAGCCTTTGCGCTGATCTCCAGCCATTCCGACCGCTGGGTCGAGCCGCGCGGCACCGCCGTGGTGCGGCTGACCTCGATACCCTCCGTCAGCGGGCTGTGGCTGATGCCACGCATGGCGGCGCTGGAGAACAATCCCACCAAGCTGCGCATCGTGCTCGACGTCGACATCCGCCAGGCCGACCTTGCCGATGAAGGCATCGACCTGTCGGTCCGCTGCGGCCGCGGCGGCATTCCGGGCCGCATCTCGGTGAAGCTGTTCGAGGAACATGTCTTTCCCGTCGCCGCGCCCGGCCTTGCCCACGAGATCGGTCGCGGCGACCCGGCCCGGCTGCTCAAATTTCCGCTGATCAACGATTCCGACGCTTCGGGGTGGCGTGCCTGGTTTGCCGCGCAAGGGATGGACTACCGCCCGCGCCCGCAGGATCGCCGCTTCGAGGACTACAATCTGGTGCTCGACGCTGCAGCTTACGGGCTCGGCATCGCGCTGGCACGGCCGCCGCTGACCGGACACCAGTTGGAGGCAGGCCGCATCGTCGCCGTCGACGAGCGCACGGCGCTGAACCCGGTGTCGTACTGGCTCGACCGGCCGCTGGGGAGGCCGCGCACGGCTGCCGCCGAACTTTCTCGCCGAATCGCCGTCGAGGCGGGGCTGGCGATGGAAAAGATGGAAGCGTTCCTCGAAGCCGAGCGATAGCGGCGATCATTCGGTGCTCAGCGAAGCACCAGCAAGGCTAGCCCGACAATGGCGACGGCCAGAAACCCGGTTGCCAGCGCCATCAGACCGACACGCGTCTGCTGTCGGCCTTCCGGCTGGGCCGCATCATTCGGCCCAGACGTCGCCTGCTCCCGCTTCATTGGCATATCGGCGGTGGCAGCGCGGCGCTGCGGCGAAACCACGGGTGCGAGAAGCGCAAACCAGGGCAGTCCTGCGGGCTTTGCGGCAGCGCCATCTTCGGCCTTGGCCGGCGGCACAAGCAGACCGCGCTGTGTGTCGTCATTTGCCGGCGAGCCCGCAACGACCCTGGTCGGCGCGACCTCGTCTGGCGCCTCGACGCCAGGTTCGGCAAGGGCCAGATAGGCCTGGAGGATCTCGGCAGAACCCGTCTGCTGCCCCTTTGCGGTGGCTGCGGACAACAGCGCCTGCAGCGCCGGCGCCGCTGCCGACTTCAAAGGCGCGCCGGACGGCGCCGGCGGCTGCACCAGCGCCTTCATAAGTGCTGCTTTCGCCGGATCGGCCTTCGCCGACGGCAACGCTGCCAACATCATGGCCTCACGCAGCAGCGCGGTCAGGCGGGCGGATGAAATGTCCATGCCGGTCCCATAAGAATGGTTTGGAGCGACAATAGCGCCTCAGCATTGCGTCAAGCTTGACCTTGCCGGCAATTTATGGCGATGAAATCAGCATGAACCTTGGCACCACCCCATGATGAACCGCTTCGAAGGCCCCGGCGGCAAGGAAGCCCGTATCCGCTATCTCGACGGCGACTTCCAGGTCACCAGCCCCGGCGCCTTCGTGCGCTGCGCGGTGACCGGCGAGAGCATTCCGCTGGACGAGCTCAAATATTGGAGCGTCGCCAGGCAGGAGCCTTATGTCAGCGCAGCCGCCTCGCTGCGCCGCGAGATCGAGATGCATCCGGACCTGCGCAGCCGGGGTTAAAGGCGCGCACAGAGCCGTTGGTCGCGTTCCTTCACACCCCCCTCTGTCCTGCCGGACATCTCCCCCGCAAGGGGGGAGATTGGATGTCATCTTTGCTTTCGCCAAATCACCAGCGTTGCAGAATGAGCGCCATTGGCAAAGCTGCTGATCTCCCTCCTTGCGGGGGAGATGGCCGGCAGGCCAGAGGGGGGTGCTGTCCCGCCAGCATCTCCGCGTGACGCTGCACGCCCTACCCCCGCAGCCTGCGCTGCCTCCAGGCATCAAGCGTCTCGTTGATGATGCGCTCCGGCACAGTGTCGAGTTCGAACGTGGCGTCGATCTCCAGCACGGCGAGTTCAGCGAGGAAATCGGCCGGGGCAGCGCCGTGGCGCAGCCGGGCGGCGTCCTTGGCGGTGGTGACGAGGCCCAGTCCATCGCGGCGCGCGGTTGCCGCCAGTTCCGCGAGTTCATCAGGGGCATAGAAGTGATGGTCCGGAAACGATCGGCTCAGCGCCACTTCCGCACCAGTGCCGCGCAGCGTGTCGAAGAATTTTTCGGGGTGGCCGATGCCGGCAAAGGCGAGGAACCGCCGGCCGGCGAACCGCTCCTTGGCCGCGGGCTCGGCATGCGCCTCGAAGATCGGCCGGCCGGCGCGCGCCGCTTGGCGCACGACCTGGTCGGCGGCAGCGCCCTCGCCCATCTTCAACAGCCCGTCGGTGAACACCAGTTGGTCGACGATGTTGGCTCTCAGCGGACCGCCCGGAATGACCCGGCCGTTGCCGATGCCGTAACGGGCGTCGACGACGACCAGCGCATAATCGATATGGATGCGCGCGCTCTGAAAACCGTCATCCATGATCAGGAAATCGCAACCATGGGCTTCCAGGAGCAGCTTGGCGCCGGCAGCGCGGTTGGGGCTCACCGCAACCGGCGCGTGCTCGGCCAAAAGCAGCGGCTCGTCGCCGACATGCTTGGCAGCGTCGTGACCGGCATCGACGACATGCGGCTGCGCGAACGAGCCGCCATGGCCGCGCGACAGGAATCCGGGATTGAGTTGCATGCGCCTGGCCTGCTTTGCCAGCGCGATGGCGACCGGCGTCTTGCCGCTGCCGCCGACGGTGAAGTTGCCGACGCAAAGCACTGGCGCGTCGATCTTTTCACGTACCGCCCGATGCATGCGGCGGCCGGCGACGATGCCATAGACGGCTGATAGCGGCGACAGCGCAAAGACCCGCCAGTCCGGCGCTTCCCACCAGAAAGGTGGTGCTTCCGACGCCACCTATCGCCCGTCGGCGCCCTTCAGGCGCGACTTGACGATCAATGGCTGGATATAAGGCTCGAGCGACTTCAGCGTGTGCGCCAGCGCACCGCGCATCTGGTCGACTGTGGCGGCACCGGCCGCCATCATCTCATGGCGCGCAACTTCATTGCTCAGCAGGAAATTGACGGCGCCGGCCAGCATGTCGCGGTCGCGCACCAGCTTGGCGCCGCCGCTGTCGAGCAGGCGCTGATAGGCCTCGCGAAAATTCTGGACGTTGCGGCCGGCCAGCACAGCGGTGTCGAGCATGGCCGGCTCCAGCGGATTCTGGCCGCCTTCCGAGGTCAGCGAGCGGCCGACAAAGGCGATTTCCGTCAGCCGGAGATAAAGCCCCATCTCGCCGATCGTATCGCCAAGGAGTATATCGGTGTCGGCGGTGATCCGGTCGCCCTTGCTGCGCCGCGCCAGCTTCAGGCCCATGCCGGAAATCTGTGCGGCCAGCGCTTCGGCGCGGTCGGGATGGCGCGGGACGATAATCGTCAGCAGGCCATGGTGGCGCTTGTAGAGCGTGGCGTGGACTTCCGCCGCGACCACCTCCTCGCCGTCATGGGTCGAAATTGCCGCCCAGGTCGGGCGGCCGGCGATCTGGCGCTTCAGCGTCGCCAGCGCCCGTTCGTCGACGGGCGGCGGCAAGGTGTCGACCTTGAGGTTGCCGGACACGGTGACCGGCCGGGCGCCAAGCGCGCGAAACCGTTCGCCGTCGACATCCGACTGGGCAACGACATGTGCAAGGTTCTCGAACAGCGCCTCGGCGATGTTGGCGCGCTTCTTCCAGGATTTGAACGAACGGTCGGAGAGCCGGCCGTTGACCAGCACCTGCGGCACGTGGCGGGCGCCGAGCTCGAGGATCGTCATCGGCCATATCTCGGATTCGGCGATGATAGCCAGGTCCGGCCGCCAGTGATCGAGAAAGCGGCTGACGGCCGGCTTGAGGTCGAGCGGAACATATTGGTGGATGATGCGGTCGCCCAGCCGTTCGTCGGCAACCTGCGCCGAGGTCACTGTTCCCGTCGTCAGCACGATGTTGACACCGTAGTCGAGGATGCTTTGCACCAGCGGCACGACCGCAAGGGTCTCGCCGACGCTTGCCGCATGGATCCAGATCACCGGCCCTTCGGGGCGCGGCCGCCCGGCAACGCCGTAGCGCTCACGGCTGCGGCTGCGGTCTTCCTTGCCCTGCGATGTGCGCCAGGCGACATAGGGACCCATCAGCGGATAGGCGGCTGCACCGGCAAGGCGGTAGGCCGCCAGGAAGGCGCGCGCCCAGCCGACGCTCATGGCCTGCCGTCCACGAGCCGATAGGCCTCGGCGGTTGCGGCATTGAGCGCGGCCGTGACTTCCTGGCGCTTGCGCTCCATTTCGGCCTCGTCGGCATTGGCCGGCACGAAAACCGGCGTTCCGATGACGATCGAGGAGCGGCCGAACGGCAGGTTGATGGTGGTCTTGTCCCAGCTCCTTTCCAGCACCTTGCGGCGGCTGGTGGCGATGGCGGCAGGCATGATCGGCCGGCCGGAAAGGCGTGCCAGCAGAACGATACCAAGCCCCGCGTCGCGCGGCGTGCCGTGGGGAATGTCGGCGATCATGGCGACGTTCTTGCCGGCCACGAGTGACTTTTTCAGGGCGATGAGCGCCTTGGCGCCGCCCTTGTCGAGATGCTTCGTGCTTTCACGCCCGCCGGAGCCGCGCACCGCCTCGATGCCGAATTTTTCGATCATCAGCGCGTTGAGTTCGGCGTCGGCGCTGCGCGAGACCATGGCGACCAGCGGCCGTCCCTTGGGATAATAGGCTGGGGTCAGCAGATGCTGGCCATGCCAGAGCGCGATGATGCCGGGTTCGAATTCGGCGTAGTCGCCGCCTGAAAATTTAGCCGAGCCTTCGACCACGCGGTTGGTCAGGCGCACCAGGCGGACGAACTGGGCGAGCAGGCTGACGATCATGCTCTTGACGATTCTCGACTGCGCCAACGGCTCGCGGATCTTGCGCCAGAATGTCTTCGAACTGCCGCCGCGTCTTCTTCGGACCGCGGCGCCGGTGGGCTGCCCTTTCACCGCTTCATGCTCCATCGCTGTCAACCGGCGGCCTTGCTTTCAGGGTCGAGCAGCCGGTGCAGATGGACGACGAAATAGCGCATATGGGCATTGTCCACGCTGGCTTGCGCCTTTGCCTTCCACGCGGTGTGCGCGGTTTGATAGTCCGGATAAACGCCAACGATGTCGAGCGCGTCGAGATCGCGGAACTCGGTGCCTCCCAGCTTCTTCAGCTCGCCGCCGAACACCAGGTGCAAAAGCTGTTTCTTTCCGTCTTCCGCGGCCATTTCGGTCCTTCACATATTGTGAGTTTGCGACAGGTCTAGCCCAAAGCTGCCGACTTTGGAACCTTCGATCACGCTTCCGTATCGGCAATGACGCCGGCAAGCACGGTCAGCAACTGCCCGCTGCCGGCGACCAGCGCGCCGTGACGGATGATCTCCCCGGCATAGAGCGGCGCGCGGCCATGGCCGTCGAGCACGGCGCCGCCAGCCTCGCGCAAGATGAGATCGGCGGCGGCGATATCCCAGTCATGCGCGTTGGGCTTGACGAAGGTTGCGTCGAGCGTGCCGTTGGCGACCATCGCCAGCCGGTAGGCGAGAGAGGGAATGTGCGCCGCCCGCCGCACCCGGCTTTGCCATTGCGCCGGCATCAGGTCGATCAACTGCTTCAGCCCGCCGATCTCGACCGTCTTACCCAGGCCGCGCACGGCAATCGGCTTGCCGTTGCGGAAAGCTCCATGGCCAGGCAGCGCCCAATAGGTTTCGCCCTTGGCCGGACATTCGAGCACACCGGTGAGCGTGCGGCCATTCTCGACCACCGCGACGCTGACGCACCACGAGCGCAGACCTTCGAGGAAGCCGCGGGTGCCGTCTATGGGGTCGACGACAAAGGTGCGCCGCGCCAGAAGCCGCGCCGGATCGTCAGTCGTTTCCTCCGACAGCCAGCCATAGTCCGGCCGCGCCGCCAGCAGGGTATCGCGCAGATAGGCGTCCGCCGCGTGGTCGGCTTCGCTGACCGGCGAGGTGCCGCCCTTCATCCACACTTGCGGGTTTTTGCCGAAATAGCGCATGGCGATCGCGCCCGCCTCGCGGGCGGCGTCGCGCAGCAGATCGAGGTCTTCCGAGGCCCCGGCCGATATGACCGGGTCACGCTCCGGCAAGGGTCATTCCTTCGATCAGCAGCGTCGGTGCGGCAGTGCCGAAATCGCGGTCAAGATCGCTCGCCGGAAACATATTGAGGAACATCGTCTTCAAATTCGAGGCGATGGTCACCTCGGCCACCGGATAAGCAAGCTCACCATTGTCGATCCAGAAGCCGGATGCGCCACGGCTGTATTCGCCGGTCACCATGTCGACGCCCTGGCCGAACACTTCGGTGACATAAAAGCCGGATTTTAGCGACCTGATCAGGTCTTCCGGCGTCCTGTCGCCCGGCTCGATGGCGAGATTGGTCGAAGACGGCGATACCGACGAGCCGCTGCGCGCGCCGCGTCCGTTGGTGGTCAGCCCCAATTCCCGCGCGGCGGACGTCGACAGGAACCAGTGCTTCAGCACGCCGTTCTCGACCATCAACAGCTTTTCGCCCTCGACGCCTTCGCCGTCGAACGGGCGCGAGGCCTGGCCGCGACGCCGCAGCGGCTCGTCGGTGACGGTGATGGCAGCCGACGCAACCTGCTTGCCCATCATCTCGCGCAAAAAACTGGTCTTGCGCGCCACCGAAGCGCCGTTGATGGCGCCGGCGAGATGACCGGCAATGCCGCGCGCGACGCGCGGATCGAACACCACGTTGACCGGACCGGTCGCCGCCTTGCGGGCGCCGAGGCGGCGCACGGCGCGCTCGCCGGCCTTGCGGCCGATCAGTTCCGGCGCATCGAGATCGGAAAAATGCTGGTTCGAGGAGTATTCGTAGTCGCGCTCCATGCCGGTGCCTTCACCCGCAATCACGCTGGCCGAACGCGAAAAGCGCGATGCGACATAGTGGCCGACGAAGCCGTTCGACGTGGCAAGCACCAGCCCGCCGAGACCGGCGCTGGCGCCGCTGCCGGCGGAATTGGTGACACCCTTGACGGCTAGGGCTGCTTCCTCGGCGGCCAGGGCCGCTTCCTTCAACTGATCGGCCGAAACCTCGGTGGCGTCGAACAGATCGAGGTCGCGCACCTTGCCGACCAGCAAAGCCGGATCGGCGAGACCCTGATAGGGGTCCTCGGGCGAGACTTTGGCCATGGCCACGGCGCGCTCGGCCAATGCCCTGGGGTCCGATGCCGCCGTCGCCGAGACGCTCGCCACCCGGTCGCCGACGAAGACGCGCAGCGAGACATCGTCGCCCTCGGACGCCTCAGTGTTCTCGACCTTGCCCAGCCGCACCGACACGCCGATCGAGCGGCCGCGCACGGCAACCGCATCGGCGGCGTCGGCGCCGGCCCGCTTGGCAGCCTCGACCAGTGCCGCGACGCGGTCGGTCAATTTCGCTGCCTCTGATGTATCGGTCATGCGCGTGGTCCTGGCTGAAGCCGCGCCGGGCGGTAGCGGCTGTTGCACCATCTATTGTCCCAATGCGGCTTGTGCAATGGCGCACGGGCAATTGTCCCGCTGCGGCATAGCGCCCAAGCGGCCCGCAAAGCCCATCCGCGGCGGCCGCCACAGACGCGCGGCTTGACCGGTTTGTGAGTTTAACCAATGCCGATTTCCGTCAAGGAGTGGCGACTGGCGTCCAGATCACGTCATCGATCCTCGTCGCGCCCGTTGCCAGCATCACCAGCCGGTCGAAGCCAAGCGCCGAGCCGCTGGCTTGCGGCATGATGGCGAGGGCGGCGAGAAAATCCTCATCCAGCGGATAGCGCTCGCCATAGACGCGCTCCTTCTCGTCCATCTCGGCGGCAAAGCGCCGGCGCTGCTCGGCCGGATCGGTCAGTTCGCCAAAAGCATTGGCGAGCTCGACGCCGCAGCAATAGAGCTCGAAGCGCTCGGCCACGCGCTGGTCCTCCGCGCTCGGCCGGGCGAGCGCCGCTTCCGAGATCGGATAGCCGTACAAGATGGTGACCCGCCCCTGCCCCAGCACCGGTTCGACCTTCTCGACCATTACCCGGCTGAACAAATCGGCCCAGTTGTCATCGTCGGCCGTGCGCAGGCCGGCCTTGACCAGAGCATCATGAAGTGCGGCGCGGTCTGTGCCGCCATCGGCAGAAACGGTGGCAAGAAGATCGATGCCGGCGTAACGCGCAAAAGCTTCCGCCACGCTCACGCGTTCCGGTTCGGCGAACGGATCGGCCTCGCGGCCGCGAAAGCGGAAGGTTTTGGCGCCGGCCCGCTCAGCCGCGAGCTTCAGCAGTTCGGCGCAATCAGCCATCAGGCTCTCATAGGTTTCGCCGACTCGGTACCATTCGAGCATGGTGAACTCCGGGTGATGCAAAGGACCGCGCTCGCGGTTGCGCCAGACGGCGCCCAGGCTGAAGATGCGCCGTTCGCCGGCGGCAAGCAGCTTCTTGCAGGCGAATTCCGGTGAGGTGTGGAGGTAAAGCGGCCGGCGCGCACCGTCGGCGCCGATAGCCTCGGTGGCAAAGGCGGAGAGATGCGCCTCATTGCCCGGTGATATCTGCAGCGCCGCCGTCTCGACCTCGATGAAGTCGCGCTCGCCAAACCAGCTGCGCATTGCGGCAGCTATGGCGTTACGCGCCATCAGCCGCGGCCGGCGGTCGGCGTGAACATCCGGCGTCCACCAGGGCGAAGCGCCAGTCATGGGTTTGCCGGGCAACGGAATTGCTGACAGGGCTGGCGGTTCGGGCCAAGATGCGCTACGGCGACGGCTCTCGCAGCCGATTTGCGCCGAACGATCGTTTCAGGCCAACGAAGTCTAGGATTGAAAACCGTGGTGAAGGTCATCGCCAGTTCGCTCCGTAAAGGCAATGTCGTCGACAAGGACGGCAAGCTTTACGTGATCCTCTTTGCCGAAAACATCCACCCTGGCAAGGGTACGCCGGTCACCCAGCTCGACATGCGCCGCATCTCCGACGGGGTGAAGGTTTCGGAGCGCTACCGCACCACCGAGCAGGTCGAGCGCGCCTATGTCGAGGAGCGCGAGCACACCTTCCTCTACGCCGACGCCGAGGGGTATCACTTCATGAACCCGGAAAGCTACGACCAGGTCGCGGTGCCGGAAAGCGTGGTCGGCGACATGGCGCCCTACCTGCTCGAAGGCATGGCGGTGCAGATTTCGCAGTTCAACGGCATCGCCATAGCCCTGGTGCTGCCGCAGCGCGCTACTTTCGAAGTGGTCGAGACGGAGCCGACGACCAAAGGCCAGACGGCGTCGTCGTCATACAAGCCGGCCGTGCTTTCCAACGGCGTGCGCACGCTGGTGCCGCCGCACATCGCGCCGGGTACCCGCGTGGTGGTGATGACGGCCGATGGCGCTTATGTGGAGCGGGCGAAGGACTGAGGCGCGAGCGCCTCCGTCCTGGTTGATCCGTTGCATTGCCTTCTGCGGCCGCTGGCTCGATAGTCCTGCCGATGTGGCAGACCTTTGTGACCTACTGGCCTCTGATCCTTGTGATCATTCCGATGCTGATGGCCGCCATCGGCATCGTCCACGCAATCATGACCAAGGAAGACGTGCGCGCCGCCACCGGCTGGGTCGGCGTGATGATCTTGTCGCCGTTCCTTGGCGCGATCATCTATGCCATTGCCGGCATCAACCGCATCCGCCGCGCCACCATCAGCGCCATGCGGCCCGTCGCCGGTGAAGCCGAGACAGCCAAACACGACCACGACATTGCGCTCGAAGCACTCATTTCAGCCGAATTCGGCCAGCGCTTTGCCGGCCTGAAGACGCTAGGCGACAGGGTGGCGCGGCGCGCACTGACGTCGGCAAACGCGATCACGATCCTCAGGACCGGCGACGAAGCTTACGCAGCAATGTGCCGGGCGATAGACAGTGCACAGCGCAGCATTCTGCTCGAGACCTACATCTTCGACAATGACGAGATCGGACGACGTTTTGTCGGATCGCTGGCCGGAGCGGTCCGGCGCGGTGTGACGGTTCGCGTGCTGATCGATGCGGTGGGCGTGCGCTATTCCGTGCCCAGCATTCTTGGGACACTCCGGGAAGCCGGCGTCACCGTCGATCTGTTCAACGGCAACATCGTCATGGGCCTGAGACTTCCCTATGCGAATTTGAGGACGCACAGGAAAATCCTGATCGTCGACGGTGTGGTGGCGTTCACGGGAGGCATGAACATCCGCAAGGGATTCTCGGCCGAATTCGCCGGCAGCGCCAGTTCGGCGGATACGCATTTCCAGGTCACGGGGCCCGTCGTGGCCGACCTGTTCGCGGTTGCCGCCGAAGACTGGCGTTTTGCCGGCAACGAGGCCCTCAAGGACGAGGTCTGGCACGTGGAAAAGCCCTCGCCGCCTCCCGGTCAGCCGATCCTGGTGCGGGCGGTGGCGTCGGGGCCGGACGCCAGCATCGAAACCAACCACAAATTGCTGACGGGGGCATTTTCCGTCGCCCGCAAATCGATCCGCATCATGTCGCCCTATTTCCTGCCGGACCGGGAATTTGTCAGCGCGCTGGTCACGGCTGCCCGGCGCGGCGTCGAGATCGACATCGTCGTGCCCGCGGTCAACAATCTCTTCCTGGTCGGCCGCGCCATGACGGCGCAGTACGACCAGGTGCTGAAGCACTATTGCCGCGTCTGGCGTCATGAAGGGTCATTCGACCATTCGAAGCTGTTGTCGGTCGATGGCGTCTGGGCCTATGTCGGCTCTTCCAACCTCGACGCCCGGTCGCTGCGGCTGAATTTCGAAATCGACCTGGAGGTGCTGGATACCGGCTTTGCCGCCGAGATCGAAGGGCGCATCGGAGCGGCAATCGCTTCCGCCAAACCCGTCACACTCGCAACCTTGAAAGCGCGGCCATTTCTCATCCGGGTTTTTGACCGGTTGTTATGGCTGGGATCGCCCTATCTCTAATGCATACCGCCTCGAAGTGGTCCCGGTTGTGAGAGAACGATATGCATAGAACAAAGAATCAGGACATCGAATAGCAGGCCTATGGACATAAACGGACGCAGCCTTCCTGAAACCGTGCTCCTGTCGATCCGCGGCAGGAAAGCGCGCAAGGCGAACGCGACGCCGCGCAAGCACATTGAAGGCGCCCAGATGGTGGTCGCCTCCTACAACGTCCACAAATGCATCGGCACCGACCGCAGGTTCGACCCCGAACGCACCGCCCGCGTCATCCGCGAGATCGGCCCCGACGTCATCGCGCTGCAGGAGGCCGACAACCGCTTCGGCGATCGCGCCGGGCTGCTCGATCTTGCCCGGATCGAACACGAAACCGGGCTTGTGCCGGTGCCGGTTTCCGGAAGCGGCAAGGGCCATGGCTGGCGCGGCAATGTGCTTTTGTTCAAGCGCGGCACCGTGCGCGACGTCCATCAGATCAAGCTTCCGGGACTGGAGCCCCGCGGCGCGCTGGTTGCCGAGATCGACCTCGACGAAACGCGCACTCTGCGCGTCATCGCCGCGCATCTCGGCCTGTTGCGCCGCTCGCGTTCGGAGCAGGCCCGCGTCGTGCTCGACATCATGAGCAACCAGGATGAAAGGCCGACCCTGCTGCTCGGCGACCTCAACGAATGGCGGCTGGGCAACCGCTCGGCGCTCAAGACGCTGCACGCCACCTTTGGTTTCACGCCGGCGGCGGTGCCGACTTTTCCCTCAGGCCTGCCGGTGCTGGCGCTCGACCGGATCATGGCCAACCGGCACGGCATGGTCTCGTCGGTGGAAGCCCATGATACGCCGCTGTCGCGGGTTGCGTCGGATCATTTGCCGCTGACGGCGTTTGTCAGCCTCTAACTCATCCGTCCCGCAGCCAGACCAGCATCTCTCCGGGTTCGCGGTTGTCCCAGGCAAAGTACGGGACAGCGGTGATTTTCGTTTCGCTCACCGCCGGCGGATCGGTGCGATAGAGCCCGGTTTCCCAGTTTTCCTGGACTTCCTTGCTGGCAAGTGCCGAAAGCGTGACGATGCCGCCGAGCAGGTTCGGCTCGGCATGCGCCTCGATTTTTGCCGTTCGCGGCAGAGCGATCCGATGCAACTGGCCGGCATTGTCGGTCTCCTCGACGCAATAGATCAGCGGACCGCGCGCAAGTGCGACGCGGCCGATGTCCTGACGCACCTCCGGATTGGCGAACAGACGGGCGATCGACATTTCGAGATCGAGTTCGACCCGGTCGCCCTGGCGCCACTCGCGCCGGATCGCGGCATAGCCGTCGCTGGTGATGCCGTCCAGATCGACCGCGGCGCCGTTGACCTTGAGCGCCGCCTTGCCGCACCAGGAGGGGACGCGCAGGTGCAAGGTGAACTCGACCGGCGCGTCGGCTTCGATCCGGATAGAGACCGCGCCATCCCAAGGATAATTGCTGGTCTGAATCAGACTGACCGCCCGGTTCGATATGTCGAAGCGCGCGGTGCTGTCGCCGTAGAGATGAACGGCCAGCGCATCATCCGACAGGGAGTAGAAATAGCTGCCGATGGAGGCGACCATGCGGCCGATATTGGGCGGGCAACAGGGGCAGCGATGCCATTTCCAGCGATTGTGCCTGCCCCGGCTCTCCAACGGGTTCTCGTAGAAGAACAGCGAGCCGTCGAGCGACAGGCCGGAGATCGAGCCGTTGTAGAGTGCCCGCTCCATCATGTCGGCGTAGCGGGCGTTGGGACCCATGCCGAGCATGCGGCTGGCCCAGAACACGAGGCCGACCGAGGCACAGGTCTCGGCATAGGCGGTTTCGTTGGGCAGGTCGTAGTCGCTGGTAAAGCCCTCATTGTGCGCCGATGGCCCGAGGCCGCCGGTGATATAGAGGTTTTTGGTGGTGAGATCGTTCCACAGACGGTCGAGCGCTACCCTGAGCGTGTCGTCGCCATATTCGGTGGCGATGTCGGCCATGCCGGAATAGAGGTACATCGCCCTGACCGCATGGCCGACGACCTTGTCCTGCTCGCGCACCGGCTTGTGCGACTGGTTGTACTCATAAGTCTTGAAATGATAGGCCTTCGGGTCGGCGCCGCGCGCACGCGCCTCCTCGTCGAAATAATGCGGCTGTTGCCCGCGCTGGTCGATGAAATACCTGGCCAGGTCCATGTATTTCTGCTCGCCGGTCGCCCGCGCCAGCTTGACCAGCGCCAGCTCGATCTCCTCATGGCCGCAATAGCCCTTCTTCTTGCCCGGCTCCGGGCCGAAGGTGTCGGCGATATGGTCGACATAGCGGCACATGATATCCAGCAGCTTGCGCTTGCCGGTGGCCTGGTAGTAGGCGACCGCGCCTTCGATCAGATGGCCGGCGCAATAGAGCTCGTGGCAATCGCGCAGATTGGTCCAGCGCTTGCCGGGCTGGATGCGCTGGTACCAGCTGGAGAGATAACCGTCTTCCTGCTGCAGTCTGCCGTAGAGGTCGATGACGGCATCGATCTTCGTCTCGAGTGCCGCGTTCTTGCGCCGGTAGAGCGAATAGGCCGCGGTTTCGATGGTCTTGCCCCAATCGGAGTCCCAGAACATCTGCGTCGTCACCGTCGAGCCGGTGAAGCCGGGGCTGGCAGCCTCGTCGGGCGACGGCGAATGGAACGGAATGACGACGCCCGGCGAGGGCCGGTCCGGGTCGATCTGCTCCAGCATGCGCGCCTCGACGCAGCGCTCGTAGAGGATGTCGGCGGTGCGCGACGCCACGGCATCGACACGGTCGCCCCAGAAGCCGCGGACATCGACCTGCGGCACCGGCAGTGGGCGGAAGGCGAGTTTGCCGGGCTTGGCGGATGGTTGAACGGTCATCGTGTCACTCCGTTGGATATTGGTCATTTCACGGCGGGTCATTTCACCGCGCCGGCCATCAGGCCGCGGATGTAGAAGCGCTGCAGCAACAGGAAGAGCACCAGGCACGGCACCATCATCACGGTGACGCCGGCCTGCACCGCGCCCCAGTCGATGGCGCCGAAGCGACCGGACTGAAGTGCGGTCATCATGATCGGCAGCGTGAATTTGGACTGGTCGGTCATCAGCACGAGTGCTGCCAGGAACTCGTTCCAGGCGCCGAGGAAGGCGAACAGCGCGATGGTGACGATGCCCGGCCAGACCAGCGGCAACATCACCTTCAACAGCATGGTGACGTTGTTGGCGCCGTCCATGCGCGCGGCTTCCTCGATCTCGCGCGGCACCGCGTCGAAGGCGTTGCGCATCATGAAGATCGAGAACGGCAGCTGCAGCGTGGTGTAGACCAGGACCAGCCCGGTCAGCGTGTTGTGCAGGCCGACCTTGGTCAGCACCAGGAAGATCGGCGTCAGGATCGACTGGAACGGGATCATGATCGTCGACAGGATGACGATGAACAGCGTGTCCTTCATGGGAAAGCGGAAGCGCGAAAAGCCGTAGCCGGCGAGCACGCTGACGATGACCGACAGGATCACCGTCATCGACGCGACATAGAGGCTGTTTTGCGCCGGCAGCCAGAGGCCGTCGCCAAAGGTGTTGAGCGTGCGGTAGTTCTCGACCGAAAACCCTGTCGTCGGCCATGGCGGCAGCGGCGGCTGGCGCGCCTCCTGCGCCGGCTTGAAGGTCGACAGCACGGCCCAGACGATCGGCGCGATGAACAGCGCGGACGCGATCATGCCGGTCGAATGCTCGGCGATCCTGAGCCAGAGGCGGCTGCTGCGGCTTCTTGCCTGCGCCATCAGTCGATGCCCTCCGGCTTGCGCAGTAGCCACAGCTGAACCAGGCTGAGCGCCACCAGTATGGCCAGCAGGATCATCGACAAAGCTGCGCCATAGCCGAGCTTGAACGAGACGAAAGACTGGTTGAAGATCCAGTAGACGGCGGTCAGCGTCTGGTTGCGCGGGCCGCCGCGCAGGATGATGTAGAACTGGTCGAAGGCGAGGATCGAACCGGCGATCGACAGGATCAGCGCCAGCGCCAGCGTGCGGCGCATCAGCGGCAGGGTGATGGCGCGAAAGCGCGCGAACGGCCCTGCCCCGTCGATCATCGCGGCTTCCTGCAGGTCGGTCGGGATCGACTGCAGGCCGGTCATCAGGATGATCATGGTGAAGCCCGCCACCTTCCAGACGACCATGGCGATGATCGACCAGAAGGCCGGCTGGAAGGTCGCCAGCAGGTTGAACTTTTTCGCCGTCAGGCCGAGGTCGTAGGCGGCAGGGCTGAACAGGCCGGAATCGACATTGAGCAGCCACGACCACAGCAGGCTGGCCGAGGCGAAGCCGACGACCGCCGGCATGAAGAAGGATGTCCGGTAAAAGCCGGTCAGCCGCCTGGGCTTTTCGATGAACAGCGCCAGCGGAAAGGCGACGGCGAAGATCACGATGGTGACGATCACGGTGTAGTAGGCGGTGAAGCTCAGCGCGTTCCAAAAACGGTTGTCGCGCAGGATCGCCCGGTAATTGTCGAAACCGATGTAAAAATGCTCGCCCATCAGCGGCCAGTTGTGCAGCGACATCCAGGCCGTCATGCCGAGCGGGATGATGAAGAATACGACGACCAGCGCCACGGCCGGCGCGACATAGAGCAGGCCGATCCACTGCCGGCGGCCGGCGCCGACCAGTTTTCTGGCGCGTGGCGGGGTGGTGGTGGTGGCGGTCATTTACCCTCCCCACAAGTGGGAGGGTAAGGAGCGCCGGCCGCCCGTCCAGGGAGACGGATCGGGCGGCCGGATCAGGACCTGCGACGGCAGGGGCGTCATGCGCCCTCGCCGCCGGCCAGTCCTTATTTCTGCGCCTGGTCGATGATCGACTGCATGGTCTCTTGTGCATTGGCGATGGCGCCATCGACGTCGTCGCCGAAGACGACCTCGTTGATCATCTGCGTCCACGGACCGTTGGCCGAGTTGATCAGGTCGTTGAACACCACGGAATAGGGCGTGCGGCCCTTGGCCATGGCTTCGGCGGCGATCTGGTAGCGCGGATCGAGATCTTTCAGCGCTTCCTTGGCGATGTCGCCGCGCACCGGCAGGCTGCCGTATTTGGCCAGGATGGTCTGGCCTTCGAGCGAATAGGCGAAGTCGAGAAACTCCTTCACCACGGCGAGCTTCTTGGTGCCCTTGGTGACGACGAAATTGTCGCCGCCGGCAAACGAAGACCAGCCGCTGTCCTTGCCCGGCAGGAAGGTGACGCCATAGTCGATGTCCGGATACTGCGTGTTGAGCGCGCCGATGGCGAAGGCGCCGGACGGCGAAATGCCGATATTGCCGGTGGCGAAGGCGGCAAAGAAATTGGCGCCGGTGTCGGTCTGCGCGCCGGCCGGCACCAGATCCTTCTTGACCATCGAGCGGTAGAGGTCGATGGCGCCACGCAGCTGCGGGCTGTCCAGCGTCGCCTTGGAGCCGTCCTCGCTCAAAATGTCGCCGCCAGAGGCCCAGATCAGCGGCGTGAAGGTGAAGATGTTGCAGCCGCCGCAATTGCCGGAGAAATAAAAGCCCTTGATGTCGCCGCCGAGCGCGTTGACCTTTTCGGCATCGGCCTCGATCTCGGCCCAGTTGGCCGGCCCCTTGTCGGGATCGAGCCCCGCCTGCTTGAACAGCTTCTTGTTCCAGATCAGCACCGAGGCGTCGGCCGAGAACGGCAGCCCGTAAATGTGGTCCTTGTAGGTGCCGGTCTTGACATGCGCCGGCGACAGGCTGGCGAAATAGGGCAGCGATTTCGCCCAGTCGGTAATGTCCTCGAGCTGGCCGGCGGCGGCAAAGGACGGCGTGTAGATCAGGTCGAGCGACAGCGCGTCGGGCGCCGTGCCGCCGGCGGCGGCGGCGCCATATTTCGGGATGATCTCGGCATTGGGAATGATGTCCAGCTTGACCTGGTTCTCATGGCCCTTGTTGAAGGCATCGACGATGCGCGGCATGAAGTTCGAGCCGTCGGCGCGAACCCAGATGTTGGCGGTGTCGGCGGCCATTGCAGGCAAGGCAATGATGCTCGCGGCGAGCGCGAAACCGGTAATCATGGTCTTCATGGTTTTCCTCCTCATGGTTTTCTCCTCCTCCCTGTTGCGGCGCAGATCGCGCCGCGCGTTCTCCTAGCCGTCCGGCGGACGGCCGCATGACTGACGCACCACCAGCCGGCACGGCAGTTTTCGAATGCCCGGCGCGGCGGGTTGGCCGCCGACGAGCGAAAGCAGTGTGAGGCCGGCCTCGCGGCCGAGCGCTGCCAGGTTCATGTCGACCGAGGTCAGCGGCGGGCGGGTCGCCTCGGCCACGATCTCCCAATTGTCGAAGCCGATGACGCCGACATCGCCAGGCACGCCTAAGCCGCGCTCGCGCAGCGCATCGATCACGCCGCGCGCGATCTGGTCGTTGCCGCAGAACACGGCGTCGGGTTTCTCCCCGTTGTTGTTGAAGAGCGTTGGGCCGTCGAACAGCTTTCCGACGGCTTCATGCCCCCAGGCTTCCGACCACGAGCCGAGCAAGGGCTCGGTCACCGGCAGGCCGTGCGCGGCCAGCACATCGCGAAAAGCCTGTGCCCGCTCATTCACCACGGCAAAACTGGCGGGACCGCTGACATGGGCGATGCGCCGCCGCCCGAGGCGGCAAAAATGCTCGACCGCCAGCCGCGCCCCGCCGGCATCGTCGGAGACGAAGGCGACGGCATCGGGATCGGGCTGGCTGAAGGCGTAGATGACGGGCACGCCGAGATTGGCGAGGTCGACCGGCAAGTGGCGGTCGATGCGCTTGCCGCTGGCGATGATGCCGTCGATGCGCTTGTCCAGCATCGCCTCGACATGCAGCTGCGCCAGCCGCGGATCGTCCTCGACATTGCACATGAACACCGACACGCCGGCATCGACCAGCGCATCGGAAATGCCCGACATGACCGGCAGCGAAAAGCGGCCATAGGTATCGTTGGTCAGCAAGCCGACGGTAAAGGAGCGCCGCCGAAGCAGGCTCTGCGCCAGGCTGTTGGGGCGAAAGCCGAGCCGCTGCGCCGTCTCGCGAATGCGCTGCCGCGTCTCGGCAGTCATCCGCCCCTGCCCGTTCAGCGCCTTGGAGGCCGTGGCCACGCTGACGCCAGCCATCGCCGCGACTTCACGCAGGGTGACGGGGGTCTTGGCGGGTGGCGGCGAGGTGTCGGAGGGCATTGGTCGGGTGTAAGTCCTCGGGTTGAGAAAAGGTTTTCTCTTATAGCCCTATCAGACGCCAGCTGGTGATCTCGGCGCGTACGGAGCGATCTGGGAAAAGGTTTTCTCAAATTAGATTAGGGGAAGGATAGGGGGATGGCAAGGGGGACAACTGGGAGCTCGGCGAGATCGAGGCGGTGCTGCTCGACCAGCCCGAGATCGCCCAGGCCGCCGTCACCACCTGGGAGATCGAACCCGGTCGCGTCGAACTGGTTGCCTATTACGCGCTTAAAACCGGCGTAGCGGCGATTTCCCGAGGGGATCTCGCCCAGACGATGAAGCGGCGGCTGCCCGACTACATGGTGCCCGGCTATCTGGAGGAACTGCCTGCCATCCCGATGACCGTCTCCAACAAGGTAGACCTGCGCCAACTGCCGAAGCCGACGAGCGTCCGGCTTTCGGCCGATCGCACGATGGTGCCGCCCGGCAATGAGGACGAGCGATTCCTGGCGGAAGCGCTGGCCACGGTGCTGAAATTCGACGCGGTGTCGGTCGAGGATCACTTCTTCGACGATCTCGGCGCCAACTCCTTGCTGATGGCGCATTTCTGCGCGCGCGTGCGCACCAGGAAGGAATGGGCGACGACGTCGATGCGCGACATCTACCTCTATCCCACGGTGGCGCGCCTGGCGCTGCATCTGGGGGTAGCGGAGGAGATGACGACGGCAACCAACGAGCCGGTCCTCACCCGCCGGGCCTCGAACTTCGCCTACTGGACCTGCGGCGCGGCGCAGCTTTCGTTCTACGGCCTCTACAGCTACGTGGCGCTCTGGGCGATCAATGACGGCCTCAACTGGATGTATGACGCGCTCGACGATCCGCTGCAGCTCTATATCCGGTGCGTGGCGCTCTCGGCCGCCGTGTTCTTCGGCATGTCGGGCTTTGCCGTCCTGGCGAAATGGGTGCTCATCGGCCGGTGGAAGGCCGAGGCGTTTCCGGTCTGGGGCGTGCGCTACTTCCGCTTCTGGGTGGTCAAGACATTGATCCGAACCGCGCCCGTCGTGCTGTTCCGCGGCAGCCCGCTCTACAGCCTCTATCTGCAGCTGCTCGGCACCAAGCTCGGGAAAAACGCCGTCATCGAATCGAAGTCCGTGCCCGTCTGCACGGATCTTATTTCCATCGGCGCCAACACCATCCTGCGCAAGGAATCGATGATCCTCGGCTTCAGGGCCCAGTCCGGTTATATCCACACCGGGCCGCTGACCATCGGCCGCGATGCTTTCGTCGGCGTCGGCTCCACGCTCGACATCGACACCAGGATCGGCAACGGCGCCCAGCTCGGCCATTCGTCCTCGCTGCATCGCGGGCAAAGCATTCCCGACGGCGAGCACTGGCATGGATCGCCGGCGGTGCCGACCACGGCGGACTATTGCAAGGTGCGCAATGTCAATCCTTACCAGGTCCGGCGCTTCCTCTATGAAGCGCTGCAGCTGGTCGGCCTGTTTGGCCTCGTCACCCCGCTGCCGCTCCTGTTCCACAGCTACTGGGAATATGTCGGCGACGACTATCAGGAGACGATCGGCCTTGTCGCGATCGGCACCACGGTCACGCTTTTCGGCTATATCGCGGCGGCTTTCCTGGCAGCGACGCTGGTGCCGCGCCTGACGAGCCTGATATTGAAGCCGGGCCGCACCTACACGCTTTACGGTTTCCGCTACTGGCTGCAGACCGTCGCCGAATTCGCCAGCAATTCCCGCGTGCTCGGGCTCCTGGCCGGCGACAGCTCGGCAATCGTGCACTACATGCGCGCCATCGGCTGGAACCTCAACAGAGTGGTGCAGACCGGCTCCAATTTCGGCTCCAACCAGCAGCACGAAAACCCGCTTCTGTGCGAGATCGGCACCGAGACCATGGTCTCGGACGGGCTGTTCATGATCAACATGCACAAATCCGCCTCGGCCTTCAGGCTCGAGCCGACGCGCATCGGCGAACGCAACTATCTCGGCAACAACATCTATTATCCGCCGGACGGCCGCACCGGCGACAACGTGCTGCTCGGCACCAAGGTGATGATCCCCATCGATGGGCCGGTGCGCGAGAATGTCGGCCTTCTCGGTTCGCCTGCGTTTGAAATCCCGCGCATGGTGAACCGCGACAAGGAGCTTATCGCCGGCGTCGACGAGGCCGACCGGCGCCGGCGCATCCCGCACAAGAACCGCCACAACCTGGTGACCATTCTTCTGTTCCTGGCAACGCAATGGGTCATGCTGTTCGTCACGCTGGCGATCTGGGACCGGGCGCTAAACTACTATACGGAATGGGCGGAGGTCGCCCTGTTCGCCGCCGTGCTTTTGACCTCGGCGATCACCATTCCGTTCTACATTCTGGTCGAGCGGGCAAGCCTTGGCTTTGGCCGGTTAAAGCCGCAGATGACGACGATCTACGACGTCGCCTTCTGGCGCCACGAACGCCACTGGAAGCTGGCGGATTCGCCGATCGTGCGCCTGTTCGCCGGCACGCCGTTCCGGCCGATGATCCTGCGCCTGCTCGGCGTCAAGGTCGGCAGCCGGGTCTATGATGGCGGCAGCAACCTGACCGAGCGCTCGCTGGTCGAGATCGGCGACGACGTCACGCTCAACGAGGGCTGCGTCATTCAGGCCCACTCGCTGGAAGAAGGCGCGTTCAAGTCCGATTTCATCCGCATCGGCGATGGTTGCACGCTCGGACCTTCCGCCTTTGTCCACTACGGCGTGGTGATGGGCAAAGGCTCGATGGTCGACGCGGACTCCTTCGTGATGAAGGGCGAAGAGCTGGAGCCCAACTCGATCTGGCGGGGCAACCCGGCCAAGCTGCATCGCTTCGTCGAGCCGGTGCCGGAGGATGGCGTCAAGGCAACGGCTTGATGAGCGCAGACATCCGCCTCGTTTCGGTGACTGCGGCCAACCGGGCTGTGGTCGCGGCCCTGGAGCTGGCCCCGGATCAGATGGATTTCGTCGCCAGCAATGCGGAGTCGCTGGACGAAGCCGAAACCGACGGGGACGCTCGGCCGCGCGTCGTCATGACAGGGGATCGCGTCGTCGGTTTCCTGATGTACGAGGCGCCGCAGGACGACGACGAGGCGCGGATCTACCGCTTCATGATCGGTCGCGTCCATCAGGGCCAAGGCTACGGCAAGGCCGCTTTGCGCGAAGTGCTGGATGAAATCATGCGGCTCGGCCACATCAGCCACGTTTCGATCTGCTACGAACCTGGGAATGAAGCGGCACGCCGCCTCTATCGCGCTGCCGGTTTCGTCGAAGAAGGGCCCGACGAGGACGGGGAAATGATCGCCGACCTCGCTCTGCGGGGCGAACAGCCATGACGCGCCCGCCCGATGCCGATGCCAGCCTGTCGGCGCATCTGCTGGCGGCGATGGCCGCCATGACGCCGGCCGGCGTTCGGATCGGATGCCGCACGATCCGCGAAGGCGATGAGAACCATTTGCTGCCGCAGGAAGCACGCTCCATCCCGTCACGCCTGCCGCTGATGCGGCGGGCGAGTGGCGCGGCGCGGTGGATCGCGCACGAGTTGCTGGCGGATATGGGCTTGAACGACGTCGCTATCCTCCGCGGCTCCTCCGGCGCACCGGTATGGCCTCATGGAGTAACGGGGTCGCTGGCTCACGACGACGAGATAGCCGTGGCGGCCGTCGCGCCGCTCTCCCACGTCGCCTCGCTCGGCATCGATATCGAGCCCGCTTTGCCCCTGCCCGACGACATCTTCGCGCTGGTTGCAGTCCCCGCTGACCGGATCGACGCAACCGACTCGTGTCTTGCCGGTCGCATCCTTTTTGCCGCCAAGGAAGCTGTCTACAAGGCCGCCTACCCGCTTGATCGCGAAGTGCTGGGCTATGAGGACATCACCGTCGATCTCGACGCAAGCGACGCTGTGACGAAGACGGGCCGCAGAGCGAGACTGGTTTACTGCGTTGCTCCGTGTGTGGTCGTTCTGGCGTTTGTCGATGGTGTCCGAAGCGCCCCCCTTTAAGCGCGATGGGCCAGCGCCCGACAGCAACGCCTGCTCAACAAAGCGCTTTTTTTCGCAGAGCGGTCGCAAAAGGCTCACACGGTTCGTCCTTTGACAGAAGAAGGAGAGCGCCATGAGAAACCTTATTATCACCGAGTCAGCATCGATGGCATCGCCGAGGTCGAGAAGCTGCCCAGCGTGACCTGGAACGATGAGATGCAAAGGTTCAAGGAGGACGAGCTTGCCGACAGCGGGGCCATGCTTCTGGGGCGCACGACCTACGAGATTTTTGCCGGCTCTTGGCCCAAGGAAACCGGAGACTTCGCCGACCGGTTCAATGCGCTGCCGAAATATGTCGCGTCGACAAGCCCGAAGGCACTCGACTGGAAACCGGCCGAGTTGCTGAAGGGTGCGTTGCCGGAAGCGGTTCGGGCGCTGAAGCAAGGCAGCGGCGGCAACATCTATGTGCATGGCAGCCTGAGCGTCGCGCGGGAATTGCTGCGCCATGGTCTGGTCGATCGCGTCAGGCTGCTGAGCTACCCTGGCTCCGTCGGGGAGGGCAAGAAGCTGTTCCCGCCCGATATGCCGGTGGCGTTGGAGCCGATCTCGACCGTACAGTTCAGCAATGGCGTGGGTGGCGCTGGAATATGCGGCTGGGAGGGTGTGAGACGCTGGTGGGGTAATCTCCCCTTGAGGGGAGATGTCGCCGAAGGCGACAGAGGCGGTCGGTCCGTCCTGACGCAACCTCCTATCGACAGTAGGAGGTCTAGCTTCACGCGAGACGACCCCGTCTGGCCTGCCGGCCATCTCCCCCTCGAGGGGGGAGATCGGCAGCTCACCCTGCTTTCTTCCCCCGCTTGCCCTTGGCACGCGCCTCGACCACTCTTTCCACCTCCCGCTTCAGTTCGTCCTTGACCTCCTGCGTCTCGGCCAGCAGCGTGTCGATCTTCATGAAATCGAGCACGCGGTATTTCGACACCGGCGGGCGGATCAGTATGTCGGGGGGGCGCTGGTTCAGCTTGTGGGCGATGATCGACTGCATCATCAATTGCGTGGCGCCATACATCAGGTCGACCGTGGTCGGGTGCTTGCGCTCGGCCTCGCTAGGCGCGCCGACGACGTCGATGGCGATGATGATGTCGGCGGCGTTTTCGATGAGGTCGAACGGCACCGGATTGTAGATGCCGCCGTCGATCAGCACGCGGTCGTCGCGCGTCACCGGGCGGAACACCGCGGGAATGGCAGCCGAGGCGGCGAGCGCCGAATGCAGGTCGCCCTCGTCGAAGACGGCCAGCTTGTGACCGAAATAGTCCGTCGCCGTCACCTTGAGCGGAATCATCAGCTCGGCGAAGGTTTCCGGGATGGCTTCCGGCAGGAACGCCTTCAAGATGCGCTCTATGTTGAACTGGCTCACGCGGATGCCGCCCTGCATCGCCTCGGCGATGGTGCCGGGACGCGAGCGCCACATGCGCGCCGCCACCTCGGCGCGGCGGCCGAGGATCGAGCGGGCGTAGTCCTCGATGTCCTTGCCGCTCATGCCCGAGGCCATGCCGGCGCCCATGATGGCGCCGATCGAGGAGCCGGCGATGGCCACCGGCTTGATGCCGAGCTCGTCCAGCGCCTCGACGATGTGGATATGGGCGAGGCCGCGCGCGCCGCCGCCGCCAAAGGCGATACCGAAAGTCGGACCTGTCATTTGGCCTCCAGCTTCGGCCCGATGCTCATGATCGCGGGCGCCGGCGTCAGCAGCTTCTTCGCCGCTGCCTTGACCTGATCGAGCGTCACGCCGTTGATGAGCGCCGCGCGGCGCTGCACGTAGTCGATGCCGAGATTGTCGAGCTGCAATTCCACCAGGGTCGCGGCAATGGCGCTGGAAGAATCCAGATTGCTGATAGCATAGGAGCCGACCATGTATTTCTTGGTCGCGTCCAGCTCGGCCTCGGTCGGCCCCTCCTGCGCCATCTTCTTGACCACCTCCTTGACGATGGCGAGCGTCTCGGCGGCGCGGTCGGAACGCGTCGCCGTGGTGATGATCAGCGCATTGGAATGCTGGTGGTCGACCAGGTTGGAATCGACGGAGTAGGCCAAGCCGCGCTTTTCCCGCACCTCGTCATAGAGGCGCGAGGTGAAGGTGCCGCCGCCGAGAATCTGGTTCATCAGCACCGCGGGGAAGAAATCCGGCGCATCGCGCTTCACACCGGGGTAGGCAAACTGCAGCGAGGTCTGCGGCAGGTCGTAGTCGACCTCGAGCTGCTGGCCGAGCTTCAGCTCCGTATCGGCAACCGGTTGCAGCACCTGCTTTTCCGGCAGATCGCCGAAGACCTCATCGAGCTTCCGTTTCAGCGTCGCGGCATCTATGTCGCCGACCACCGCAACATGCAGGCCGCTGCGGGCGAAATTGGCCTTGTGGAAGGCAGCCAGATCCGCTGCCGTGATGGTGGCGATGCTGTCCTTGGTGCCCTGGTCGGGCCTGGAATACGGATGTTCGCCATAGATCGCGCGCAGCCATTTGGTTTGCGCGACGGTGTTGGGGTCACGCTCATTGGCGATGATGCCGGACAGGATCTGGGCGCGGATGCGGTCGATCGGCGCCTGGTCGAAGCGCGGGCTGGTGACCGCCAGCCTGAGCAGGTCGAAGGCCGCATCCTTCTGCTCGGCCAGCATCCGCATCGCGCCATAGGTGCCGTCGCGCGCCGCTTCGAAGCCCATCTCTGCGCCGGCATCGTCAAGCTTGATCTGGAAGGCCTCGCTGTCGAGGTCGCCGGCGCCCTCGTCGAACAGGCCGGTCATCAGATTGACCAACCCTTCCCGCCCCGCCGGATCCTGCGTCGAGCCGCCATCGAAGACGAAGCGGATGGCGATGATCGGAATGGAGTGGTCCTCGACCAGCCAGGCATTGACGCCCTTTGACGAGGTCACCGGTTGGATGTCCATCGCGTGCGCGGCAAGCGCCGGCAGGATGAGGAAGAAGATGCCGAGGAACAGTGTGGCGAGGGCGTGGAGAACCGCGATGCGCCTATGAGTAATCGCATCAGGCCATTGATCGCCAAGGTCAGCTCCGCCCCTCATCCCGCTGCCGGGCACTTCTCCCCGTATAGTGACGGGGAGAAGGGGTCTCGCCGCGACGCTGGCGCTCTTCTTACGACGCTGATGGTTGGCGAAATCGACGATGACAGCGCCCCTCTCCCCGTCACTATAGGGGGAGAGGATGCCGGCAGGCAGGTGAGGGACAGCGCTAACGCTCAATCTCGTCATCATCAATTCCCCGCCTGTTGCTGCGGCAAGAGATAGCCGGTCGTCGTACGATCGAGCAGCAGATAGCGTGCGGCGACCGCCTTGATCTCATCGGCGGTGACCTTGCGAATGCGGTCCGGCCATTCCTCGATATCCCTGACGTTGCCGCCGGTGGCGAGCTCGGCGCCGTAGAGATTGGCCATCTCGTCCTGCTTGTCGCGGGCGAAGATCATGGCCCTGATATAGCGGGCCTTGGCCTTCTCCAGCTCGTCCGCGGTGACGCCGTCCTTGACGATGCGGGCGATCTCGGCCTCGACGGCCGCCTCGACGTCGCTCAGCTTGGCGTCGCCGCGCGGCGCGCCATAGACGGTGAAATTGGTGGCGTCGAGCATCGTACCCTGGAAGAAGGCGCCGGTCGCCGATGCGATGCCTTGCTTGACCACGAGTTGCTGGTAGAGCCTGCTGCGGCTGCCGCCGCCAAGGATCTCTCCCAGCAGGTCGAGCGCCTCGGCCTCGCCGGGTTTTGCCGTGTGGTAGGACGGAACCACCCATTGCGTCGAAAAGCTCGGCACCGAAACGCGCCCATCGGTGAGCGTCACCGTGCGCTTGGTGTTCTGCTCCGGCTCGACCGGGCGGATGCGCGGGGGCAGGTCGGGACCGCGCGCGACCTTGCCATAGGTTTTTTCGGCCAGCGCCTTCACGACCTCCGGCTCGACATCGCCGGCCACGATCAGCACCGCATTATTGGGGCGGTAGTATTTGTCATAGAAGGCAACCGCATCGGTGCGGTTCAACTGCTCCATCTCCTGCATCCAGCCGATCACCGGAATGCGGTAGGGCTGGTTCTGCCAGAGCGTCGCGTCGACCTCTTCGTCGAGCACCGCCTGCGGATTGCTGTCGATGCGCGCGCGGCGCTCTTCCAGGATCACGTCGCGCTCGGTCTTGATGACCTCGTCGGTCAAGATGAGGTTGCGCATGCGATCGGCCTCGAAGCTCATCATCTCACCAAGTGCCGAGGGCGCCACCGTCTCGTGGAAGGCAGTGTAGTCATATGAGGTGAAGGCGTTGTTGGAGCCGCCGATGGCCGATATGGCGCGGTCGAACTCGCCCGCGGCGTGGTTGGTCGTGGCCTTGAACATCAGGTGTTCGAAGAAGTGCGCTATGCCGGACTTGCCTGGCGGCTCGTCGGCGCTGCCGATCTTGTACCACACCATATGGGTGACGATGGGGGCGCGATGATCGGGAATGACCACCACCTCCATGCCATTGTCGAGCAGGAAGTTGGCCACCTTGCCATCATCCGCGGCCAGGGCCGGGCCGGCCATGGTCAGCGCGGTGGCGAGCAAGGCTCTCCGCAGCCATTCAGTATGAAATGTCATTGATGGCTCCGGTTGTTATCGCGCGACGATAGGCAAGGTTAGCCGCGGAGGCAAAGTGAATTGTGCGTCATTTTGAAGGCGCCGATCGCCCCACCCTTACGCAAGCTCGATGAACCGGACCACCGTCTCGCCGTAGTTTCGTTCATCAACCACCGAGAATTCCGGCCCAATCTCGAAGGGCGCCGAGGCGGCTTCCTCGACCACGCAGAGCGCGCCGGGCAGCAACCAGCCGCCATCCCTGGCCGAGCGCAGGGCGCGCTCGCCAAGGCCCTTGCCATAGGGCGGATCGGCGAAGACCAGGCCGAATGCCGCAAGCGTACCGGCCTCACCCAGGGCGGTCGCGTCGCGGCGGAAGATCTTGGTGCGGCCGGTAAGGCCAAAAGCTTCGACATTGGTGCGGATCAGGCCGCGCCCTTCGGCCGATTCTTCGATAAAGACGCCATAGGAAGCGCCGCGCGACAGCGCTTCGAGGCCGAGAGCGCCGGTGCCGGCGAAAAGGTCGAGCACACGCGCGCCGTCGAGCTTGTCGGCAAAGCGGTGCGCCAACACGTTGAAGACGGCCTCGCGGGCGCGGTCGGTCGTCGGGCGGATGGCATGGTCGCGCGGCGTCGCCAGCGGACGCCCGCGAAATTGGCCGCCGACGATTCTCATTTATGCCCGGGTCTCATTTAAGGCCAGATCTCATTTAAGTCCCGGCATCATCTGGTCCTCGGGCCCTTGGGACCGTTGCGTGGCCGCTCGCCGCCCCGACCGCCATCCGGACGCTCGCCACCCGGCTTGCCGAACGGCTTGGCTCCGCCCGGCTTGCCATAGGCCGGCTTGCCATAGGACGGCTTGAACGACGCCTTGCGCGCCTTGGCCTCAGCCGCCTTGGCGGCATCGGCTTCCGCCCTGCCCTTGCCGATCGGACGCGCGCCCGGCGCCATCCAGACATTAGCCTTGCGCTGGCCCGGCGGATCGATCGGCCGCTGCTCGCGCTCGGGCTTCTTGCCGCCGCGCGGTTTGTCACCAAAGGCGCCGCGCGGCTTGTCGCCGAAGCCTCCACGGGGCTTGTCGCCAAAATCGCCGCGCGGCTTTTCGCGAAACTCGCTGCGCGGCTTGTCCGAAAACTCGCTGCGCTCGGGTCTCGGGCCGCGTTCGCCAAAGCTCTTTTCCGGCCTCGCGCCCCTTTCGGGACTGGTCGACAGCTTGCCGAGCGCTTCGTCGCGGCTGCCTTCGCGGCGCTTGCGGTTCTTGATAAGACCGCCCTCGCCGATCGGCCGATGGTCACCCTCGCGGGTGACTTTCGGCCGTTCCGGCTCCGCGTCACGCTCTCGCCGCACCGGCTGGTTGGAAAACGGCTTGATGATCTCGGCGTCGAAATTGGCGCCGGATTCCTCGACCAGTCGCTCGCCGAGCTGGTCGCGCAAGACGCGGCCCTTGATCTCCAGCACATGGCCTTCGGCGAGATCGTCGAGCTGGAACGGTCCGTAGGAGATACGGATCAGCCGCGTCACGTCGAGGCCGAGCGATCCAAGGATGTTCTTCACTTCGCGGTTCTTGCCTTCGCGCAGGCCGATCGTCAGCCAGGCGTTGGTGCCTTGTTCACGATCGAGCGTCGCCTCGATGGCGCCGTAGAAGACGCCGTCGACGGCAATGCCTTCACGCAGGCCTGCGAGCATGCTTTCCTCGACCTTGCCATGAACGCGCACGCGGTAACGGCGCAGCCAGCCAGTGGCAGGCAGTTCGAGCACGCGCGACAGACCGCCATCATTGGTGAGCAGCAGCAGGCCTTCGGTGTTGATGTCGAGGCGGCCGATGGTCATCAGCCGTGGCAATTCGGCCGGCAGCACGTCGAACACGGTCTTGCGGCCCTCGGGGTCGCGGTTGGTGGTAACGACGCCGGCCGGCTTGTGAAACAGGAACAGGCGGGTGCGCTCGATCGGCGGGATCTCCATGCCGTCGAGATGGATGATGTCGCCCGGCATGACGTTGAAGGCCGGCGAGGTCAAAGCCCGGTTGTTGACCTTGACACGGCCCGCCGCGATCAGGTCTTCGGCGTCGCGGCGCGACGCCAGGCCGGCGCGGGCCAGCCGCTTGGCGATACGCTCGCCGGCTTCTTCAGCCTCGGCCGGACGCGGGCGCGGCTTGAAGGGGCCGCCAGATGCTTGCGGCCGGTCACCACCGAAATCGCGCTTGGGGCGATCGCTGAAGTCACGCTTGGGACGATCTCCGGCGTCGCGCTGCGGGCGATCGCCAAAATCGCGCTTTGGCCGGTCAAAACGCTTTTCGCCCTCGGCGGAAGCAGGCCGATCGCCACGCGGTGCGTAGGGCTTGCGCGGCCCTTCACGCTTTTCGAAAGGCTTGCCTTCGGGACGCGGCCCCTTGCTGAACGGCCGATCGCCGCCCTTGAAATCGCGCTTTGGCCGCTCGCCATCGGCCGCAACCGGCCGATCGCGGCGCGGTGCATAAGGCTTGCGCGGCCCCTCGCGCTTTTCATACGGCTTGCGTTCACCCTCGGCCGCCATAGGGCGATCCCCACGCGGCGCATAGGGTTTGCGCGGCCCTTCGCGCTTTTCATACGGCTTGCGCTCGCCTTCGGCTGCCATCGGCCGGTCACCGCGTGGTGCATATGGCTTGCGCGGTCCCTCGCGCTTTTCGAAGGGCTTGCCTTCGGAACGCGGACCTTTGCTGAATGGCCGGTCGCCACTTTTGAAATCGCGCTTGGGCCGCTCGCCCTCAGCCGCTGCGGGCCGGGCGCCTCGCGGTGAATAGGGTTTCTTGGCCCCGAAGGAGGGTTTGCCGCTTTTGCCGGCGGCGCCATCGCGGCGCGGCCCCGCGGCTCCAGGGCCGCTTTTGCCCGGGCCTTTGTGGCGCGGAGATTTCTTGTCGTTGTCGTCCATGTGGCCTTTGCCTTGTTGCGCTGCTACAGCGTGGCGCATCCTTTCGGACGCGCAAAGGACGCTATAGCACTTTGATTTGGCGCATGATCATTTCCGAAAATCTGTTCCGATATTCGGGTTGACGCGCTCCATAACAGGATCACCGCCAAGTGGCGAGGAGATAATCGGAATGGAAACCGCGTGAAGCGGCCGGATTTCATGGCGCTGGCGCTGAAAGAGGCGCAAGCCGCCGCCTTGCGCGGAGAAGTTCCGGTTGGCGCCGTCATCGCCAGCGGCGACACGGTGGTGGCATCCGCCGGCAACCGCACCCGCGAACTTGCCGATCCGACGGCGCATGCCGAAATGCTGGCCATCCGCGCGGCCTGCCAAACGCTCTCCAGCGAGCGGCTGACCGGCCACGACCTCTATGTGACGCTGGAACCCTGCGCCATGTGCGCAGGCGCCATTTCCTTCGCCAGGCTGCGCCGGCTCTATTTCGGCGCGGCCGACGAGAAGGGCGGCGCGGTGGTCAACGGCGTGCGCTTCTTCGCTTCGCCGACCTGCCACCATACGCCCGACATCTATCCGGGCATGGCCGAGGCCGACGCGGCGCTGCTGCTCAGGGAATTCTTTCGGGAAAGACGCGAAACGTAGAGCCTTCAGCTACCGAAGGCGACGGTTCCTACCAGGAGGGCAGCCAGTCGAAGAGCCCGCCGCTCTTGCCCTTGGCGGCCGCTTCCTTCTTGAGGCGGCGTTCCTTCTTGTATTCATCCTCGCCGAGTTCGCCCTGCGGCGCCGTGTCGGAGGCAGCCCGATAGGCCAGAGGCGGCTCGCTCAGATATCTGCGAGTGTTGGGATCGCCCTGCTTTTGCTCTGCGGTGCGGCGCTGGATCTCGGCGGCGCGGCCCTTGTCTGAATCCTTCGGCGACCAGGCCGGCGGGTGGCTTGAGCCCGAATCCGCCAGCGCCTTCTTCACGGAAGCCGGATCGGTCTGCACGTCGTCGACGATCCCCGACTGATAGGACGGGTCGTCCTGGTGGGCAGTGGCGTCGGCACGCAGGCGGGCGCGGCGCTGCTCGGGCGATTCGGGCCAATCGGTGCTCGCCGTCTCGATGCTTTCCTGTGGCGGCGGCAGCACTTCCTTCTGCCCCGGCGCCGGCTTTACCAGCTCCGGACGCGGCCTGTAGTCGATCTGTTCCTTGTGCTTGGGCGTGATCGCGAAGGCGCCGGAAAGGTCGCCCGCAAGCTGCTCGCCAGCCGTCTTGTCGGTGCCGTAGGTCGGCGAACCCATGCAGCCGGACAGAGCGAGGCCGGACACGACAAGCGGCGCCAGCAGCGCAACGCGCGCATAAGTTCTCTTGGTCATGCCAAAAAGTCCCACTCTAGACAGCCTCTCGATCGCCACCGGCCGAAGGTCCGGTCCCCATCGTCCACGCTCTTGCGACGGAATTCCGGCGACAATTTGTCTTCCGGAGTTTCGTCTGTTTAGCTGAACCACTCGTTAAGGGCAACGCGCGGGCGGTTTTCACCCGCCCGCCGTGGCATTTGTGCACCGGCTATGAGCGCTTACAAACGCCCCAGAGCCTTGAGTTCATGCAGCACGGCGGCATCGCGGGCAGACACGTCGGGGAATTCCACGTCCTGCCCGACATCGGCGGTATAGCGCCACGAACGCGCGCATTTGACCAAGCCGCGGTCCTCGGCCTTTTCGACCACCACCGCGACACCTTTGACATCGTCGAGCGCAAAGGCGCCTTCCGGCGCCTTGCCATGGGCGATGACGAGATCGCTGGTGATCGCCATCTCGGCCATGTCGACATCGGCGATCGCGGCTTCAAGCGTGGCATCGTCGAGGCTCACGACCGGCACGGCTTCCAGCGAGGCACCGATGACCTTCTGAGCGCGTGCGATCTCGAGCGCGCCGGTGACGACACGGCGGACCTGCCGCACCTTGCGCCATTTTTCCGCCAGTGCCTCGTTCTTCCACTCGGCCGGAATCTCGGGGAACTGGTCGAGATGCAGCGAGACAGCATCCGGATGACGGTCGAGCCAGGCTTCTTCCGTGGTGAAGGGCAGCATCGGCGCCAGCCATTTCACCAGGCAGTCGAAGAGGTGGCGCACCACTTGCACCGAGGCCTTGCGCTTCACGCTGCCGGGCCCCTCGCAATAGAGCGCGTCCTTCCTGATGTCGAAATAGAAGGCCGACAGCTCGACCACCATAAAGTCCAGCAAAGTGCGGGTGATGCGTTTGAACTCGAACGCGTCGTAGCCCGAGCGCACGACCTCATCGAGCTCGGCCAGCCGATGCAGCATCAGCCGCTCCAGCTCCGGCATCTTTTCGAGCGGCACTTCCTCGCCATCGTCATGGGCGAGCGTGCCCAGCATCCAGCGGATGGTGTTCCTGAGCTTGCGATAGGCATCGATGTTGGTCTGCAGCACGTTCTTGCCGAGACGCTGGTCTTCCCAATAGTCGGTCGTCACCACCCATAGCCGCAGAATGTCGGCGCCGGACTGCTTGATGACGTCCTGCGGCACGACGGTGTTGCCGAGCGATTTCGACATCTTGCGCCCCTCCTCATCCATGGTGAAGCCATGGGTGACGACGGTGTCGTAAGGTGCCCTGCCCCTGGTGCCGCAGCTTTCGAGCAGCGAGGAGTGGAACCAGCCGCGATGCTGGTCGGAGCCTTCGAGATAGACGTCGGCCGGCCATTTCAGGTCCGGACGGTCTTCCAGCGTGAAGACATGCGTCGAGCCCGAATCGAACCAGACGTCGAGGATGTCCATCACCTGCTTCCATTTAGAGGCATCGTGATTGCCGAGGAAACGCTCCTTGGCGCCGGCAGCGAACCAGGCGTCGGCGCCTTCCTTCTCGAATGCGTCCATGATGCGCTGGTTGACGGATTCGTCCTTCAGCACATTGCCGTCCTCGTCGGCAAAGACGGCGATCGGCACGCCCCAGGCGCGCTGGCGCGACAAGACCCAATCCGGGCGCTCCTCGATCATGGCGCGGATGCGGTTCTGGCCGGCCGCCGGCACGAAGCGTGTGTCGTCGATCGCCTTCAGCGCACGGCTGCGCAGCGTCGTGCCGTCGCCGAGGTCCTTGTCCATATAGACGAACCATTGCGGCGTGTTGCGGAAGATGATCGGCTTCTTCGACCGCCACGAGTGCGGATAGCTGTGCTTCAGCCGGCCGCGCGCGAACAGCGCGTTGCGCTTGATCAGTTCGTCGATGACCGCCTGGTTGGCATTGCCCTTCTTGCCGTTGTCGTCGATGACGCGCGCCGCCCCGCCTTCGCGATCCGGGCCGAAGCCTGGCGCGTCTCTGGTGAAGAAGCCGGCGTCGTCTACAGTGAAGGGGATGGCAGGGTCGATGCCACGTGCGCGCAAATCCGATGCCGCATCCATCCAGGCATCAAAGTCCTCGCGGCCATGGCCGGGCGCGGTGTGGACGAAGCCGGTGCCGGCGTCGTCGGTGACATGCTCGCCGGCCAGCATCGGCACGGCGAATTCGTAGCCGCCGCCGAGACCTTTGAAGGGATGTGAAAGTGTAAGGCTTCCAAGCTCTTCGACCGAAACGCTGCGAAGCCGATTCAAGGTGACCTTGGCCTTGGCCGAGGAGTCTTCGGCAAGCGCATCTGCAAAGATCAGCTTTTCACCGGGCTGTGGACCGAACGAATTTTCGGCTGCGGTAACTTCATAAAGGCCGTAGCCGATCCGTGACGAATAATTGACGGCACGGTTGCCGGGGATCGTCCACGGGGTTGTCGTCCAGATGACGACGTGGGCGTTGTCCAAAAGTGCAACGCTTTCCGGAACGCGCATGGACGGTGCAGCGTCTGATACAAAGTGCTCAACGCTCCAAAATCCTGACACAACTGGAAACTTCACCCAGATCGTGTCGCTCTCATAATCATGGTATTCGATCTCGGCCTCGGCCAGTGCGGTGCGCTCGACGACGCTCCACATTACCGGCTTGGAGCCGCGATAGAGCTGGCCCGACATGGCGAACTTCAACAACTCCCCGGCGATGCGCGACTCCGAGTGGAAAGCCATCGTCGTATAGGGGTTCTTGAAGTCGCCGACGACGCCGAGCCGCTGGAACTCGCCACCCTGCACCGTGATCCAGTTCGCGGCGAAGTCGCGGCATTCCTTGCGAAACTCGTTGACCGGCACCTCGTCCTTGTTCTTGCCCTTGGCGCGGTACTGTTCCTCGATCTTCCATTCGATCGGCAGGCCGTGGCAGTCCCAGCCGGGCACGTAATTGGAGTCATAGCCGCGCATCTGGAACGAGCGGGTGATGACGTCCTTAAGGATCTTGTTCAGCGCGTGGCCGATATGGATGTTGCCGTTGGCGTAGGGCGGGCCGTCATGCAGCACGTATTTTTCGCGGCCGGCGGCCGCCTCGCGCAGCTTGGCGTAAAGGTCCATATCCTGCCAGCGCTTGACCAGCAGCGGCTCTTTTTCAGGCAAGCCGGCGCGCATCGGGAAATCCGTCTGCGGCAGGTAAAGCGTCTTGGAATAGTCGATCGTTTCAACAGTGTCGGTCATTGGTCTGCCATGTGCATTGCCCGGCGGGCGTAAAAGCTCGGGCGTGAACTATCATGATTTGGAAAAAGCGCGAGGGCGCGCGCAAAACTCCCGGCGGCTCCGGCGGCGCTCAGGCCGCCCGGAACACCGGGCCTGTAATTCGTATCGTCAGCGCGCGAAGGCGCGAAAAGCTCGTCATTGCCGGGCTTTTAGCCGAGAAAGCCGCAGGAATAAAGCGTCTCTTGTTCGATTCACTTACATCGCGAAGTCGAAGCGATAGGTGGTCGAGACGCCGACCGTGAACTGGTTACGGTCGCCGCGCTCCTTGACCAGGCTGGAATCGGCGGCCGGGCCGATCAGGCGCGCATATTCGCCGAACAGGCTGGCGGTCATCGGATCGGTCACCTTCCAGGTGATGGCGCCACCAAGGCCGGTCGATTTCAGGCCGCCGCCAGGATGGTATTCGCTCAGGCCCGAGGCCGCAGCCTCCTTGGCGTTGACACCATAATAAGAGTCGAAATAGCCCGACGAGGCAAAGGACACGCGTGGTCCGCCCGAAATTCTGACAGTCGGCGTCACGTCGTAGAAAGCATCGGCGGCGATGTCGGCGACAAAGCCATCATGGGCACGAATGCCATGGCGCAGTTCGGCGCGGGCGCGCAGCCAGTCCGTCGGATAGATTTCGAAGAAGCCGCCGACCTCACCGCCCCAGCGCACCGGGTCGAGGCCCTTGAGCTCATCCTTGCTGTCGCGGGAAAACAGGAATTTTCCGGTCAGGCCGGCGCGGACGCCGCCATCGTCGACCAGCGCCAGCGAGATGTTGTCGTTGCGCGAGGTAAAGCGCGCGGCCGGGCCGGCCTTGCCCAGCGAGATGTCGGCGATGCGCTGAGCAGATAGCTGTTGGAGCCCTCGAATTTCGGCGCGACCATGCCGGTGGCGCCAAGCGTCAGATACCAGTCGCCCGAGAGCCAGCCGGAAGTACCCTCGCCCGCATTTGCCACAGTGGGCGCACCCAGCATGATCGCCGCCACAACCGCAGACATTTTCCTGACCGGACTCATGGTCACTCCACTAACACAACACAGCCGCGCCCTGCCCCAGCTTTGACGGCCGTTTGGTAAAATTTGATTTAAATCCGAGACAGAGATCGCGGCTTGCCCATTCGGAGCTGCCCGGCATCGCTGGACGGGTGCCGACGCCGGGATTAACCTCAGCGACGACGACAAGCCAGGCGATCTTTGATGCAAGTGACTTTGAGGAGATGCAGCAATGACCCTGCACGGTGATACCCTGAAAGATGCGATCGGCCGGACACGGGACAAATGGGGGTGGTTCGTCGCGCTCGGCGTGCTGCTGCTCATCTTCGGCGGCATTGCCTTCGGCAATCTGTTCATCGCCACCGTCGCCTCGGTCTATGTCGTGGGCTGGTTGATGCTGATGGCCGGCATCATCGAGATCGTGCATGCCTTCGGCGTGAAGACCTGGAGTCGCTTCTTCTATTGGCTGCTCAGCGGTCTACTTTATGCCGTTGCCGGTTTCTTTGCCTTCGACAATCCGCTGCTGGCCTCGACGGTGCTGACCTTGCTGCTGGCGGTGGCGCTGGTCGCTTCAGGCGCGCTCAGGGCCTGGGTCGGCTATAGCCACCGACCGGAAAAGGGCTGGGGCTGGGTCGTCGCGGCGGGCCTGATCAGCGTGCTGGCGGGGCTGACCATCGCCATGGGCTGGCCGGTCAACAGCCTGTGGGTGCTCGGCCTGTTCCTGGCCATCGACCTGATCTTCCAGGGCTGGAGCTTCATCGCTCTCGGACTGGCGTTGAAGAAGTAGGGGCTTGAAGAGGTAAGCGGCCGGAAGGCTCAAAAAGCGATGGCGCCGTCCAGATCCGAAAGCGGCCTGACGCCGGCCAGCAGCGCGCGCGCCTCCGCCTCGTCGCGCTTCATTTGTGCCATCAGCCCATCGAGCCCATCGAACTTCACCTCGGGACGCAAAAAGCCGAAGAACGATACGTCGCAGATCTCGCCATAGAGATCGCCGGCAAAGTCGAAGACGAAGGTTTCGAGCAGCGGCGCGCCATTGTCGTCGACAGTCGGGCGACGCCCGAAGCTGGCGACACCATCATGCAGCGTGCCGTCGGCGCGGCGAAAGCGGACGGCATAAATCCCTTCCTTCAGAGTTGTTTCCGGCGAAAGCCTCATGTTGGCTGTCGGGAAGCCGAGCGTGCGGCCGAGCTGCTGGCCGCCGATCACTTCGCTTTCGACGGTGAAGCGGTAGCCGAGCAGGCCTGCGGCCTCGGCGACCTCTCCCTCGCAGAGCAGCTCGCGGATACGGCTCGACGACACCACCTCGGCGCCCTCGTCGCGAAAGGCGTCGACCAGGGTGACGCCGAAACCATGGCGCTCGCCTGCCGCCATCAGAAACGCAGGACCGCCCTGCCGGTCCTTGCCGAAGTGAAAATCGAAGCCGGTGACGGCATGGGTGATGCCGAGGTTCGTCTCCAGCACATCGGTCACGAAAGCCTCGGCCGACAGGCCGGCAAAGGCGCGCGTGAACGGCTGTTCGACGAGTGCGGCAAAGCCCAGATGCGACAGCAGCCGCGCCTTCATCGGCGGCGGCGTCAAAACGAACAGCGGCATATCGGGCCTGAACACCTTGCGCGGATGCGGCTCGAAGCTCAGCACTAGCGCCGGCACGCCGCGCCGCCCGGCTTCGGCAAGCGCGCGATCGAGCACCGCCTGGTGGCCGCGATGGACGCCGTCGAAATTGCCGATCGCCACCACGCCGCCGCGCAAATGCGGCGGCAGCGGCGCGGATGCTGAAATGTGTTCGAAAGCTGCGCTCATGCAGCAACCCTACCGCAGTCTCGGAATGACGGCGACCGGCCGGTAGCCGTGCATTTGCAGAAAGGCTGCAAGCCTGGCAGGGTCCGGCTGCATGGCATCGCCGTAGTCGCGCGCGTGAATGCCGCCCGACACGTAAAGCACGTCGATGCCGTTGTCGGCGGCGCCCTTGACGTCGGTCATCATGCCGTCGCCGATGGCCAGCACCTCGGAGCGCTCGACGTCGCGGCCGAGAAGCACGGCAACCTCCCGCAGCGCCACGTCATAGACCGGCGCATAGGGTTTTCCGGCGATCAGCGTGCGGCCGCCAAGCTGGGCATAGTCGCGCGCCAAGGCGCCGGCGCACCAGATCATGCGCTCGCCGCGTTCGACCACGATGTCGGGATTGGCGCAGATGAAAGGCAAGTTCCTGGCGCGCAGTCGGCGCAGCAGATCGGCGTAATCCTCAGGCGTTTCCACCTCGTCGTCGAACAGCCCGGTGCAGACCACGCCGGAAGCCTCGAACTCCTCGACGAGCTCGACGTCGAGACCGTCATAGAGGGTGAAGTCGCGGTCGGCGCCGATATGGAAGACTGTTCGCGGGCCTTCGGCGATAAGGTCTCGGGTCACATCGCCCGAGGTGACCACGCGATCGTAGGCGGCAGCGGGAACGCCGATCGCATTCATCTGCGCCACCACATCGGCATTGCGGCGCGGCGAATTGGTGATCAGGACGACCGGGACCTTCGCCGCACGCGCGGCGGCGAGCGCTTCGGCAGCCGCCGGAAAATGCCATTCGCCATTGTGGATCACCCCCCAGACATCGCACAGGATGGCCGAGTAGGCGCCCGACAAATCCGCGAGCGAGCCGATGATCTCAGGCGAATCCGCCATGCCGTTTTCCTGCTGTGACGATCATTGCGAGAGCTGCAGCGACGGTCCGCCGCAACCGGCCCCGCATTAACCGAAGCGTTTCATCCTGTCACCAGCTTTTCGGCACTTGCGAGGCTGTTGCGCAACGGGCTGATCGAAGGTTGCACAGGCAGGAACCACCCTTCTCCGAGCTTCGGTCGATCGAAACAATGTCGCACCGCTGATCACCAGGGCCGAGTGGTTAACGAGCCTTGAAAAGATGGGCCGATGTTGAATGTATTTCAGCAACCTGAAATTTAACGATTTTGTGGGCATCTTCGGACCGATATTGGGGTCCTGGCAGGGGTGCTGAAGGCATGATCCGCAGATTTCTGAACGACAGACGCGGCAACTATGCCTTGATGACAGTGATCACCATGGTGCCCTTGATGGGCGCGCTGGCGCTTGCAATCGACTACACCGATCTCCTGCGCCAGAAGCAGAACATGCTGAACGCGCTGGATGCCGCCGGGATTGCCACGGCACAGCAGATCGTCACCGGGGCGACCGACACGGCAGTCAAGGCCTATGCGAAGGATTTCTTCGAAGCCAATCTCGGAAAGGTCAGCTCGGCCAATACGGCCCTGACGGTGACGCTGCCCAACAACAACGCAGGTGGCGGCACGCTGAAGCTGTGCGCCAGTTTGACGTTCCACCCCTATTTCCTGCCGGTGGCGGCCATGCTGATCGGAAGAACGTCCACCGATGCCAAAACCTCCGCGTGCTCCGAGATCCGCCTCAAGAACACGCTGGAAGTGTCTCTCGTGCTCGACAATTCCGGCTCCATGAGCATCAACGGCTCCGGCACCGGCCAGCCGCGAATAGATTTGCTCAAGAAGGCCGCTACCGAGCTTGTCAATACGATGGCGCTCCAGGCCGCACAAATGAGGCAGGTCACCAGGCCGGTGCAGTTCTCGCTGGTCCCGTTTTCCGCCTCGGTCAATGTTGGCCCAGCCAACAAGGACGCAACCTGGATGGATACGACCGGCATTTCGCCAATCCATCACGAGAACTTTGATTGGCAGTTCATGTACAAGAACGCGTCGTCTGGTTATGACTCGAATAAATACATTGAAAAGGTCGGCAGTGCTTACTGGAAGCGCGGCAGTGGCTGGGGCACCGGGCAATACGGCCAAAATACCACGGCGACGCGGTTCAGTCTCTTTGCAAACGACATGAAGGCCACGACCTGTACGAAAAAGAACTCGAACGGCAGTTGCAAGACCTCTGTGACCGCCCAATACGAAGCCTGGAAGGGCTGCGTGGAGGCGAGGCCGTATCCCTATAACGACGACGACACGTCGCCGACCACTGGCACGCCCGCCACCATGTTCGTGCCGATGTTCGCGCCGGACGAAGCTGGCAATTTCTGGACCGACACCACTCGCACCAGCACATCGACCTGGGGTTACGCCAACAATTGGTGGATCGATTATTCCGACACGCTGACTGTCACCAAACGCCAGGCGGATATGCGAAAGTATTTTCTGACAAAGCCCTGGGACGCATCGAGTACTGCGGCCGATGATGGGCCCAATTCGGCATGCACGACCGCCGCGATCACGCCGTTGCAGGACATAACCACCACCGACGGCAAGAAAATCCTGACGGATGCCATCAATGCCATGGCCCCGACGGGCAACACCAACGTGCCGGAAGGGCTGGCCTGGGGCTGGCGGACGGTGTCGAGCAACGAGCCATTCACAGAAGGCCGGCCGAACACTGAAAGGGGCAACGACAAAGTCGTCATCGTGCTGACCGACGGCGCCAACACCTACAGCATCGGCCCCACAAACGACATGACCAGCAGCTATGCTAAGGACGGATCGACCTACGCCGCCTATGGTTATACCGGCCCGAAAACGGGGGAAACCGCGACCCGCCTTTTCGTCAACACGACCGTCCCCAAGACAACTTATACGGCGGCCAACTACACAACCGCGCTTGACCAGCAGATGCAAACGCTTTGCACCAATGCGAAGAATTCGAACATTCTCTTGATGACGGTCTCGCTTGACCTGGTTACCACCAAGCCGGCGGAAAAGACTGCCATAGACGCGCTCAAGAAATGCTCCTCGGATTCGCGCTTCCGCAAGGATCCGACCGACCCGAGCAAACCGGCGAAGCTGTACTGGAACGCGACCGGCGCCACCTTGTCGCAAAGTTTCAAGGAAATCGCCGACGAACTGTCGAACCTGCGCATCGTCAGCTGATCGGCGCGATCTTTCGAACAAGGCGCTCCGCCTCGGCGGGGCGTTTTGTTGCGGCGTTGCTCACGTGTCCGTGCATTTGGTTAGCGCCTGGTGAAGCGCTATCCGCGCAATCGAGCAGTTTCCCAAACCCGTCCTTCAACGTTTTGTGAAACTGTGGCGGCATTGAAGAATCCGCAGGCGGGGCCGCTTACATCACATGCGTGAACTCTGGCGCACATTCCGGCGTGACTTCTGGCGTGACCGCCGCGGCAATTACGCTCTGATGACCGTTGTGGCGATGGTGCCACTGATGGGCGGCGTGGCAATGGCTGTCGACTACACCGGCGTGGTCAGCGAGAAGCAGAGGGTGGTCAACGCACTCGACGCCGCCAACTTCGCCACCGCGCGCCGGCTGGTGGAAGGCGCCACCGACGACCAGTTGCGGGCCTATGCGCTCGACTTCTTCAAGGCAAACCTCAACGACGTCGATCCCGCCGACACGACGCTCAGCGTTACGCTGCCCAGCAGCACGACCGGCGGCGGCATCGTCAAGCTGTGCGCCAGCCTGGTCTACAAGCCCTATTTCCTGCCGGCAGCGGCGATGCTGATCGGCAGGACGTCGGAAAACGTCACCTACTCCGTGTGTTCGCAAGTCCGGCTGAAGAACACGCTGGAAGTGGCCATGGTGCTCGACAATTCGGGGTCGATGTCGAACACGGGCACGGGTGCCGGACAAAAGCGCATCGACCTTCTCAAGCAAGCCGCCAAGCAGCTCGTCGACACGCTTGCCTTGCAGGCCGCGATGATCAAGCAGATCGACAAGCCGGTCCAGTTCAGCCTTGTGCCGTTCGCCGCCTCGGTCAATGTCGGCGCCAGCAACGACAACGCGTCGTGGATCGACGCCTACGGGCTGTCGCCCATCCACAATGAGAATTTCGCCTGGTCCACGCTTAACGCAGCCGACAAATATGCCCAGAAGATCGGCGGCATCTGGTACAAGAAAGGCACTGGCTGGGGTGAGCAGGAGGGGCAGATGCTGACCCGCTTCTCGCTCTACCGCGACATGAAGGTGGTCACCAGCCACGAGCGCATCGTCGGCAGCAAACGCGTGGTCTGCGACAAATATCGTGCCAATCATACATGCTCGGACAGCCACAACGAATACGACTACAACGACACATACGGACCGTTCGCCAGCTGGCAGGGCTGCGTCGAGGTCCGTCCCTACCCCTATAATGTCACCGACGCGCCGGCCTCCGGCGGACCGAACAACACCGGCACCGGCGTCGGCGATCCCGCGACCATGTTCGTGCCGATGTTCGCGCCAGACGAGCCGGGCAATCATTGGTACATAACGCAGGACCCCGACGAGGTGGCCCCCAAGACCTATGGCGCGGCCAACAGCTGGTGGAACGACGATCCGGCGAGCACCTCCGGCAAGACCAGGCAGTCCAACATGGCCAAGTATTTCCAGCCGCGGCCGATCAATGCTCCGGTGCTGTCGGCCGGTGCCGGTCCTAACTACAGCTGCACGACGACACCGATCACGCCGCTGACCGACGTCTCCAACACCGCCGGGCTGACCAAGATCAAGGCTGCGATCGACCTGATGGCGCCGAACGGCTTCACCAATGTGCCGGAGGGCATGGCCTGGGGCTGGCGCACCGTCTCCAGCACGGAGCCTTTCACAGGAGGACGTCCTGAGACGGAGCGCGGCAACGACAAGGTGGTCATCGTGCTCACCGACGGCGAGAACACCTACGCGGTGCCCAGCAGCGATCCCGCCGGCAACAAGTCGACCTATGCCGCCTATGGCTATACCGGCGTCGGCTACAACGGCACTGCGGTCACCCGCCTGTTCGGCGGCACGTCGAGCGCCATCGGCCAGCTCAACTATTCGTCGAGCAACTACACCGCCGCCCTCAACGAGCAGATGGCGACGCTGTGCAACAACGCCAAGGCGGCCAACATCATGGTGATGACGGTGGCGCTCGATATGTCGACGACCGACGCCGGCGACAAGAGCGCGATGGAGGCACTGAAGGTGTGCTCGTCGGACTCGCGCTTCCGCAAGGATCCGGCCGACCCGAGCAAGCCTGCAAAACTGTTCTGGAACGCGACCGGCGCCACGCTGTCCGACAATTTCAAGGAAATCGCCAACGAGCTCTCGAACCTGCGCGTGGTGAGCTGAGGGTTGAAGCTGCTGATCTTCCCCCACCTTGCGGGGGAAATTGGCGGCTTCGCCGCTTTCGCCAATTTTCGACGCTGGCGCAAAGGCTCCGGCCATCATGCTCTTGCGGTGAGGTCAAAACGCGTGGTGGGTATCGTCACCGCTTCCCGGAGATTGCCAGTGCCCGAAACCGCCAACCATCTCGCCTTCGCGCTGGTCTGCCTGGGCATGGTGCTGACGCCCGGGCCGAACATGATCTACCTGATCTCGCGCTCGCTGTCGCAAGGCCCGAAGGCCGGGCTGATCTCGCTCGGCGGCGTGGCGGCCGGCTTTCTGTTCTATGTCGTATCGGCAGCGCTGGGCATCACCGCGCTGCTGCTTGCCGTGCCGTTTGCCTATGACGCACTGCGCATTGCCGGCGCGCTCTATCTGCTATGGCTCGCCTGGCAAGCGGTGCGGCCCGGCGGGCGCTCACCATTCCAGGTGCGCGAACTGCCGAAGGACAGGCCGCGCAAGCTGTTCGCGATGGGCCTGATGACCAATCTCCTCAATCCCAAGGTGGCGGTGCTTTATCTGTCGCTGCTGCCGCAGTTCATCTCGCTGGGCAACGGCCATGTGCTGTCGCAGCTTCTGGTGCTCGGCGCCACGCAGATCTCGATCAGCCTGACCGCCAATGCCATCATCGCGGTAACGGCCGGTTCGATCGCCACCTTCCTTGCCGGACGGCCGCTATGGATGGTCATCCAGCGCTGGATGATGGGCACGGTGCTCGCCGCGCTGGCGCTTAAAATGGCGACCGACGCGCAACGCTGATCGGACGCAGCGCGCCGAGACTACATCGGCCGCCGACCTTCCCATTCGAATCGGCCGGCCGAACCTGCACGGAGGCCAGCGATTGAGATTTTCGCAGCCCTGCCCGGCAAAAGCCATGATCGCGGCTAAGTCAGGCAGGCATGACAATGATCTGCACCACCAATCATCCGCTCGCGCAAACCCGCTCTGGCGCAGCAAGTCCAAAACCAAACAGGCGCCTGCTGCTGATCGGCCTTGCAGCCATGGCCGGCCTCGCTGCTTGCAGTACGGTCTCGGTGCCGACCGGCGAAGGCGCCGGTGTGTCGTCCTCGGCCACCGCGACGCTGGCCGGCATCCGAGCTTCGGCCGGACTGCCGGCGCTGGTGCCGGACGCCCAGCTCGAGCAGGCCGCTCGGCAGCAGGCCGGCTATATGGCCTCACGCGAACGCATGAGCCACACGACGGGCTGGGGAAAGGATTTCGCGTCGCGGATGAAGGACAATGGGGTGCGGGGCGCCGCCGCCGAGAACATCGCCGAGGGCCGCTTCGACCAGCAGAAACTGTTCGACATCTGGATGCATTCGGCTGGCCACCGCCGCAACATGCTCGATCCGGATTTCAGCCGCTTCGGCCTCGCCTATGTACGCGACGGACGCGACAGCGCCATCCGCTACTGGAGCCTGGTGCTCGGAAAATAGCAGCCAGCGGTTACGGCGCGAGCCAGCCGTCAGCCTTTCGCGATCAGCTCGCCGATATCCCCAGCCGACAGGGGTTTGCTGAAATAATTGCCCTGCACCTCGTCACAATTGTTCTTGCGCAGGAAGGCGACCTGGTCTTCCGTTTCGACACCTTCGGCCAGCACCCGAAGGTTCAACTTCTGCCCCAGGGAAATCACGGCGCCAGTGACCGCTTGATCGTTCTCGTCGGTCGCGAGATCGTTGATGAAGGACTTGTCGATCTTCAGCCGCGCCACCGGAAACGTCTTGAGGGCGCTGAGACTGGAATAGCCTGTTCCGAAATCGTCGATCGATATCTGCACGTCGAGCTTTTGCAGTCCGTTCATCGTTGCGACCGCCAGCTCGAAATCCTGCATGATCAGGCTTTCCGTCACTTCGAGCTCGAGATACCTCGCCTCCAGGCCGCTTTCCTTCAATGCGTTGACGACGCGGTCGATCAGGTTCTTCTCCCGGAACTGCCGCGCCGACACGTTGACGCAGACGGTTATGGGCGACAGACCGGCGCGCTGCCAGGCTTTGTTCTGCCGGCAGGCTTCGTGCAGGATCCAGTCGCCGAGCGGCACGATCAGCCCGGTCTCCTCGGCGGTCGGGATGAACATCGCCGGCGAAACCAGGCCTCGCGTCGGGTGGTTCCAGCGCACCAGCGCTTCGACGGCGAAAACCTGCCCCGATCGCAGATCCACCTGTGGCTGATAGTGCAGAGCGAATTCCGACCGGGCGAGCGCGTTTCGCAATTCCTCCTGAAGCAGGAATTTTTCATGTGCCGTTGAGTTGAACTCCGGGGCATAGAACTGGAAATTGTCGCGGCCGAATTCCTTGGCGCGATACATGGCGGCGTCGGCATTGGCCAACAGCGTATCCGGGCTGGTCCCGTCCTTCGGGTAATTTGCGATGCCGATGCTGGCCGTCGTTCTCAGCCGATGCTCTCCGACAAGAACCGGTTCCGCGATCGCATCCCTGATCGTCTGCAGGGTTTCCGACACCACATCGACATTGGTGGTTTGGTCGAACAGGACGATGACAAATTCGTCGCCGCCAAGCCGCACGACGGTGTCGGTGGCCTTCACGCATCCAACCAAACGGCTGGCGACGGTCTTGAGGAGTTCGTCGCCGGCATTGTGGCCAAACGTATCGTTCACCAGTTTGAAATTGTCGAGATCGATGAACACCACCGTCATCCAGCGATTGTATCGCTGCGCGTAGAGGACCGCCTGGGAAAGCCGATCCTCCAGCAAAGCGCGATTGGGCAGGCCGGTCAGCGCATCATGGTTGGCCATGAAGTGGATCTGGTCTTCCGCCAATTTGCGCTCGATCGCGATGCCGGCAATGTGTGTGGTGAATTCGATCAGGCGGGTCTCGGCATGGGTGGGTTCGCGCACGGTCATCGAATACATGGCAAAGGCGCCCAACACGACGCCCCGATGCGACAGGATCGGGGTTGACCAGCACGAACGATAGCCATGGGGTGCCGCCAGTTCGCGGTAATTGTCCCAAAGCGGATCCTGCAGAATATCGGTAACAATGACCGGTTCCCGCCGGTAGATGGCGGTTCCGCAGGATCCCACCTTGGGACCGATGGCCGCCCCATCGATGGCGCTCGTATAGGCTTTCGCCAGGCCCGGCGCCGCACCGTGACGCAAATGAATGCCGTCCTTGTCGAGCAGCAGGACGGAACCGAATATCCCCTTCAACTGAGCCTCGACGAAGCGCATGAGGCGGTCGAGCACGTCCTCCAGCGGCGCGCTCGTGGCAATCATTTCGAGGATCTGCGCCTGCCCGCTGCGAAGGACATCCGCCTGCTTGCGGGCGGTGATGTCGTGGGCAGTGCCAACCAGGCCGAAGATTTCATTTTGGCGATTGCGCAACGGCACCTTCGTCGACGAAAGCCATTTGCCGTTCCCCGACGCATCGACGACAAACTCTTCCGCGTCGATCACTGGTTGTCCGCTCTTGAGCAGGCGCTGCTCGACCAGGCGAAATTTCCGCGCAACTTCCGGGGGGTGGAGATCAAAATCGGTCAATCCGATCATGTCGCTGGTCTTGTTGCGGCCGCTATCGGTCGCAAGGGCGCTGTTGACCACGACGAAACGGCTTTGCGTATCCTTGACCCAGAGATAATCGGGCACCCAGTCGATCAGCGCCTGCAGCGAAATGCGCTCGTCGACGATCTGCCGATTGGCGAGGAGTTCAGTGATGTCCTCATGCGTGGCGATCCAACTGCCATCGGGCATGGGCTGGTTACGGATCTGGATTGTGCGACCATCGACAAGTTTGGCGGTCCAGAGCCGCGAAGCCTTGCCCGAATTGATCGAGCGAGCCGTTGCGAGATAGGTGTCGGCGGCCGTCGCCGCCGTGCCGGCGGTGACGCGGCGTTCCACTATTTCGCTCAGTGTCACGCCAGGCCGCAATTCCTCGGGCGCAATGCGGTAGATTTCCGCATAGCGCCGGTTGCTCAAGATCAGCCGTTCATCGGCATCGAAAAAGCAGATGCCTTGCGAAATATTCTCGATCGCAGTCTCGAAGCGCAGGGTCTGCCCTTCGAGACCCGCAATGGTCGTGCGAAGTTCTCCCTCGAGCGTATCGTAGGAGACATCAGCCAGTCTTGCCAATGCGGCTACGCCCACCGGCCCGCGCGCCCCGACGGATCTTCTGGATGACTTCGTGACCAAACAGACCTCCTCCGGTTTGGCACCTGAAACAAGAAAGGGCCTCTGTCGCGCCAGACGAAAGTCGACTGACAATGTTACAGATGTGCTAATTCAAGATGAACTGTAACGGAATTGGATGCGTCAGCAACCAGATACCAAAGGTGCAAATGTCATTCCAAATCAACTTCCAACGGCTCATTATCGATATTTTTTTGCACACGCGGGTTTTGACGATCATCCGAGCAACAAATCATCAGGGGCAACCAGCTTGCTGCCAGCGACCGGCGCCCGCCTCAATCCATATGCGCGGCAGGAGCGGCCGCGCCGGCCGGAGCGGTCTTCGGCTTGCGCAGCAGGAAGACAAACGGAATGGCAACCAGCGTCATCACCATCAGCAGTTTGAAGTCGTTGACGTAGGAGATCATCATCGCCTGGATGTTGACCATGCGGTCCACCTGCGAAAGTGCCGTCGGATCGCCGCCTGCTGCCGCCGGCGAGGCCGCCCACAAATTGGGGTTGAACGGGTTGATGAAAGCCGACAGTTCGGTGTGATTGACCTGCGTGTTGCGCACCATGAGAACCGTCACCACCGACACGCCGATCGACGAACCGAGATTTCGAACCAGGCTGAACAGGGCCGTGGCGTCGGTGCGGAAGCGCACGTCGAGCGTGGCGAAGGCCACCGTCGACAGCGGCACGAACACCATGCCCATGCCCAGGCCCTGGATGACGCCGGAGCTGAGGATCAGCCAATCGTCCATCTGCGGCGTGAAGGAGGACATGGTGTAGAGCGACTGCGCGGTGAGCAGAAAGCCGATGACGACGAGGATCCGGGCGTCGATCCTGCTCATGAGCCGCCCAACGACAAGCATCGAAATCATCGTGCCGACACCGCGCGGCCCCAGGACGACGCCGATGGTGACGGTCGGATAGCCGAAGATGGTCGACAGCATCGGCGGCAGCAGCGACATCGAGGCCAGGATCAGCACGCCCATGACGAAGATGAAGGCCAGACCGGTGACGAAATTGCGGTCGAGGAAGATCTTGGGGTCGATGAAAGGCCGTTCCGCCGTCAGTGTATGGATGATGAAAACCCAGAAGCCGGTGATCGAAAGAGCAAGCTCGATCCAGATTTCGACCGAGGAAAACCAGTCGACCTCGCCGCCGCGGTCGAGCAGCAGCTGCAGCGCGCCGACGCCGAGCGAAATCATGGCGAAACCGAAGAAATCGAAGCTGCGGATCCGCCGGGCAACGACCGGCAAATAGGCTGCCATGCCGAGGAAGGCGATGATGCCGACCGGCAAATTGATGAAGAACACCCAGCGCCAGTTGAAATTCTCGGTCAGCCAACCGCCCAGCGTCGGACCCAGGATCGGCCCCAGCATGATGCCGGCGCCCCAGATGGCCATCGCCTGGCCGTGGCGTTCCCTGGGGTTGATGTCGAGCAGGAAGGTCTGCGACAGCGGCACGATGGCTGCGCCGAACACGCCCTGCATCAGCCGGAAGAACACTATGCTCTCCAGGCTCCAGGCAATACCGCACAGCATCGAGAACACGGTGAAGCCGACAACTGCCGCCAGGAACAGTTCCTTGCGGCCGAAGCGGTCGGCCAGCCAGCCGGTCACCGGCGTCATGATGGCGGCGGCAACGATGTAGGAGGTCAACACCCAGTTGATGTTGTCGGGCGAGGCGCCGAGGTCGCCGGTCATGGTCGGCAGCGCGACATTGGCGATCGTGGTGTCGAGCGCCTGCATGACCGTCGCCAGCATCAGCGCCACTGTGATCAGGCCGCGATGCGGCACTTCCTTGAAAGTTTCTGGTGTGGTCATCATGCGGAACTTCCGACAGGTAACAAAAACGTGTACACTAGGTTTCCGGGCGGCGAGGCCTTCTCTGGTGAAGAGACCCTCATCGCGGTGGGACGCGATCTATCGATGTGGGGGTTACATCGATCGAAGGTCTCGACACATCAGGCGCTTGCCGCCCGGAAATCCAAGGTCCGAAGGATGGGCGCCGAGATGGTCCAGGTTCTGGGCAGGCCGCGATGCGGCCCGGTCCAATCCACCCCTCGTTCACCCTGCCGTCGGACCGATCCTGTCATCTCAACTTCACCTCGCCTGCGGCGGGCGTTCTGCCGGGCCGTGATCCTGCTTTTCGAGATCACGGTCCATTCACAGTCTATTGTGCTTCGCCTGCGGTGGCGTGGCCGAAGATAGTGGGGAACCCGCGAGCAACGCCGGTATCCACCGTAACCGAGGCGCTCATGCCGGTGCGCAGCGCCATTTTGGCGTCGGCATCGGTCAGCTCCAGGCGCACCGGAATGCGCTGCGTGACCTTGACCCAGTTGCCGGTGGCGTTTTGAGCTGGCAGCAGCGAAAACTCCGCGCCGGTGCCGGCGCCGATCGCCTTGACGGTGGCCTCGAAAGTTCTGCCCGGATAGGTGTCGACGACGATCTCGGCCTTCTGGCCAGGCTTCATGTGGGTAAGCTGGGTTTCCTTGAAATTGGCATCGATCCAGGTGTCGCCGGTCTCGACCAACGCAAACAGCGGCGTGCCGGAACCGACATACTGGCCGACCTTGAACGAGGAGGCCTGGCTGATGACGCCGTCGGCCGGCGCCTTGACCGTGGTCTGCGCCAGATCGTAGGCGGCCTTGTCGCGCGCGGCGAGTGCGGCCATCACCGTCGGATGCTTGTCGGTCTCGATATCGGGATTGCCGGCGAGAGCCGCCTTGGCGCTGACGATGCCTTGCTCGGCAACGGCCAGTTGCTGCCTGGCCTTGTCGAGATCGTTCTTGGCCTCGTCCAGCGACGATTTGGCGTTGATGCCCTTCTGGGCAAGGTCGGCGGCGCGGTCATACTGCGACTGCGCGTAGTCGACCTGGCTGGCATCGGACTTTTCCTGCGCCAGTGCCTGGCTGTAGGCGGCGCGCAGCTGTTCGATTCCGACGCGTGCGACTGCGACCGCCGCGTCGGCCTGGGCTAACGCGATCCGGTAGGGCTCGGGGTCGACGGCAAACAGCACATCGCCCTGCTTGACCTGCTGATTGTCCGAGATGCCGACCTGAACGATGCGGCCGGCCGTGTCCGAGGCGATCGACACCTTGGCCTGCTGCAAATTGGCGTTCTCGGTTTCCTGATAGCGGCCGCCGGTCACCCAGACATAACCGCCACCAATGGCCAGCGCGGCCGGCAGGGCGACCATCAGCAGCAAGCGGCCGATGCGGCGCTTCTTGACCGGAGCCGGAGCGGGTTGAACCGGGGGAGCCACCGCGACAGGTGCTGCGGCCGGCTGTGCAGGCGCTTCGGCAGCCGGCTGTGCAGGCGCTTCGGCAGCCGGCTGTGCCGGCGTCTCGATCTTGGTAACATTCTCGTCTAGTTTGGCTGCCGCGTTCATGCTGCTGCCCCTTCCGTACTCTTCAAGGACGACGTCTCGCCGTCCGCCAGGTTTTGCACGATGGTGTCCAGCGCCCGGATCAGGACGCGGCGGTCGTCCGGCGAAACGCCGACCAGCGATTCCTCATAAACTTCGCCCGCAAGGCTTTTGACCTCGGCATAGGCCGCGTTCGCCTTGGCTGTCGGGAAGATCATGCGCACGCGCCTGTCAGTTGCATCGGAGCGCCGTTCGATCCAGCCGCCCTCCTCCATCCGGTCGACGAGGCGTGAAACGCTGATCGGCTCGATTTCGAGAAGTTCGGCGAGGCGAGCCTGGGCGACGCCGGCCTCCTTGGCGACGCGAACCAGAAGCCGCCATTGTGCCGAGGAAAGGCCAAGACCGCTGGCGCGCGCCTCGAAGCGCTTGCGCATAAGGCGCTGCACGTCGTGGATCAAAAAGCCCAATCTATCTATGCCGTCGGAAACCATGAGCGGTATATATTATAAGCGTGCTTACCATTCAAGGCGCCGCATTGCGCCAGAGCCGAAAAAGAGGGATGGCAGCCATGCAGATGCGGTCACGGCACAGGCAATGACGGTTGCGGATGACCTCCCGACCGAGACGTGAATTGCCGTCGAGAACGCCGTGAGAAGAAAGGTCGTCTTGCGCGTCCTCGCCACCGGCACACCTAGGCTTTCGGCGGCATTTCGCCGGCGGCGAAGGCATCGAGCCGGCGGTGGTTCCACAGGGCATAGGCAAGGATGGTGCCCGCACCCAGCGCGCCCGGATATTGTCCCAGCGAGCCAGGCCGAGGCCGCCCAGCAGCGGCTTTCCACGATGGTGAACTGCCACAGTCGACCAGCGCCCTTCGATTTTACGACAGGCGCAATTTCGATCAAACTGGCCTCGCAAAAGCCGACAAAATGTGCCGCCAAATGCGAGGAGACCTATGAACCCGACCGAGAAAGCGCTGTGGTTTGTCGAGAGCCATCTGCCGGAAGCGATCTCGCTTGAAGATGTCGCGCAAAGCAGCGGCGTCTCGCGCTTTCATGTGACGCGCGCCTTTGGCGCCGCCACCGGCCGTTCGGTGATGGGCTATATGCGCGCGCGCCGGCTGACCGAAGCGGCGCGCAAGCTGGCTTCCGGCGCGCCCGACATCCTCGCGGTCGCGCTCGATGCCGGCTACGCCTCGCACGAAGCCTTCACCCGCGCCTTCCGCGATCAGTTCGGCACGACGCCGGAACTGGTGCGCGCGCAGGGCAGCCTCAGCAATCTCGACCTGGTGGAGCCGATCCTGATGGACCAGTCCTTCCTCGCCTCACTGCCGCCGCCGCGCTTCGAGACCGGCCGTCCCTTCCTCATTGCCGGCCTCGGCGAGCGCTACAGCTGCGAAACCAGCGCGGCTATTCCGATGCAGTGGCAGCGCTTCGGTCCCTATATCGGCAACATTCCGGGCGAGACCGGCGACGTCGCCTATGGCGTCTGCGTCAATGGCGACGATGCCGGCAATTTCGACTATATCGCCGGGGTCGAAGTTTCGGATTTCTCGGACCTGCCGAAGGAGCTTTCGCGGGTGCGGGTGCCGGCGCAGAAATACGCCGTGTTCACCCATGCCGAGCACATCTCCACCATCCGCCGCACCGTCAACACGATCTGGAACAAATGGCTGCCGGCCTCGGGGCACGATATAGCCGACGGCCCCGAATTCGAGCGCTACGGCCCGGAGTTCCATCCGCGCAGCGGCAATGGCGGGCTGGAGATATGGGTCCCGGTGGCCTGAACGCCGCTACAACTCCAGGTTCCAGTTCTGGCCGACCAGATCCTTGCCGAAGGCGTGATGGCGCTCTTCGTCCACCAGCCTGAAGCCGGCACTCTCGTAGATGTGGCGGGCGGCGGTCAGGATGTCGTTGGTCCATAGGGTCAGCGTCTTGTAGCCCTTGGCACGAGCAAAGCCGATGCACTCCTGAACCAGCCGCTTGCCGATGCCGAGGCCGCGCGCCGATGGTTCGACATAGAGCAGGCGCAGCTTCGCCACCGCGTCGGATTTGCGCACGACGAAGACCGAGCCGACTACCTCCCCTTGCCGTTCGGCAATCCAGCTGCGTTCCCATTCTGGATCGAAGGATTTTACGAAGGCGCCGAGGATTTCGGCGACCAGCGCCTCGTAGGTTTCGTCCCAGCCATATTCCTGTGCGTAGATCTGTCCTTGGCGGCGCACGACCCAGCCGATGTCGCCGACCTGCAAGGGGCGCAGCACATACGGCACTTTGGACTCCGGGCTGTCGCCCAGGAGTTGCTGCACCGTCTGCATAGCCTTGGCCAGCCGGTCCTGTTCGGCAGCGGGAAGCCGCGCCAGCAAGGCGGCGACCTGGTCGTGCGAAGCCCGGTTCAGCGGCACGAAGGCCTGCCGCCCCGCCGGCGTCAGCGTGATCGACGATTGCCGCGCATCCGACGCCAGCGCCGCGCGCGAAATCAGCTGCAGGTGCTCGAACTTCTTCAGGAGCCGGCTGACATAACCGGCATCGAGGCCGAGATCGCGAATGAGATCGCTGGCGGTCAGGCCATCGCGATGCGCCAGTTCGTAGAGCACCCGCGCCTCGGTCAGCGAGAAGGCGCTTTTCAGCAGGCCTTCGTCGAGCAGACCTATCTGGCGGGTGTAGAAGCGGTTGAAAGCCCGCACCGCGTCGATGCGCTCCTTGCCGGGCTGATGATGGATCGTCATGGGAAGCCTCCTGCCCATCAACGATCGGCCATTTATTTGACTTAGTCAAGTATGTACGAGATGCTCACGCGGTCGCTTCTCAGGCGATCGCGCGGCGGCGCCGCGCGATCAGGACGAACAGGCCGAGCAGCACGACGCTGGCCGCCGCACTGGCGGCGGCAAATTCCGGCACCGGGCGAAAATCCTTGCCGTCGATCAGCAGCGATGCCGCGACCGGGCCGATCGCCAGACCGAAAAGCTGGGCCGCCGGCACCAGAAGCACGGCCGTGCGCGTCTCGTCGGCGGTGATCGCCAGCCGGATCTGATAGGGCACGATGAACAGAAGGATGAAGCCCATGATCAAGGCCGCGACCCAGAAAACCGTCAGGCCGGGGCTGCCGGCGAGCACCACGGAACTGGCGACGGCGACCACGCCGATCGCCATGATCGCGAAGCGGTAATCGATGCGCGCCTCGAAGACGGTAGCCGTCATTGCGCCCAGCACCTGCAATGCGAGGTTGGCCGAGACGATCAGGCCGACGGTGCGGCCATCGATGCCGTATTGTGCGCCAAGTGGCTCGAGAAACGCCCAGACCGAGCCGAAGAACATGAAGTAGCAGAAGACGCTCAGCAAAGCGGCAAGCGAAGGAACGGTCAGCACATTGCTGAACTGTTCCTCCTTGGGCAGGTCGGCATAGCTATCGGGGACGATGAAGGCGACCGCCACCGAAGCGATGCAGACGACGGCAAGGACGATGAAGCCGCCTGCCGATCCGGCGGCCGGGATGACGTAAAGCGCCACCAGCAGGGCAAGGGCGCATTGCGCCAGGGTCTGAAGGGTGACGAAGAAGCCGCCGATGCGCTCGGCCCGGCGCGAACGGGCGATCAGTTCCGTGGCGACCGCCACCAGCCCGCCCTCGGCGAGGCCGGCCACCGCGCGGGCGGCAATCAGCGAGGTGGAGGTCAGCGCATAGGAGGTCGCCCAGTTCGCCAGCGCCAGCAGGACCAGAAGGACGGCACTTTTCCAGCGCATATTGTGGGCGGAAAGCATCATGGCCACCACAGCCGAACCGATGCCGATGGCAATCATCTCGGCCGTGGCGACCAGCGCGAGTTCGTCGCCGCTGACATGCCCCTCGGTATAGAGTGCGCCGAGCAGCACCGGCTGCAGCCCGAGAATGAGCAGGCCGACCGAGCCGATCCACAATGCCGAGGCGAGTTGCGCCCCAGTGGGGTTGCCGACCAGCCAGTCGCCGTTCCCGGCATCGGCGTTACCAGCAGAAGTCACGGTCGCCTCCCAACGTCCTTGCCTGGCGGCAAAAAAACTGACAGTCTGTCAGCATTTAGAAACTGATACTCGATCATATTCGTTTGTCAATCAGTAGCGGGACTTGGCACCAACAAGGCTGGGGATGGTCTTGGCGATCGAATGGTCTGGGCGATCGAGAGGATGGCGGCATGAACGAAGCAGTGCAGATGACGACCGAACCGAGGCGCAGGCCCAAACAGGAGCGCAGCCGCGAGCGCATCGACGCCATCCTGTCGACGACCATGCGGCTGATCGGCGAGAAAGGCATCGACGCCGTCACCATGAAGGAAGTCGGCGCACAGGCCGGCGGGCCGATCGCCACCGTCTATCATTACTTCCCCAACAAGTCGGCGATCCTGGCGATGCTCTACGAGCGATTCTCCGAAGTGAGCCGCGCCCGGCTTGCCGCGATCGTTGCCGACGTCGGCGGGCTGAGCGACGTTATCGCTGCGGCCGACCGGCTGCTCGACGACTACTATGAGCGCGTCGCCGGCGACCCCGCCATTCAGGACCTGCAAAACGCCATCCAGGCTGACAAGGCGCTGAAGAATCTCGACATCGCCGAAACCCGGCACCAGGCGACGATGTTCTGCGACCATGTCGGCCCCTTTCTCGCGCCAGAGCGACGCAATGAGTTCGGCCGTATGGTTTTCCTGATCTTCCAGCTGGCCGGCGGCGTCGTGCGCATGGCGCTGACCCAGGACCAGGAGGAAAGCCGCCACACCATCGAGGACTACCGGTCGATCATCCATACGCAGTTGGGACTGTTTCTCTAGCGATTCGACCCCGTCCGGTCTGGTGGATGAGGTTTTCGAAGCCGTCGGCCAGGTTGGCGGCGCCGGCGGCGACGATCTTCGACAGGTTTCTGGCGCGACCCGGGGTCTTGTTGGCATCGAGCAGCACGGCCCTGCCCTCATGCACGACAAAGTCGAATTTGCCATAGTCGAAGCCCAGCTTCCGACGCAGGGCGCGCAATTCGTCGGGAACCGCAACCGGCTCCCGGCGGATGGTGTCGTCGCCCTTGACCAGGCGCTGTGGCGAGACATAGCGGGTGCAGCGCTCCCGATCGCCGCAGAATATCCAGAACCGCGCCGCAAACCCGTCGGGCTCGATTTCGGGAATGAATTTTTCCACGATCAGGTCGGCACGCCTGAAAATCTCCGGCGCCACATCGGCCAGCGAGGCATGCACCTGATAACGGTCGAAGGTCTGCGCGCCCGGGAAAGGCACTGCCTTGCCGGCGCGAACGGATTTTCGGTTGAGCTGCTCCTCGGGCGTCCCCCAATGATTGAGGTTGCTCTTGACGATGACCTGGCCGCTCCAGTTGGCACCCTCCTCGAGGATCGCACCGCTGATGCGGCGCTTGGAAATGTCGGTCGCACCAAGATTGAGACAAATCGGAAATCCGCGCGCGTAGTCGACATAGTCCGATGGCGTCACTGTCGCGTCGACATGCAGGACGGCAATATCGGCGTTATGACTTGCCGAGGGTCCACGCATGATCTGCACGGAGTGACCGCGCCGTTTCAGCTCCGCCAGGACGTCGAACAGCATGTAGGGGCTGTCCTGGCGCAGCAGGAGGCCCCGCCGGCTCTGGAAGCGGTCAAATTCATGCGTTATGACGGCAATGCGGGCCATGGCCTTTCCATGCATGAGGTAACTCGCAAGGCAACCAACAGCCTGGAAGGAAATATGTCCAGCCTTTCCCCAAACCGTTCCGCATGACTGAGCATTGGGACGCAATTCGCCGTCACTGGCGGCTTCTCGGGTCGCCGCTGTGTCCGCCCCCGGAAGCTGTCGCCGCCTATGAGCGCGAACTTAGCCTGCAATCGGTCGATGTGGTGCTGCTCGGGGTCACGCCGGAGCTTGCCGGCCTCGGAAGGACCATGCTCGCGATCGACGAGTCCACTGCCATGATATCGGGCATCTGGCCGGGCGATACCGCCTCACGCAAGGCGGTGATCGGCAACTGGCTGGAGTTGCCGCTGGGCGACGAAAGCGCCGGGGCGGTGATCGGCGACGGCTGCCTGTCGGCGCTGGACTCCTCGGTTGCACGGCAGGCGCTGCTTGCCGAGATCGCGCGTGTGCTGAAGTCCGATGGGCGGGCTGCATTGCGCGCCTATGCAAGCCCTCAGGTGCCGGACGATCTGCAGGAGGTCCGGGCGCTGACGCTGTCCGGTGGTGTCGCGACCTTCCACGAACTCAAATGGCGCATTGCCATGGCTTGTGCCGGCGGCGATCCCGACCGCGCCATTCCGGTGCGGGCGATCCTCGACGCCTTCGATGCGCTGTTTGCCGACCGGGAGGCCCTTGCCGCGACGACCGGATGGGAGATGCCGGTCATCGGCACCATCGATGTCTATGCGAATTCGCAGACTGTCTACAGTTTCGCCCCGGCGGCGACGCTGGTCGAAGAGGCGAGCCGGTTTTTTGACAGTGTCCGCCTCGCGCCGACAGGGACCTATGGGCTGGCTGAACGCTGTCCGCTTCTGGTGCTTAAATCGCCGCGGCGCCGGTAGGGTCTGCCGTCGGATCGCGGCACGGCTCCAATTGGCACAATTGTGCTCACCGTTCGCCTTGACTCTCGAAAGCCACGCGCTTATTTCAGCGCGACGTTAGCACTCTCCCCAGGTGAGTGCTAACGCACATCCGGCACCGCCGGATCGAGGAACAGCTCTCACCGTTCTCATTCGAGGAAGAAAAAATGGCAAAGTCGAAGTTCCGCCCGCTTCATGACCGCGTGGTCGTACGCCGGGTCGAATCCGAATCCAAGACCGCCGGCGGGATCATCATCCCGGATACGGCAAAGGAAAAGCCGCAGGAAGGCGAGATCATCGCCGTCGGCTCCGGCGCTCGCGACGAAGCCGGCAAGCTGGTCCCGCTGGACGTCAAAGCCGGCGACCGCATCCTGTTCGGCAAGTGGTCGGGCACCGAAGTCAAGCTCAATGGCGAAGACCTTCTGATCATGAAGGAATCCGACATTATGGGCATCATCGGCTGATTATCGGCCTCACCGTCAACTNCGAAGACCTTCTGATCATGAAGGAATCCGACATTATGGGCATCATCGGCTGATTATCGGCCTCACCGTCAACTAATTTCGGGCTTGATCGCAAGCCCCCTGCCAGGAGCTAAAAAATGGCTGCTAAAGACGTAAAATTCTCCCGCGACGCCCGCGAGCGCATGCTGCGCGGCGTCAACATCCTCGCCGACGCGGTGAAGGTCACGCTCGGCCCCAAGGGCCGCAACGTCGTCATCGACAAGTCGTTCGGCGCACCGCGCATCACCAAGGACGGCGTCACCGTCGCCAAGGAAATCGAGCTTGAAGACAAGTTCGAAAACATGGGCGCGCAGATGGTCCGCGAAGTTGCTTCGAAGACCAACGACATCGCCGGCGACGGCACCACGACCGCGACCGTCCTGGCGCAGTCGATCGTCCAGGAAGGCCACAAGGCCGTTGCCGCCGGCATGAACCCGATGGACCTGAAGCGCGGCATCGACCTGGCCGTGACCGAAGTCGTCGCGGCTCTCGGCAAGGCTGCCAAGAAGATCAAGACCTCCGAGGAAGTTGCCCAGGTCGGCACGATCTCGGCCAATGGCGACGAGTCGGTCGGCGCCATGATCGCCGAAGCGATGCAGAAGGTCGGCAATGAAGGCGTCATCACGGTTGAAGAAGCCAAGACCGCCGAGACCNCTCCAAGCCGCTGCTCATCATCTCGGAAGACGTCGAAGGCGAGGCTCTGGCCACGCTGGTCGTCAACAAGCTGCGCGGTGGCCTGAAGATCGCCGCCGTCAAGGCGCCGGGCTTCGGTGATCGCCGCAAGGCCATGCTGGAAGACATCGCCATCCTGACCGGTGGCCAGGTCATCTCGGAAGACCTCGGCATCAAGCTCGAGAACGTCGGCCTCAACATGCTCGGCCGCGCCAAGAAGGTGTCGATCTCCAAGGAGAACACCACCATCGTCGACGGCGCCGGCAAGAAGGCCGAGATCCAGGGCCGCGTTGCCCAGATCAAGCAGCAGATCGAAGAGACCACGTCGGACTACGACAAGGAGAAGCTGCAGGAACGTCTGGCGAAGCTCGCNCTCCAAGCCGCTGCTCATCATCTCGGAAGACGTCGAAGGCGAGGCTCTGGCCACGCTGGTCGTCAACAAGCTGCGTGGCGGCCTGAAGATCGCCGCCGTCAAGGCGCCGGGCTTCGGTGATCGCCGCAAGGCCATGCTGGAAGACATCGCCATCCTGACCGGTGGCCAGGTCATTTCGGAAGACCTCGGCATCAAGCTCGAGAATGTCGGCCTCAACATGCTCGGCCGCGCCAAGAAGGTGTCGATCTCCAAGGAGAACACCACCATTGTCGACGGCGCCGGCAAGAAGGACGAGATCCAGGGCCGCGTTGCCCAGATCAAGCAGCAGATCGAAGAGACCACGTCGGACTACGACAAGGAGAAGCTGCAGGAACGTCTGGCGAAGCTCGCNGACGCCCTCAACGCGACCCGCGCGGCCGTGGAAGAAGGCATCGTTGCAGGCGGCGGCGTCGCACTGCTGCGCGCTTCGGCCAACATCAAGGTGACCGGCGTCAATGCCGACCAGGCTGCCGGCATCAACATCGTTCGTCGTGCACTGCAGGCTCCGGCCCGTCAGATCGCTTCGAACGCAGGTGCTGAAGCTTCGATCGTTGCCGGCAAGATCCTCGACAACAAGGGCGCGACCTACGGCTACAACGCCCAGACCGGCGAGTATGGCGACATGATCGCCATGGGCATCGTCGACCCGGTCAAGGTCGTTCGTACCGCTCTCCAGGACGCGGCTTCGGTCGCCGGCCTGCTCGTCACCACCGAAGCCATGATCGCGGAGGCTCCCAAGAAGGAGTCTGCTGGCGGCGGCATGCCTGGCGGCATGGGCGGCGGCGGCATGGGCGGCATGGGCGGTATGGATTTCTAATCCAAGCTATCTGGCTTATGCATACGGAAAGGGCGCCGAGAGGCGCCCTTTTTGTTTTGGAAAGCGGATGGTTAGGCGGCGCTGTCCGCCTGCCGCGCAACCTTGCCTGCAAGCACCGCCTGCTCGACAAGCGCCGCCACCTCGTCGGCCACCACCAGCACCGGGCCACGATCGCGGGTGGCCCTCGCAATCACCATCAGCCCTTCCAGCGAGGATTCGACCAGCAGTGCCAGGGCATGCGCCCGGCGTTCGGGCACTCCTGCCCTGACAAAGGCCTGTCGCAGCAAGCCGATCCATTGCTCGAAAGCCGATCGGCAGAGTTCCGCCAGTTCCGGCACATCGGTGGGTGAATCCAGCACCACCGGCGCGATGGGGCAACCCAGCGAAAAATCATTGTCCTCCAGCATGCGCCCGACCGACTGGTATATGTGATGGACGGCCACTGCAGGATCGCTCTCGGGTGCCAGTGCTTCGCCCAGCCTTTTCGTGACGTCGGCAACGCTGTTGCGCGTCACCTCGATGACCAGTTGGTCCTTGCCGCCTGGGAAATGAAAATAGAGCGAGCCGCGCGGCGCCCCGCTGGCGCCCAGAATGTCGTTGAGCGAGGTGCCGCGATAGCCGCGCTGCCTGAGCAACAGGCCTGTGGTCTCAAGTATGCGGGTGCGGGTGTCGTTGGCCATGTCAACCTCTGTCAGCAGTGACGCATTATAGGGCCTTGCCAAGAATATGACAATCGGTCTATATAATATGTAAATCAGTCTATATATTACAAGGAGAGTGACATGCGCAGCTACCGTCTTGAAGGGTTTGGTGGAACCGAATCCCTGGCGATGCGCGACGAGGCGCGGACGGAACCGAAACCGCATGAGATCGTGGTGCGAGTCCGCGCCGCCTCGCTCAATCGGCGCGACACGATGATCCTTGGCGGCACCTATCCGTTGCCGCCGCGGCAAGGCATCGTGCCGCTGAGCGACGGCGCCGGTGACGTCGTCGCAATCGGCGATGCCGCTACCCGTTTTGCCGTCGGCGACCGCGTCACCGGCAGCTACTTCGCCCGCTGGATCGATGGCCGCATCAATGCCGGTCTGATCGACCAGCTCGGCTGTACGCTGGACGGCATGCTGACTGAGTTTGCCGTGCTCGACGAACAATGGGCGGCTCGACTGCCCGATCATCTGAGCTGGCACGAAGCGGCGACGCTGACCTGCGCCGGCGTGACGGCCTGGAACGCGGTGACCGGGACCCGGATTCCGAAGCCTGGTCAATGGGTTCTCACCATCGGTTCGGGTGGCGTTTCGCTGTTTGCTCTGCAGTTCGCCAAGTTGCTCGGCTGCCGGGTTGTCGCCATCACATCGCGCGCGGAGAAGGCCGACAGGCTGCGGGCGCTGGGCGCCGACCTCGTTGTCTCCAGCACCGACATACCGGAATGGGGCGGCTGGGCGCGCGAGCAGACAGGCGGCATCGACCTCGTCGTCGAAACCGGCGGCCCGGCCACCTTCGCGCAGTCGCTGATTGCCAGCACGCTTTATGGACACATCGTGCTGCTGACGCTGCAGGACGCTAGTGGCAGATCGATCGAGATGCCGGCAGCGCTTTATCAGCGCAGCCTCGTCACCATCAGCCGCCTGTTCGTCGGCAGCCGCAGCAATCTCGAAGCCATGCTGCGCGCCGTGTCGCAGCATCGCCTCAAGCCCGTTATCGACAGGGTCTTCCCCTTTGCCGAAGCCCCCGAAGCGTACCGCCACTTCCAGCAGGGCGACGTGTTCGGGAAGGTTGTCATCGACTGCGCCTGACCCAATTGCCCGCTTTTCAACCCCGAATCAGGAGAACGACCATGACCATCCGTGAAGCTTCCGCAGAATGGCAAGGCACACTGAAGGAAGGCGGCGGCCGTCTGCGGCTTGGCAGCGGCGTCTTCGAAGGCGCCTATTCCTTTCCGTCGCGGTTCGAGAACGGTCCGGGCACCAATCCCGAAGAGCTGATCGGGGCAGCACATGCCGGCTGCTTCTCGATGGCGCTGACCTTCATCCTCGGCCAGGAAGGCCACGTCGCCCGCACCATCCGCACCGTCGCCAAGGTGCATCTCGGCGCGACCGCCGCCGGGCCGACGATCACCCGCATCGAGCTCGAAACGGAAGCAGAGATTCCCGGCCTTCAGCCTGCCGAATTCCAGCGTATGGCGGAGACGGCGAAGACGACCTGCCTTGTCTCCCGCGCTTTGGCCGGCGTTACAACCATCACCCTCAAGGCCGAGCTGGCCGCCACCACTGCCACGGAACAATGAAAACCAGGAGGTATGAGATGAGCCAGGACAGCATCACGAGCATTCATCCGGGCGACCACTCTAGCCAGACGGCCGAGATCATGCGTCGCTTCAACGATGTGTTCCAGTTGCACGATCCGTCCGCGCTTGCCGAGTTGGTGGCGCAGGATTGCGTTATCGAAAACACCGTGCCGGCGCCGGACGGCGCCCGCCATGCCGGCAAAGAGGCATGCATTGACCTATGGTCGGCGATCGCCACCCAGCCCGGCACGCGCTTCGACCTCGAGGAAACCTTCGTCGCCGGCGAACGGGCGACGATCCGCTGGCGCTACTTCATGGCCGGCGGCAACTCCATCCGCGGCGTCAATCTGATGCGCGTCGCGGATGGGCTGATCGTCGAGGCGATGGGTTACGTCAAGGGATAGAAGCGTTGTCACGGAGGTGGCGCAAAAGCGCGCAGGCAGTGAAACGGTGCTCACCAAACTGAGCGAACTGATGTTTGTCGACGTGTTGCGCCGTTACTTGGAATCGCTGCCGCCACAAACCACGGGATGGCTGGCTGGCCTGCGCGATCCAAACCTGGCGAGGGCACTGGCGCTGATCCACGACCGGCCGGCGCATAACTGGACGGTGGAGGCGCTGGCGAAGGACTCCGCGCTGTCGCGCAGCGTGCTCGCCGAACGCTTCACCAGGCTGGTCGGCATGCCGCCAATGCATTATCTCGCCAAATGGCGCATGCAGATCGCCTCGGAGCTGCTCAGCGCCGGCTCCAGCAACATGGCCAGCATCGCCGCTGAAATCGGCTACGAATCCGAGGCAGCGTTCAGCCGCGCCTTCAAGAAGATGATCGGCCTTCCGCCCTCGGCCTGGCGTTTAGGCATCCGGACCGGATCCGGAACCGACGAAGAGTAGGCCGAGGCCTGGCAGCTCCTGTTCTATCGATCAGCCAGCGCCAGCTTGGCGCCAAGCATGACAAAGGCGCCGGCGAAGGTGCGGCGCATCCAGGTCAGCACTATCGGCCGCGACACGACATGGCTGCGGATCGAGGCCGCAAAGATGCCGTAAGCGACGAAGACGACGAAGGTCAGTAGCATGAAGACGCTCGAGAGTTCGAGCATCTTGGCAAATGCGTTCGGTTCGGTCGTGCTGACGAATTGCGGCAGGAAGGCAAAGAAGAAGATCGACAGCTTCGGGTTCAGGATGTTGATCAGGATACCGGAGGTGATGACCTTGGCTGCCGAGCGGGGTGCCGCGTTTTCATCGACGCTCAGGCCGCCCTTCTCGTTCAGCGTGTTCCAGGCCATGTAGAGGAGATAGGCGACGCCGAGATATTTCAGCGTCTCGAAGGCGACAGCACTTGTGTGCAGCAGCGCCGCCAGGCCGGTGATGGCGGCGGCCATATGCGGGATGATGCCAAGCGTGCAGCCGAATGCAGCAGTGATCGAGGCGCGCGCGCCTCGCGAAAGCCCGGCGCTCAGCGTGTAGAGAACGCCGGTGCCGGGCGAAGCCACGACGATCAGCGACGTCAACAGGAATTCGATGCTCATGGTTCCTCCAACGCCCTGCCCGTACTGGAAGCTATCGGGGGATGTGGGATGAGGCAAGGTGGGCGTCGGCTAGATCGTTGGCATCCCGTGCGCCTTGCGCGCCATCAGGCAATCGTCGCCGCCAGGCATGCAGGCGTGGCAGACGTCCGGGCGGATCTCGTAGATGCCGCAGGCCGTGTGCTTGCCGATCTCGCCCGTAAGCGCCGAACAGCGCACGCCTTCGCAGCGCATCCCGGACAGGTCGGCGGACACGAACTTTTCCGGAATCCGGTCAAGTTGCGCATCGTCCTCGGTCGAGAAGCGCGGCCATTCGGCCGAGTAGGAGCAGCAGGCGCCGCAGCTCTGGCAATCGAAAACCGGCTGGTCGTCCTGTTTTGACGACCGGATATCCCTGGCGGCCAACGCGACCAGCCCAGGTGCTGCGAGATTGCGATCGGCTTGGTGCGGCAAGGCGCTATTTCTTCTTGCCTGCCTTGCCCTTGGGCGTGGCGGCTGGCGCCTCGAACAGATCGGTCGCCGACGGTTCGGTGGCCTTCGGCGCGGCAGCGGGCTTGGCCTGCTTTGCAGTGGCAGCAGCCGACGCTGCCGGCTGGTCCTTGGTGGAAAACTTTATGGCCATGTCAGTCCTCGTCGGAAAAGCGCGATGATGGTGCGCGCGGATTGCGCAAGCGGCCGATCAGCGCCGAGACCGCTGTGATGTTCATTTCCTCGGGCGACCAGTTCCTCGCCTCGGCAATGTGGTGCGCCGCCAGTTCGCGATGCGTGCTGCCGCTATAGGCGGCATCCTGGTAGGTCACGCGCTCCTGGGTCTTTTTGTCCTCGCGGACATATTCGACCAGATAGTTCGGAGCTTCGGCACGGCCGCGCACGCCGACGCGCACCTGGGCATCGCCATGCGCGCGCTTGCAGCGCTCGAGCTTTTCCAGCACACGGCGGACATATTCGACCGGCTTGTCCAGGCCCGGGACCATGGACGCGATGGTCGCATCGGCATCGATCGGCGTCGGCGGCACGCGCTTGGTGGCCATCAGCGTTTGCCTGCCCGCTTCGGCAGCGCCGCAAGGGCTGCGGCCGCTGCCATGTCGTCGGCTTCCTTTTCCTTGCGCAGTTCGCGCAAGCGCGCGGTCTTGGCTTCGCGAGCCTCGCTGACGGCATCACGCTCGGACAGGATGCGGTTGAGTGACATCGACTGGGTTTGCGTCTTGCTGAACAGCGAGCCGGCCTGTTCGGCGGTCTTCGATTGAGTGGTCAAAACTTTCTCCTGTCGGGAGCCTGGTGCCGATAGAGCGAGACCGGGCTTCGGTCACGACCAATGCGATACGGCATCGGGGCAATATGGAGGGTTCAGATTGCTGGATCGTCCCTTAGCACGTTCCGGCCGGCGTGCGGCGCACTTTTAGCGGCATGACGCATAAAATGAAAAAGGCCAGGCACCGCCTGACCTTCCATGAAAGCGCCGCGCATCCAGTTGGATGCGCAAGGCGCTCCTTTCAGCCTTTCATCGGTGCCAGTACATCCGTGGTCACCGGAAGGCCGAATTCCTTATCAGGCCGCCTTCAACTGGTCGGCGGACATCTTGCCCGACTTGTTGTCGCGGGTCATCTCGTAGCCGAGCTTCTGACCCTCGACGATGTCACGCATGCCGGCGCGCTCTACGGCCGAGATGTGGACAAAAACGTCGGCGGAGCCGTCGTCAGGCTGAATAAAACCAAAACCTTTGGTGGCGTTGAACCATTTCACTGTGCCGGTGGCCATGAAGAACCCTTTCCCTGGCAAATATTCGTTCACCATCGTGCGACTGCACAACAGCGTTTTGTCTCGATTTTTGATGGGGAAGTTCGTCAAAGGCGCGCATCATGCGCGGATAACAAAAGTCGGTCAAACAAATATCGACATATTTCTTATAGACTTCTCTTAGTGCCGAGTCAATTTCTGGTTTGGCCACAGCCCAAATTCAACCTGAGGATGCCTGAGGCATAAGCCTCAACTGACGAGGTGGCGGAGCGCAAGGCGTTCCCAAAAAATATTCCACGCCCCGGAACCAATCGCAAGCCGGCGCATTTCCGTGGTGTCAGCAATTCAGAGAGCAATCTCAGTAATGCTGGCAAAAGGACGCCTCCCGCACATTAAACGGTGCGAGAGGCGTTCTTGTATGTGCCGTTGTCTGACACAATTCCCAAGGGAAAACCCGTTTCACACTTTTCCTTAAACTTACGCTCGCCTACAGGATCGCGCTGATCAGCGGCAGGATCTCGTAGCGGAAACTGCGGCCGGAGCTCGACACCGGATCGCCGTCGGTGACCGCTCTTGCCTCGGCTTCGCTGCCGACACGCAGGATCAGCAGACTCCAAGGGCCGGCCGGGTCGGCGACCGGCCCGGCGAGGATCATGGTGCCCTCGGCAAGCTTGCCGCGCAGATAGTCGGCATGCCGGCCCATCAACTCCCTCTCCTCCTCCGTCAGGGTGAAGGCGAAGTCCGGCCGAGGCGGGATCAGCCGGCAGTGGAAGATTGTGGCGCGGTAGTCTCACGCGGTCCATCATTGCTGGCCATCGGTCACTCACCGTGATGTCATTAGTGGTCCTATTCGTCCGGGCCGGGTTCCGGCCAAGTCTCCTTCGCCGCTTCCGCATACCAGTGCCGCATCGCCGGCGTTGCCAACACGGCGTCGACATAGGCGCGCGTGTCGGGCGCGAGTTCGCCGCCATATGTGTCGAAGCGGGTGACGACAGGTGCATACATGGCATCGGCCGCGGTGAAATGACCGAACAGGAAGGGGCCGCCCTTGCCGTATTGTTCCCGGCACTGGCGCCAGATCGTTTCGATGCGCGCGCGCTGCATGTCGCCTTCGGCGTCGAGCGGCTTGTGGGCCTTCGGCCGGCGCAAATTCATCGGCCAGCCATAGCGCACCTCGCGAAAGCCGGAATGCATCTCGGTCGCCACCGAGCGAGCCAAGGCGCGGGCGCCGATATCCTGCGGCCAAAGTTTTTTCTCCGGAAACAGGTCGGCCAGATATTCAAGGATGGCAAGGGTTTCCCAGACAATCCTGCCATTGTGATTCAACACTGGCACAAGGCCGGTGGGCGAGACTTTCGCCAGAGCGGCAAAAGTCTCGGGCGTGCGCAGGCGCACGAAACCTTCCTCGAACGGGATCTCCAGATGCTTCATCGCCACCCATGGCCTCAGCGACCAGGACGAAAAGCACTTGTTGGCGATGATGAGCGTAAATTCAGCCAAGGCGGTCTCCCCAAAATTTCGTCACACTAGTCACACGATACGACGCGGCAAAGCGTTTCGGCGACCATATAAGCGACCAGATGCGACGATGATCGCCGCCCAGGGAACCTAAGCCAAGCCGGCCCGTTTGCCTCCTGCGAACGAATCCCCAGAAATCCCAGGAGATGCAAAGATGGTGAACAAGGATCAGGTTGCCGGCGTGGCCAAGCAGGTCAAGGGCTCGGTCAAGGAGGTCGGCGGCAAGGCGACCGGCAACAGGCAGACCCAGGCCGAAGGCACGGCCGACAAGACCGCCGGCAAGGTGCAGAAGGTCTATGGCGACGTGAAGGACAAGATCAAAAAGGCGCTCTGATTCGATCTTGCAGGCAATGAGGAAGGCGGCTCAAGGCCGCCTTTTTCTTGTCAGAGGCTGAGGCTCTTGCTGAAGGCGCTGGTGAACTTGACCCCGCCCCGGTCGCCCGCCGCCTCGCCCAGCACCACGTCTATGCCGTCCCCGGTTACCCTCACCAGCGCGAAGCCACCCATATAGGCAGCCTTCGGCTTGAACAGGTCGAGGCCATCGCTTTTGTAGATCATAGGCACTTCGTGCTGATGGCCATGGAAGATGGCGATGACATTGTAGCCCTTCAGCGCCGCCAGCATCGCCTGGCGGTCGGCCTCGCTCCACCAATGCGGCGCGCCTGCGCCGTCATCGTCATAGGTGCGCTTGGCCGGGTCCCAGCGCTCGACCGAGAAAGTGTCCCAGCCATAGTGCTGGAACAGGATGACGGGACGGCCATCCGCCGCGTAGGTCGCCAGATCCTGCTTCAGCCACGGCAGGCTGCTCACCGCGCCATGGCCGGTGTCGCCGGCAAAGCGGTGGGTCTGGACGAGATGCAGGCCGCCCCAGTCCCAGGAATAGCAGTCGGTGTCGACATCGTATTCGGTGGCCGGCACCGGCGGCTTGAAGAACACGCCGGGGCGGTGGTTGACCTCGACATAGTCGCGCAATTCACGCCGATACCAGTCGACATGGGGCGGCGAGCCATTCTGGTCGAGATCGTGGTTGCCGAGGCCGACATAGACCGGCATGTGCACGCGGTCCGGGCCGACGCCTTGTTGATAGCGCTGGCTGAACTGCAACAGTTGCGTGCCTTCGCTGGGCTCGGTGATCTGGCCGCCGCCATCGTCGGTGATGTCGCCGCCGACAACGAGGCCGAGCGGCGCATCGATGCGGCTGCCGGCCGAACGCAGGCGGGTTGCAACGTCATCGATCTCGACTGGCCATTGCCGGCCGGCCAAGCCATTGAGAACAGCGACATTGCGCAACAGCGCGGCATCGGTCTTGCCTTCCTCCAGGCAGTTGGGGCTGAGGCCGCTCGACATGCGGCAGGCATGGACATCGGCGATGAACAGAAAGGTGGCGTCGATGGGCTGGATGCGCTTGCCGGTCTGGCCAAGCGCGGCGCGCGGCAGCATACCAGCCATGGCAAGGCCGGCTGCCTGTGCGAGGAAATTGCGACGGGAGAGGACGAGCTTGCGATTCATGACCTGAAATTCAGCACAGCCGGCGCCCCACCGTCCAGTTGCCAGGAATGGCAGGTCGACACGGCACTGTGGCTCTGGCATTTCTTGGGTCATGCTGGCGCGCAGCAAATACAAGCAGGGGGAGGATTTCATGAGAGCCTTTTCGATAGGCGTGGTGCTGGCTGGGTTGCTGCCGGCGGCTGCGGTGCATGCCGCCGATTGTGTCGACGCAAAATCGGCCAAGGCCGGCTTCGTTCTGGAAATGCCTGGCGTCCGCAGCGAGTTTCGGCCGGTGGCCGGCGGCATGGTGTCCGTCGCCAACACCTACGAATCGCAATCGCCGCAAACACAGTTCCTGTTTGCCGGCCTGGTCGAAGTGTTTCGCGACAGCGATACCGGACGGGTGGCGACGATCCCGTTTTCCGATCTGCGAAAACTGTTTCCGCTGAAGACGGGAGCCAAGAGCACGATCGAATTCGTCGAGCTGTCGCCGAACAAGCAGCCGAAGAGCACCAAGACACTGAGCCTGGTCGTCAAGGGCAAGGAGACGTTCAACGTCGGCGGCTGCAAATACAACGTGCTGGCGGTCACGGAGACCTTTAAGAACGGCGCCGGCGAAACGCTGGACACATTTACCGCGCTTTATGCGCCCGATCTGCAGGCGTCCCTCGCCCGGCGCTACGACGAAGGGACCAGCGCGAAATCGGTGAACGGTTACGAGACGATCAAGCCGCTTTCCGACTAGAACAGCGCAGTTCCGGCCTCAAGGTTTTCCCGGCCGCAGCAGGATCCTGCGACGCCGCTTCGCTCTGCTCGGGAATGGCGGCGTTGAGCTACCCTGAAGTTCGGCCAGGCAATCGCGCAGCACGCTGGCATCCTGTGCCGCCTTGGCCATCGACATGGCGCCGGAATAGGCGGCGATGGCGAGTGCCGCAAAGCGCTCGGGGTCGGTGCCCTGCTCCCTCCCCGACTGCTGGTCGGCTCGCACCTTGTCGGCAACCGCCTGACGCCATCCGGCAAAGATATCGTCCAGAGCGGCGCGGAAATCCGGGTCAGCGAGCGACAGTTCATGCGCCAGATTGTTGAGCGGACAGCCGCGCACGAAGCCTTGCTGCTCAAGCTCGGTCGCCACCGCCTCGAACACCGCGCGCACGCCTTCGCGCGCCGAGCCTGCCGCCCGTACAGGGTTGATCCAGGTTTCATCGAGGGCCGCTGCCACGCGCTCCTCGATCACCGCCAGAGCTAGCGCCTTCTTCGTCGGGAAATGATGATGCAGCGCGCCGCCGCTGACGCCTGCGGTCGTCATCAACTCGCCAAGAGCGGATGCATGATAGCCACGCGCCTGGAACGACGCTTCGGCGACATCGAGCACCTTGTTGCGCAGCCCTTCGGGATCGTTGGTGCGTTTTCGCGGCGGCCCTTTCGGAGCCCGAGCAATCTCTGCTGACATTTGCCAACGATAGCAGATTGACAAAACAGGACAACCGGTCTGTTTTATAAACCGGATGATCATCCTGTTTTTTGGAGACGACACAATGACCGTACCCCTGAATGCGCCTGCGACGGCAAGCCTGCTCGCTTCGCCTGTCGTCGAGTTGCGGCAGTACACGCTGAGGCCGGGCCGGCGCGAGACGCTGATCGACATCTTCGACAGTCGGTTCATCGAAGGCCAGGAACACGCCGGCATGACCATCATCGGACAGTTCCGCGACCTCGACCGCCCCGACATGTTCGTCTGGCTGCGCGGCTTCGATGGCATGGAAGCGCGGAAGCAGGCGCTCACCGCCTTCTATGACGGGCCGGTGTGGACGGCGCACCGCGACGCCGCCAATGCGACGATGATCGATTCTGACGATGTGCTGCTCTTGAAGGCGGCATGGCCAGGCGCCGGCTTCGATCTGTCAGGCGCGCAGCGAGGCGCCATGCCGGCGGACGGAAAGCCGAGCGCAGACGATGGCTTGACCGGTGTTGTTGTCATCCAGATTCATCATCTGCGGTCTGGCGCCGAAGCCGATTTCGCCGGCAATTTCGAAACGGATGCCGTTCCGGTCCTTATCGGCGCCGGCGGACGGTTGCTTGGCGCCTTCATCACCGAGCACGCCGAAAACAGCTTTCCCCGCCTGCCGGTGCGCTTGAGCGAAAACGTCTTTATCGCGGTGACGGGTTTCAACAGTCCCGAGGCGCATGCCAGTTACGAAGCCGCAGTTGCCGCTTCGCCCCAATGGCAAGCGGCCGATGTGACCTGGCGGACCGAAACCTTGCGCCTGACGCCGACGTCGCAGTCGCTGCTGCGGTAACCGGATCGGCACGCGGCCAACCGAAGTTCATACTGAGCGATAGGCCGGCGGCTTGACCGCCCTCGCCGATCGGCATTGCCTTCGTGACGCGGGCAACAGCGAGAGCATTCGATGCGACTTGGCCTTCAATGAGACTTTCTGGCAAACGAGCACTGGTGACCGGCGGCTCGGACGGCATTGGCCTGGCGATATCGGAAGCTTTCTTGCGCGAGGGCGCCGACGTGCTGATCGTCGGTCGCGACACCAGCAAGCTCGAGACCGCCCGCGAGACACTTGCGGCGGAGGGCAACGTCGGCACCCAGTCGGCCGATCTCTCGACCTCTTCCGGCATCGATGCCGTGGTCGATCGCGCGAAAGCAACCGGCCCACTCGACATCCTCGTCAACAATGCCGGCGTCGCTTATCTGGTGCCTTTCGAGACCGTCACCGAGCACCAATTCCAGCAATCCTTCGCGCTCAATGTGACGGCGGCGTTCTTCCTTACCCAGCGCCTGCTGCCGCATTTCGGCGCCGGCGCTTCGGTCATCAACATCTCGTCCTACTTCGCCAACAAGATGATCCCGAAGCGGCCATCGAGCCTGTATTCCTTGTCCAAGGGCGCGCTGAATTCGCTGACCAAGTCGCTGGCCTTCGAGCTTGGTCCGCGCGGCATCAGGGTCAATGCGATTGCGCCCGGCACGGTCGAGACCGCCATGCGGCGCAAGTCGATCGAAAACCTGCCGGCGGCAGCGCAGGCCGAGCTGAAAGCCTATGTCGAGCGCAGCTACCCGCTCGGCCGCATCGGCCAGACCAGCGATCTTGCCGGCATCGCCGTCTATCTCGCCAGCGATGAGGCGGCGTGGACCAGCGGCGGCATTTTCGCGATCGATGGCGGGTATACGGCGGGGTGACCGTTTGGACGGCCCTCTGCCTCGAACAAGCGGAGCACTTGACCAAACTTCCGATACCGCGTCTGTCTGCAGATTGAGCAATGCTTCAGACATTCGTGGTGCCATGCCGTCTATCGATCCACTGATCCTCTTCTACACAACGTTCTTCAGCAAACCCGTCGATATCGCGTCGATACAGTGCGAAATACCCGGGCGGTGGACACTGGACAAACGACGGATTTCCGAGGCCGCGGCAGTCGTCTTCCATATTCCGAACTTTCGCGAAGTTGGCGATGCCTACAAATACCCTGGTCAATATTGGGTCGCCTGGTCGATGGAATGCGGCCAAAACTACAAGCGACTTGCCGACCTCAAAACCATGCGGCACTTCGATATCATCATGACGCATGAATCCCGGTCCGATGTCTGGGTGCCCTACCTTCCGCGTGCGGTGTGGTGGAAAGATGCGCTGGCCAGACCAATCGTACCGAAAACGGAAGAAGCGCCGGTCGCACTCTTCCAGTCGGCCGGCCTGAATTATAGCGGCCGTGTCGATCTGGCGAACGAACTGGGGCGCCACATCAAGATCGATTCTTATGGCCGATATCGCAACAGCCGATCGGTCTCTGGCCCCGATCTGGGCTCGAAGACCAAGATTGAAACCATTGCGCGGCACAAATTCTGCCTGGCCATGGAGAACTCGATCGAGGCCGACTATGTCACCGAGAAAATCTATGACGCGTTCATGGCCGGCACGGTGCCGATCTACCTTGGCGCTCCCAATTTGGACGAGTTCGTTCCGGAGCACTCCTTTATTGACGCCAGTGCCTTCGCCAGCGCCAGCGATCTTGCAGCCTATCTCCAGCACCTGATCGCAACGCCGCAAGACTACGAGGCTTATTTCGACTGGCGCTCAAAGCCATTGCCCGACAATCTCGTCAAACGGGTGCAATCATTGGAAACACCCGCGTTCTGCAGACTGATGAGCGTCGTGCGCCAGCGTCTGGAGGCGCGGACAAGCACGCCTTCCGGACGGCGAACACTTCCGTTCGGCTACAGATCCTATCTCAGGACAAAGCTGCGCCGCTGGAGGAAAAAGGTTCCGAACTGACGGTCCGCGATCAGGCGCGCTTTCAGCAAAATACGGAGGACAAAGAGCGTCTCTTGCGACGTCGAGACGGCTTCGACCTTGCCGCCATGCATCTTGGAGATCTCCGAGGCTATGTGGAGGCGCTCCCAGGGTGGACTTGAAATTCTCGGCTTCGCGATCCGAAGCTCGATCCGGATGCGATGCCGGATTTTGGTCGGGAAACTGGACAGAAGGACAAGTGCATAAGCTACCTCATCGCTGCTGTTGCCAGTGAGACGCCGTAGGTAGACGTGAATTGCGCATTGCTGATCCTGGGGGAAGTTTGCGTAGAGCAATCCGCCAGCTCGACATGATCTTATCGAGCTAAATCCGCAAGTTTCCGTCCACTTTATGGGATCAAGCCGGACTGAGGAGCAATTTCCTTCACACGAAAGTGGAGGGTGCAGGAGTCCCGAAGGGCGGCGCTACTGCTTCAACCGATTTACTGCCTGCCGACCGCAATCTCTGCTTGAAGGCCATTGTGCAACGCGATACGCCGTTGCCGAATTCGATCGTCGGAGAGACAAGTGACCGCTGCCACGACCAGAACCGAAACCGACACGTTCGGCCCCATCGAGGTTGCCGCCGACCGTTACTGGGGCGCGCAGGCGCAGCGTTCCCTCGGCAATTTCAGGATAGGCTGGGAAAAGCAACCGGCCTCGATCGTGCGTGCGCTCGGCATCGTCAAGCGAGCGGCGGCGGAAGCCAATATGGAGCTGATGCGGCTCGATCCGGCAGTCGGCAAGGCGATCATCGAGGCGGCGCAAGAGGTGATCGACGGCAAGCTGAACGATCATTTCCCGCTGGTCGTCTGGCAGACCGGCTCGGGCACGCAGTCCAACATGAACGCCAACGAGGTGATCTCCAACCGGGCGATCGAACTTCTGGGCGGCGTCATGGGCTCGAAGAAGCCGGTGCACCCTAACGACCACGTCAATATGAGCCAGTCGTCGAACGACACCTACCCGACAGCCATGCACATCGCGTGCGCCGAGCGCATCGTGCACGATCTGCTGCCGGCGCTGAAGCATCTCCACGCTGCGCTCGAGGTCAAGACGAAGGCCTTCGCCCACATCATCAAGATCGGCCGCACCCATACGCAGGACGCGACACCCCTCACGCTGGGTCAGGAATTTTCCGGCTACGCCGCGCAGGTGGCCTCTTCGATCAAGCGCATCGAGATGACGCTGCCCGGCCTGCAGGAACTGGCGCAGGGCGGCACCGCCGTCGGCACCGGCCTCAACGCGCCGGTCGGCTTTGCGGAAAAGGTGGCGGCGCGCATCGCCGAAATCACCGGCATTGCCTTCGTCACCGCGCCGAACAAGTTCGAGGCGCTCGCCGCGCACGATTCCATGGTGTTCTCGCATGGCGCCATCAACGCGGCGGCCGCCGCCCTCTTCAAGATCGCCAACGACATCCGCTTCCTCGGCTCCGGCCCGCGCTCGGGCCTCGGCGAACTGTCGCTGCCGGAAAACGAGCCGGGTTCCTCGATCATGCCGGGCAAGGTCAACCCGACCCAATGCGAGGCTCTGACGCAGGTCTGCGTGCAAGTGTTCGGCAACAACGCCTCGCTGACCTTCGCCGGCAGCCAGGGCCATTTCGAGCTCAACGTCTACAATCCGCTGATGGCCTATAATTTCCTGCAGTCGGTGCAGCTGTTGGTCGACGCTTCGATATCCTTCACCGACAATTGCGTCGTCGGCATCGAGGCGCGCGAAGACAACATCAAGGCCGCGCTCGACCGCTCGCTGATGCTGGTGACAGCGCTGGCGCCGACGATCGGGTACGACAATGCCGCCAAGATCGCCAAGACCGCGCACAAGAAGGGCACCACCTTGCGCGAGGAAGCACTGGCCACCGGGCTGGTCAGCGAGGCAGACTACGACCGGCTGGTGCGGCCGGAGGACATGACGCATCCGGGTTAAGCGATTCCAGGGGAAGTGCCTTCCTCGAAGCGCGCAGCCCTTCCTCTTTGGAATTGCGTCAACTAGAAATCCGAATTGTGTGGCGGGACAATTTGCTCCCGCCGCTGCTGGCCGCGACAAGAATTTTGCGTCGGTCGAACGATCCCGAAATGTACGTCCTGTGAACAATGTGTCGCCGGACTGGCGGCTTTGGTGAACAGTCGGCTTGGTCTATCTGACCGGGACATCAACCCTTTTCGGAGAGCCACCATGTCCATCAACACTTCCGCTGCCGGCGCCGGCATCGCGTCCAACAGCTCCACCACCATCCTGCTCGGCCGCATCCTGCTCGCCGCCATCTTCCTGCTTTCCGGCTTCGGCAAGCTCACCGCCATTTCCGGCACCGCCGGCTATTTCGGCGCCATGGGCCTGCCGGTGCCGACCATAACGGCCATTGTCGTCGGCCTGATCGAATTGCTCGGCGGCCTTGCCGTGCTCGTTGGCTTTCAGACCCGCATCGCCGCCTGGGTGCTCGCGGTCTTCACCATCGCCTCGGCCTTTGTCGCCCATACCGGCTGGGCCGACCAGAACCAGATGATCCATTTCCTGAAGAACGTCGCCATCACCGGCGGTTTCCTGCTGCTGGCTTCCTCGGGCCCTGGCGCCTACTCGATCGACGCCAAGCGCGGCTGAGCTTTCCCTCCCAAGCCTGAAAAAAGCGGCGTGGAATTTTCCACGCCGCTTTTTCGTTGTCTGCCCAAGCGCGCGCCCGTCCCATCCCTGCTAGGATCGGTCTCGAAACAGCCGGCGGACAGACAACGGAGATGACCATGCCCCGCGATGCATTGCTTCTGATTTCCCGGCTGCTGCTCGCCGCCCTGCTCGTTCCCTCCGGCTACCACGCGCTCGCCGACATTGCCGGGACGACCGGCTATTTCGCCGGCCTCGGCATGCCATTGCCGACGCTTGCTGCCTGGAGCACCGGGCTGTTCGAGTCGATTGCCGGTCTCTTGATACTGGTCGGCTTTCAGACGCCGGTCGTTGCGATACTTCTTGCCGCTTTCTGCATCGTTGCAGGCTCCATCGGCCACTACGGCCAGGGCGGCGATGACCCGATGCTCACCTTCCTGCACCAGCAGATGCTGATGAAGGATATTGCCATCGCCGGTGGATTCCTGGCGCTAGCCATGGCCGGCGCCGGGGCCTGGTCGATCGACGGGCGCCGCGCCGCGGTCTGATATCGTCAAATATCGTCCCAGGTTGATCCCTCGCCGAGGCAGGTCGACCCCCACTCCGTCTCGGCTCCGCCGAGCCACCTCTCCCCCGATCGACGGAGTAGAGGAAGGGCTCGAGCCTATTGCCGCCAACGCTTTCCAACGAGGCTCCCTTCCTTTCCCTCCGGAGGGGGAAGGTGGCGGTGCGAAGCAGCGACGGATTGAGGAAGCCGGTCCTCGAACGCGAGGCCGACGACGACATGGTTTTGCTGTCAGGCCGCGCCTACTTCACCGACACGCTCTGCCCACCCTCGACCGCCAGCACCAGCCGGCGGTTGGTGATCCGCGCCAGTTGCGCCAGCCGTCCGGCCGGGCGTTCGCCGTAAAGATCGGAAAGTGAGGCCGGCAGCACCAGCGCCAACGTGCCATTGCCGCGGTTTTCCCATTTCAGCCGCGGCATGACGCCGGGCATGGCCGCCGTCAGCAGATAGACGACGCGCAGCACCGCCGCCAGGATGCGGGCGCGCTCGAGATAGCGCGGCGTCGCCAGGCCGCGGATTTCCGGCGCCGCATCGTTGAACACGCCTTCGTGGCGGAACAGGCCGACCAGCGCCAGGAAGGCACGGCCGGGGTGATCGACGCCAATGAAGGAGGCGTGGGCAATGATGTTGAGCGACTGCTTGCCGCGATATTCCGGGTGTGCGCGCCAGCCTATATCGGCCAGCAGACAGGCAGCGTGGCGATAGCGCGCCTCATCCTCCGTCTCGTCGATGCCGAAGGCGGCAAAGGTCTTGTCCGTCCATTCGACAAGCTCATGCGCATGGGTGACCGAGCGCGACCGCAGCCGCGCCAGTTCCTCCGAAGCGGAGACCAGCGGATCGGCCTTCTGCTCGGCAGGGTCGAGCAGCGAATAGAGAAACCCTTCGCGCACGCCCAATGCCGAGACGATGATCTTCGACGGCTGCATCGCCGCCATGATCTCCTGCAGCACGACCGCGCCATAGGGCAGCAGCGAACGGCGGTTCTTCGACACGCCTTCGATGCCCTTGACCTTCTCGATCTCGCCTTTCGCCACCTGCTTCAGGAAATTGGCGGCGCTGTCGACACCGATCTCATAGTGGTGCATGACGCCAAGCGGGTAGTTGGTCATTTCCATGTGCAGCCGGGCAAGGTTTCGCCAGGTGCCGCCAACGGCGTAGAAGGGCCGTCCCTGCCCGCCCTTCAACAATTTGGCGCGCGCCAGTTCGTCGCGGGTGATCTTTGCCGCCTGGGCGAGCGAATTCCTGGCCATGTCCTGCAGCCGCAGGCCACCCAGCGGCAGCGTGATGCCGTCGCCGATCGCCTCGCCATTGATGTCGATAAGCTCCAGGCTGCCGCCGCCAAGATCGCCGGCAATGCCATTGGCGGGGTGGAAGCCCGAAATGACGCCAAGCGCCGAATAATGCGCCTCCTGCCGGCCAGTGAGCACGCGGATCTCGGTCTTGAGCACATCCTGGGCGCGGTGGATGAAATCGGGGCCGTTGATCGCTTCGCGGGCCGCGGCCGTTGCCAGCACAAACATGTGCTCCGCACCCGCCTGGTCGGAGAGCGCGCGGAAACGGCGGAACTCCTCCATCGAGCGCGTCACCGCCTCGGGGTCGAGCTTGCCGGTCGAAACGATGCCGCGGCCGAGGCCGGCCAGCATCTTTTCGTTGAACAGCAAGGTCGGCGAGCGCGCCAACCCTTCATAGACGACAAGGCGGATCGAGTTCGAGCCGATGTCGATGATGGACAGCGGCCGGCGATCCTGCAGCCGGCCTTGGGACGTTGAAATCATGAGCCGCTGTTCTTCTTGCGACGCTTGAACTGCGCGATGCGCTTGGGCGCATGCGACTTCAGCGCGTCACCCCGTCCCGACAGGCTCGGATTGGTCATGAAATATTCCTGCGCGTTGAACGGTTCCTCACCCTCATCCAGCACGACGCGCCGGGAGGTTCCGTCAGCCAATACGTCGAAACTTTGCTGGTTGTCCATGATGTTGCCCAGCATGATCTGGCCAAGGATCTGTTCATGCACCGTCGGATTGGTGATCGGCACCATGGTCTCGACGCGGCGGTCGAGATTGCGTGGCATCAAGTCGGCCGAGGCGATGTAGACGATCGCCTCGTCCGACGGCAGGCCATGGCCGTTGCCGAAGCAATAGATGCGGCTGTGTTCGAGGAAGCGGCCGACGATCGACTTGACTCTGATGTTTTCCGACAGGCCGGGCACCTGCGGCCGCAGGCAGCAGATGCCGCGCACGACGAGATCGATCTCCACGCCGGCACGGCTGGCGTCATAGAGCGCATCAATGATGTTGGGATCGACGAGCGCGTTCATCTTCATCCAGATGCGCGCCGGACGGCCAGCCAGCGCGTAGGCGACCTCGTCGGCAATGTGCTTGAGGATACGGCTGCGCAGCGTAAACGGCGAGATGGCGATCCGCATCTCATCGGTCGGCTCGGCATAGCCGGTGATGAAGTTGAACAGCTGGGCGACATCGCGCGCGATCGTCGGATCGGTGGTGAAGAAGGACAGGTCGGTGTAGATGCGCGCGGTCACCGGATGGTAGTTGCCGGTGCCGAGATGCACATAGTTGCGCAGCTTGCCGTCCTCACGCCGCACCACGAGCGACATTTTCGCATGGGTTTTCAGTTCGAGGAAGCCGAACACGACCTGGACGCCGGCGCGTTCGAGGTCGCGCGCCCAGCGGATGTTGGCTTCCTCGTCGAAGCGCGCCTTGAGCTCGACCAGGGCGGTCACCGACTTGCCGGCCTCGGCCGCGTCGACCAAGGCGCGCACGATCGGGCTGTCGTTGGAGGTGCGGTAGAGCGTCTGCTTGATTGCCACCACCTCCGGGTCGGCCATCGCCTGGCGCAGGAACTGGACCACCACGTCGAAGGATTCATAGGGGTGGTGGACGACGATGTCCTTCTCGCGGATGGCCGCGAAACAGTCGCCGCCATGCTCGCGGATGCGCTCGGGAAAGCGCGGATTGTAGGGGGTGAACTTCAGGTCGTCGCGCGGCACGGCGACGATCTCGGAAATCTGGCTGAGCGCCAGCGGGCCGGTCAGAACGCTGATGCGGCTCGAAGAGACGCCAAGCTCGCCGGCGACGAACTCGCGCAATTCGCCGGGCATCGACTTGTCGAATTCGATGCGGATGACCGAACCGCGGCGGCGCCGCTTCAGCGCCGTCTCGAACAGGCGCACGAGATCTTCCGACTCTTCCTCGACCTCGATATCGCTGTCCCGGATGATGCGGAAGGTGCCGGAACCCTTGACCTCATAGCCGGGGAACAGCTTGCCGATATAGAGGCCGACAGCCTCCTCCAACGGAATGAAGCGAACGTGCTGCTTGCGGTCGGGCAGACGGATGAAGCGCTTCAGCGCCACCGGCAGGCGCAGAAGCGCGCTCATCTCCTCGCCATTCTTGCGATGGCGCAATTGCAGCGCCATCGAGAAGCCGAGATTGGGAATGAACGGAAACGGATGCGCCGGGTCGATCGACAGTGGAGTCAGGACCGGGAAGACCTGGTCCTGGAAATGATCTTCCAGCCAGACTTTCTCATCCTTGGTCAGTGCATCGCGGGTGATGCTCTCAATGCCTTCCTTGTTGAGCAGCAACATCAGCGCCGAAAGGCTGTTCTGCTGGTCCTCCTGCAGCCGCTCGACCTCGCGCAGCAATTGTTCCAGCTGCTGCTCCGGCGTGCGGCCGTCGGGGCTCTTGAGCGCAATGCCTTCGCGCACCTGGCCCGCAAGGCCGGCGACGCGGACCATGAAGAATTCATCGAGATTGGCGGCCGAAATCGACAGGAAACGGACGCGTTCGAGCAGCGGATGGTGCTCGTTCTGTGATTCCTCGAGCACACGCCGGTTGAACTGCAGCCAGGAGAACTCACGGTTGACGAACCGATCGGGGTTGCCGCCCTCGGGGCTCGCCACCTCGACATTGATGAATTCGCTCTGCACCGGCTTCAGTTCGTTCATGGTTCCTGCTCTTCCCCGCCAACCGTCCCTTGGAGCGCCGCTGGACGTGCCATGCCTCTAACACGCTTTTGTGACGCATGGCCCTTCGGCGAAAACCATTCCGATTTCAGGGACATGCACTTAACCGGCTCACCGTATCCTCTGACAGGCTTTTGCGACAGTTTCATTTCATCGATCTTGCAAACAGGTCTGTTATGTTCCAGATGCTTTTCGACGAGATCAAGGAGACGACGATGGCAGGCGGTTCCATTCCCCACTTCCAGAACGATGCGGGCCATCCGGCAATCGACATCGGCGTCAAGGAATTCATGTGCACCGGCGCCAACCCGCCCTTCGACCATCCACACGTGTTCCTCGACATGGGCGACGACAATGAAAAGGTCTGCCCCTATTGCTCGACGCTCTACCGCTATTCGGCGAAGCTGAGGGCGACGGAAACGCTGCCGGCCGGTTGCCTTTATATCGACCAGGCCGCCTGATCCTTCCGCGACAAGCCCGATGGAAGACATCAGGTCCCGGCAGGTCATAATCGCCGGGGCCGGCATCGCCGGGCTGACCGCTGCCCTTGCCTTCGCCGGACGGCGTTATCCGGTAAAGCTGATCGAACAGGCACAGCACCTAGACGCGGCCGGCGCCGGCATCCAGCTTTCGCCCAACGCAACACGCATTCTTGGAAAACTCGGCGTGCTCGACCGGCTGCTGCCCGCAGCGTTGCGGCCGGAAGCGGTCGTGCTCAAGGACGCCGGGACGCTGCGCGAACTGGCGCGGGTACCGCTTGGGCAAGCCGCCGAAGCGCGCTGGCAGGCGCCTTATCTCGTCGCTCACCGCGCCGATCTGCAGGCAGCGCTGCTGGCGCAAATGGCCGAACGGCCGGAGATTGAGCTCATCACCGGCGCCCGCGTGACCCGCATCGTCAAAGACGCGCAATATGTCGCCGTGACCGCCGAAGTGGACGGCCGCGAGATCGAGGCACGCGGCAAACTGCTGGTCGGCTCCGACGGCGTCTGGTCGGCAGTCAGGGCGCAACTCGCAGGCGAGGACTTCGTCAAAAGCCGTTTTTCGGGCGAACTCGCCTGGCGAGTCACGATCGCGGCCGAGAGCGCCGCCGGCGAAGCCTTTGTCGCGATCGGCGCCGCCGACTGCGTCACCACGTTCCTGCATCCAGGCTTCCACATGGTCGCCTATCCCGTCAGCAAAGGCCGGGCCTTCAATCTCGCCGCCTTCACCAAGGGTGAGCGCATGGCCGAAGGTTGGTCGGGCCATGCCGATCCCGCGATCCTCACGGCTGCCCTGCGCGGCACCGCGCCGGGCCTGACGAAGCTCGTGGCACTGGCCGGCCCATGGACGGCCTTTCCGATCCACACCGTCGAACAACAGCGGTGGACGAGCCCGCAGGGCATCGCGCTGATCGGCGACGCTGCGCATGCGATGACGCCGTTTGCCGCACAGGGCGCGGCAATGGCGATCGAAGATGCCATCACGCTTGCCGACGCTATCGCCGATTTCCCTGGCGATCTGCTCAGAAGTTTTCAAATCTGGGAAAATCTTCGGCGGCCGCGTGTCGCCAAGGCCGCGCGTCGTGGGGCCGTAAACCGCCTCGCCTGGCATGCTGCCGGCCCGGTGGCGATCGCCCGCAATCTGTTCCTGGCCATGCGCTCGCCCGACAAGCTCGCCGCCGACCTCGACTGGCTCTATGGATGGCGAGCGGACACTCGGCAGTCTAGATCGTCGACGTAGCGATCCTTCCCACCCCCCTCTGTCCTGCCGGACATCTCCCCCCGCAAGGGGGGAGATTGGATGTCGCCGTCGCCTTCGCCAAAATCGCCGGCGTTGCAGCAGGAGCGCCGCGGGCAAAACGGCTGATCTCCCCCCTTGCGGGGGAGATGGCCGGCTGGCCAGAGGGGGGTGCTGTCCCGCTGACTTCAAAAGATCCAGCACTGTCGCGGTGCGATGAAGGACTGCTAGTTATGAAACCGCATTGAAAATCCCAGCGAGGCCGGCAGCGGGTTCCACCAGCCGGTGCGCAGGCCGGCGGTGCGCAGGCCGGCGGCTGTCCAGGTGTTGCAGCCGACCAGCGCGTTGAAATGGCCGTTCGCCTCGAAGAAGCGGTCGAAGCTGGAATAGGCGGCGTTCTCGATGACGACCGGACCATGCGGCCCTTGCTGGAAACTCGCGTCGATATAGTCGAGCAGCGCTGCAAAACGTTCCTCATCGATGTCGAAACCGGTGACAGCAGGGTGCGGCTCGGCGATGGCCCCGGCGATATCGACATGCATGACCGAGGCGTCCAGTGTCAGCGCCTTGAGGACGGGCACTGTCTTCAGCTGCGACCAGCTCGGCGTCTCCAGATAGAAGGCCCGGCCGCCCCAGCCAAAGACGATGTAGCGCACTTCCGGGGCGTCGACAGGGATGCCGGCAGCGACCAAGAAATGGAAGCGCCGGTGCACCTCGTCATCGACGGGAATGGCGATGTCGGTGTGGATCGGATTCTCCAGCACCAGAATATGGCGCGTGCCCTCACCCGCCGCTGACGCCGGCCACAGCGGACGCGGCACCAGCGTGCCGAGCGTGGCAGCGAGCGCGACCACAATAATCAGCATGGCCACGAAACGCAGGGCTTTTATCATGCGGCGGCGGCTTTGTGTTTCAATGGAGAAGATCAACCCCGGATAGCAAAAGAGCCCGGCCGCATTACGGCCGGGCTCTTTTGGTTCGCATGAAAATGCTCAGTGCAGGATCTGCGACAGAAACAGCTTCGTGCGCTCGTGGCGCGGATGGTCGAAGAACTCGGCCGGCGTGTTCTGTTCGACGATCTGGCCCTGATCCATGAAGATCACCCGGTTGGCGACCTTGCGGGCAAAGCCCATTTCGTGAGTGACGCACAGCATGGTCATGCCTTCCTCGGCCAGGCCCACCATCGTTTCCAGCACTTCCTTGATCATTTCTGGATCGAGCGCCGAGGTCGGCTCATCGAACAGCATGATGCGCGGGTTCATGCACAGCGAACGCGCGATCGCTACGCGCTGCTGCTGGCCGCCCGACAGCTGGCCCGGATATTTGTTGGCCTGTTCGGGGATCTTGACGCGCTTGAGGAAGTGCATCGCGATTTCCTCGGCCTGCTTCTTCGGCGTCTTGCGCACCCAGATCGGCGCCAGCGTGCAGTTCTCCAGGATGGTCAGATGCGGGAACAGGTTGAAGTGCTGGAACACCATGCCGACCTCGCGGCGCACCTCGTCGATCTTCTTGAGATCGTTGGTGAGTTCCTTGCCGTCGACGATGATCTTGCCCTTCTGGTGCTCTTCCAGCCGGTTGATGCAGCGGATCATGGTCGACTTGCCCGAGCCCGAAGGACCGCAGATGACGATGCGCTCGCCGCGCATCACCTTGAGGTTGATGTCCTTCAGCACATGGAACTCGCCATACCATTTGTGCATGCCGATGATGTCGATTGCGACATCGGTGGTCGAAATGTGCATCTTCTTGGCATCGACCTTGATCTCTTCGGCGCTGACGGCGTTTTCTATGACCATGGCAGGTTCCCCTTTTTGTTCTGTCTTTTAGCTATGATGCATGTCGTTGTCCCAAAACCGCTAAACACTTTTGGGCGACATGCATCAACGTTTGTGGCCGGTGTCGAGCCGGCGTTCCGTGTACATCGAATACCGCGACATGCCGAAGCAGAACAGCCAGAAGACGAAGGCTGCAAAGATGAGACCGGATCTCGCGGTCTGTGGCGTCGCCCAATTGGCGTCCGAGAAGTTCTGCTTGACGACGCCAAGCAGGTCAAACATCGAGATGATGATGACGAGGCTTGTGTCCTTGAACATGCCGATGAAGGTATTGACGATGCCGGGGATGACCAGCTTCAGTGCCTGCGGCAGCACGATCAGCACCATCTTCTGCCAGTAGCCCAGGCCAAGCGAATCCGCACCCTCATACTGGCCCTTGGGGATCGCCTGCAGGCCGCCGCGCACCACTTCCGCCATATAGGCCGCGGCAAACAGCGAGACGCCGATCAGCGCCCTGAGATATTTGTCGAACGAAACCCCGGCGGGCAGAAACAGCGGCAGCATGACGCTGGCAAAGAACAGAACGGTGATCAGCGGGATGCCGCGAACGAACTCGATGAAGACCACGCACAGTGTCTTGACGATCGGCATCTTGGAGCGCCGGCCGAGCGCCAGCACGATGCCCATCGGCAGCGACACGGCAATGCCGACAAAGGACAGGCTCAGCGTCACCAGCAGCCCGCCCCATAGCTGGGTCTCCACATGCGGCAGGCCGAAGATGCCGCCGACCAGGAGCACGAACGCGATGATCGGCAGTGCCAGGAATAGAAGAATGGCGTTCAACCCCTTGCGCGGCACACGTGGCATCAGCAACGGCACCAGCAGCGCCACGAACAGGACGGCGACCAGGATCGGCCGCCAGCGCTCTTCCAGGGGATAGCGGCCAAGCATCAACTGGCCGAACTTCGCGTTGACGAAGGCCCAGCAGGCGCCTGACCAGCCGTCCGGCTGGATTCCGCCTTGCGCCACCGTGGCGCATACAGTCCGGTCCGGCCCCGTCCACTGGGCGTTGATGAAGGCCCAGTTGACGATGGGCGGCACGATCATCACCACCAGCGCAATAGCCACTACAGTCAGGATGACGTCGCCCACCGAACCGATCAGGTTCTTGCGAACCCAGGCCAAAGGCCCCCGCACGCCGGCCGGGGCTTGTTGAGCGAGTGCCATTTCGGTCCGCACCCAGGAGGTATCATGTTCCTGCATGGTCTTACCTCTCCACCAGCGCCATCCTGGCGTTAACCACATTCATCACCGCCGACGTCACCAGGCTGATGATGAGATAGACGACCATCATGATCAGCACACCCTCGACCGCTTGACCGGTCTGATTCAGCACTGTGCCCGCGATCGCCGTCAGGTCGGGATAACCGATGGCGATGGCCAGCGACGAGTTCTTGGTCAGGTTGAGATACTGGCTGGTCAGCGGCGGGATGACAATCCGCATGGCTTGGGGAACGACGACAAGCCGCAGGATAGATCCCGGCCGCAGCCCCAGGGCGCCAGCCGCTTCGGTCTGACCCTTGCTGACGCCGAGAATGCCGGCGCGCACGATCTCGGCGATGAAGGAGGCCGTGTAACAGGACAGCGCCAAATAGAGAGACAGGAACTCCGGCCCGATCTGAAAGCCTCCGGTCAGGTTGAAGGTCGATTGTTTTGGAAAGTCGAAGCTCAAGGGAAAGCCGCTCAGCGCATAGGCCAGGAGCGGAAGGCCGACGATCAGCGCCGCCGAAGTCCAGAATACGGGAAACTGCTGGCCCGTTGCCATTTGCCGCTGGCGTGCCGTGCGCGCGACAAAAAAAGCCATGGCGATGCCGACAAGCAAGGCGACAAACATCAGCCAGGAGCCGTCGCCCCAGATAGCGCGCGGAAAATAGAAACCGCGTTGGTTGAGGAAAGAGCCGAACGGCAAATTGAAACTGTCGCGAGGCGCCGGCAGTACCGCGAGCACGCCTGAATACCAGAAGAAGATCACCAGCAGGGGCGGAATGTTGCGGAACACCTCGACATAGACCGTGCAAATCTTGCGAACCAGCCAGTTGCGCGATAACCGGCCGACGCCGACAATGAAGCCAATGATGGTCGCGGTGATAATGCCGGCAACGGCGACGATAATGGTGTTGATAAGCCCGACGACAATGGCCTGGCCATAGGTCGAATCAGAATCATAAGCGATGGGCCTGACTGGAATGTCAAAGCCTGCTCGGTTGTTCAGGAAGCCAAAACCGGAAGTAATATGCAGGCGCTGCAGGTTGACGATGACGTTGTGGACGATCCACCAGACGCCCGCCACCAGCAAGATGACAACCACCGCCTGGAAGAAAAACCCGCGGACTTTCGGATCGTTGATGAAGGAACCGCGGCTCGGCTCCTCGCGAAGAACTTCCTGCGATGCCATTGCTCATCCCCTGGAAAGAGAAACCGGAAGGCAGATGATCTGCCTTCCGGATCACATTTCGATCAGCGGATCGGCGGTGCGTATTGCAGGCCGCCCTTGGTCCACAGCGCATTGATGCCGCGCGCGATCTTCAGCGGGCTGCCGGTGCCGACATTGCGCTCGAACATCTCGCCGTAATTGCCGACTGCCTTGACGATGTTGACGACCCAGTCATTGCTCACGCCAAGGTCGGTTCCGATCTTGGTTTCGGCTTCCTGACCGAGCACGCGCTTGATCTCCGGATTATCCGAGGTCTTCATCTCTTCGACATTGGCCTGGGTGATGCCCAGTTCCTCTGCCTGCAACAGGGCGAAGTAGGTCCACTTGACGATGTGGTACCACTGGTCGTCCCCCTGGCGTACGGCGGGGCCGAGCGGCTCTTTGGAGATGATCTCGGGCAGCACGACATGGTCGGCCGGCGCACTCAGCGTCAGGCGGATGCCATAGAGGCCGGATTGGTCGGTGGTGTAGACGTCGCAGCGGCCGGCGTCATAGGCAGCGTTGACCTCTTCCAGCTTTTCGAAGACGACCGGGTTGTACTCCATCTTGTTCGCCTTGAAGTAATCGGCGAGGTTGAGCTCGGTGGTGGTGCCGCTCTGCACGCAGACTGCCGCACCTGAAAGCTGCAGCGCCGAATTGACGCCAGGCAGTTTCTTGGCGTTGATCATGAAACCCTGGCCGTCATAATAGGTGACGCCGATGAAGTTCAGGCCAAGCGCGGTATCGCGATTGATGGTCCATGTGGTGTTGCGCGACAGGAGATCGATCTCGCCCGACTGCAACGCGGTGAAGCGCTCCTTGGCGCTGAGCGGCGTGAACTTGACCTTGGAGGCATCGCCGAAGACTGCACCAGCGACAGCGCGGCAGAAATCCGCGTCGATGCCTTTCCAATCGCCTTTGTCGTCAGGCGCCGAGAAGCCGGCCAGGCCCGTCGAGACACCGCACTGGATGAAGCCCTTCGCCTTGACGGTATCGAGCGTTGTCGCCGACGCGGCCGAAGCCATCCATCCAAGCGCAGCGGCACCGAGAATGCCAATTGCAATATGTTTCATAACCCACAGACCCTTTTCTGTTTTCAGGTAAACCCTGATCCTCAGGCAAATCCTGATCTTTTCCCGCGTGAACCCGGCTCCCATCCGGCTCATTCCGGAACCTCGCGTCGTAACCGACGCCCGGCCCCTCCCATTCACGAACTGCATCGAAGGCGATTATCTCTGTGAGGTCAAGGGAAATGACCGTTTCACGACAGCTTTGAAAACCAATTGCCGCAAATGCCTGAATTGCGGACAACACCATCAGGAAAGCAGCAAGCCCCGCAAACAAAAACGGCAAAGTCCGTCGACGCTAATCCACATCCACTCATGAAATCCGCGGCTCTGGATTGCTACGCATTCCAGACTATTCATAAGGGAATTGGCCTATGCAAAGGGCACCACCTGGCGGGCGCCCGCTGTTGCACGGCCAATGCCGCCGCTCTATGGCTAGCGCGTTCACCACGAGGCGAAGAGCAATGGCGACTGACGGCAACGAGATGGGTATCAACACGCGGCTTGCCCATTCGGGCAACAATCCGCACGACTATTTCGGCTTCGTCAATCCGCCGATCGTGCATGCCTCGACCGTGCTCTATCCCAATGCGTCGGCGATGGCGGCGCGCAGCCAGAAATACACCTATGGCACACGCGGCACGCCGACCACCGATGCGTTGGCGCATGCTATCGACGCGCTGGAAGGCTCCGCCGGCACCATAATCGTGCCGTCGGGCCTGGCGGCGGTGACCGTTCCGTTGCTGGCGTTTCTCTCGGCAGGCGATCACATCCTGATTGTCGATTCCGTTTACCATCCGACCCGCAATTTCGCCGACACGATGCTGAAGCGGCTGGGTGTCGAGGTCGAGTATTACGATCCGCATGCCGGCGCCGGCATCGCCAGCTTGATCAAGCCGAACACCAAAGTCGTGTTTACGGAATCACCGGCCTCCAACACCTTCGAGGTGCAGGACGTTCCGGCGATCGCCAAGGCGGCGCATGAAACGGGCGCCATCGTCATGATGGACAACACCTGGGCAACGCCGCTCTACTTCCATCCGCTCGACCACGGCGTCGATATCTCGATCCATGCGGCGACGAAATATCCGGCCGGGCATTCGGACGTGCTGCTGGGCACAGTGTCTGCCAATGCCAACTGCTGGAAGCAGCTTTGCGAGACGTTCTACACGATGGGCTGCTGCGCCGGCCCCGACGACGTCTATCAAGTCCTGCGCGGCCTGCGCACGATGGGCGTTCGGCTGGATCACCATCAAAAGAGCGCGCTTGCCATTGCCGTCTGGCTTGAAGGCCAGCCCGGCGTGGCCCGCGTGCTGCACCCGGCGCTCCCCAGCCACCCCGACCACGCGGTGTGGAAGCGTGATTTTTCCGGCTCGAGCGGCATCTTTTCCATCGTGCTCAAAGGCGGCGGCCAGAGACAGCAGCATGCCTTCCTCGATGCCTTGAAAATCTTCGGTCTCGGCTATTCCTGGGGCGGCTATGAGAGCCTTGCCGTGCCGGTCTTCCTCGGCGACCGTACCGTCGCCAAGGGCCCCTATGACGGCCCGCTGATCCGGCTGCAGATCGGGCTCGAGGATGTCGAGGACCTCAAGGCCGATATCCTGCGCGGGCTGGAAGCGGCCGCTGCGGCATGACACCAGCAAACTTGCGAAGCTGATTCCGCTAGCCCGCTTAACCCGTTGAAAGGATTGGCGAGCGACTTTCGTAGGACGATCGACGTCGCAAAGCCGCTCATGGGTAGACCAAGCGCAATGTTATTTCCCCAACGCGCGCTTTTTCGGATCGGTTTGACTTTCAAAATCGTCGGCCCAACGCCATTGCAGGCGCTGCGCCCACAATTCCAGCCGGACTGAGCTTACCATGGCCTTTCGTCTCTTTGTCCCCATTCTCGCCGGCGCGACGCTGCGCGAGCGCCTCATCGCCTGCATCGGGGCGATGATCGGCATTGCGCTGACCGGCGCGATCGGCGCGCTGGTGCTTGGCAACGGCCCGCATGTGCCGCTGCTGGTGGCGCCGATGGGGGCTTCGGCGGTGCTGCTGTTTGCGGTGCCTGCAAGCCCGCTGGCGCAGCCATGGTCGATCATCGGCGGCAATACAATATCGGCGCTGGTCGGCGTGATCGTGGCCCATTTCGTCCATCAGCCCGTTCTCGCAACGGGCATTGCCGTGGCGATGGCGATCGCCGCCATGTCGTTCTCACGCTGCCTGCATCCGCCGGGCGGAGCCGCCGCACTGACCGCCGTGCTCGGCGGGCCGGCCGTGATCGGTGCCGGCTTCCTGTTTCCGTTCGTGCCGGTGGCGCTGAACTCCATGATGCTGGTCGCGCTCGGCTATGCTTTCCACAGGCTGTCGCGACGCAGCTACCCGCATGTGCCGGCCCCTGCCCCGAAAAGCACGCACGGAACCATCGATCCGCCGGCTCAGGAGCGCATCGGCTTCCGGGCCGAGGACATCGATGCCGCGCTGGCTGCGCTCGACGAGACCTTCGACATCGACCGCAACGATCTCGAACAACTGCTGCGACAGGTCGAACTGCAAGCGACGATGCGCGCACACCGAACCATGTTGTGCGAGGACATCATGTCGTGCGACGTGATTTCGGTCGATGAACACGCGTCCGCCGATCGGGCGCGTCATCTGCTGCTCGACCACAATATCCGCACGCTGCCGGTTGTAGACAAGGACGCCAGACTGGTCGGCACCGTTGGATTGAGGGAATTGGCGCGAGCCGACGAAGCCGTCGGAAGCGTTACGTCGACAGCGTCGACCGCCGCCGCCGGTACGCCCGCCATGGCCCTGCTACCGGTGCTCACCGACGGCCGCACCCATGCAGTCATCATCGTGGACGGGGACAGCCGCATCCTTGGCCTGATCACGCAGACCGATCTGCTTGCGGCAACGGCACGAGCGCAGGCTGCTGACAAGCCGCTGGCGGAAGCAGTATTCTAGGCGCCGTCGGAGCCGGGCGAAAATGGCCGGGAACCTTTTGCCGGCGATGTTATCCAATGTCTTGATCGAGGTTTCGAACGGGGATTGGATCGAGGAACTGGCCATGCCTGCTATGTCTCTACCAATGCCCACTGCTGCCTCAAGCGAGATGCTTCTCGTGCGCCGCGCGCTGGCACGCGAAGGCAACGCCTTCCGCATCATCATGAAGACCCATAATCAGCGGCTCTATCGCATCGCTCGCGGGGTGGTGCGCAACGATGCTGAAGCCGAGGACGTCGTCCAGGAGGCCTATGTCAGAGCCTTTGCCCATCTCGATGCCTTTCGCGGGGAGTCCTCATTGGCCACCTGGCTGTCGCGCATCGTCATCAACGAGGCGCTCGGTCGTCTGCGCAAAAGGCGGCGGACGGTGGCGAAAAACCCGCAAGCCGAAATCATCCAGTTCCCCCTCAATCCCAGCGACGATCCGGAGCGGACGATGGCGCAGCGGCAGATCCTCGAGTTGGTGGAACGGGCGACCGACAGCCTACCCGATGTTTATCGGACGGTGTTCGTGGCGCGGGTTATCGAGGGGCTCAGTATCGAGGAGACCGCCGAGCTGCTTGGCGTGCGGCCGGAAACCGTCAAGACAAGGCTACACCGCGCCCGCGCCCTGGTACGCAAGGCACTCGACGACCAGATCGGGCCGGTGCTGCTCGACGCCTTCCCGTTTGCCGGCCGGCGCTGCGACAGGCTGACCAGCGCCGTCATGCAGCGGCTCGGCCTGGAGAGCTGATCATCGCTGATTTGGCCGATTTCCCCGGGAACGTTTGCCGCCGCTGCGCATCCAATGACCGTCAACTGAAAAACACGGCCCGGCGCGATCCTGCGTCCGGGCGAAGGAGATGCCATGGTTACCCGACACACCGCCGCCCTCGCTGCCTTGCTGCTGCTTGGCGCTGCCCCGCTCGCGCAAGCCGCCGACAAGCCGACGGACCCGCAGATCGCCCACATCGCCTACACGGCAGGCGTCATCGATGTGGAAGCCGCCAAGCAGGCGATCAAGAAATCGAAGACCAAGGAGGTCGTGGATTTCGCCAACGACATGGTGCGCGACCACGAAGCGGTCAACGCGCAGGCACTGGAACTGGTAAAGAAGCTGAAGGTGACGCCGGAAGACAACGCAACCAGCCAGGCGCTGACCAAGGCTGCGGCCGAGGAGCGGGCGAAGCTCGCCAAACTCGACGGCGCAGCCTTTGACAAAGCCTATGTCGACAACGAGATCGCCTACCACAAACAGGTCGACGGCGCGCTTGAAACCCTTTTGATCCCATCGGCCAGTAATACCGAGTTGAAGAGCCTGCTGGAGACCGGCCTGAAGATTTTCCAGGGCCATGAACAGCACGCCGAGCATGTTGCAGGTATGCTGAAGTAAGGATCAGGCCATGTCGAAACGGCAGCTGTGGATTGCACTGGCGCTGGTCTTCGGGACCTCACCCGTGCAGGCCGAAACCATCCAGGTCACCATCGACAAACTTGTCTTTTCGCCGGCCACCGTCGACGCGAAGGTCGGCGACACGATCAAGTGGGTGAACAAGGACGTGTTCGCACATACGGCTACCGTCAAGGGTGGCTGGGAAGTGATGATCCCGCCGAAGACAACAGCGAGCCTGCCCCTGCGGAAGGCGGAAGCGGTCGAATATTTCTGCCGCTTCCACCCCAACATGAAAGGTCATCTGGCCGTGACGGCGCCTTGATCCCGGTCCGCAAGCCCGTCCTGCTGCGTTGAGGCTCGCCTGGCTTCATCCGGCCGGGTGATGTGTGTCCACGAGCCGTCACAGCCCGGCTGGCGCCGTGCGATCCAGGCATCCAGCCCTTCGCGCAGATCAGCGGTCGGAGCCATGCGGGCGAACTGCTCGGCCTCGACAGCCAAGCCTTCCGCGATGCTCTGGTTCAGGCCCCGCGCCACTGCTGTGAGGATCGAGGCAATTGCTGCAGGAGAATGTCTGGTCATGCGCCGGGCGAGATCAATTGCGGCGGGCATCAGCTCCTCATGCGGCACCACCTGGTTGACGAGGCCGAGTTCGACGGCGCGCGGCGGCGGGAACCAATCGCCGGTCAACAGCAGCTCGAGCGCCCGCTTGCGCCCTGCCAGTCTCGGAAGCCGCTGCGTGCCGCCGAAAGCGGGCGGCATTGCAAGGTTGATCTCAGGCTTGGCGAACAAGGCGCGGTCGCTGGCGATAGCGAGCGGCACGGCTTCGGTGATCTCGCAGCCGCCGCCGAAGGCGATGCCGTTGACGGCGGCGATGACGGGCTTGCGGAATGCCTCCAGCCTTGCGGTCAGGCGCTGTCCGCGCATGACGAAGTCGCGCAGGGCAACGTCGACGCCGATGTCCACGCTGCCTGAGAATTCATGGATGTCGCCGCCGGCGGAGAAGGCGCGCTCTCCTGCTCCAGTGAGGATGACGGCGCGGATGGCATCGTCGGTCTCGGCGGCATCGAGGAGCGCAAGCAGGCGATCAATCAGCGCATAGTTCAAGGCGTTGAGCTTTTCCGGCCGATTAAGTGTGAGGATGGCGATCCCGTTGCGGGCCTCGGTGAGCACAAGCTCGGTCATGTCTTCTCCTTCCCTGTGTTTGTCGACGGAGAGGATCAGGCTTTCGGTTGTATGTATATTCACTAGTCGGTATACTTGCGTATGAGCGAAGCACCAAGCCCTACCCGCAAACGCATTGTCGATGCCGCAACGAAGCTGTTCTATGCCGAGGGGATCGGCCGAGTCAGCGTCGATGCAGTGGCGGAAAAAGCCGGGCTGACCAAGCGCACGCTCTACTATCATTTCAAGAGCAAGGACGATTTGATCGCGGCCTATCTCGACGGTCGCGACCAGCCGAACCTCAAGCAGATGGCCGGCTGGTTCGAGATGACCGAAGGCGATGTCGAGCGCAAGGTCGAGGCGATTTTTACCAATCTGGCGCGCGTGGCGAAGCACCCGAAATGGAGAGGCTGCGGCTTTCTGCGCACGGCAGCCGAACTCGCTTCCATGCCCGGACACCCGGCCGTTAAAGCGGGGGCGCGGCATAAGCAGAATTTCGAGACCTGGCTGGCCGGCGAACTCACAGGCCACGGCGTCGACGAGCCGCAGACCCTGGCGCGCGAAATCGTGCTTTTGATGGACGGCGCGTTCTCGATCATGCTGATCCACCGCAACCCCGACTATGTCGAGGCCGCCGGACAGGCCGCTGCAACGCTGGTTCGGGCAAGGTCAGGATCGGCGACTATCCGCTAGAGCGTTCACCGTTTAGTGGAGACGGCGAAACACGCTATCTCTTTGTTTTGACGCAATTCCGGACGGAGAACCGCTTCACATTTTTCGTGGAGTTGCTCTAGAATCCAGCCGCCAGCCATGCCGTGCCGACGGCAAGGGTGAGCAGCGTCAGTGGCAGGCCGACCTTGAAGAAGGCTGAGAAGGACAGCTGCGTGCCGGCCGCCCGCGCCTGTTCGGCGACGATCAGGTTGGCGACCGAGCCAAGCAAGGTGAAGTTGCCGGCCAGCGTCGAGCTCATCGCCACCACCAGCCAGGCACGCCCGGGGTTTTCAAGGCCGGGTATGAATGGCCGCAGCGCCAGCACGGCCGGAACATTGCTCATGATGTTGGAGAGCACCGCGGTGAAGCCCGATAGACGCCAGACGTCGTCCAGCCCGAGGTTCTTGGCCGAGGCGATGATGTCGGGCGTCAGCAGCGTCTTTTCGGCGCCGGCGACAACGATGAACAGGCCGGCGAACATGAACAGCAGCGGGCCGTCGATCTCGCGGTAAATGCGTGCCGGCTTGATGGCGCGGGTGAGCAGCAGGATGGCGCCGCCGATGAGCGCTGCCTTGGCAACCGGTACGCCGGCGAAGAAGGCGATGGCCAGGCCAATGCAGACAACCACCGCCTTCAGCACCTGTCCCGGCAGCATGCGGCCGCGATAGACTTCCGGGTTGAGATCGGCGGTGCGGGCGAATTCGGCGCGGTAGACGATGCGCACGATGACGACGACCGCGACGAGGCCGAAGAGGGCAACCGGCGCCAGGGCGGCCGAAAAAGCTGGGTAGGAAATTCCCGACAGCGCGCCGATGACCATGTTCTGCGGGTTGCCGGTGATGGTGGCGACGCTGCCGCAGTTGGACGCGGTGGCGGTGGCGATCAGATAGGGAATGGGATTGCGATTGATGACACGGGTGACGTGGACGACGATCGGCGCCATGACCAGGCAGATGGCGTCGTTGACCAGGAACGCCGACAACACGCCGGTCAACAGCGTCACCATCACCAGCAGCACGAAAGGCGCGTGCGCATGCTCGATAGCGTAGGCGCCAAGCGCCCGGAAGGCGCCGGACACCTTCAGATGCGCCACCACGATCATCATGCCGAGCAGCAGCGTAATGGTGTCGAAATTGATGGCGCGATAGGCATCTTCCATACTGAGTGCGCCGATGGCGATCATCGCCGCCCCCCCCAGCAAGGCGATCCCTGCCCGGTCGAGACGGAGGCCTGGAATACGCCCGATTGCGACGCCGGCATAAGTCAGGACAAGGATCAAAAGTGCCGCTGCGCCCATCAATGTCATTGGCAGACATCCTTGTCCAAACGAACCGACGCAGGAACGGACTGTTCCCGCTCGGGCATTTGCCGGGCAGCTTTAACGCCGCTCCAGCAAAGCGAAAGCCTATAACGATCCGAATGCGAAAATCGGTGGGCAAAATCGCGGGTTGACCGATGCCGGGAGCAACCGGAGCTTGATCTTGAGACGGCCGAGATTGGGAATGAGACACGCGCGGCGGACTGCCGGTGGCCTGAGATTGCCATCCGCGAACTTCCCCTCGGAAGGCTCTCGTGGCGTATGTAATTAAATTCTAATTTAGGCTTTCCGGGTATGGATAGCTTAGCATATTTCGTCCTTGGGGTTTCAGATGGTCCAGGTTCTTGAGAGGGAATGCCGTGTCTCGGAGAACGAGGCTCTGCTGGCGCGTCCGATGGAATGTCCACAATGCCACGGAACCCGCAAGGTGTTTGTCTGTGCCCGGTGGGCCAGCTCGAACGGCCATTGCTGCCCCGGAGGAACACACCGGCTCAGTTGCCCCGGTCACAGCGTCGCGTGCATGGAGTGCGAAGAGAACCTTGAGCGTGTCTGAAGCGATCGCGACTATTTCCTGTCGGGAAAACGCAAAAAGCCCGCTCCGGCGAACCGGAGCGGGCTTTGCAACCATACGCCAAGAGTACCCTGCTGAGACCAGTACCCTGCCGAGAGCCGACCCGCTTTGCGTTTCCGCCACCGCAATAAATTGGTAGCGGCACTTCCAGAAAAGCGATTGTTGGCTAACCGCCGTCGAATTACTCGCCCGACTGGCCGTCGCCAGTCACACTGCTGCCCAGAATTCCAAAGTCCTGAGACTTAGTTCCTTGTCCCGCAGTCAGGAATCCATCCGCATCCAGGCCGCGCCGCAGCAGTTCCCGCACCGCCGCGGACCGGCTTGGCATGCGCTTTTCGAAGCGCCAGTTTTCCAAGGCAGCCAATTCCTCGGCTGTCAGCATGATCTGCAGTCGCTCGGGTCGTTCCAGCTCGGCCATTCGCGCCTCCAACCGTCAAGACCAAAAAATATGGTGAGTTAGTATGTGTCTCAATTGCAGTATAGCTAGGGGTCCCCGTGCAGCGCGTCAAGAGAGGCTGATGGGTGACTCACATACAAGACCAACGATGAGGAAGACACGCCGATAGCACAACCCGCGCAGTCTGCTAACTACTTGATTTACTTGAGAATACTTTATATTCTTCTTGCCATCTGAAGGTCGTTGGCGCATCTTGACCACGACGGGACAACCGGCTCCTGAAAGGAAGGTTTCCATGCGCTACGGATATTCGGCTCGGCTACGGGAGGATCTCAATTCACGGGTCCTGGGCGCGCTGCGCTCGCGCGGAATGGTCAATATTGCGGTGGTTGCCGAGGACATACGATTGCGTAACCTGGACGAGAACGTCGCCCTTGAAGATGTCGAGCGGCTTGTGATGCAGACGGCCCAACTCTACGGCGCGGTGATGGAGTTGGACGGACTGACCTCCGTCGAGGCGGGGAGATTGACTTCGCTTGCCGACGATAAGCACGAACTGCCTGGCATCGGCAATTCCGACACCACAGGCGGCCAAACCGGTCACCTATTGGGATTGTCCTAAGGCGCGACCCGCTCTTTCAATCGACAAAAATCCGCGAGAGAGATTTGGACCGAGCGCAGCGGCGCCTTGAGCGTCCAGACAACGCCTTGTTCCCCAAATTTTAGTTGTCCGGTGCCGCTAAGCGCTTGTGGCGCAACCCGCTTGAGCACGACGGAGCCAAAACCGCGGCGCGTCGTCCCACTCAGGTTCGGCCCACCCAATTCACGCCAGATCAAGCTAAAGGTATCGGTGCCGTCGGTTGCCGGCGCCGTATCCCATTCGATTTCGACTCGTCCGCCGTGACGTGAAAGTGCTCTATGCTTTGCGGAATTGGTGGCCAGTTCGTGGAAAGCGATGCCGAGATACTGCACGGCATTCGGGCGAAGCGTGATCACAGGCCCGGCCACCGACAAACGGTCCTGCGCCGCGAAAGCTTTGAGTTGCGCCTTGAGCAGGTCGCCGATGCTGGCGCCGCGCCATTCGGCGTCGACCAGGAGATCGTGTGATTGCGAAAGCGCCGAGATGCGCTATCGCACCTGTTCGAGGAATGTCGCCGGACTGCCCGCCGATTTGCTCGTCTCATAGATCATCGAAATGATGACCGGATGCGGGCTTCGTCGGCTTGCGTTTGCGTGCGCAGATCAAGCAGCTGTTGATGGCGCCGACAATTTCGCCCGATCCGTCGCGGAGCAGGCGTGGGTGGGCTATAAACGGAATAAGTTCGCCGTCCGGCCGCTCTGCCTGCAATGGCCTGGTCCCACGTGATATCGTGTCCTTCAACCATGGAAACGGCCATCGGGCACTCAGCATGCGCCATCGGCCGACCATCGAGGTGACGGAGTTTCCACGAGCCGCACCACAGGTCTCGGCCAAGACCGGACGATGCCCCCAAATGTCGGCAGCGGCCTCGTTGTAGAACGTGATGCGGCCGTTTTTGTCGGAACCTCGTCAGCCCGGGGCGGTTCTCCCGTTAGCCCAGCCTGACCCAGCAACAAGTCGCCTGGAAACCGTGTCGCCGATGGCAAACGACAACCATTACGGCAAACAGACCTGATCGGCATCCAGCTTCAAAGGCCGCGGAACGCTGTTTCGCAGCCTTTACGTTGCGCCGGCGGCTTCGCATCGACAGGAACCAATCTATGGCCAGAGCGTTTGCCGCTGCGTACTCTTCTCAGACGTAGCCAGACGGAGTGAGGGACATGGCTTCATCGGTACTTATCGGCATTCTGATCACTTTCCTGGTGATCATCCTGGTGCTCTATCTCATCCAGCGTCTGCCACTCGATGGCCGCACGAGGCAGATCGCGCAGATCGTTGTCATCATTATCGGCATCATTTCGCTGTTGAAATACCTGGCCGCATTTTAGGATAAGGATCGCCATGATATCCCAAACAATGGCATGGATCATTGGAACGGCGTTGTTTGCAGCAACAAGCACGGCCTACGCCCGACCCGACACGCGTTCGATGACCTGCGAGGAGACGCAGCGCCTGATCCAGAGCCATCACTCGGCGGTGTTGACGACCGGCCGGAATACTTACGATCGCTATGTCCGCCAATACGGCAACGAGTGCGACTGGCCGGAGGTGCCGGTCGCTGCCTCCGTTCCGACACGTGATGGCCAGTGCCGTGTCTATTGGTGCCGGGAACCGGTGTTCGATTTCCCGAACTGACATATCCAGCAGCCTTGCGGCGGTCGTTGCCATGGCGCTCCCGGGTTCAGACGATGCATTGCGCGAGGCGACATGGAACCCTTGCGCTGCGGGTGAATTGATTGTGCGCATGGCGCTGCAAGATGTAGCGGTGTGATGCCCAACCAGATGGAGGAGCGGTCATGCCCAATGATACAAGGCGGAGCGGCAGCTGCCTGTGCGGCGGCATCCAGTTTTCGGTGACGGGAGATCCCTTTCGGATTGGCCTTTGCCATTGCAAGGACTGCCGCAAGGCTAGCGGGTCGGCTTTTTCGGCGTTTGCAGTGTGGCCGCTCGAGGCGTTCGAAACGACGGGTATCGTCAGCAGCTACGGCGACAGAAGTTTTTGTCCCACCTGCGGCGGCCGGGTCCCTTTGGTTCGTGAGAATGAGGTGGAAGTGACGATTGGCAGCCTCGATGAGGTGCCCACCGAAGGGCTGGAGCCCAGCTATGAACTCTGGGTCAATCGCCGTGAGCACTGGTTGCAACGCTTGCCTGCCGCCCGGCAATTCGAGCACGACCGAGTCGATGACGAGCCGACAAACCGGACAGCCGAACCGATTTCTGACGGTGTCGAGACGCCGTCTAGCTTGCCGCAACGCAAGTCGGCCTAGCGCGAGCGGCGCAGACAGCCGGCAGGCACGAAATTCATTCTCGAAACCGCCCGATGCCGACAGGACCGGGTCCGACAACATTTCACCCGGTAGAAGCCAAACGCAAAAAAGCCCGCCTTGGCGTCAAGCCAAGGCGGGCGGTAGATCATCCGGCCTGCGCTGCCGTGGAACGATGGATTGGCCAAAGCCCTGGGCTGAGACCCATGCCGTTTGTAACCGGCGATTGACTACGGAGCGTCCCCGGTCAGCTGGAATTCGTCTTGTGGTTGCAACGATGCTACGTTTTGTTTGGAAACGAGAGCTTAAGACCACGCAATATCGTTACGTCAACTATGCTGTCCAAGTATGTCGTGGTGTGAACTGAAGGAATCTTCCTGTCTTGTACAAAAGAACGCTTTGTTTATTTTCTTTCCGTCACATAGTGTAGCGAATCTTGAATCCGGATGGGGCGGCTTTCATGCAGCCAGCGCCTTCGCAGGATCGCGGTCCGCACGTGCAATATCCACTTCACGGCAATCTTCATGCAAGCATAGTCAGCACAAAGTTCATGCGCAGACATTGGGGGGCACCGATGGACCAGCCGAGCAAAATGGAGAACCTGCAGTTCGCGCAAGGGATACTGCGGGAGCTTCGGCAGAAAGCCGAAGGCGACGGCGAGAAGCTTCTGACCTACCTCATCGACATGGCCTACCTTGAAGCCAGCGACCGTATCCGTGCCCACTGGGTCGGCAATCACGAGCCCGAAAACCGCAGGGCCAAGGGGTAGTGCCAAGGGGTAAACCCGAAACGGGGCGATGGTTGCCCCCACGGAGCGTTTGATCAGACGCTTGGGGCCGGCGAGGCCACCGGTCAGTTGGCAATACCGGCTGAGAGGTCAGCCAGAACCTCCCTCACCCGAGTTTCGCTGACGCCGCGCGTGTCCTTGACCCAGCTGGGCGTCGAAAGCGGCGGTTCGATAAAGCGAACATGGTTGTTTACGGGCCCATGCACATAGGGGCGATTCAGCCCGTAGATGAGCGCGCATGGGACGTTCAGGGCAGCGGCGGCGTGGGAAATCCCGCCATCAACCCCGAGGAACATGGTCGACGCAGCGATTTGGCACATCGCGTCAGCAATCGACGGGGTCGAGGTGAAGTCGATTGCCTCAGGAATGGCGGCGCGGATTTTTGCGGCACCGGCGTGCTCGCGCGGTCCGCCTACAATCCAGATTGCCCAGCCGCGATCATGATGGTCTCTGGCGATCGAAATGAAGCGCTCGACGGGCCATGAGCGGAAATTCTCAATGTCGGCAGTATAGAGCGCCAGTGCCGGTCGGTCGGCATCGATCTTCTTGTGCTGGCGCCATTCGTCCAGTTCGGCCGGATCGACCACAAGCCGGGGCGCCGGCCACTCTGCGCCCGCAGCCGGCGTTTCGCCAAGCGAGGCAATCGAGCAGACTTCCTCGAACAGCCGCGTCTTGCGGGGTCCGAAGGCCCATAGATGGGCCAACCAGCCGGCGGGGAAGCGATTGAGGAGGCCGAATTGCAACTCCTGCGGATAGCCGATGCGCTCCTCTATTCCGGCCATGAACGCCATCAGCGCCGCCTTGGTGCTGCTGGTCATCAGATAGGCCGTACGGTAATTTTCCTTGCGCAACTCGCCAACCAGGCGGCTGCGCTCGCCAAAACCGGGGCGCTGATGACGCTTGGCAAGCGCCCAGCCCTTCCTGACATGCGGCATCAGGCGCGCCAGCGGCGCTGCAACGGGCGAGGTGACGACATCTATTGGGCGATCAGGAAATCGCGCGGCAATGATCTGGATGGCGGAATGGCAACGGACGAAGTCGCCGACCGCGGGGAAGCCGACGAAGAGGATTGGATCGCCGGTCGTCAAGGAAGCGCTTCGCCGTCAAGGATGCGGGCATAGAGATCCAGATAGCCGCGCGCCGCTTTTTGGATGGGAAATCTCGTCGCGGCCGATTCGCGGCATTGCTGAGGCGTAAGGTCGGCGACGGCCTCGAAAGCGGCCGCAAATTCTTCATCGGTCTCAAAGAAGCGCCCGCTGTCGGCATCGACCGTCTCGGGCAATGCGCCTCGCGTCGTCGTCAGCACCGGAGTGCCGCACAACATGGCTTCGACCGGTGCGTTGCCGAACGGCTCCTCCCAGGCGATGGGGTTGAGGAAGGCTCGCGCTTCGCCGAGAAGGCGAAGCTTCGGCTCGCCGTCAACGATTCCGTGGAAACGGTATCGCCTGCCAAGGCTCTTGAAAAACAACCCTTCGCGGCGGGTCTGACTTCGGCCCAGCAGTTTCCAACGCGAGCCACCGGCGATATCGAGACCGAAATCGAATTTTTTGGCGAGATCGACGGCGCGGTTGAGGCCTTTGCTTGATCGTGCAATGCCGGCGAGAAATAGCAGGCGGTCGCCCTTTGCAGCCGACAAACGATAGGCGTCCACCGGAAAGCCATTGTAGACGAATGTCTCGCGCCCATGCTGGCGGGCATGATTGGCGCTGATAAAGCTCCAGTTCGCAACTGGCATGGGCTGGTCCGGCATAAAGCCGCGCTGCGTATTCAGCGTTGGAAATGGCACCTCGACGGGCCAACTATGGGTGTGGACGATTTGCGTGTCCCGCGGAATGGCTGCCCGGCATTCGGCATCGGTCGAAGCGTGCCGGACTTCGAAGAGCGGGTGGCTGGAGCCAGGGCCAGCGATCACCACGACTTCGTGTCCGAGACGAACCATCTCCGTGGCCAGCCATTCGACCTGACGCTGAATCCCACCGTAACCTCGGCAGGGTATTACGCCCTTCAAAACGAGCGTCACCCGCATTGACCTTGCCTCACAATGCTCTCAAAGACGGCCCAGTTGCGTCACGGGCTGGGCATTGTCAAGGTCGCGCCAGAAACGCAAAAAGCCGCGGCGGCCTCGATCGGGTTACGGAATCGTTAATCAGCGCTTGCTACTATACCGGATGACCAAGAATCTCGGCAATGCACCCAGGACCATCTCCAGGCAACAGCCAAAGACCTCCGCTCTTGGTGGGCTGACGCCCGCCCTGTTTCCCCTTGTGGTCGTCGCGCTCGGATACATGATCGGTCGGCAATTCTTCGGCTTCTAGGGCGACTCGTCTAGGCGCGCACGGTAAAGGCTCGCGCCACGCGGGGGACGCCGTCAATGTCCACCCAACCTCCAAAACCAACCGGCGGCACCGTACGCCGCTACCCACTGCCCCGCACGTAAGCAAATTTTGTGCAATCACGGGAACGTGATATTCACTGATCACCAGACAAGGGGGCGCTGATGAGGTGTCTGGTGATCAATCTTGATCGTTCTCGCGATCGGCTGGCGCATGTCGCGTCCGAGTTCGGCCGGATCGGAGTACCATTTGAGCGTGTCTCCGCCATCGATTGCCCCGATTGCTGCTCTGTCGCCAAAAGCCCGCTAAGCGCTGCTGAGGTTTGCTGTTCCTGAGCCACCGCTCGTGTTGGGAGATCGTTGCGAACGGCGCGGATCAATATGGCGCGGTTTTCGAGGACGACGTCGTTTTCGGCGCGGGCGCCGGCTCGCTGCTTGCTTCCGATCGATGGGTGCCGCGCGATGCCGATGTGATCAAGCTGGAAACGCATTTTGCCAAAGTGAGGGTCGGACGCAAGGAAGTCGCTCTCGATGATGGGTTTTCGCTTGCCAGACTTTATGGCCTGCACGCGGGCGCCGCAGGCTATGTCATCTCCAGATCGGCAGCGCAAAGATTGCTGCGCAGGACCATGCATCTGAGAGGAGAGGTCGACTTCGTTCTTTTTCACCCAGGATTCATGACCTGCTCGCTCAACCGAATCTATCAGATCATGCCGGCGCTTTGCGCACAGCACCATTTTGTTTCGGGACGAGAGCGCTTTCCAAGCCTCGTGCGACGGCCCGGGAGGCGGCCAAAACCGTTTCTCGATCGAATTGTCGGAGAAGCGGTGCGAACCTTCGCCTATCTTCGAAACCAGAGCCTGACCGGAACAAAGAAGATCGAGGCCGTCGCGTTCTCAGGCTCTGAGGTCGACGGCAAACCCGTCCACGGCGCGTTCATCTATGGGCAGCCCGAGCACGGCCACCTCAACAAGGCGGCCGGCATACCGATCCAGCGGAAGAATAGTTCGACCGCCAGATAAGCAGACGATAGCGGCTGCGTTACGAAACAGCCTTTTCGCGGACCGGAAGCTTCCAGCCCGGCCTGACAAAGTGGCAGGTATAGCCGTTGGGGTATTTCTCGAGATAGTCCTGATGCTCTGGCTCCGCCTCCCAGAAATCGCCCACCGGCGCAAGCTCGGTGACGACCTTGCCCGGCCACAGTCCAGAGGCATCGACATCGGCGATGGTGTCTTCGGCGACGCGCTTCTGCTCGTCACTGGTGTAGAAGATCGCAGAGCGATAGCTCATTCCGACATCGTTGCCCTGGCGGTTCCTGGTGGTCGGATCGTGGATCTGGAAAAAGGATTCGAGCAATGTGCGAAAGCTAATCCTGGCCGGATCGAAAACGATCTCGATGGCTTCGGCATGGCTGCCGTGGTTGCGATACGTGGCGTTGGGCACATCGCCACCGCTATAGCCGACGCGGGTAGAGATCACGCCGGGATAGCGCCGGATCAAATCCTGCATGCCCCAGAAACAGCCGCCGGCAAGGACTGCACGTTCGGTGGACGTCGCCATATCATACCTCCATTGGATTGCTCCTTAGGTAGGCATTGTCGCTGGCTTCTTCCAGCATCTCAAGTGCATCACTCGTTGCCGGCCGAGCCGAACCGCCGCACGATGACCTCGAAGACGATGTCGGAAATCCACATGGCCGAGACGCCGATCAAAAAGGCGGCGGCGAGCGTCGTAGTGTCGTCGGCCGGATCGGGGATAGGCATGCCGGTTGCCCTGAACCAGGCGACGGCAGGCAGCGTCAGATACGCAGCCGCCAGCGCCCCGCAGATCGGCGAGGCAATCATCTCGCGCAGCTTGTAGCGATGGCGCGACAGTGCTCGCAGCACGCCGCCAGCTAGCCCGGCGGCGACGACCGGCCCCTTGATGCCGAGCATGTCGAAGAGGTCGTGCATCGGCTAAGGCCTCCATCCGCAGAGCTTTTGTCCCTTGCGGTTGTGCGCCAAGAGCGCTCTCGCCTCGGCGTCCGACAGGACGTCGACGGCTTCGGCCGACAGGCGCAGCGGGCTCGAAATCGCGCAGAAGCCGCCCGAAGCAGTCGTGCACCCGGCAAGCGCCACAAGCAGCGCAAGCATCAGTCCCTTGCCCATGATTTCAGCTCCTTTCGAACAGCGTCCGCCGGCAGTGCGCCGACGTCGTTCTGCACCTGCTCAGCGACCGCGCGCGCCGCGGCCTCAGCGGCCGCCAGTTTGCCGCGCTCGGCCCAGGCGCCGGCCAGCCGCTGGTGAGCGCCCCAGCAAAGGGCGGCGATGGCCGATGCCAGGAAGCCCAGCAGCACTTTGTTGCCAAGCAGGACGGCGAGGAGCGCGCTCACAGCAGCCACCCGGCGACAAGCCCGGCGGCAAAGCCGATAGCATAGGGTTGCGCGGCTTCGAGATAGGCGATGATCAGTTGTTGAAACCCTTCCATGTCAGTGCTCCCAGCCGGATTTGCGGGCCAGCCAGTGCCAGGTCTCGGTGACCGAGGCGATGGCGAGACCGGCGGCGATCTCCAGACCAGCTTGAGTGTCGGGGTCGGAAGAAAATGCCGCCGCGTCGTCGGCGCCGAGCAGGCCACGCGCGACCAGAACACCGGCGCCGTAACGCAAGCCGATGCGGATGAAGACGGCGATCATGTCGAACTCCTTGCGAAAATCGATTTCAGGATTTGAAGCAGCGCACGCCAGAACGGCAGGCGTTCGACGGGGCTGACGCGCCCGCCGGTAGGCACCGGCGGCATCGCACTGCCGTGCTTCGGCGAGAGCGCTGATGGCTGGGTCGGGGAGCCCGGCAAAGGTGCCGGAGCGGGCTGTAGTGCCGACATCAACAGCGCCTGGGAACGGACCGACCGGATGCGATCGCTCCAACCCTTGCCGAAAACCGGCCAGGTCGGCAGCCGCCGCAGGAATGCCAGGCGGGCATCGCAAAGATCGTCGATGACTGCGCCCGGTGGCCTGGCGCCGACAGCTTTGAGCGTGGCCGGGCCGATCCTGCCGTCCTGTGCGGTGCCAACTGCCGCCTGCAGATATTTAGCCGCCCTGCCCGGCCCACTGTTCACGGCGAAGTCGAAGACGGCATAGTCGACACCGCCGGGAAGCTCGGCGCCCGCAGCGGCATCCCAATAGAAGCGGCGATAGACCGTCGCCACCTGAGCATCCGTGATATGGCGAAGGTCGTCCTTCGTCGCATCCGCCTTCACGTAGCGGCGGAAATTGGCCAGCGTCACGCCCTTCATGGTAGCGCCGCCCGGATCGGCCGGATTGTCGGACCAGCCGCCTTCCGATTTGAGGACGAGCGCAAGCGCCCGCGCGAAGTTGCGGTTCATTTTGCCTCTTTTGGGGTTGTGGGTTAGGGGGCGAGGATTACCGCCGGATCGATCCCGAGCGCTCGGACCAAGTTCACAGCATCAGGATCGTCGCTGTAGAGAGAGGGATGGTCCGGAGCGAACCAGCGGGCGAAATAGATCGGGTTGCCGGTGAACATGCCATAGGCCTGCGGCGTCTTGCCGCCGTCGATGATGCGCTTGCACTACGAATTTCAGCACAATGCGGCGGACTGCCGGGGCAGCACTCCAAGCCTAGCCATCCCATATTTGACGCGCATCTTCTGGGGCTTCAGGCACTTCGATGCCATTTTCAGGAAGCTCGAGGTCTTCACCATCAAAGCCGCCGAGATAGGCGCCATTGCCATCAACGAAGTATTTTGTCATGGTGTCGCCTCAAAATTGGAAAGGGCTTTTTAGATGTGGCTTTTGTACCGGTATCAGTCCCTGCAAATTGGACTGGCGGCACTTGTCGCGATCGTGTCCCGCGGCGTGGTGTAGCTGGCGGCATTAGTCGCCGTGCTCTCCGGCATGGGGCCGGGCTGATCAGCGCGCCACGGCTGGCAAGGCTGATCAGGGGATCATCGCTCATCTGGCTGATCGTTTCCAGAGTCATATATCTGGCCCGCTGCACTGCCCATTCATCGTTCTGTTCGAGCAGGATTGCGCCGACGAGGCGCACGATCGCATCGTCGTTCGGTAAGATACCGACGACCTCGGTGCGCCGCTTGATCTCGCCGTTGAGAGTTTCGATCGGATTCGTCGAGTGGAGCTTGGCGCGATGTTCCTTGGGGAAGGTCATGTAGGCCAGCACGTCGGGCTCGGCGTCGTCCATGATTGTCGCCAGCTTCGGCACCTTCGGCCGGATCTGGTCGGCGACGGCGCGCCATTGTACGGACGCGGCCTCGGGCGTTTCCTGGGCGAAAGCGGTGGGGATGAAGGCTGAGACGACCCTGCGGCCGCTCTTGCCGGCATGGGCCAGCACGTTCCTCATGAAGTGGACGCGGCACCTCTGTCATGTGCGCGCGCAGCACCTTGGTGACGGCCGCCTTGAGGCCTTCGTGAGCATCGGAGACGACGAGATTGACGCCGCGCATGCCGCGACGTGTCAGCTTGCGCAGGAACTCTGTCCAGATCGGCTCGGCCTCCGAGGTGCCAATCTCCATGCCCAGTACCTCGCGCCGGCCGTCCGCGTTGACGCCGACGGCGNCGCCCACCGCGGCGGACCTTCAGGTAAGTGGCGTCGATCCACAGGTATGGCCAATCGCCCTCGATCGGCCGATCGAGGAAGGCCTTCACCTCCCCGTCGATCTCCTCGCACAGCCGCGAGACTTGGCTCTTGGATATGCCGCTCATACCCATGGCCTTGACCAGGTCGTCAACCGACCGGGTCGAGATGCCTTGCACATAAGCTTCCTGGATGACGGCGGTTAGCGCCTTCTCGGCCATGCGGCGCGGTTCGAGGAAACCTGGGAAGTAGCTACCCTTCCTGAGCTTCGGGATGCGCAGCTCGACCGTGCCGGCCCGCGTATCCCAGTCCCGGTCGCGGTAGCCATTGCGCTGGGCGAGCCGCAGCGGGTTCTTCTCGCCATAGCTGGCGCCGGNATCCCAGTCCCGGTCGCGGTAGCCATTGCGCTGGGCGAGCCGCAGCGGGTTCTTCTCGCCATAGCTGGCGCCGGTGGCCGCGCCCACCTCCATTTGCATCAGTCGCTCGGCGGCAAAGCCGATCATCTCCCGCAGCAGATCGGCATCCGGGGACTTCTCCAACAACCAAACCCTACCGGAAAGCGCCGATGACCACCCACACGCCGCTCGCTCGCTACAGCGCTACTAACGGCGCGCTCGTGAGCGACTTCGCTACCGCCGAGCTACACCACCTGATGGGACACGACCCTTGTCGCTCTTGGCGCCTATGTTGCGGTGCCGGATGGCTGCTATCGACAGGCGGCTTCTTTTTGGCTGTTTGCCCGTATCGGTAAGCGTAGACATATACATTTCGCGGTATACGGGGTCGCCTTACGAGAAATACTGCGCTCAGCAGGATCTGCTGCAGGCCAGGAGAGAAGCCGCTAATAATTAGGCCCACGCTCTCACGACGAGCCTCCAGCTACTGTTGGTAATTGTGGTGCCTGCGCCGGTGCCTTTGGCGGTGATATCAACAGCGGTGGACGAAAACCGCACATTGATGTTGGTGGCGTCCGGGACCAGCGATAGACCTTTGTTGCCTGTACCGCCGCCCGGATTAGCCAGTACTTCGTCTCCAATGGAATACCCGGCATCTGCCGTAGTGCATTGCAGCACGGCAAAGTAGTTTTTTGGCTTGACGCCGAGTCCATGCGCTAGCGTCAGTGATCCGGCATTCGTGATGGTCTGTTGCGGGCTTTCATAACACTTCTGAAGCAACGCCGCGGACGACTGGACATAGCGTGCATCCTGTTCGGCCTGCGACCATTGCAGCTTGATCCATCCTCCCCAGGCACCGCCAGCCTGCCTGCGCCGCCATAGCTTTTGGTCTGCCGCCGTAGTGTCGTTGACGAAATCATGCACCGTCTGCGTCCGGTAGCCAGTGCTTCCGTGCGCTTCCACAAACCCCAGGAACCAGTTTACGCCGTCTGGCGCATTAGCCGCCGCCGAGGCCACATACCAGCCATTGTCCAGGGCGTTGTTCCAATCGGTGATCGTCTGCGCGACGACACCAAGGTTGGGTCGGCTATCAAGTTTCAGATCAAACCCAGCCTTGACGAACCCCGTTGTAGCCAATTGCGTGGTATTCGTTCCAGGCGCTGCGGTCGGCCCCGTTGGCGTTCCGGTAAATGTCGGGCTGGCCTTCGGCGCCAGGCTGGACACCGCGATCCCACTATCCTTCCCCACCTTGCCCGTCGTGCCCGCGAAAGTGACAATATTGTCGGTTGCCGAAGACGCAGGCCCCAAAAAATCTCCTACTCCCGTCCCGTCGGCGCCTCTGTCGCCGGCCCGGTCGAACATCAGCCAGATGCCGTTGGCCGTCGTCGGCAAAGTGCCGGCGCCACTGACATAGGCGAGCGTCAGCTTGCGGTAGCCGCCGCCGTCCACCACCGCGCCACTTACGTTGTAGACATAGGAGATAGCGGTGGAGGCTTTCGAGCGCAGGGTCAACTGGCCCTTGATGGGGTTCGTGCTGTCGTCAAAGCCATCGAGGATGCCACTCACCGTGGAGCCGCCGGCATCGAGATTGTCGATATAGGCCGCGGTCACCGAGGCGGCGCTCGCATTGTTCAGCCGCAAGGTGCCATTGCCCGGATCGGCGTCGGCTGTGGTCGTGGAAAAGGTGTAGCCGAGCGCCGCCACCGAGGTTGATGCCGCCGCAGCGCTGGCCGCCGCATTGGAAGCGGAAGTCGCGGCATTGGTGGCTGAGGTGGAAGCCGCGGTTGCGGAGCCCGAGGCAGCGCTCGCCGATCCGGCTGCAACTGTAGCCGAGTTGCCCGCGTTGGTGGCGCTGGTCGCCGCGCCCGATGCCGAGCCGGAAGCCGCCGTTGCCGAATTGCCTGCGTTGGTGGCGCTGGTCGCGGCTGTTGTGGCGGAACCGGCGGCGGCCGTGGCCGAACCTGCGGCGGCGCCGGCCGAGGTGCCGGCATTGGTGGCGCTGGTGGCGGCAGCGTTCTTCGAGGTGAGCGCCGCAGCGGCACTGGCGGCAGCAGCGCTGGCCGCGCCCACCGCATCGCCCAGCGTGTCCTCCGACAGGTAAAAGGCGATCGTGACCGCGTCGGTGCCGATCACCGGATCGAGCGTTTCGAAAACATAGACGAAGTCGGCCGAGACCGCGCCCTGCTGAACATGCACCGTCGTGCCCTTCTGCATGGTGCGGCTGGTGCGGGCATCGGCGGCACGGAACCATTGGCCTTCGCTGGCGGTATAAATGCCGTTGTCGCGGGCATCGGTCTGGTTCTTGACCAGCACGCGGTCGCCGACCTCGGCCGGCACGCCGTCGATGGTCTGCAGGCCGTAAAGGGTGATGTTGCCCGTCGTCGCCAGGCGCACGGGTTCGCGTTCGCCGGTCAACAGGCGAACGGCGGCAGTTGCAGGTCGGGCCATAAGGCTTGCTCCATGAAAAAAGCCCCGCGATAGCGAGGCTTGAAAGAAGTTCCAATTTGGTGCGCGACGATCAGCGCTGTGATGAAGGCCGAAGAGTTAGACGCGGCGCATCACCCCTCCTCAGGGTGCTTGCGCAGGTAGCGCAGCCGCTTGCGCTGCGCAGGCGTCACATAGCCATCCCCGGCCTCGGCCAGAATACGCTCTTCTTCGGTCGGCACTTTCTCCGGTTCAGCCGGCAGCCCAAGCTCGATCCTCAGCGCCATTGCCTCGGCGTCGCCCTCTGCATGACTGTGCGACCGATGTCATCAAAGTCCAGCAAGGGGTAAAAGCTGCGGTGTTCCCAACCCTTGGCATTCCGCTTTTTCTCTTCGTGGAGTTGATTCCATTCTTCGTATTTGGCCAGTAGCTCTGGCCTTTCCGAAGGATCACATGTCTCCAGCCGCCACAACCAGGCTATGGTCGGGTGTTGCCGCCGCTTGTTCAGTTCGATGTCGTCGTCATAGGAAACGTTCCACCGAGAAGTATCTTCCTGCCCATGTTCATTGCGGCGAGCCACGGCCGCCGTCCCATGCGATTTTCAAGGTGACCGCTGGCCAGCCCTTCAGATGTAAGTGGGCGCCAGCGCAGCGAATCTAATAGACATTGCTGTTCTTCTCAACGGGTCCGTCCATACTGGAGCCACTTTGTCCGCTGGACAAGTATAACCCGGCAGTTCCTCGAACGCCCACGATCAGGCTGTCCAGCTGAATTATGCGTCTCAATGCTTCGGAATTACGGTGACAGTGCACTCTTTTCAATTTGTCAGCTTTAGAGCTTTCGCTCTACCTCGCACTGGTGCGGACCTCTAGAAATACGCTGTCACCGTAATCCATCATTCTCGAAATTTTCATCTACGAACATCTCGGCAAATTTCTGAGGCGAAAGCGTTACGTCGTTGTCGCGAGCGATTTCGAGGTTCCTCGCCCATAGACCCCGGATTTCCGCGATATTCCTCGGAAAAATGAACAGATGCGGCAATTGCGCCCTGCCACTGTCCATCGCCGCCATAGAGAGTGTGCAGTTTGGGAGCTATCGCCTTCAAGGATTTATCCACCTCTTCGGGCAGCTCACCAATTACCCACAAAACATAAAATTCCAATAGTTTAAGCAGCGGCTTTCCGTCATAGCGCGGGTTATGTTCCACTCTATCTCTCCTATGCGTCATTGATGGCGTATTCGATAAGCCTTTGACAAACCCCCGCTAGGCTAGGTTTTTCTTTTATTGAGGCAAGCCAACCCTCGATGACTTCTCGACAGATATGTATCTCAAGAAAATATTCCAAACCGGCTTCGACGGCCTCCGGTGGCGATCTTCCGTGTCCAGCCCGGTAGCAACCATCGCATCGGAATCCTCGGTCCAAGGCTCCGACGCATAAATCGTGTCGTACTCGTCAAACTCCGACAGCCTTGCAACTATGTCTATCAGCCTGCCTACTTGCCCCAAAGAGAAACCCTCCGCCACGATTCGGATGCAAAACCTCCTGGAAGATGGTACCATTATTATGTTGGGATCTAGGGACGAGTTGCTTGCGCCGGCGGTTCGGTGGATTTGCAAATGATCGTCCGACGCTGGTCATGGCTCGTGCTCCTTGCACTCTATTCCCCGTTTCGTCCCGCCTTTTCCAGTGCCGCCTTACGCTGAACTTCGATAGTTCGATTCCAAAAGCGCACCACTTGAAAATGCTCTTGCCTGGTCAACCAGATCTTGTTCTCCATGCTAACTGGATCGCCGCCAACCGCTACCGGTTTGATCTCGAACAATTCCATGCCTTTGGAACGCGAATCTGTACCTTGGACGCTCATTTCAAGTCCTCCAACGCAGCAAATAGACCGGCGAGGTCACGCGCTATCGTCTCGGCGGATTGCCGTTCCATAAATATGAATGGGATGCGCACGATCGGCATTTCCACATCGTGGGTGTCGAAGCCATAGGCTTCCCCTCCTCCATTCGACGCAAACAAGAGGATGCCTGGTGCGTATTTCTCAACCTCATATTCTCGATTGAAGTCTACCAACTCTTCAGCCTTGAAAAAAATTATATAGCTGTCGCCGATGAAGCCTTCACCTCCATTATGCTCCCTAAGGAAATTGGCGTAATCCTTCGGCAACGTCACTCCCAGGCTTGCGGGCAGGCCATCGACAACTGCAGCTTGAGCCGGTGGGTCGAAACGTCCCTTAGTTAGTGCATATCCCACTGCTATTCTCCAATGTCTTTTAGTAATTTGTTCCACCAGGGCGTAACCTGCTGCTGATGAACTTCTCGGGGCAGAATGACCTTGTTGGACGGATCGGTCGGACTCCCGCCAAACTTCACTGGCTTAATTTCATGCACATCCACGGGCTGGCCGACAAGGCCTCGCTCTTGGCGGATAATGCGATTGGCCTGATCAGCCGCTTTTCTAGCAGCTTTTTGCTGTGTACCTTCTAGCCGTATGAATAATCCATCTGGCTTGGGCACAACCGCTATCGGATAATCTGCCCAATCTGACATTGAGAAACTGCCCGAGGGGAGATCGAGAGCGACGGCCGGGTGTCCGCTGCCACCTTCGACGAGTCCCGCGCCTTCCTTAGACAACTCACCGGGAAGCTCTTTGGCGATGAGACCTTCGGCGCGCCCCGACGCCATGGCACTCAACGGCTCAAGTGTGCGAGGTATCCCTTTCGCGGCAACAGCAGCTCGCCCAATGCCCGGCCCAGGTATCGCCCAGCTCAATGCGTCATTTCCCTGACGCATCATCACCTTCTCGGCATTGTTCGAAGGCTCGAAGTAGCCTTGGCTGAAATCGGGAGGATCGCTTGTTCCAAGGGAAGCCCCGTAGCCAATCCCCTTCATCAATTTGCCTGCGAATATCCCCGCATTCGCACCTGCCTTGCCAAGGCCTCTGGCCTCCGATCGAAATACCTCGATCGCCGAAAGGCCAGGCTTGCCGCCAGGAAGAATCCCGCCCAGGCCGGCCTCATCCAATTCCCGAACCAAAGCTGCTCGTGCGACAGGACCCTTCGTGCGCGCGAACAACTCGCTCGCCTTCGCGTAGTTGTCCATGAAGTACATGCTTCCGCTGTCGCGCTGCTCGGCAAGCTTGAGGAGAAAAGAGAACGGCACGGGTTGGAGATTTTCATCAGCGATGCCCAATGCATTTTGCTGGGCGACAGACAAGGCTAGTGTTTTGTCGTAAGTATCTTGGTCGAAAGCCTCTGAATCAGAGGGCCCAGTGCCAAATACGGCTTTCCAACCCTCCGAGATTTCTGAAGACAATCCATCGACATAGTCACCTGGATAGACTCGCCTCCTTTCCAGGACCAGATTTGCCGCGGCAGCGGTTGAATCGTGGCCCGCCTGATCCGCCGGTGAAGCGTTCGGCCCCGGCTCGGCACTGACAACGGCGGCATTGATCTCCTGGTTCGACATGGTCGCCATGTCGAAAATCTTCTTGCCGACATTGGTACGCCATTCGAGACCCTGCCGGCGCCTGTCGCCCTCATCGAGGCCATAGATGGTCCTGTAGGCGTCCTTGCCCGGCATTGGGCCGGAGTAGGCGCCCGTGCGTGCTATCTCGTCCGGCGCTTCCCTCTCGGCGCGACCGATCTCGACGCGCGTCTGGATGTCCTGACTGAATTTTGCGACCTTTGCCTTTAAGGCCAGCGCATCCTGTTCCTCCTGCGGAAGATCGTCCCTGAACGCCTGCGCGATGCGGTCATCCGGCGTCTGCGTGCCGACACGGTCTTCTTTCCCGGGCGCCATCCTTGGGCCGTCCACAAAGGAGTTGCCCGCAGCCTGCGCGCTATCGCCAGCGGTCTCGCCGCCGGCGGCCGCTGCGCCGCCCAACATTTCAGCAGCGCGCTTCGGGTCCGTGGCGATCATCGCCTGAACCAGCGCCTTGGCCGAGTTGGTGCGCCAGGCGGCTTCCGCCGCTTGCCTGGCAAGCGGGTTGCCGATCTTGGCGATCAGGTCGAGCCCGCTCTGCCGGATCGCCTCGAAGGTCGCGGTGTCGTTCGGGTCGCCTTTTGCGATGGCGATGGCATTGGTCGTCAGCGTCGTGTCGACGGTGGCCTTCTCGTAGTCGTCGCGTTTGGTCTTTTGCCGCAGCGCCATGCGGTATGCGCCAACGACGCGCTTGTTTTCCTTCTGGCCTGCGAAAGCGGCGCGCTGGCTTTCGGGCATCGTCCGTTTCGCATCGTCGAACAGCGTATCGTACAGGCCTGGTTTCACCACCCGGCCGGCGCGCAGGTCGACCTCGCCATACATGGCTTCATGCATGCCTGCGCCATCCGCCGGCGCGTTCGCCGCCACTTCATCTTCGGCCTGCGCGATCCGCGCGTCGAAGCCGCGACGCGCCAGCTCGGCGTCGAACGCGTCCTGCTGGTCCTTCATCTGCTGGTAGCGTTCGGCAAGAGCGGAAAGGTGGTCGCCGAAACCTTGCATGGCGCCGCCGATCGGCGACCCCTGGGGATATTGCACGGCGTTGCCGGTATCGAGCCGGCGCTGGCCGACGGAAAGGGGGATGATGTGTACCATCTACGTGTTCCCCGCCCACGGAGCCCTGAGGGCCGCACTGCCGAAGATCACGGAGCGGCCCGGCACAGCGGCGGCCGCAGCGCTTGACGCTGCCGCTTTCGTCGGGTCGTAGATTTTGGAGAGGCCGCCAACGAGCGCGCTGCCGGCGTTGAAGATTGACGCCGTCACCGCCTGCTTGCCCTGGAAGCGCGAGATGGCGGCTTGGCTGTTGAGATTGTTCTGGCGCAGCTTCGAGCCGTACAGCAGCGCGCCGAGATCCGCCTGGCCCTGCCTGGCATTCGCCGCCAGCACCTCGGTCGGCGAGCCGGCTATGCCGACGCCGGACGCGCCGGCCTGGGCGCGCGCCTGCGCCTGCAGCAGGTCCTGCTTGTGGCGCTCCTGGCCTTGCTCGAAGGCGGCGGCTTGAGCATCCGCCTGCGCCTGCTGCTCATAGGCCTTGGCCTGATAGTCGGCCATCTGCTTCGACTGCTGGCCCTCGGCCAGCGCGCCGCCGACTGAAAGAACGGTGCCGAGAAGGGCAAGTGTGCACATGGTCAGCCTCGTTCGCCCAGGGGTTTGATTGCAGGAATGGGTTTTCTCGCGGGAATGGGTTTGATTGCGGGAATGAACTTGCTTTTGACGCCGGCGACCGGCGCGCCAAGCTGCGGGCGCGGGTCGAGTGGACCGCCGGCAGCGAGCAGGGACAAAAGCAGCCGGTCGACCTGCAGCCCGGCGCGGCTGAGGCGAGCGGGTGCGGCTGCCCGTGCGCCGGCCATGGCGGCGCGGCGGGCAGCGGTGAGGTTTATCTTCAGCTCGGCGACGCTGGCGGCGTCGAACAGGCCATTGGCGGTGGCGATGGCACGGACGAGCGCATCGGCCTCGAACAGTTCCTGGCGCAGCAGCTCGACCAGCCGGGCAGCGTTGCGCCAGCGCTCGGTCAGGGTGGCGGCTTTGGCCGCAATCTCGTCGCCAAGAGCGGCAATGTCGGCGCGGGCTTCGCTCTCGGCGGCGTCGATGCGGCGCGTGTCGGCGACGCAGATGGTTTTTTCCAGCAAGGTGATGACGTCGTTGCAGGCATCGAGCGCGGCGCGCGCCGCGGCCAGGTCGCCGTCGCCAAAGACGGCCCGGTCCTCGGCCTGCTCCAGCGCGCGCCTGCGGACGACGGCGTCGTTAATGTCGGTGTCGAGCAAGGCGATGACGGCCGCGAAATCGGCAGCCGTCCGCGCCTTGCCGAGGGTCTCGGCATGGGGGGTCATTGGGGTGGGTTCCTTGGTGGGAATGGTGCGAGAATGGTGACGTCGGCGGGACAGCACCCCCCTCTGTCCTGCCGGACATCTCCCCCGCATGGGGGGAGATTGGCAGCTCGAGCAGGCTCGCCAGTCTTGCTACGTCAGCGATTAGCGAAGGCAAAGATGCCGTTGATCTCCCCCCTTGCGGGGGAGATGGCCGGCAGGCCAGAGGGGGGTGGGCGGGAACTCGGCGTTGACTATTGCCGCATCAAATTTTTCTACGGCTCGGCGTCGAATACCGGCGTAAACGCCCGGATCGTGCAGGGCGTCGGGTTGAGGTGGCGGATGCGGACCCTGCCCTGCCCTTCCCAGCTGTCGTCGACCGGTACATCGACATTGCCGGTGTAGAGTTTCGCATTGCCGTCGGGTGCGACGATGCTCGGCATGCGCACGCTCTCCCAGCGGCCGCGGAGGAAGGACTGCACCTGCAGCCCGGTGGTGTCGGTCTCGAGCAGCGACAGGATGACTTTCGCCACCTTCTTGCGGCGGCCGATGACGGAACCGTCCTGGCCGCCGACGTCGAGTTCCAGCGTGTTGGCCTCGGACTGGAAGGGCAGCCCGACCTGCCACTTCCCAGCTGTGGCGCCGGCGGGCAGCGTCACCTGGCCGGAGGCAACCGGCAGGCCGCGATAGACCTTGCCGCCGGCCAGCACGTCGACCAGTTGGCCGTTGAGATGGCCGAGCCCGGAGACGACGTTGACGGGTGCACCCGAATAGGTCAGTCCGCAATCGACCTGGAAGGCATCCTCCAGCATGCCGTATTCGAATGGCGTGGTCATGATTTCGATGTAGCGCCTGGTCACCCCGCCAATGGTGCGCTTGACGATCAGCCAGATGTCGTCGACGCCGTTCTGGCCAGGCGTCACCACGGCGCTTTCAACGACCGCCCAAGTGGGTTGACCGGGGGCGGATCCAGCGAAGCTGCCGCCGAAGCGATGGCGGTGCATGCCGCGCACCTCCTGGCTCGGCTGGTGGGTGTAGCCGCCAAGTTCGCCATTTTCGAGCGGAAACCACAGCATCGGGTCGGGGTCGGTCTGGAAGGCGAGTTCGACCACGCCTTGCTTGGGGATATGTTCCGAGATCTGGCCGATGTCATCGGAGGTGAATCTGGCTGTAGAACTCTGCGTCAGCTCGGCGATCGATTTGCGCGAGCGGGTGACATAGAGGAAGGACTGCCCGGCATCGACCGGGCGGATGCGGGCGCAGCCAAAGGTGCGCGAACGGCGGTTCTTGAACGAGGACGGGGTGAGTGCCTCGTCGATGCCGGAGCCGGACAGTGCCCTGATACCGCCCGACGTGCCGATCAGCAGCGCACCATCGGAATCGGCGATCCAGACGATGTCGTTGGCCTGGCCGCCGCCGGCCTGGACGAATTCCAGCGCGTCGTCATCTTCCTCGCCGAGCGCGAAATTGTCGAAGTCGCCGGTCGCCGATGCATAGACCGAGAATTTTCGACTGAAGGCCAACCGCTCCTCATAGAGCGAGCCCGCCTCGACATATTTTCCGGGCACGAAGGTACCAAGCCGCCAGCGACTGATCGGACTGAGATCCGGCAAGGCATGGCCATACAGACGAACGGTAACGACTGTCGCGCTCGTGCGCGCTGCAATCTTGGCCCAGCGCCACCGCCCATCCGAACCGAGCAGCCGGATGGCGCGGCCAATGTCCGATGTCTGGAACCCGGTATCATCGTTGATACCGGTGATCGATGACGCCGTCAGATTGAACGGCGTCATCAGGTCGCCGTCCTCGTTCGGCGCCCATTCGGCGAAGTCGGTTCTGGTACTGTCAGAGCCGCCGCCACCGTCCATGTCCATGCGCAGATATTCAAAGGCGGCCTTGTTGAAGAATTCGAAGAACCGACGCTCGGAGTTACCCCAGCCTATCTGGCCAATCCGCGAGTCGATGGTTGTCCATGTCGATCCGTCGTTCGAGCCCTGGATTTCCCATTGCGTCGGCATGTTTTCTGCTTCCGACGCGCTGTTCATGGCTTGCACCCAGTAGGCGTTGCAAACCTTCTGCGCTCCGCTCGCCTGCCGATATTGGACCCAGCCATTGGTGCCGGCACCGATCTCCGCACCTGTTCTGCTGTCCTTGTCGAAAATCGCCCACGCTGACGCGGAACCGTTGCTGGCCAAAGCCGTTCCGGCCGGAGCCGTCAAGCCTGTCATCTTCGGCACGTACGAGCCGTAACTGGCCGGCGTCATCGTGGTGCCGGTCGTGTTGATTGGGTCGTAAGGGCCGTCGAGGAACTCGTAACCTGCCAGCGTCCATGTCGTGTGGGCGGTGCGGGTCAGCACTTTGGGCGCATAGTTCTTGTGGGTGATCCACATCTGGTCGGCTGACTGGACATAGGCGAGGTCGAACAAATCGGCCTCCAGATAGGGCGAGGCCACCTCGACCGTGCCGACGCGGGCGCCATAGGCATAGACGCGGATATAGAGGTCGCCGAACTCCAGGCAGTAGGCCTGCTCGGAGGAGAAGATGAAGGGGATGGCGCGCGTCTTCCTGGCCGAATTCTTCACCTCGTTGACGAAATAGCTGCCGCCGCGGGCGCGGATACCGCCATGCGGCAACGTGACGAAGTTCTCACATTTGGACAGCGCCGCATGATAGAGATCGAGTGAGGCGCGCGCGTGCAGGCGCGGGCTGATTTCGCCACGGGTGAAAACGTCCTGGATAGGGTAGAGCGCGGTCATCGGGCAGACACCCTGAAGTCGCCGCGCTGCTGCGCCCAGGATGAGGTGTAGAGCCGGCCGCCGCGCTGGATGGCGTTGGCGGCAATGGCCGCGTCCAGCGCCCGGTCATAGGCGGAGCGGGCGATGTCGATCATGCCCGCCTTGTGCGTCAAGGGATGCGCGATCTTGATGGCAAGGGCGGAGACCAGCACTTCGGTGAACAGCGCGTCCCAGTCGTTCGGGTCGGTAAGGTTGGCGATGTAACGGATGATCAATGGACCGGACCGGCCGCAATAGATCAGCCCGGCTTCCTGGCGCCACGAGATCGGCACGCCGTTGGGCTCGCCATTTGCCGTCAGCGGCAGCGGCCGCAGGCAATCGGCGGGCAGTTCATAGGCGAAGTTCAAGGTGCAATTGCCGCTGCCGGCGTCGGCGCCGGCGACGCTGGCGGCAAGGATGGCGAACACCCAGGCGTGCCTGGCGAGTTCGGCTTCCCGCGTCAGGTCGAAATGCAGGTTGAGCAGGCGCGCCGCCTTGACGTCCTGGTCGAGACTGTCGATCGGCGCCTCGTCGAGGACGGCGAGCGCCATATTGGCGATGTCGAGCGGGGTGATGGCCATGGATCAGCGCCTCGTGGATGGTGGTTGATTGGGCAAGGGCATATGGCGGAGCGCCAATCTCCCCCGCAAGGGGGGAGATCAGCAGTTTCGGCGACCCGCTGGCCGGACGAAAGGTACTACGCCTCGGTCGTCTTCAGCGCGATGAACGTCATGCTCTTGACGCTGGAGGCCGTACGGTCCCAGTTTGCCGCCAGCGCGAGTTCGGCGTCGGTGGCGAACTCGCCGGCCGAAGACGCGTCGAGGAAACGGGTGCCGGGCACGTGCGGGACGAAGTGCCTGCGGCCGACCATCTCGGTGACGCCGCCGCCATGGCCCTGGCGCGGCTTGCGATCGAACTCGAGCGGCCCGCCCTCCGTGTTGACCGGCAACTCGTTCCACAGGATCGCCTTGTCCTTGAACATGAAGGCGGTGTAGACGCCGGCCGCGACCGGAATGTCGTCATCGACCACGCAGCGCAGCCCCATGTAGTAGGGGATGAGCGGCCCGCCCTGCTCTGACGACGGAACATAGTCGATGAGATCGGCGAGCTTCAGTGCCTTCATCTGCTTGGAGTGCATCCAGATCGTCTTGAACTTGTCCGCGCGGTCGCCCATCAGATAGGCGGCCTCGATGATGTCGGTATCGACGATGGAGGCGCCGGTGACGCGCACCAGGTCGCCGCCGTCATTGGCGATGTTGTCGGCGACGACACCCTTCAGAATGCCGAGCAGGGTCAGCTTGTTGGCGCGCTGCCAGTACTCGGTCTGGCGCTTGACGATCAGCTTCTGCGGGTCGTCGCCGGCCAGGATCGAGGTCAGGTCCGGAACGCCCCAGGCCTGGGCGCGAACATTGCGGGCGGCGACCTCGCGGCGGGCGCCGATCTTCTTCATCTCGATGGAATCGGCCGGATCGTCATTGACGGGTTCCGACGGATCGTTGCCGAGATCCTTCCAGCCGGGCATGTCGACGGAACGGCCGCCCATCGACAGCTTGGCGGTGGTGGCCGGGTCGTTGAACAGGATGCCAGCCTGGAAGATTTCCAGCGACTGGACATGCTCCTCGAACGAGTACTGGGCATAAACGGACGGAACGATCGCGTCCGCGATACGGGTATAGGCGTCTGCCATTTTTCACTTCCTTTGAGGTTGATGTGGCGGCGAGCTTTGGAGGACTAGAGCGGGTTGTTGGGCATCCAGAGGTTGGGGTTTTCACCGGCCTCGCGTGCCAGCCGCCGGGCGCGGGCGGGGTCGGTTTTGACAAGGGCTGAAATGGCCGAAATGTTGCGGTCGCCAGCGGCGTTGCGCTTGAACGGATTGCCGCCGCTCAGGGCCGCGCCGCCGTCGATCGTGTCTTCCCTGAACATCGCCTCGCCGACGGCGTGGAACGCCTTGGCAATCTGCGGATCGGTCAATGCGCCGTCAGGGAGAAGGATGCCCTTGGCCTTATAGGCGTCGACCAGTCCGAGCTTCTTCATCGCCCGGTTGGCGACCTCGAGCTTCTGGCGAAAGCCGTCGCTGTCGGTCGGTCCCCAGTCGCGCACGAGATCGTCATGCGTGGCTTCGACCGAGCGGGCGAGCGCGACGTCCTGGCGCGCGGCCTGCTCGGCCATGTAGCCGACGAAGCGGTCGTGATAGGCCTGCGCCACCTTCGGCGTGGCGCCGGCCTCGACCGCCCAGGCCTTGGATGCCTGGGCAAGCTCGTCCGAATAGGCGAAGTTTTCCGGCAGGCCGTCGGGCCGCCTGTACTCGACCTTGTCGGGCGATGTCAGCGGGCGCATGGTCTCGGGCAGCCGGGCATGAAATTTCTGCCAGTCTTCCGGGGATGCGTCCGGTGCGGGAACGCGCAGGCTCTCACCCTGCTGCCGCTCCAGCTCCGCATAGGAGTTGAAAACCCGATCCAGGTTTTCAGCTTTGGTCCAGCCCTTGGCTTCAGCGAGCTTGCGGTTGCCTTCGGAAAGACCGTCAAACCAACTTTTGGCGACAGGCGGGGCGGACCCGTTGTCCCCGCCAGCCGGTGGCCGTACTGGGTTGCCCGCCGGCTGCGCCCGCGCCGCCACGGACCCGGAATCTGCCAGATCTGTCATGAGTGGATTCCTTTGATTGTTGTTAGAAGGAGCCGGCGGCGAAGCTTGGTATCTCCCCCCTCGAGGGGGAGATGGCCGGCAGGCCAGAGGGGNCGACCCCCTCTGTCGCCTTCGGCGACATCTCCCCCTCAAGGGCGGAGATTAGCGCCTACGCGTTATCGCCCCAGTTCTCCCACAGCAGCGTGATCGTGCCCGTCACCGCCAGCGTGCCATCGGCATCGATATCGGTGCCGGTCGCAAACGCCAGGTTGAGATAGAGGTCGGCTGGCGTCACCGTGCCGTCCAGAGTCACTGCAGCAGCGACATCCGCGATCGAGGCAGTCGACAGCACGGCGCCCGCGCCGTCGAGCGTGCGCGCCGTCGAAGCCAGCACATTGACCATGGCGCCTGCCAGCGTCGCACTCGATGCCGCCGCCGAGCCCAGCGACCAGGTCAGCGCCGCATTGTCGTTGATGGTCGACGCGCGTGGCGTCGGCACCGCAAACTGCAGCCGGGCCGTGCCGCCCTTGATGCGCACCTTGCCGTCGGCGAAGTCGAAGAGTTTTTGGCTGGCATAGGCCAGCGCGTCGGCGACCGGCACCTGCATGCCGGCAAGCGTGAAGACGGTGCGGTACGAGCCGCCCTGCCCCGTGGTGACGGCCTTGAGGCCGAATTTGGGCGGGGCAGATCCGGCCTCGCGGGCGGCGGCGCGCGACAGCGTCAGGGGAAGACCTCGGGTCATTGGTATCTCCATTTCTATTCGGGAAATTGCTGGAAGGACGTTATTCAAAAAGCGCCGGATCAGCGCTGGCGTATCGATTCAAACCGGGGCGCTATCGCCCTGTTCGCGCAAGGCGTTTCCGCTTTGGCAACCATTGTCTTCAAGGCCCGAGAAACCACGTCTCATTTCGTGAGCGGGCGTGCCGCCGTTTGGCCGCAATGCGCCAGCAACTGGCAACCATTCGCTCCAATCCGCGTTTGGGGCTTCAAAGGAGTTCCAAGATGATCATCAGACAAGCCATTGCCGCCGTGCTCATGACTGCCGCTCTGGCAGGCTGCGCGACCCAGACCGAACAGCAGCAGAGGGCGACCAACGGCGCGCTCATCGGCGGCGGCGTCGGCGCGCTCGCCGGCCAGGCGCTGGGCGGCAACACCAAGAGCACGGTGATCGGCGCCGCCGGCGGCGCCCTGCTCGGCGCCGTCATCGGCCAGGCCACCACGCCGCAGCGCCGCGGCGAACAGCTCTGCCGCTACCAGGACCGCTATGGCCGCATCTACACCGCGCCGTGCGACGACCGGTATTACAACGGCGATTATTGAGGACGGGCTTCCCCTTCTCCTCGTTCAACGGGGAGAAGGTGCCCGAAGGGCGGTTGAGGGCAGCGCGATCCTCTGAGAGGCTGGCCCCTCACCTGCTACCGGCATCCTCAATCGTCAGAATTACCTTTTAAGCTCCGGCAAGATTTTCTCGTCGAGAAATTTGAGGCGGCCAGCCAGCATTTCGGCGTTGGCGGGATTTGCGTCTACATTGACTGGTATCAATTTCGCCACCGACTTTCCTTGTCGCGCTGCCTCGACCCAGTCCTCAAGGGCACCGATATAGCCATCAAGAGCCTCGAAAGGCGTCCTCGCGTCGTCGGCAGGGATATATGTCGGCGGCACATCGCCAACGATCACCCAGATCCATTGGTTCACATCCGGTCGCGGCTCTATCTCGAACAGGAAAATGTAGATTATTCCTTCCGCGCCATATCCGAAATATTCGCCTTTGATGGATAAGACCCAGGTGTAAAATTCGAGATACTGCCGTGCCTCGATTCGGGCGGCATCAAGATCGTCATCGGCGGTGCTGATGTCGGCCGGAGGCAGACGCATAACGCTGCTTAAGTCTGGTTTGGCGGTCTCTATGGCTAACTCCCTTGCCACCTTCGTCTAGCCCAGCGCACCGAGGCGGTCACCTCAACATCTGCAAAAGCCACGCCCGAAACACCTATCTCCAAAGGTTCCCGCTTGGCTTCCTCGGTGACAAGATAGCAGGGGAAGCTTGTTATGAGGACGTCACCTATCCAAACGTCAATCTCGTAGTGGAATTTGTGGACAATGGCGGGTGAACGCGATTGTCGAGGAGAGTATTTTTGCCAAAATCACCAGCGGCAAAAGGCTCTACATAATAGTAATCCATTTCTCACCTATATATTCCGAGAAGTGGAATGAGTGACCCAGAATTGGCAACTCTGGTGGATTAGGGTGACTTATTCATTGCATCGGCCCTCGTCATGAGTCTCTTTCGCCAAAAGGCTCAATCACCGCAGAGGGAATTCCTAGTCTTTCAAACAAATCAAGGACTCGCTCTGATATGACGAGATCGTAATTCGAAGCGATGCCAAAATCGTCGCGACCTGCTTGCCCGTCCACTTTTAACCAGACGAAATGTGGCAGTTCCTGCCCAGGCTGCAACTCATGAAATTCCTCCGACTCTGTCACCTCAGCATCGGAAAAATCAGCACCAGATATCCCCATCTTCAGCAACGCCTCCTTTGCTTCATCCGTTACAAGAAAGCATGGAAAGGTTGTGACAAGCGCGTCGCCGAACCATCCTTCTACCTCATAGTGCAGCTTGTGGACGACTGGTGGGTGAACGTCGGTGTCTAAAACCGTATGGTTACCCAGCCCACCAGCCACATCCGGCCTGATATCAAAATATCGCATTATTCACCTATCGGCGGGTCGAACAAATGGCCATATTTCTTGTCGATTTCTGTAATTTTATCAAGCCATTGCTCGCGCGTGAAATTGGGGTTGCGTTTATAGAATTCATCCCATTCAAACCTGATTACCTTTTTGTGTAGGTTTCTATCTCTTTTTTTTGGGATTCCTCGAAGATTTTCGTATGAATTTATTTCTTCTATATTTGTAATTCTTGGATCTCTCTCGACAACCTGCCTCTCGCCAGCATGATGAACAACGTTATCACTGCTCTTTAATTTCGGATTTCTGGCGTAAAAAATCTTGCGGTAATCCTCTGACTCGGCAACGCCTAGTTTTGCGCCGGAGTATCTGACCTTGTCTGGATCCCGGGCGAGCATTGCGCCTAGCATTGCATTGTCAAATGCGCGGTCGGATTTGGGGACGGATTGGAAAGCGAAGCTGGCCAGCCCCTGCTGGTATCGGAGCGTTTCGGCGTCCACGCCACCAACAAGCGCCTCGCCTTCGTCAGCTAACTCGCCCGGCCGCTTGGCGACGAGGCCTTCGGCTCGCTCGGCCGCGATAGCGCTCATAGACTCAACTGCTCGCGGTATGCCTTTCTCGGCGGCTCGGCCAAATCCGGGCACCGGTATCGCCCAGCCGAATGCGTCACCTCCCTGACGCATCATCACTTTCTCGGTGGGATTTGCAGGCTCGTAGTAGCCTTGGCTGAAATCGGGAGGGTCGATTGATCCGAAGGAAAGCCCGTAGCCAACTCCCTTCGTCAATTTGCCCGCGAATATCCCGGCATTTGCACCCGCCTTGCCAAGCGCCTTGGCGTCAGCTCGAAACACCTCGCCCGCTGAAAGGCCAGGCTTGCCGCCGGGGAGTATGCCGCCCAGGCCGGCTTCATCCAATTCCCGGACCAAAGCTGCCCGCGCGACAGGATCTTTGGTGCGCGCAAACAACTCGCTCGCCTTGGCGTAGCGGTCCATCAAGTACGCGCTTCCGCTGTCGCGCTGTTCGGCAAGCTCAAGCAGGTAGAAAAACGTTATTGGCTGAAGATTTTCATCTTCGATGCCCAATACTTTTTGCAGAGCGACAGACAAGGCTATCGTCTGATCGTAAAGGTTCGGATCATAGTTCCCCGGATTCGAAGCCCCGCTGCCAAACACGGCTTCCCAGCCCTCGAAGGTCTTTTGAGACAATCCGCTGACGTAGCCACCGGCACCGACCCGCCGCCTCTCCCGCACCAGCTTTGCCGCGGCGTCGGTGATCTCATAGCGCTCCTGGTCCTCAGGTGAAGCGTTCGGCCCCGGCTCAGCGCTGACAACAGCGGCATCGATCGCCTGGTTCGACATGGTACCCATGTCAAAGATTTTCTTTCCGACCCCGGCTCGCCATTCGAGAACCCGCCGGCGCCTGTCGCCCTCATCGAGGCCATAGATGATCCGGTAGGCATCCTTGCCCGGTATTCCGCCGGAGTAGGCGCCCGTGCGTGCGAACTGGTCCGGCGCTTCCGCCTCGGCGCGACCGATGGCAATGCGCGTCTGGATGTCCTGCGAGAACTTGGCGACCTTTGCCTTTAAGGCCAGGACATCCTGTTCCTCCTGGGGAAGATCGTCCCTGAATGCCTGCGCTATGCGTTCGTCCGGAGTCTGCGTGCCGACGCGGCCTTCTTTCCCGGGCGCCATCCTTGGGCCTTCCACAAAGGAGTTGCCCGCAGCCTGCGCGCTGTCGCCCATAGCCCCACTGCCGGCGGCCGGCGTGCCAACGCCAAATATCGCCAGCGCGCGCTTCGGGTCCCTGGAAATCAGCGCCTCGAACCGCGCCTTGGCGGCGGTGCTGTGCCAGTCCTTGGCCAGTTGCTGCCTGATACCAGGATCGACCCCCATCTTGTCGATGAGATCGAGCCCGTCCTGCCTGGCCGCCTCGAAGGTCACGTGGTCGTCGGGGTGCGCCTTGCCGATGGCGATGGCGTTGGTTCGCAGCGCCGTGTCGACTTGGGCCCGCTCATAGTCTTTGCGGCGTTGCAGTTGCTGCGCCGCCATCCGCCAAGCACCCTCGGTGCGCAGCGTCTCCTTGCGAGCGCTGAGGCCGGGGTGCAGCTCGGGCGGCATCTGGCTCAGGAAGCCCTTGAACAGGGTGTCGAACCGACCCGTTTGCAAGACGCGCCCCGTGTGCGGGTCGACCTCGCCATACATGCCTTGGTGCAGGCCGGCTCCATCTGCCGGCGCATTGGCAACTGCGTCGGCCTCGGCCTTTGCGATCTCGCCATCCAGCTTGCGCGCGGCGATCTCGGTGTCGAAGGCCTGCTGCTGCGCCATGAGCCGCTCGTAGTGCTCGGCAACCTCCTGCCAGTAGCTGTCGAGCGGCTGCGCCGCTGCGCTCACCGGCGAGGCATCGGCATCGCGCCGCCGTTTAGCCACGGAGAGAGGGATGATGTGTACCATTGGCTGTTCCCTGGCTTTGAACAAAGGCGCGCTGCGCTGGCGATCACGGCAGGGCCATGGCGCACGCACCGTGGCCGTTTGCGGGCTTTGTCGGATCGGTCTTTTTTGAGAACCAGGGAGATATCCGGCGGCAAGGCCGGCGGGACAGCGCCCCCCTCTGGCCTGCCAGCCATCTCCCCCTCAAGGGGGGATGGCTGGCAGGCCAGAGGGGGGTGCCTCGCGCCTCCGGTTCGCCCTATCTATCCTCAGCCCGTGCCGCCTTCTCCAGCGCCGCGAGCTGCGTCTCGTCCAACGTCAGAAATCCCATAATGTGCTGCACCACTTCAGCCCGCGCATTGCTGAGCGCGCTGTGCAGCTCGAAACCGTTCGGCGTTCTCGTCCTGGCCATCCACTCGCCATAGGACGGGCGGCGGTAGTAGCCGACGGTTGCCGCGAGGTCGGCCAGCACCATTTCGCCGTCCTCGCCGGAGAACACCCTGAGATAGGCCTTGGTCAGCGCGTCGCGCGCCTTGGCGGGGCCGCCGGCCTGACTGGCGCGGGCGAAGCGTTTGGCGCTCATGCTCCCTGCTCCCGCGCGGCCGGCACGGCCGTCGCTTGCCCGCCGGCGCCCGNCGAAGCGTTTGGCGCTCATGCTCCCTGCTCCCGCGCGGCCGGCACGGCCGTCGCTTGCCCGCCGGCGCCCGGCGCGGCCGATCCGGCCGTCGCCTCTCCGCCGCCGCCCGCCTGCAGCATCAATGCATCGAGTAACCCGCTGTCGCGCGCCTGCACCGCTGCCGGCACCGCGTCCTTGGCGACCTTGCCGGCGGAGGCGATCGCCGCCATGCCGGCCTGGGCTTGTTGGGCCTGTGCTCTTGCTCCACGCAGACCTTCCACCTCCTCCTTGCGGCGAAAGATGCGCTGCGGGCTGCGGCCGGCGCTCTGCACGATCTTCAGCGCTTCGTCGCCGTCGATATTGTCCATGATGCCGGGATCGAACTGCGCCATCTGCATGGCCGTCGTCACCACCTGGATGGTGTCGCGCGCCTCGGCCGAGCGGCGCAGCACATCGAGCGGGCCGGTGAAGGTCGGCCGTACCGACTTGCCGGCGAGGCTTTCCGGCGGCGCGAAGCGGCTGTCCTCGTCATAAAGGCCCTTGTCTTCCAGAATGCCTAGTTCGCGGTCGAGATTGCTGGCAAAGCCGGCCTGGATGATCGAGCCCGAGGGGCCGAGCAGCGCGCCCTTCTCCTCTTGGCGGATCAAGGCTTCGGTCGCCGTCATCTGCGGGTTCTGCACCAGCGTCTGGAACAGGTTGACGAACATCATGTCGCGGATTTCCTCCGCCCGGCTCGCCGCATAGTTGAAGGCATAGGTCGGGTTCTGCCCGGTCGCGATCGGCTGGATCAGCGGCCTTCCATTGTCGTCGATGAGGCCGGGATAATTCTCGCCGGGGTTGAGCACCGGGACATAGTCGAGCCTGGCTTTCGAGGCGGTGGCCGGATCGGTGATCTGCTGCAGCGCGCGCAGGCCGGAGCGGCGTACCGCGTTCTCCTCGCGCACCGTCGTCAGCGCTTCGATGGTCGGCGAAATGCCATAGGGGTCGCCCTCATAGCGGCGCCAGTTGAAGGTCGACACCGGGAAGGACCGAAACCCGCTTTCCCTGACAATCTCCTCCTCGTCCTCGATGACGTGATAGGAGGCGAATGCCGTGTCGAGATACTGATAGTCGCCGGCAAGCCGGTACATCTTGCGCTCGTCGCGCGGCTGGATGCACTGGATCAGCAAGATTTTCGTCTCGCATTTGGCGGGATCGTCGACCAGCATCTTGATCCGCGCCGGCATTTTTTCGTAGCCGAGCAGCTGCGCCGCCTGTCTTGCCGTGCGCTCGTAGCGACGATGGAAAATGTCGACCTGGCCCCAGCGGTTGCGGGCGAGATAACCCTCGACCACGGGGATCGAGGCATAGCGGATCAGCGTGCCGCCAAAGCCTTCCTCGGCATAGAGATAGGCCGGGCCATAGCGCACGACATTGCGCAGGCAGGCTTGCGTGGCCGGCACGAAGTTGGAGTTGGCGGAATAGCGCAGCGCAAACAGGAAGTCGCGCAAGCCCTCCGCCCATTCCTTCTCCTCGTCGGTCTCCTCGTCGTTCATTTCTGCGGTGGTCAGCCCATGCCATTTCTCCGACTGCGGGATGATCAGGCTTTCGAGCCCCGCCGCCAGCCGGTTGGCGGCCGAGTTGATGGTGTTGGCATAGACGCGGGCACCGCGCCGCTCCTGCCGCTCGGCCTGCGAATCCGGTCCGCCGCTCCTGCGGCCGCTCCAGACATCGGGCGCATCGGGATCGCAAAATTCCGCCACCTGCTCCCACACCGCCTCGTACTGAGAGCGCTCGGTCTCGAGCTCGGATTGGCGGGACAGGATATCGCGGGCACGGGAATCGGTCATGAGGGGCTCGCTGGGTAGGATGTGAATGGACGGCGAAGCGGCGCTTCTCCCCACTTGAGCGGGAGATGGCCGGCAGGCCAGAGGGGGTCGCCGCGCGTAGAGCGCTAGCGTCATCTGTCGGTGTTGGGAGGTCGCGTCCGGTCGCACCGACCCCCTCTGTCGCCTTCTGCGACAGCTCCCCCTCGAGGGGGGAGATCGGCAGCTTCAGCCGACTACGCGCTGCGCTTGATGCCCTCGAGCACCGGCGCAGTTTTCCGGCCAAAGCGCTGGACGACGAAGCGGCCCGCCTTCTGGCCGGGGACCTCGATCAGAGTGTAGGTGATCCAGGACAGCAACGTCACCGTCGGCAGCACAACGGCAACGACGATGGCGAAGCGCAGCGGCGCCGACAATTCGTGGCCGAACTCACTGATGACGAACGCCGCGACGGGCTGCAGCACCAGCAGATGGATCAGGTAGATGCTAAAGGAAAGCTCGCCCATCAGGTGGAAGAACCGGTTGCTGAGCGTCACGGCGATCGCTCGCGCCAGCGTTCCCGCCCTTCCAGGCAGCATGCGGTAGAGAACCAGGGCAAAGAAGCCCGCCACCAGCGCTTCGCGCACCAGAAGCTTGCCCAGCCCCTGGTCCCCGCCAAAGGGCAGCGCCGCCAGCAGCAGCGCCAGTGCCAAGTACAGGATAGATCGCGGCTGGCTCTGATGCACGACTCCGGCCAGCAGCATCCCGCACAGGAATATCTGCATCTTCAGCGGCAGAAAGGACGGCATCGGAAAATGGATCGACAACAGCCGCATCGCAAACACGATGACGCAGCCGGCCGCCGCGACCACAAGGGCGCTCCTGATCCAGTCCAGCCTGCGCACCAGCAGCATGACGGCCGGGAACACGGCATAGAACTGCATCTCCAGCCCCAGGCTCCAGTCAGGCAGCGGCGTGCGATAGGCGAGGTTCGGCACCAGCCCAAACAGGAAGGTGAGATGAGCGACGATGTTTTTCAGGCTGCCGTCGAGGTAGCGTTCCGGCGCCTGGTGCGATCTGGAGAGGAAACCGTCGATGATGATCCTGCAATCGTAGAGATAGGGGCCAAGCGCCAGCGCCAGGAAAAGCATGACATAGAACAGCGGCGCGATCCTGAAATAGCGGCGCGTCCAGAATTTCAGCCAGGTTTCCGGTCTTTGCCAAGGCTCCTTTTCCTGGCGCAGCTGATAGTGGAACACCATCAGGAAGCCGGACAGCATGATGAACAGGTCGACGCCGAGATCCGGCTCGCCGACGATCGGAATTTGCCAGCCGGTCAAAAGCATGCAGTGCCCGACCAGCACCCAGATCGCCGCAAGCGCGCGAAGCCCGTCCAGGCATTCGATGCGCGACGACTTGATGACGCTGGTTTCGTAGCTAGCCATGTTGCACTGCAGCATGGCGCCTGAGGAGCGATTGTCAAGCCGCTGAGAGATGACGAATTGCTACACCCTCCCCTTGTGGGGAGGGTCGGCGAGTTCGCTTTGCAAAGCAAAGCGAGGGAGACGGGGTGGGGTGCAGCGCAGACCCCACCCCGCAGGCTGAACCGCACGTACCGTGCGGCTCAGCCTACGACCCTCCCCACAAGGGGGAGGGTAAGATGCGTCACCTCCGCTTCACCAGCCTGGCATGCCGTCGCCAGTACCACCACGCCAGCACGCGCTTGCTGAAACTGCGCTTCATCGCGGTCATGGTCATACCCCCAGCAGAACGCGGCGCTGGCCGGTGAGGTCGCCGGGCGCGAGGTCGGTTTTCACCGTCGCCGCCGTGCCCTGGCGCTGTTCGAGTTCAGTCCGCAGGGCGGCCTCGCGCGCCTGCACGTCCTTGTCTTCAATGGTCGGGGTCGGTGGCAGCGGCTTCAGCGCCGGCGGCTTTTGAAAGAGACACATGGTTCCAGCCTTCTCTTGTCCAGTCGTAAAGGAAAAAGTCTTCGCCGTTGCGGCCATATCCAGGCAACCGGCAGCGTTGGGTGGCGCCGAGCCGGCCGAGCCAGCGCAGAGCCAGTTCGTTGGCGGCGAGCGCCCGCGCCTCGACCCGCCATGCGCCCCGCGCCGCAACCTTCGGCCCAAGCACCGCATGGAAGTGGCCGGTGATGCCAGGCACGCAGCGCTTCATGCGGCGCGTGCCCCAGCTCCAGGCGATCCACAGTCCGCCGCGCTGTTCGGCAGCGCCGAAGCCGGCCTCCGGATTGCCGTCTAGCTCGGCAACATAGGCAAAGCCCTGCAGCGCGGTGACCGCCAGCAGGGCCGGCGACCAATGGTCAAGCTGGCAGTCGATCTCGGCCCGGTCCTCGGCACGCAGATTGGCGGCGATGTAGGAGAGATCGCGCAGCGTGGCGGGAATGATGCGGACGGCCATGGATATCCCATCCCGCGCGAGGCAGCGTTGCGAAGACCCTCGGAATCCTGCCATCAAAGGCGTCGGAAGATGACGTCGATGCTTTCGCAGCGCTTGCCACAACCATAACAGTGCTATAACATTCGAAATACAACCATAGGAGGTATCGTTGCGATCGCTCATTCTCGCCGCGATGGCGGTGTTTGCGTTGCCATTTGGCGCGGCTCAGTCGGACGACGTGGATAAGACGGACACTCTGTGGCAAAGCTGCCCAAAGGGCGTGCTCTTCAAGGAACTCGAGTCGGGGATTGTCGTGACCGTCATCCGACAGGGTTCCGGTAAAGCCGCCTTCACGGCGGATAAGAAGCTTTTGCAGCCGGCCACGGCGGCGGAGCTGGTGACGAAAGAGGGCGACCACGGATTTATCAGTGGTCCGATGCCTTCCTATATGTTTGCGGTAGGTCCGGATACAGTCAAGAACTTCAATTGGAGGCCCGCTGAAACTTACCCAGATGCATTCTATACCGTTCGGGACGATGAAGGCGTCGAACCACTACTAAATTTTGTTGATGTTGGCTGCGCGCCGTAGCTGAACGGATGATGATTGTTTTCACAATAAAGGACACCGCCTAATAAAGAGGTGACCCTTTCTGAGCGGCACCGATATCGATCTATTTTGCGGCCAAGCTGAATAGTAGTCCTCTGTTGATACCAAATTTTCCCGGAAGGAACCGCAGCAAATAGGGAGGCGTACCATGCAAATGAAGACCACGCTTCATTTTTAATTTCAGTAACCACTTAAGACCAGATTCGTCTGCATGATCTGGATTACCATAGCTAAGATTATCATCAACCGATGACGGCTCGCCTGATGCACGCTGCATTAGGCATTCGTCAACTATCCTCGATGCTTTAGGAAAACGTGGGTCGCCGATGGGTACTTGATCGATGTCGGATCGATTATGCTTAGACCTGGAGGTCAGACCATTAACGTCTGAGAATTGATCCTTGCTGTTTACTACGCTTTCAATGCTGTAGCCCCAATGCTGGGAAGCCAGCCGATTTAGAACCGCGTCGATAACTGCTTTAGCCTCGATTTCGTCGCTCTTAGGATAGTATTCCGTCGCAACTGTTTTTCTTTAATCGAAGAATGTCTGCCGGAGATAGATCGATTGACTTCGCGAATTTTTCATTTGATGGACACTCGGAACCGGCATCGTCAAACCCATCCGCATCCGGATCGCCGTCAGACGCTGCCAGCGCATCTGATTGTGCCGCCTTGATATTATCCAGCTGCGTGGCCAGCGCTTTGCGCGATTTCTGATCAATTATTGCTTCAAGCGCCTTGCGCTCGGCTTCATCCGGATCAGGGGTATCATTCCGCGCTTTGATCAAACCTTCAGCGTCGGATAGGGGCAGCGGCTGAGGCTTCGCGATACCCAATTGACGCTGAGCGGCAAATGATAGCGCGACCGCGGCTTGCAAGTCCTCTGGTGTCGACAAGTTTTTGAAGGCTGTATCGACGGCCGGGATCACCTTGCGCACGTAAGCCGCCGGGTCGATCTGCCGCTGTTGTATGATGAAAGCTGCAGCGTCCGCGTTCAATTCATAGCGCTTCTGATCTTTTTTCGAAGCGCGCCTGATCCATCCTATACAGTTCGGGATCTTCCTCCTGCGAGAAGCGGTTCGGGAGGGGTTTTGCGGCAAAGATTGACGCATCGATCTGACTTGTCGGCATGACTCGCATATCGGCAAGATATGGGCTGACATCCGCTCTCCAATTGAAAGCTCTGGATCGTTTGCCGCCCTCTTCGGCACCAAAGACAGAAGTAAACTCGGTATCGTCATGTCTTGTGCCGGAATAGGGTGTCATGTTGATTATGGCTGCCCGCGCGTTTTGAGAAGCGATGTCGAGATCGGCATGGGTGCCGATGAGACTTGCCGCATCCGCGGTGCGCGCCTTGCGAACAACATCGTCATAGGAACCAGGCGAAAGCTCGGCAAGCAACGTATCGATCGGAAGATCGTCCTGAAATGCCCGCCTTATCCGTTCATTCGACGTGAGTCGGCGAACGCGGTCACCTTTTTCGGTTGACTCGTCAGAACTATCCGTTCCGGCAACAGAGTCGGTGATGATATCATCCATCCCCTGCTCCGGCTGATTGCTTTCCTGAGTGGTAAACGCTGTCGGCACGAGCAGATTGAGGGCCCTTTTCGGGTTCTGAGTTATCAGAGCCTCAATCCGTGTCTTTGCCGTGCTATCCCGCCACGCGGCTTCGGCCTGCAACTTGCCCTGCGGGTCGAGGCCCATCTTGTCGAGAACATCGAGGCCGAGCCGGCGAGCGGCGTTAAAAGCCACAGTGTCGTTGGGATTGCTTTGAGCGATGGCGTCAAGCTCGGCGCGCTGGACCCCCGGACCATTGGTTCTGTTCATAATCCTTGCGCCGCTGGAGCTGCCGCTGCGCCATGCGCACCGCGCCTGCCATGCGCATCGCCTCCTTCTGCTTGGCAAAGTTGGCGCGTTGGCTTTCGGGCATGCTCGGCAAGACCTCGCCGAACATCTTGTCGAACAGACCGGGCTTCACCGCTCGGCCGTCATACGGGTCCAGCTGGCCGTACATGGCCTCGTGCATGCCCGCGCCGTCGGCCGGCGCCTTCGCCGCCACCTCGTCTTCGGCCAACGCGATCCGGCCGTTGAATTGGCGGCGTGCGATCTCGGCGTCGACGGCCTCCTGTCGCTCTGTCATCTTCCGGTAGTGCTCGGCCAGTGCGGAAAGCTCGTCGCCAAAACCCTGCATGGCGCCGCCGATGGGCGACCCTTGCGAATACTGCACTGCGTTCCCCGTATCGAGCCGTCGCCGACCAACGGAGAGTGGGATGATGTGTACCATCGTTGGCTGCTCCCTGGCTTTGAACAAAGGCGCGCAGCGCTGGCGACCACAGCAGGGCCGGGCCACACGCGTTCGCCCGCCCGCCTCGCGGGCTTTGTCGGATCGAAGACTCTTGGTAAAGATCGAGGGCGCGTGCCCCTCACCGAAACGCCCCCAGCGGATCACTCTGCCCGGTCGTCCGCCTCGCGCTCTTGAACTCCGCGGGATCAACCACCGCTTCCCGCAGCATCATCACGCCGTATCGCGTCGCAGCCATCAAATCGTCGCGCAGTTTCACCACCTTGCCGTCCTTTCGGTGAAAAAGCCTGAATTCCTCGAACCAGGGCAGCAGCGTCGAAAACACCTTGAAGCGGCCGGATTGCATGCGGTCGAGCATCTCCATCAGCCCGGCCTCGACCGAGACCGAGCCGTCGGCGAAGCGGGCGTGGCCCGACAGCATGTTCAGCCCATGCGCGGAATATTGTCTGGCAAGTGCGGTGCCCGCCCCTTCCAGCGTCTCGCGGCGGCCGTCGCGCGGCCAGGCCCAGGGCAGCCACTCGCCCCACGGCTTCAGGGCCAGCACCTGCATGGCCGGCGTCTGCTGCGAGGCCCGCGCCGCCTTGGAGATATAGACGACATCGGCCTCCGTATCCCAGGCCAGCTCGACCGCGGCCGACGGATGGTCCCAGCCGAAATCGAGGGCGCCGATCCGCGGCCAGTAGCGCGGCAGCCGGAACGGCTCGCAGGCAATCAGCTCCTCGGCAATCGGAAAGATGCGGCCGGAGCCCAGCACCGGAACGCCGCGCGCCCGCGCCTCGCGCTCATGCTCGGGATAGGCGGCAATGATCGCGGCTCGCTCGTCCGGCGAATAATGTTCGGCGTCATCGATGGTCATGAAGGTGACGTGACGGGTCATGGGGCCTGCCGGATTGATTCGGGATGCCGTGATATGGCTTTGTTCGCGCACGATATTTTTGGGCCGGAGCGCGGCGGGTCTTCCCTTCTCCCCTTGTGGGAGAAGGTGTCGCCGAAGGTGACGGATGAGGGGTGTTCCAGGGAACGCCGACGCCTCACTCCGCTGGAACACCCCTCATCCGTCTCGGCGCTATCGCGCCGATCCACCTTCTCCCACAAGGGGGGAAGGAAGAGCGCGCACCTCACCCGTCAAGAACCGCAGCACCACGTCGCTCATGCCCAGCAGCGGCGTGAACGTCACGATGGTGATGCCGCCGGTGGCGTTGGTGCGGGCCAGGCCTTCGGAATAGATATCGAGCGGCGGCTCCTCGTCGAACCAGACGCCGTGCAGGGTTTCGCCCTGCCACTTTTCGCGGCCTTTCTCATAGGACTTGAACGACAGCACCGATTCATCGGCCTGGACATCGCCGCCGCCGCCCCAGCGCACCACGATGCTGTCGAGCGCGCCCGGGGCGCCGCGGCCCATGGTCGTGTGCAGGATGGCGTTGGCCGGGATCATGCCGGTGCCCCATGCCGCCTGCTGCTGCGGCGGGCCGACCAGCACGCGCTGCGGGTTGTCGCGCGTGCCCTCGCCCGTCACGCCGGCAGCCCATAGCCTGACGGGGGTGTCGAAGGTCTTGCCCTGCCACCACGCGGGGTAGCGGCCGGTGAGATGCATGGCCCATTCGGCGCCGCCGGCCCTGGTCTTGCCGAGCTGGTTGCCGGCCATGAACAGACGTTCCCGGTTCTGCGCGCCGGCGGCGTGAAACTGCGCCTGCCTGGGATAAGGCCGGTAGGCGGCAAGCTGGTTAGTCCTGCGCCTGCGGTCCAGCTCCTGCAGCAGCGCCAGATAGTGGCGGCGCGCCTTCAGGCTGGTCGCCAAACGGCCCGAGGACGGCTTCGAGGCCGCGGATGCGGCGGCGGATCTCGTCATCGCTCAGGGCTTCCAGGTCAGATGAAACATGCAAATCCTTGGCCAGATCCTTGGGCAGCACCGATTGCACGATCTTCAGATACTGGTCGGGCTTGTCGGCCCGGACCGCGGCAATGACGCCGGCGCCATGGGCGCGGAAGTCGGCGCGCACCGCGTCGAGGAAATCATCGCCAAGCGTCTTCTTCGTCCGCTTCGGCTTGGCAGCGGCGGCAGTCGCCTTGCGGCCAGGACGAGAACGCGGCGCCGTCCGGTCAGCCATGATCCGAGATCCCGGCGGGCTCGGCGGTCGCTGCCTGCTTCGCCTGCTTTGCCGGCCTTGCCCGCTTGATCTTGCCGGACTTGATCTTGCCGGACTTGCGCCGTGCCGATTTTGGCCCTGACCGTTTTGGGGCGGCCTTGCGGGCGGCACCGGCTGGCGCGTGGCGCTTTTCGGCAGACGCGGCTTTCAGGCTTGCCCTGGCGATCGCCCTTGCGTCGTGCGCGCCGCGCGGAAAGCCGAAGCCGCCGATGGCATCGACAGGACCACCGCGAACCATGCCGATCAGCACGCCCGGCACGACCGGCTCGATACGGCCGATGCGCGCCTGCGGGGCAGCGCCCTCGAACACGCCAATGGCGCTGACGACCTCGCGGCCGTCATCGTCGGTGATGATGGTGGCATAGCGGTTGGACAAGGGAGGCCTCGCGGATAAGGCAGAATGAACCGAGGATAGCGTTCCTTCACGCCCCCCTCTGTCCTGCCGGACATCTCCCCCTCAAGGGGGGAGATTGGCAGCTCCAGGGTCGCGACCAATTTGCAGCGCTGACGATTGGCGAAAGCAAGGGGCAGTCCGATCTCCCCCCCGTGTGGGGGTTGAGGAGTGGTCCGCGCAGCGGACGGAAAGCCAATTGCTTGGCTTTCCGAACGACGAACGTCCGGCAGGCCAGAGGGGGGTGCTGTCCCGCCGACATCCGATATCCGCACGCTGTGGGCATCAGGAAAACAAAACCCGCCTCCTGGGCGGGTCGCTGGCGCAAATCAGCATCGTGGGCAAATCATAGCAAAGCTGCCCTCACCCGTCAAGGCAAATAAGAAATAATTCCTAATTATATACTTGACGTACCAGACGGATTTTGCGATAACGGATCCAAGCAGTTACCGCAATGTTCGATCTGACCAACGCCATTTACCACGACGCCGACAAGGCCGCGAGCATTTGGAGGCTATCCATTGGCCCCACGGCCCGTTCTGCCCTCATTGCGGCAATGCCAATCCTGAGCGCATTACCAAATTGGCGGGCAAGTCCACGCGCCCCGGCGTCTACAAATGCAATGAATGCCGTGCGCCCTTTTCTGTAACGGTCGGCACTGTATTCGAGCGTTCCAAGATCGGCCTGCACAAGTGGGTGCTGGCTTCGCATCTCTACGCCTCATCCAAGAAAGGCATGTCCGCTCACCAGCTGCACCGTATGCTCGGCGTCACCTACAAGACCGCTTGGTTTATGGCTCACCGCATTCGCGAAGCCATGAAGGAAGACGTTAAGTCTGCCGGTCCGCTTGGCGGCGAAGGCAAGACCGTTGAAGCCGACGAGACCTATATCGGCAAGCGTGAGACGCCCCGCATTTCAGAACAGCGCATGGGCCGTCCCTTCACCAAGAAGGGCAAGGGCGGCGGCGCGCATAAGCGCATTGTGGTTGGTCTTGTCGAGCGCGGCGGCAAAGCCCGCATGTTCCATTTGAACGACGCTACGGCCTCTACCGTGCGCGATGTGCTGGTTCGCAACGTGTCGCGTGACACGACGCTCTATACCGACTCGTCGCGCCTCTACACGCGCACTGGCGAGGAATATGCATCGCACAAGACGACCAATCACGCGCTGGCGAATACGTGCGCTACGAAGGCACCGAGACCATCCACTCAAATACTATTGAGGGCGTGTTCTCAGTGTTCAAGCGCGGCATGGTTGGCGTCTATCAGCATTGCGGCGAAGCTCACTTGCACCGCTACCTTGCCGAGTTCGATTTCCGCTACAATCGCCGCACCGCGTTGAAAGTCTTGGATGCAGAACGCGCCGAAGACTTGCTTCGCATGGCCGCGACAAGCGTTTGACCTATCGGCGGATTGGTGAAGCCGGTCACGCCTAAGCAGAAGGCGAGAAAGTTTCTCCACAGGCGAAAGAAACGCCGACTCGACTCAGACTAAACGGCGGGCCATTGTTCCCATGCACCAACTAAAGGTGGGGAGAGAAATGGCAAAAAACGAAACCACATCTAAGGGCGTCGCAAGCGCGGCGTCCAAAATTCTAAGCAATCCCAAGTCATCAAAAGCTGAGAAAAGCGTAGCTGCGTCAGCTTTGACCCAGGCAAAGGACAAGGGACCGGGACGGTCTAGCCGTGGCAAAAAAGGTTAGCGATTGCGTATAGTGCTAGGCCGGCAAGCGGTGCAATTGCCGCCGCCCAAAATGCAATAGTTAGCCACTTTGCGTTGCCGGCCAGTATAATTGCGTTTTCAGCGATGCCTGCCGAATAGTTTTGGGCCTCTATGCCGATCGACTCGTGAAGCGGGTCCGACAGGCTTCCATACCATTTCTCCGGTTCGTTTCCGGGATAGTTGAAATCGACAGGACGGGCCGAATAGAAACTACAACCTGCTGCAATACCAAAGGCAATTCCAATGGCGAGGCCAGCTAAAAGCAGCGGAAGATCAGGTTTTGCGGCGTAATATCCGACCGACGCAGCCAAAATAGCGCCAGAGAACCCGCTGAAGGTTGCCGCCGCTGATGTGGCTCGTTGATCAGCAGCAATGCCAGTGGTTAGTTGGGTAGAAAGATATTTGTCCGCTTGATCGAAAACGAAACGGGTAACTTCATCACTTGCGTTTTCCCAGTCGGGGACGTTTGGCACTCGTTGAATCCTTTTGTTCTGGGTGTCGACTCGGTTGAGCCTTCCCGGTCTTTGGATTTGGCGGCGTCTTCAGCAAACGGCGCAATACCTCGTCGCCCTTTTCCTGGTCTTTGTCTTTGGAAGTTTCCGACATGAACAATCCTTGGGACGTTCGGCCTAGAGCCGACAAGGGCGACGCAACGCCTGATAGCATATTCTTCAACGTCGGCGTAGCGTTGACTAGCTGGGAGCTTCTGGAGTCGGCGCTCGCTGAACTGTTTGATTGCCTCGTATCGGGCTCACCGAACGCGCTCCAATCCAACCGTTCTGGAATCGCCGCATTCATCGCAGTCTCTTCATCGTCTGGGCGAACGCAAATGCTCGACGCAGCCATTCCACGCGCTCTCAAACATTCGAAGTTTCTCGTCGATGCGAAAGCCCTCATCCAGCAAGTGAAGGACTTTGGGGCGCGCCGAAACGAAATCGCTCATGGTATCGTTTTTGACCTGAACGAGGTTGGATTTTATCTCTGTCCCAACAACACAAATCCAAACAAGTGGCACCGAAAAGGACAGAGTATCGGCGCCGCCACTTATCAGTACACTTCTGGCGACCTGTCACACTACATAAGCCAGTTTGAGGCACTGCGATCACTGTGCACGGCCCTGATCGCCAACATCCAATCCGAGCGCGGCGCTCAGGATTAGGTTCGCTGCTCGTTCAGCGTCATCATTGGATAACCTGAACTCCAAGCCGTCGATAAACCACAAGCCAAGATCGCGTCTGCCGCTCGCGTTATTATCTCGGGCGTGATTTCAATTTCTGGTGCCGGCCTGTCGGTGCGAATCATTAGGAATTTATTCCCGGTACGTCAATTATATAATTGGGAAATAATTCCTACTCTGGTCAAAGCCTCGTCCTTGCCGCCGCCAGCATTGCGCGAGGGCCGCTTCGATGGGATGCTGGGCCTCGTCGGAGAGCGCACAATGAGCGATGTGACCAGTCACTATGGCAGCGGCGGCATCGTCGAGCGCATCTTGTCGGCTGTGCCGGACGCAAAGGCCGGCAGCCTCGCAGCCAAACAACTCTATCCGTTCGATCAGCTTCATGGCCGCGAGCTGATCGCCACGCAGGACCATGCCGCGCGTCTTGCGCCCTCCGCCGGCGATCGGGTTCTGGACATCGGCAGCGGCATTGGCGGCCCGGCCCGGTTCCTTGCCGAGACCTATGGGTGCAGCGTCGACGGCGTCGACCTGACGCAGGCGTTCGTCGTGGCGTCCCGCCGACTGACCGAGTTCTGCGGCCTCGGCGACAAAGTGCGTTTCCATGAGGCCGATGCGACAAGGCTGCCTTTTGCGGACGACACATTCGACGCGGCAATCTGCTTCTATGTCGGCATGAATATCGCTGACAAGGCGGCGGTCATTGGGCAAGCGTGGCGCGTGCTGAAGCCGAAGGCCAGGCTTGTCTGGACCGAGGCGGTGCTGGCGGACGGCGAGCCTCACTATCCCTTGCCTTGGGCGGTGTCGGCTGCGGTCAGCCATCTCGTCGACCGCGAAACCCTGAAGGTCTTGTTTGCTTCAGCCGGATTCCGGGTCGACGACGTCATCGACGAAACCGGCGATCACGTCGAGCTGGCGTTGAAACGGGCAAATTCCGGCATCGTGCCCTCGCCCGCCCAGCAGCAGGCCAATGAGATCGTGCTCGGCGCCGAGTTCGTGCGTCGGCGAAAAAACTACATAAGCAGCCTGAGCGAGGGAAAACTCGCGTCACTGGCCGTTATTGTTTCCAAGCCGGCATGAAACAAAAACCCGCCTGGGCGGCGGGTTGCTGGCGCAAATCAGCACCATGAACAAATCATAGCATAGCTGCCCTCACCGGTCAAGATATGTCAGGAAAGAATTCCTACATCGACATCGATCGGAGACTCGGCGATGCTAGCGCTACCACATCCGGCGTCAAGTCATATGCATATGTTCTAAAGTGCCATGCCGTCGGCTGATGTTGTCTGATAATTTGCCCTTTGGCATCAAGGGGGCAAAAGAAGCCATGTCTGAGGACAAAATCCGAAATATAAATCTGACCGCCGACATCGTCGCGGCATTCGTGCGCAACAATTCAGTGCCTCCGGATAGCCTGCCGGCGTTGATCGAGAGCGTCAATGCAGCGCTCGCGGCCGTGGACAATCCCGTTGCTCCGCCGCAACCTGCGCCTGAGCCCGCGGTCAACCGCAAGCGCTCGGTAACGCCGAATTTCATTTACTGCCTCGAGGATGGCAAGAAGTTCAGGTCGCTGCGGCGTCATCTCGGCTCCGCCCATGGCATGACGCCGGAAGCCTATCGCGCCAAATGGGACCTGCCCGGCGACTATCCGATGACGGCGCCCAGCTACGCCGCCAAACGATCGGAGCTGGCAAAGGAGTTCGGGCTCGGCATCAGAACACCCGAGGCCCCGGCCGCCAAGGCGCCGGCCAAGAGCAAGACCAAGGCGTAAAGGNCTCTTCCGGGTTGGTGTGATAGATCGGGCTCGGCATCAGAACACCCGAGGCCCCGGCCGCCAAGGCGCCGGCCAAGAGCAAGACCAAGGCGTAAAGGCACGCCCCCTCCGTGCCGTACGCCTGCTGGAGGACGATCATGGTGGCCGGAGAGCCCAATGACGTTCGCGTGGAACGTGTCGACCGCCGCCAATGGGCGGTGCTGGTTGCCGAGAATGGCACGGTGACCCAGCATCTGTTCATGGCCCAGGAAGCGGCCGAGGAGTTTGCCGACGGCGAGCGGACAAGGCTCGGCCTTCCCGCCAGGCCGCCGGCGGCGGATCCGCTGGCCTGAACAGTCCTTCAACCGGCTGCAGGATACAAGACGCAGCCTTCGACAGGCCGTCTAGCGACTGGTCATTAGCTGGCTCTTATGGAATCATTCCAATCCAACTCGGGGAAGAGCGGGATGGACAAACCAGCCATGGCATCCGTGTTCAGGATGCGGCAAGCGCCAGCCACTGTTTCGGGCGTTCGCAGCGTCGGCCAGGGCCAGGCCGATCCGGTCATCGGCAGAAGGCCGCTCGGCGAGGCGATCCGCTTCGTCATCGACGCCCATCCCCATTACGACATCAGCGGCGTTTCGATCGCCTATGGCGACGGCTCGGCCCCTCGCCTCGGCAGCCGGGAGGTCAAGGCGCTGTGGGCCGAATATGGCCGCCGCTGGATGGAAGAGTAGCGCAGGCCATCAGCCGACGCCTATCGCTTGCATCCCCGTCCGGATCGTAACAGCGGCTCATGCGTTGAGCGTGAGCCAAATGGGAGCAACAGCCATGAACGTCGCCAATCTGCAACTCGAAGGCCTGCTGATGGCCGTCGCCTCGATCAATCAGGTGCTGGTGCGCAAGGGCCTGCTCACGGTGGAGGATATCGACATCGCGCTGCGCAAGGCCGAGGCCATCGAAACCGGCGAGGAGCGGTCCGACGGCATGTCGGAGTCCAACCGCGACGCCGTCAACTTTCCGATCAGACTGCTGGAACTGGCCAATCAATGCCAGCCGGAGGCGGACATGCCGTCCTTCTCGAAACTGGCCCGCATGGTCGGCCAGATGAAGGAACCCTACAACGACCAGATGTGAGGCGGTCTGCCGACGCGGGGCCTCACCCTCGGCCAAGTTTCGAGGCAAGCACGCTGCCCGGTCCATGCACGGCGGCAAACAGCAGGCCGGCGGCGAACGGGAAATGGGACATGAAGGCGCCGAACTCGGCCTGGTTGCCGGCCCAGTGCGACGGGCCGTGGAAGGCAAAGCCTAGGAAGACCACGTAGACGGCGGCGACCAGGGCGGCCGGCGTGAAGAACGCTCCGGTCAGGAGGGCGATCACCAGCAGCGTTTCGAGGATCGCGGCGCACCAGGCCAGAAACAGCGGGAACGGGAAGCCGGCGGCGGCGATGTAGCCGGCGGTCATGTTCATATCCATGAACTTGAACGCTGCCCCCATCGCGAACATGGCGGCCAGGGTCAGGCGGGCGATGAGAATGGCCGCGGTCTGCCACGGCGATTGAACGGCTTCCATGATGTTCTCCAAAGGTTTGCAGCGGGTTCGTCCCAAGGACGGGCGCCACGCCTCCGATCCTACACCAGCCCGCGAAATTCTTTCCCGGCAAAGCCGGACCTCGCAAAAGGAGGCGCTTGCCATCCTCTTGCCGCGCGTGGCCGCTCAGAGCTTCGCCATCAGCTCGCGTCCCAGCCGCTTCGGCGGCTCGGCGCGCAGCACGACATTGGTCGTCACCGCGCCGTAGCGGCCGATGGCGTCGACGATGCTTTCGAGGTCGGGCGGCGACGGCACGACGACCTTGACGAGGAAACAATCCTCACCGGTCACCCGCAGTACCTCGAGCACCTGCGGCATGGCGGCGAATTTCTTCAGGCAGGTCTGGATGTGCTCATGCGTGGTGCGCAGGCGGATCATGGCCATGGTGCCGAGACCGAGGGCGGTGGGATCGATCGCGGCCCGGTAGCCGGCGATGATGCCGCGCTCCTCCAGCCGCTTCACCCGCTCCGACGTCGCGGGCTGGGACAGGCCGACGCGGCGGCCGAGTTCGGAAATTCCGATGCGGCCATCCTCCTGCATGATCTCGATGATTGCCATGTCGGTGGGGTCGAGCCGTGGCCGGTAATCGCCGTTTGTCATGAACACCTTCAATCCATCGGAATTCTTCGTCGCTTTCCGATGATCTCTCATTCCGCGAACAAGGAGAAGCCCTAGGATTGGGACATCATCTGCGGCGAAGAAACAGGATTTTCCATGACCGACTTCATCATTCTGCCGGGCAGCGGCGGATCGGGCGAGGCCCACTGGCAGACACGCTGGCAACAGGCCGACCCGGCGATGCGCCGCTTCAGCCCGGCAAGCTGGGAGCTGCCGGATTTGGACGACTGGGTGGCGGCGCTGGACGTCGCGGTGTCACAGGCACAGACCCCGCCGGTGCTCGTCGCCCACAGTCTCAGCTGCCTGCTGGTCGCGCATTGGCAGGCGGTGTCGAGCCGTCGGATCGGCGGGGCGTTTCTGGTTGCGGTTCCCGACCCGGCCTCGCCGGTCTACCCCTCTTACGGAATTCCCTTCGCCGACACGCCGCGCGGGCCGCTTCGCTTCCCCTCGCTGATCGTTGCCAGCACCGACGATCCCTATGATCCGAACGGTTATGCCCGTGAGAAAGCCGCACAATGGGGCAGCGAACTGCACATCGCCGGGCCGCTTGGTCACATCAACAGCAATAGCGGGCTGGGCGACTGGCCGGCGGGAATGGAGTTGCTGACGGCCTTCGTGAGAGAGAGACAGGCCGACCACGCAATCGCACCATAGACGCCCGAACCGTGCGCCGCGGGCTTGCCCCAGCTTGTCCCGCCAGCTATCTCTCGGGAGGGCGTTTGTGAGGGAGCCTGCGAATGGTGTCCGTCCGATATCTGGTCCGCGATGTCGATCTGTCCATCGCGTTTTATACGAGCCATCTGGGCTTCGCGCTGAAGCAGCAATTCGGTCCGGCGATGGCCATCCTGACGCGCGGCGGCCTTTCGCTCTGGCTCGCCGGCCCCCTGGCGTCGGCAGCCAGGCCGATGCCGGACGGCCGGACACCCGAGCCGGGCGGATGGAACCGCTTTGTGCTCGAAGTCGAGCAATTGCCGTCAATCGTGACTGAGATGGGCGAGGCCGGCGTGCGGTTCCGCAACCAGATGGTCGAAGGTCCGGGCGGGCGACAGATTCTTTGTGAAGACCCGTCCGGCAACGTGATCGAGCTGTTCGAGCCCGGCTAGGCTTCGGCCGTCGCCTCGGATTCGGCGCCGGGCTTTGCCTGGCCTTCCCACTGCCGCTCCGCCTCTGCTTTGCGCTTCGGACAATCCTCGTAGTCATGCTCTCGCGAACCGCAATAGGAGCAGCATTTTGCCGGCGTGTCGGTTCGAAGCATTGTGGCCATGCACAAGAATGCACGAAAATTCATCCGGTTGCAGCAGCGTCTGCGACGTCGCTGCTGGGATGCGTGACCGCCAGCCTGGCGCCGCCCTCAATAGCCGCCGCCGAGGATCGGCAGAATCTCGGCGGCAGACATTGCGCGCGGCGCGTATTCGTCCGGCCTATATCAAAGTTAAATGCGGATGCTGGGCGTGAGGTGGTAGGTGATCGCGATGGGGGGGACTCTCAACGCGCTCGAGGTGTCCCATGGACGTTCGAAATCTGATTGCCAAATTGTCAGCCGCGGTATTGCACCGCCGCGCCGCGTCTTCGCCGATACTGTTCAGGCCGATCCGCAACTCGCTCGCCGGCATCCCGTTGAAGCCGGCGCCGCGGCCGCCTTATCGTCCGCATCGGCCGATCTGGCCGGCAAGCAACATGTAGCTCGCCGAGCTGCAACCAGTTTGTGATTTCCTCGTTTATGGCGATCCCGTTTTCAAGGAGGCAGGTGATGAGATCGATCCGGGCGAGACGCGAATGGTTTGGATGGTGAGCGCATGAGCCGTTTTCTGCCCCTGACGATCAGATTCGTGGACGGAAGCGCGATGACGGTGTCGTCGATCGCCGACGCCAGGAGGGCGCTAGGCGGAACATGGAAGAACAAGCAGACGGCGGCCTACAAGGCGGCCGACAGGCTGGTGGACGACGCGTTGAACGGCATTTGCCGCCCGGACATCGCCTTTGCCGCTTTCCAGAATGCCGCCGCCCAACAGGGCTTGCTGAAGCCGGCCAAGCCAAGTGCCGCCCTTGCCATGCTCGACGAATTGGCGTCGCTGGATGGGCATCGTTGAAAGACCGGCTGACGGATTGCCTGCGATGTCATGGCGAACGCCGGATAGCCTATCTCGGCTCGCGGTTCATGCTGAGATAAGTCGGGTCGAACTCGGCGATTTCCACCAGCTGCTGCCAGTCCAGAATGGTCACCATGTAATTCGCCCAGCCGATCACACCGATCTTGCGCAGCGCGCCGATGACCCGGTTCATGTGGACCACCGAAAGCCCAAGCACATCGGCCAGTTCCGCCTGCGACAGGGGAAGCCGGAAACTCATGCCGTTGGTCTGCTTGACCACTTGGAGCCGGACGAACAGCTCGCACACAAGATGCGCCAGGTGCGAGGTCTTGGACCGCCGGCCCATGGCCACGATCCATTCCCGGTGAATGGCGCCATCGACGAGCGTGTCCAGCCACAGCAAGCGGCTGAGATGAGGCGCCTGTTCGGTGATCGTCCTTAGCCGACTGTGGTCGGCGGCGATCACCCGGCATGGCGACAAAGCTATAATGCCATGGTCCATTGTCTTGAGCAGGAAGGCGTGCAAATCGACAAAATCGCCGGGCACCTGCAACGAGGTGAACTGGCGGCCGCCATCCTCCAGCACCTTGTAGCGCGCCGCCAGACCCTCGATGATGAGCGTGCTGTAGCCTGGCCTCGATCCCTCGGAAACGATGTCCTGACCGGTGGCAAAATCCATCTCGATGGTCATGGCGGCTGCCAGCAGCCCCTTTTCCTGCTCGGACAAAGCGTCATGCTGGCCAAGGTTGAGATAAAGCGGTTCTAGCATCGAGGATCCAGTTCGAGATTTCGTGGACATTCGTGGCCTAGCCAAACGCCGGAGATCGGGTGCGGTTGCAATCGGCCGGCACGGCGACGGCTCCTGGCAGGAAATCTGCTCAGGACACAGTCGCATGGAACCATGGGTGCGGGTTGGGATTTAATCCATGTCGCTCAAAAATGGCCCCGATTTTGAGACAACGACATGCATAAAAACACAGACCTGAAGCGCGTCGCCTGCGCCCTTTCAACCGCGACGCGCTTTAGCGTTCTCCAGCAGGGACTTGCACACATGGAACGGTTCTACTTCGACTTGTACAACGCCGAGACCCAGATTGATGAAGAGGGGCAGCTTTTTCCCAGCCGGGAGCGTGCGGGAGCCGAAGCGCTGCGCATATTGCACGATGTGGCGCGCGACGAGATACCGGAGGGCGACCACCGGCGGATCACCGTCAAGATGCTGAACGAGAACAGGGAGCAGATATTCGAAGCGTCGCTGACCATGGCGTCGCTGTGGAGTTGAACTCGTCGACCCTGTCGAGGACTGTATGGAACCTCTTGCCCTCCCCTCTGTTTCCTAAGGAGGGGCCAGCGGCAGAAGCTGCACGGCTGATTGACTGGAGGCATCTATGTCCTTGCAAAAGCTTCATCCCGAGCAGGTCGACGACACACGCAGGCTTGCCTATTCGACCTTTGCCCCGGCGCTGATCGGTTCGCTCACCAAGCGTCTGGCGCGGTGTCAGGGCGTCAAGGAACTGGGCGCCCTGGAAAAGTCGCTCATCCGCCTGATCGAAGACTCTGATGTCGATGGGCCGCAAGCCGAGGCGATGAAAGAGTTCGCCATCGAGCTGGTGGTGTCGACGATATCGGAAGCCCGCGCTCACCCCGACACCAAGAGCGATGTCGAAGCCGTTGGCGAGCGCCGCGCCGAAGGCCGCTCCGAGAACCCGCAGACGCTCGAGGAGCAGTTGCAATCAGGCCTCGAAGACAGTTTTCCGGCCAGCGATCCGCCCGCCGTCGTCTCGACCGCCATTTCCGGCGGCTCGAAGGACCTTGTCGGCACCGACGAGGTGTTGCGCCGCAAGAAGGAGGCGGCGCAGCGAAAGCAGGAAAAGGCCGACGCCGGTTAGCCGGACAAGTCGCCAGCTCGGGCGATGACAAGCCGTCAGCCGAAGCGCTTTTCCGGTGACTGTCCGCTGGATGGTGACTGTTCGCCGGCCCGCGCGACGATCGCCTCAAGCGGCTCCGGCCGGTGCAGCAGAAAACCCTGGCCATAGGCCACGCCCATGCCGCGCAGAATGTCGAGCGCTTCCTGCTGCTCGATCTTTTCGGCCACCACCGCGCAGCCGAGACTTTTGGCGATGCCCGCTATGGCCGAGACGATCTCGCGGTCGAAACGGCTTTCCGCGATATTCTCGATGAACGAGCCGTCGATCTTGATCTGATCGACCGGAAAGCGCCGCAAATATTCGAACGAGCTCATGCCGGCGCCGAAATCGTCGAGGCTGACGCGGCATTGCCGCTCGCGCGCCTTGCGCACGAACTGCTCGGCGGCGTCGAAATTGGTGACGGCCGCGGTCTCGGTGATCTCGAAACCGATGCCGGAATGCGGCGCCCCGGTCTCGGCGATGACGGCGTCGACGAAATCCCATAGCAGCGGGTCGCTCAGCGTCTGCGCCGACAGGTTGAAGCCGAGCATGATGGCGCCTGACCGCATCGCCTCGCCATGCTGCGAAAGCGCTGTCCTGATGATCCAGCGGTCCAACCGCGAGGCAATGCCGAAGCGCTCGGCGACCGGAATGAATTCGCTGGGCGGGATCAGCTTGCCATTGCGCCCGGCAAGCCGCGCTAGCACCTCGACATGGCGGCTCTCCTTCCAAGGCTGGCCCAGAAGATGGATCTCCTGGCCGAACAGTTTCAGCCGCCCGTCATCCATGGCGTCGACCGTGTCGGCGGCGACACGCGCCGCGTTGAGGCCGCCGGAGCCCGACGCCGCATCGGCCGAAAACACCGCGAAGCGATTGCGCCCGGCCGCCTTGGCGGCATAGCAGGCGTCGTCGGCGCAGGCCAACGCATCGGCAACCGTGGTGGTGGTGTCCTCGACGAAGGCGATGCCGATGCTGGCCGCGAGTTTTCGCGAGGTCGCCGGCAGTCCGAGGTCGGCGTCACGGACCGCCGCAAGAATCGCGCCGGCCAGCGCCTCGGCCTTGGCCGATTGGCAATTGGGCACCAGCAGCGCGAACTCGTCGCCGCCGAGGCGCGCGGCACGCGCCGATGCCGGCAGGCAGCCCAGAATACCGGCGGCCACACCCTTCAGCGCCAGGTCGCCGGCGGCGTGGCCGGCGAAGTCGTTGAGCGCCTTGAAGTAGTCGAGATCGACGTAAAACACCGCCAGCGGCAAAGCCCGCTCGGTGGCGATGTGCACGGCCAGCAGCCGGTCGAAGGCGGCACGGTTCAAGAGGCCCGTCAGCGCATCGTGGTGAGCGGCGTAGGCGAGTTCCCGCTCGCGTTTCTTGTCCTCGGTGATATCGCGCACGGTGCCGAGAATCTGGCCCGCTGTCTCAGGCGCCGCGATGAAGCGCACCAGCGATTCGACATGGCGGATTTCGCCGTCGCGCCTGACGATGCGGTATTGCGCGGCGACGACGCCGTCGGTCGAAAGCGGCGCCAGATGGGCGCGCTCTGCGGCATCCTTGTCGTCGGGGTGCAGATAGGAATGCCAGAGGTCGGCGGCCACCTCGTCGGTGTCGGCGACCAGGCCGAATATCTCCCTGGTGCGGGCGTCCCAATAGCTCTTGTTGGCGTCGATATCGTGATGCCAGATGCCGGTGCCGCTGGCCGCCAGCGCCAGGCGAAAGCGCACATTGACCCGCTCCAGTTCGGCTTCCGCCTCTTTCTGCCGGCTGATGTCGGTCTGTACGCCCATCAGCCTGACCGGCCTGCCCGTCTCGTCACGCTCGACAATGCCGCCGCGGTCCAGCACCCAGATCCAGTGGCCGTCCTTGTGCTTGAGGCGTAGCTCGGTCTCGATCGAGGCGGTCAGGCCGGAAATGTGCCGCTCTCCGCTGGCCAGCGCCCGCTGGCGGTCGTCGGGATGCGTCAGCTTCAGCCAGAGGTCGTCGCTGTTGGCAAGCTCGCCATCCTCATAACCCAGCATGTGCGACCAGGTTGGCGAATAGAAACAGTCGCCGCTCAAAATATCCCAGTCCCATACGCCGAGATGAGCGCGTTCGAGCGCAAGCGCCCAGAATTCGCCGTTGCGTATTTTCTCTTCAGCCATGCCCTGGTTTCGCTCACTCCGTCGCCGCCACTATGCACGCAAGCAGAGAAGAAAGCGTTACCGGGTGCGCCGCGCCCACAGTGCGGACAAGGCCTGCAATCGTGCCGGACCATGCCGTAAGGCGTCATCATGCGATTGGGGCTCGTCATGCCATTGGCGCCCTGATTGGAACCGCCCTGCCCGGGCCTGGCTCGACGATCCTTATCGCGCGGCGGCGCGCATTGTCCTCGAGCAGGCCGCGCAGTTCCTCACGGCCGCGCGCGATGCGCGACATCAGCGTGCCGGCCGGCACGCCGAGCATCTCGGCGGCCTCGGCATAGGAGAAGCCCTCGATGGCGACCATGGTCAGCGCGGCACGGCGGTCGGGGCTGATCGCCTGCAGCGCGTCGATGATCTCGCGGGCCGCGACATTCTCCAGCTGGTCGGCGGGAGAGGCCTGCACCTCGCCGGCCTCCAGCGGCAGCATCGAGGCCTCGCCTCGCCGGTTCACCTTGCGCATCTGGTCGATGAACAGATGATGCATGATCGTGAACAGCCATTTTCGCGGGCTCTCTCCCGTCTGCCAGTTGTCCAGCCGCAGCAGCGCCCGCTCCAGGCAGTCCTGGACGAGATCGTCGGCGGAATCGCGGTCGCGCAGCAGCGAGCGCGCATAGCGGCGCAGGCGCGGGATTTCGTCGAGAATTGCTCTCTGCTTTTCGTCCATGACCTTTTGTCTTCGTTTCGGCATGCCGTTGCCGCAAAACCGCTGCGCCCCCGGGTGAGGACAGCTTTGGCTGATCTGAAAAATTCCTCTGTTCATGCCTGTCGTCGGCTCCAAAAACGCTGGGCACTTTTGGGCAACAGGCATGACGCGCTCAGCGCGGCGCGGCGTCGATGGTGACCCGGTGTGGGTAGAAGGCGCCGTGGTCGCGAATTTCAGTCATCTCGTCGAAAGGCTGCTCATAGGCCCACATCGCGTCGTTGCCGGTTTCACCCGCCGGCAGCACGTTCCAGTAGCTGGCGTCACCCTTGTAGGGGCACAGCGTCGACCGCTCCGTCTTCTTGAGCTTGCGGAAGTCGATGTCCTCGAACGGGATGTAGAAGGAGAAGGGATGGGGCGGCTCGGTCACCATTTTGGCTTTTGCCGAGGAAGCGATGATGGTGCCGTTTGCAAACACGACGACACGCCCGGTGAAGGGCTCGACGGTGATCACCTTGCCCGGATTGCGCCTGAAGCCGGGTGACGGGTTCGCATGCTGATCCATGACTGCTCTCCTTGTCCGCTGGTGGTTCGATGCCGGTCGACGGCGTCAGCTCTCACTGGTCACTGATGGGCCGGCGACAGCGGTCACACGCGACAGCTTCTGGCGCTTTTCGAGCTGTGGCTTTTCATAGGTCTTCTTCATCGTTCTTCCTTTTCTGACGTCTGGCAGCCGGTCCGCGCGGCTGCCGGTCGTGGATCATGGCTCCAAGGGACAACAGGCGCATCTCCCGTCCGGCCGATGCGCCGCCGAAGGAAATCCGGGCCAGCGTGGCAAGAACGATTCGCATGTGTTTCGCTGCGATCCGACGGCGGTGGATTTATCTCAGCCGGGACGGCCATGCTTGGGCCGGGCGGAACACGGTTTTGGCGAATGCGGCCCTGTCAGCACGACCGCAAGGCTTGGACAGGCGCGAACAGCTACCGGCGCGGCTATGGCGATGGCTGCTTGGCGCCGGTGCACGCCGCGAAATATCGATAATAAAGGACGACAGGTGAGACTCTACAAAATCAAGATGATTTGCCAGATATTTCGCCTTTTCGGCACGAGAAGCAAAATAAATTTTCGACAGACAAACTTTTACTTCGGAAAAATGTCCATTTCATCTCTGTTAACCGAATATTAACCAAAATTATCCGATACATACCGAAGTTATTCGCTGTCGCAATCCGAATCTAAGTTGTAATAATCATTGCACAGTTCGCTTATGACATTACTGTATCGTTGATGTCTTGCGAAGCATGCAACGGAGGAGCTGTAGGAGTGAAATCCGGGTCAAGACTGTGTTGCGAGGAACGGTCTGCCCGACGGAGGAAACACGCATGAGATTGCTGAAATATGCGCTGCTGGCGGGAGCGTCGCTGCTTCCCATCCTGCCCGCGATCGCCGCGACCGCGACGGGCAGCATGAATGTCCGCATCACGATTACCGACGAATGCAAGGTGCAGACGGCGAGCGATCTCGATTTCGGCTCGCACGGTGTCATTGATGCGAATGTCGACCAGACCAGCACCATCAACGTGCAATGCACGACCGGCAAGTCCTACAATGTTGGTCTGAGCGCCGGAGCGGGCGCGGGCGCAACGGTTGCTGTTCGCAAGATGACCGGGCCGGCGTCGGCGACGATCGACTACACCATCTACAGGGAAAGCACCCGGACGCAGCTTTGGGGCACCACGATCCCCACCGACACGGTCGGCGGAACCGGCAACGGCGCCATTCAGCCGCTGACGGTCTACGGGCGTGTTCCACCGCAGACGACACCGGCGGCGGGCCTCTACACCGACACCGTTGCGATCACCATAACGTACTGACAATCGATACCAACACGAGGACGATCATGCGATCCATGCTTTCACGCATCGGAGCCACGGCTGTTCTGTTGCTGTGCGCCGGTCTCTCACAAGCCGCTTCGCTCAGGGTGGCGCCGACAGGTCTCGAGCTGATCTCGCCCGACGCCTCGGCGGTTCTCAACCTCAGCAACGATGACCCCAAGCGGCCGATCAATGTGCAGATACGCGTCTTCGCCTGGAGCCAGGCTGGCGGGATCGAGACGCTGACGCCGACTACCGACGTCGTCGCCAGCCCGCCATCGACCAAACTCGGACCCAATGCCCAATACGTGGTTCGCGTCGTGCGCGTCAGCAAGGCGCCGGTGCGGGCCGAGGAAAGCTACCGCGTCATCGTCGACGAGTTACCCGACCCGTCGCGCAAGAAGGCCGGTACGGTCGCGCTCGCGCTGCGCTACTCCGTGCCGGTGTTTTTCCGCGACGCCGATGCGGCCGCGCCGGCAGTCGCCTGGAGTGTTTCGCGCAAGGGCGGCAGTCTTGTGCTGACAGCCAGCAATACCGGTGAAAGTCGTCTCCGCTTGTCCAACCTATCCCTGACCCAGAACGGCAAAAAGCTCGGCAACCGAAACGGGCTCGTCGGTTATGTCCTGGGCGGCGCGACCATGCAGTGGCCGATCGGCAGCGGCAAATCACTGTCAGCGGGCTCCGTGCTTTTGAAGGCACAGAGCGATCTTGGACCCTTCGATGCCAACGTTGCCGTCAAGGGCAAGTAGCGTCGCTGTCATCGTCGCGGTTGCGACTTTCACACCTTGCTTGGCGGTGCGTTCGCAGGAATTTCCGGCCGTGACGAACCTCGAACAGCCGGCTTCCGTTTTGCCAGCGGGCCGCAGCCTCTATCTCGAGGTGTTCATCAACGACGTTTCGACCAAGCTGGTCGGCAATTTTATCGAGATGCCGGATGGTGGGCTGGCGGCGGCGCCCCAAGAGCTGAAGGAGGTCGGCCTGAAACCGCCGGAGGACATAGCCGACGCCGGCGGCCTGGTCAGGCTCGACCAGTTGGCCGACGTTTCGTTTCGGATCGATGAGGTAGCCCAGCGCCTCTACGTCACCGCCGCCAATGACAGCCGCGAGGCGCGCATGGTGGATCTCGGCTTGCGCTTGCAGGACCGGCCGGCGCCGCAATCGGGCTTGGGCGCGGTTCTCAACTATTCGCTGTTTGCCAGCTCCAACACATTGTTCGACAAGGACGTCGAGCTGTTCCAAGGCGTTTCCGGCGGCTTCGATGCGCGCGTGTTCAGCCCCTATGGAACGCTCAGCCAATCCTTCATCGCCGGCTATTCCGACGGCAGGCTGGGCGGCTTCACGCGGCTCAACACGACATGGAACTATTCCGACCCCGACCGGCTGATGACCTACCGCGCCGGCGACTTCATCTCCGGTGGATTGTCGTGGACGCGTCCGATCTATCTCGGCGGCATCCAGGCGCAACGCAACTTCCACCTGCGATCGGACCTGGTGACGCTACCTCTGCCCTCCTTCGGCGGCACGGCGGCGGTGCCGTCGACGCTCGAGGTCTATACGCAGAACGTGCGCACCTATTCCGGCGACATCCAGCCCGGGCCGTTCCAGGTCACCAATCTGCCGGTGTTCACGGGCGCCGGACAGGCGCAGGTGGTGCTGCGCGACAGCCTCGGCCGCGAGACCACGGCCACCTTGCCGTTCTATGCCTCCAGCATGCTGCTGCGCCAGGGACTGCTCGACTTTTCCGTCGAGGCAGGGATGGCGCGGCGCAATTTCGGCATCTCCTCCGACGATTATGACGGCCGCGTCATGGGGGTCGCCAGCGCGCGTTACGGCGTGACCGACCGGCTGACATTGGAAGCCCATGCCGAGGGCGGCGCCGATCTGATCAATGGCGGCATAGGTGCTGCCTTCCCGCTCGGGGCATATGGCGCAGCTTCGCTGGCGGTCGCCGGCAGCCATCATGACCGGCGCACCGGCTCGCTGGTCGATGCCAGTGTCGAATTCGGCTATGACGGCTGGGCGATCAACGCCCACATGCAGCGGGCCTTTGGCGGCTATGAAGACATCGCCTCGGTGACGGCGGAGCCGGTTCTCGACCCCGACGACTTCACCCGTTTCAGCGCCGGCGTGCCGCGCGCGGTCGACCAGGTGACACTCAGCGTGCCGATGCCGATCGATTTCTCCAGCCTCAACCTGTCCTATACGCATTTGAAGAGCGCCGAGGGCGAAAGCAGCCAGATCGTCGGCCTGTCCTACAGCCAGGCGATCTTCAAGCGCAGCACGCTCTATGCCACCGCCTTCGCCGATCTCGACGACGACAGCAGCTATGGCGTGTTCGCCGGGATTTCGATCCCGTTCAACGACGAGATCTCGGCGTCGACAGGCGTCGAGCAAGGCCCTGACGGCCTCAATGTCACTGCCGACCTCGCCAAATCGGAGCGGGCCGAGGACGGCAGCATCGGCTGGCGGCTGCGCACCTCGGAGGGCGAGGTACCCAATCGTTCGGCAGCGGTCAGCTACCGCGCGCCGTTTGCGCGTTTCGAGGCCGGCGCCCAGCAATTCGACAAGGACTTTCGCGTGACCGGCCAGATGGACGGCGCCATTGCGGTCGCAGGCGGCGGGGTGTTCGCCACCAACCGCATCGACGATGCCTTTGCCGTCGTCGATGTCGGCACGCCTGATGTCGAGGTCTTGCATCAGAACCGGCCGGTAGGCAGGACCGACAGCAAAGGCCGCATCCTGGTCACCGGGCTCAACTCTTATGAGCTGAACACGGTCTCCATCGACCCGAAGAATCTACCAGTCGACGCGGATGTCCCGGCTACCAAGGAGACCGTCGTCCCAGCCGACCGCAACGGCGTCGTGCTGAAGTTCGGCGTGTCTGAGGCGGCGCAGGCCGCGCTGGTGACGCTGGTCGACTCGAGCGGAACGCCACTCGAAGCCGGACTCTCGGGACGCGTCGATGGCGGCACTGAAGACTTTGTCGTCGGCTATGACGGGCAGGCCTACATCAAGGGCCTCGGCAAGCAGAATTCAGTGCAGGTCGAGCGCGCGGACGGCGGTTCATGCCGGGCAGAGTTTCCCTTCGAGGCGGCGCGCGGCCGGCAAGTGGTGATCGGGAACGTGGTGTGCCAATGAGAGCTGGAGGAAAAATGCTGCGCGCCGTAATCATCGCCCTGCTGCTGGTGCTGCTCCCGTCGCTCGCCCGGGCGCAGAGCTGCAGTTACACCGTCACCAGTTTGAATTTCGGCCTCATCGACACGCTGTCGGGCACCGCGGCGACATCGACAGCCACCTTCACCGCGACTTGCAGCGGCAGTTTGCCATTGCTGCTGCCCGTCCTGGTCTGTCCGCATATTGCCGCCGGCACCGGCGGTGCAACCTCGGCGGCGGCCCGGCAGATGGCGAGCGGCGTCAACAGCCTCAACTATCAACTCTATTCGGACCCCGCAATGAGCGTTGTCTGGGGCACCTATAACTGGGCCTATGCCTCGCGCCCGCCACCGCTGCTGCTGAGCCCCAATCTCTTCGGCAACTCAATCGACACCCTGACGCTCTATGGCCGGGTTCCCGGCGGCCAGGCGACCGTTCCGCCGGGCACTTATCTGTCGACATTTTCGGGCGGGCAACTCGAGTTCCGCTCCCGGACAACCCTGTTGAGCAGCAGCTGCAACACCGGCGCGGGCAACTTGGGCGCCAGTCCGACCTTCACCATCAACGCCACGGTCGCGGCAAACTGCCTGGTCGCCACCCAGAACATCGATTTCGGCTCCAAGGGCGTGCTCGACGCCAATGCCGATGCCACCGGCCAGGTCTCGGTCACCTGCACGCCGTCGACCGCCTATACGGTTTCCCTGAATGGCGGCACGACAGGCGGCACGCCGACCAATCGCAAGATGTCGAAGGGCGGCGAGCGGGTCACCTACGGCCTCTACAAGGACGCCGCGCGCTCGCAGCCCTGGGGTGACGCCGGAACGCCGGGAAGCACGGTGGCCGGCACCGGAACCGGCTTGGCGCAACCGCTCATCGTCTACGGCCGCGTGCCGCCGCAGACGACGCCCTCGGCCGGCGTCTACACCGACACGGTGGTGGTGACCATCACCTATTGATCGCGGCCCGCCTCGCCGTTGGCCGGCGCCAGCCAGCGCGCGTAAATCTCGCCGACGATGCCGCGGCGAAAGACCAGCACGCAGATCATGAAGATCAGGCCGGTGGCGATGGTCACCGGGAAGCCGGAGGTGGCGAGCGTGTTTTCCAGCCCGACGACGAGGCCGGCGCCGACGACAGGACCGACCATGGTGCCGATGCCGCCGAGCAGCGTCATCAGGATCACCTCGCCCGACATCTGCCAGGTGACGTCGGTCAGCGTCGCGAACTGGAAGACGATCGCCTTGGTCGCGCCGGCAAGCCCGGCAAGGGCTGCCGACATGACGAAGGCGGCGAGCTTGTAGCGGCCGACCGAATAGCCCAGCGAGATGGCGCGGTTCTCGTTCTCGCGGATCGAACGCAGGATCATGCCGAAGGGCGAGTTGACGATGCGCCAGACGGCGAAGACGCCGATGAGGAAGACGGCAAGCACGACGAAATACATGTTGAGCGTGACGTTGAGATCGACGATGCCGAACAGATGCCCGCGCGGCACGCCCTGTATGCCGTCCTCGCCTTCGGTGAACGGCGCCTGGACACAGAAGAAATAAAACATCTGCGCCAGCGCCAGCGTGATCATCGAGAAATAGATGCCTTGCCGGCGGATGGCGAGGAAGCCCATGACCAGGCCGAGCACGGCCGCTCCGGCGGTGCCGAGCAGGATGCCGGCCTCGGGCGGCCAGCCCCATGCCTTGACGGCGTAGGCGCAGAAATAGGCGGCGGCGCCGTAGAAGGTGGCGTGGCCGAACGACAACAGCCCGGTGTAGCCGAGCAGCAGGTTGAAGGCGCAGGCAAACAGCGCGAAGCACAGCATCTTCATCAGGAAGATCGGATAGACGAAGAAGGGCGCGGCTATCAGCGCCAGTATGGCCAATGCCAGCAATACCCGCTCCAGCCGCACGGAGGCGGCGGTGCGCTGTTGGTGAAGGGTTGCCTCGCTCATCTCAGGCGTCCCTTCCGAACAGGCCGGCGGGGCGCAGGAGCAGCACGACCGCCATGATGACGAAGACGACGAGGTTCGACGCCTCGGGATAGAACACCTTGGTCAGGCCCTCGGCGAGGCCAAGCATATAGCCGGTGACGATGGCCCCGAGGATCGAACCCATGCCGCCGACCACGACGACGGCAAAGACGACGATGATGATATCGGAGCCCATCAGCGGACTGACCTGGTAGACGGGCGCGGCGAGAATACCGGCAAGGCCGGCGAGCGCCGCGCCGAGCCCATAGGTGAGCGTCAGCAGCAGCGGCACGTTGACGCCGAAGGCCTGCACCAGCTCGGGATTTTCGGTCGCGGCGCGCAGATAGGAGCCGAGCCTGGTCTTTTCGATCAGGAGCCAGGTGCCGATGCAGATAATGAGCGAGGCCACCACCACCCAGCCGCGATAGTTGGGCAGGAACATGAAGCCGAGATTGGTGCCGCCGGCAAGCTGCGCCGGAACGGCATAAGGGTTGCCCGACACGCCGTAGTAGAAACGGAACACGCCTTCGATGACCAGCGCCAGTCCGAAGGTGAACAGCAGCCCGTAGAGCGGATCCAGGCGGTAGAGCCGCGACAGCGCCACGCGCTCGACCGCCATGCCGAAGACGCCGACGATGAGCGGAACCAGGAGCAGCGCCGGCCAGTAGCCGATGCCGAGATGGACGAGCAGCAGGTAACCGATGAAGGCGCCGAGCATATAGAGTGCGCCATGGGCGAAATTGATGATCCGCAGCAGGCCGAAGATGACGGCCAGGCCGAGGCTCAGCATGGCGTAGAAGGAGCCGTTGATCAGCCCGACCAGCATCTGGCCGAGCAAGGCCTGGACGGGGATGCCGAAGATCATGGTCATGGCGCCGTCACCGAGGGTGTTGCAAGCGGGATGCATCTGTGCGGCACGTACCCCCACCCGGACCTTCGGTCCGACCTCCCCACAAGGGGGAGGTAGGGCGGTGGCCCTCCCCCTTGTGGGGAGGGTCGCTGCGCAGCAGCGGGGTGGGGGTACTGCCGTGGGCTGTCGTCATCATACCCCCAACACCTCGTGCAGCTGTTGCGTGTGAGCGGCAAGCTCGCTTACGGCAAAACCCTCCACCACCTTGCCGTGCTCCATCAGGTAGAAGCGGTCGGCGATGCGGGCGGCGAAGCGGAAATTCTGCTCGACGAGCAGGATGGTCATGCCGCGCTTTTTCAAGGTCGCCAGCAGTTCGCCGATGCGCTGGACGATGACCGGCGCCAGGCCTTCGGTCGGCTCGTCGAGCAGCAGCAGCTGCACGCCCGTCCGCAGGATGCGGGCGATGGCCAGCATCTGCTGTTCGCCGCCGGAGAGTTTGGTGCCGGGGCTGTTGCGGCGCTCCTTGAGGTTGGGGAAGAGGTCGAAAATCTCCTCGACGCTCATGCCGCCCTTGGCCACCACCGGCGGCAGGATCAGGTTCTCGTCGACCGTCAGCGTGGCGAAGATGCCGCGTTCCTCCGGCACGAAGCCCAGGCCCTTATGAGCGACGCGGTGCAGCGGCAAGCGCATCAGGTCGCTGCCGTCGAAGGTGATGCTGCCGCTGCGCTTTCGGACCAGCCCCATGATTGCGCGCAGCGTTGTGGTCTTGCCGACACCGTTGCGGCCGAGCAGCGTTACCGTCTCACCGCGAAAGACGTCGAGGTTGACGCCATGCAGCGCATGGCCCTCGCCATACCAGACGTGGAGATCGCGCACGGCAAGCATCGGCTCACTCATGCTCGGTCCCCCTGCTCGGTCCCCATGTAAGCGATCCTGACGCGCTCGTCCTTGCTCACCGTTGCGTAATCGCCGGCGGCGAGCACCTGGCCGCGCTGCATGACGGTGATCCAGTCGCAAAGGTCGGCGACGACGGTGAGATTGTGCTCGACCATCAGCACGGCGCGGTCCGTTGCCAGCGAGCGGATGATGCCGGAAATGACGCCGACATCCTCGTGCCCCATGCCGGCCATCGGCTCGTCAAGCAGCAGCACTTTCGGGTCGAGCGCCAGCGTGGTGGCGATCTCGAGCACGCGCTTCCTGCCATAGGAGAGATCGCCGGCCGGACGATGCGCGACATCGTCGAGACCGACGACGGCAAGCAGTTCGCGCGCCCGTGGAGTCAGTTGGTCAAGCGCGGCCAGCGAGCGCCAGAACTGGAAGCCGAGCCCGCTCGGCCGCTGCAAGGCGACGCGNGATGCGGAAAGATCGCCGATATCTGGAACGAGCGGACGAGACCCATGCGCGCCACCCTGGCCGGCGCGGTGCGGGTGATGTCGTTGCCCAACAGTTCGATCCTGCCGCTGCTCGGCTGCAGGAACTTGGTCAAGAGGTTGAAGATCGTCGTCTTGCCGGCGCCGTTCGGGCCGATCAGTGCATGGATCTGGCCGTGATGGACGTCGAGGTCGACATTGTTGACGGCGACGAAACCGGCAAAGTCGCGCCGCAGGCCGCGGGCGGAGAGCACCACCCGCGGCTTGATTTCGGCACCGTCCGGCTGGACGGCCACGGCTTGCGCCAGCGTCACTTGGTGACGAGCGGGCAGCCGCTGTCTTCAGCCTTGATGAAGGCCTTGTCGCCCGGAATGGTCGCAAGGTAGGTGTAGTAATCCCAGTCCTTCTTGCTCTCCTCGGGCTTCTTGACCTGGTAGAGATACATGTCGTGCACCATCGAGCCGTCGGCCTGTACCTTGCCGTTGGCGTTGATGATGTCGTCGACGGGCATTTCATGGAGTTGCTTGGCGACCGCCTCGGTCTCGTCGGTGCCCGCCTTGTCGATGGCCTTGAGATATTGCAGCACCGCCGAATAGGTGCCGGCCTGGATCATGTTGGGCATGCGGTTGGTGCGCTTGAAGAAGCGCCCGGCGAAGTCGCGGCTCTTGTCGTCGCGGTCCCAGTAAAACCCTTCGGTGAGCACCACGCCCTGCGCCGCCTGCAGGCCGAGGCCGTGCACCTCGGCAAGCGTGAACAGAAGTGCTGCCAGCCGCTGGCCGCCGGCGACGATGCCGAACTCGGCCGCCTGCTTGATGGTATTGGAGGTGTCGAGGCCGGCATTGGCAAGGCCGACAACCTTGGCGCCGGAGGACTGCGCCTGCAGCAGGAAGGAGGAATAATCCGTCGATCCCAAGGGGTAACGCACCTCGCCCAGCACTTTGCCGCCGCTTGCCTCAACAACCTTTGAGGTCTGCTCCTTCAGCGAATAGCCGAAGGCATAGTCGACGGTGATGAAATACCAGCTGTCGCCGCCCTGCTGCACAAGCGCGCCGCCGGTGCCGACCGCCTGCGAGTGGGTATCGTAAGCCCAGTGGAAACCGTAGGGCGAGCATTGCTTGCCGGTCAGGTCGGCCGATGCCGCTCCGGTAACGATGTCGATCTTCTTCTTTTCCTTGGACAACCCCTGGACGGCGAGCGCCACCGAGGATGTCGTCAGTTCCATGATCGCGTCGACCTGCTCGGTGTCGTACCACTGGCGCGCAATGTTGGAGGCAATGTCGGGCTTGTTCTGGTGATCGGCGTTGACGATCTCGATTGGCGCGCCCTGCACCTTGCCGCCAAAATCCTCGACCGCCATCCTGGCGGCCTCGACCGACCATTTGCCGCCGAAATCGGCATAGACGCCCGACTGGTCGTTGAGGATGCCGATCTTGACCTTGCCGTCGGAAATTTCGCCGGCCGCCGCCGGCATCGCAGTCGCCGCAAGCAGCGCGGCTGAGACGAGATAGGATGCTTTCACAGGTGGTTCCTCCCTTGTGGCCGACGCTGGAAAACGCGGCGGCCTTGCAATGGTTCAACAGCTCCGTCCGGTTCTCGCTGAAATCCGGGCCAGCGCCCGCCACTTCTCCTCTTGGCAACCCCTCCGCCCTGGGTGCGCCGGGAACCGTAGCATCACATTTCGCAAGGGGAGAATGCTATTTTCGTAGCATGGCGTGTGGGCGCTACCAGTCCGGCTCAATTGGAAGGTCTTCGGAAAAGCCGCTCGGGCCAGGAAGGGACAGCGTTGCGGCCGCGGCGTCTCGCAATGCCGCCGGAGGCCTTTTGAGATGTTCGCTGTCCAGCGGAAGGGCAAGATAGGCGGTGGCAATGCGTGCAGCCGCTTCCGCCTGTTCACGATCTCTCATTGCCTTGACCGCAGACCGATCAGGCAGCGTGGCCAGCCAAGCCTTGTGCAGAGCGAACATTCGAGGGTCGACCGTCGGCATGCTTACGGGATAGCCACGCTCATCGATCGCCACAGCCTCCACCTTCGGGGCGTTGATGAGCCATTGCAGCCCCTCCATGGGTGCGCTGTCGAGGTCGTCGGCAAGCTGTGTAATCGAGGTAATGGCGTTGTTCTTGAGGACATGTCTTGCCTGCGGACGGATCACGTCGACCAGATAGCCATCACGGTTCGCTGCCCTGAAGGCCCGGGGCTGGAGCGGCTTGAAGGACCTGTCCACTTTACGCAACACGCCTATCAGGCCGGACTGGCTTACCCTCTCGCCGGTCACGAAGCTGATGCGGCGTCGGGAATCGAAGAGCAGGTCGATGTCGCCGGTTGCCGTGAGACCGCTGGTGATCTGGACGCCCGCCAGAGCCTCGTAAGCGAACAGCGCATTCGTGCCGACGACCAGCAACTGCTTGCCCAGCAGGTCTGTTTCGGCGCACCGCCGCAATATCCGTGCGGCGATGGCCGGTACCCTGCCCAACCCCATTGCCACATTGACTTTCGCCAGGCCGTTCAGGCGATCGGCCAGACCTGCCAGCAGATCCTTGTTCTGCACCCTGCCCTCGGAAAACGCAGCGAACGCCTTCTCCGTCTGGCTGCTTTTCGGCCCGAGTGAATTCTCGACCTGCCGGACCTTCCGCAGCAGGTATTCAGCACCGCTGCGCTCAACCCAGCGCATGCTGCCTGCAAAGCGCCTTTGGCGCTGGTCATCAGCACGCTGCCAGGCCTCGTAGACCTGTTGCGTATCTATGAGTTGGCGCCGCTGCTCGCCGGTCAACTCTCTCAGCATCGTTTTCCACTCTTAAGCCAAGATCAAGTTAACATAGTGGAAAACTCTTAATTAACAATATGTTGCTATGTTTTTTCCACTATCGCAGCTATCACCCACACGCCGAGTGGAAAATACCCTAAAAACAATAGGTTATGTCCAAGAAAGGGAGGCCAGAACCTCACACGCGGGTTTTTAGCTGCGCGCGCCCATGGCAGCCGCTTGCCGTCGCCTCACCGCTTCTGCGGATAGATCGGCTCGCCGCGCTTCAGCATCTCGACAAAAGCCTCGATCTTCTTCCTGCGCCCCGCCTCCGTCTTCATGTTGTGCGTTCGAAACGCCAGCGCGAACCGGTTCTGGGCGGAAAGCTTTGCCAGCATCTCCTTCGCCTTCGGCTCGGCGTCGATGGCGGCCTGCAGATCGTCAGGGATCTTCATGTCCTTGCCTGAGGCATAGGCGCGGTCCCAGCGGCCGTCGGCCTTGGCCGCCTCGACCTGTTTCAGCCCGTGTTCGGTCATGCGGCCCTCCTCGACCAGGCGGGCGACATTGTCGATGTTGATCTTGCTCCAGATGCTCTTCTTGCCGCGCGGCGTGTAGCGCTGCAGAAAGCTCTTGTCGTCGAGCGGCTTGCGTATGGCGTCGATCCAGCCGAAGCACAGCGCCACGTCGATGGCCTGCTTCGGCGTGATCGAGGCGAGGCCCGAGCCGACCTTGTGGACCTTGATCCAGACCTCGCTCTCGCCGGCATGATTTTCGCGCAGCCAGGCGTAAAAACTGTCGGGATCGGGGAATTCATGAACCTTGTCGGGATCGACCTTGAACGGCGCCATCATCACCTCGTTGTTGCCGGGCCGGCTGTATCGGCTGTCGATGCCAGTTTCCGTCAGCGGCGTCGATACCCCCTAGCCTATTGCGAGCCGGCTTGCGCCCAAGCCGGCGCTCATGGCAGTTTCCCGGCTGGTCGAGCCGGGCAAGGCAGACTGCAATTCGGGGGAAATGCCATGCGATCGATGTTACTCGGCCTCATCCTTCTGCTGCCGGCCTCGGCGCTCGCCGAACCCATCGAAACCCAGAAGATCATCACCGCGCTGACCGGCGACTTCAATGGGGACGGCGCCGCCGATCTGGCGATGATCGTCGAGACCGAGCCCGAAGACGATACCATGGACATGCATTTCTTCCTGAGGGACAAAAAGTACAATTTTCTGAAACCCGCCGGCGTCGTGCATGAGCAGGTCTACGGCGAATGGAACGACTACGACCAGCCGCATTATGAGGGCTCCGGCATCGAACCGGAGTTGACCTTGCTGCCCAACGGCTCGATCAAGATCTATCTGCCGGGGCTGATCGGCCCCGGCGAGCGGACCGACATGACGCTGACCATCGCCTGGCGCAACGAGGCCTTCGTCGTCGCCGGCGTTGCCTATGACCATTACAAATACCAGTCCGTTGTCGTCTACAGCAGCTGCGACTACGACGTGCTGACCGGCAAGGGCAAAAGTATGCAGACGCAGGATGATGACAGCAAGGTGAACAGTATCGTGTCTGTCGAAGGCCAGGTCGTGCCCTTCGCGGAGTGGGACACGGGGACGCCTTTTAGGGTATGCGGGGATTGAGGGGGCAGCCAATCTCCCCCCTCGTGGGGGAGATGGCCGGCAGGGGGGCCGCTGTCCCGCCAACGCACCGGCCAGTGTCAGCCACGTTTATCCCGCGATTCTTGTCAGAAAATATAGATTGAGAGGTCGCGATCCTTCGCGCCCCCCTCTGCCCTGCCGGGCATCTCCCCCACTTGGGGGGAGATTGGCTTCACTGCAGATGCGGTTTCTTCAAAAAGCTGTTTCGGTCGGCGGATTTCACTCGCAGCCAAGTCTCACGACCGTCACGCACGACCCTGAGAGGAATCTCCGAACCCGCCGGATTCTGCCATAGCTTGCGGTAGAAATCGGCGAGACCGTCGACCTCGCCATCGCGCACGTCGGAGATGATGTCGCCCTGGCGCAGGCCGGCCTTGGCGGCGGGGCCGCCTTCGGCGACGCTCATCACCACGACCGCACCGTTCGACTCGGCCGAGAAGGCGCCGAGCCATGGGCGCGGCGGCTTCGCCACCTGGCCGCGCGTCAGGAGATCGTCGAGGATCGGGGTCAGAAGGTTGATCGGCACGACCATGTTGATGTCGGCGACCTCGCCGTTGCGGCTCATCTGCAAAAGCAGCGAACCGATGCCGAGCAGGCTGCCATCCTGGCCGATGAGCGCCGCGCCGCCCCAGGACGGATGCGCCGGGGCAATGAAGATCGCCTCGTCGAGCAGATATTCCCAATAGCCGGCGAATTCCTGCTTGGTGACGATGTGTGCCTTGACCGAGCGGCCGGTGCCGTCGGCAAACACCACGGGGTCGCCGATCTTCGCCTTCGAGGCGTCACCCAGCGCCACCGCCGGCAGGCCGAGCGGCGCCAGCGCCTGCACTAGGCCGAAGCCTGTCTCCTGGTCATAGGCCAGCGCATGCGCCGGCACGACGCGGCCGTCCTGGTCGGTCAGCCAGACCTCCTCGGCCTCGGTGATGAGATAGCCGATGGTGAGCACCAGCCCGTCGCCGCGGATGACGACGCCGCTGCCTTCCCGGCGCGTGCCCAGGGCATTGGCCGTGAAGGCATCGTCGGGAACCATGGCGCGCACGCCAACGACGGAGCGCAAGAGCGGGGAAACGGGATCGATCGGCATGCGGTCATCCTGGCAGATATGCGTGGGCAGTATCCTCTATAGGTATGCCGCGCTGCACAGGGCGCAAGGGCTTAGGCAACAAGGCAATCATTTCAGAGGCTGGCGCTGCCCCTCATCCGCCTGCCGGCACCTTCTCCCCGTATAGTGACGGGGAGAAGGGAGATGGCCGCAACATCGGCGCTCTTGGCAACGCTGGCAATTGGGGAAATCAGTAGGCGACAGCGTCCTTCTCCCCGTCACTATACGGGGAGAAGTGCCCGGCAGGGCGATGAGGGGCGGCGCCGACATCGATAATAGTTCAACACAAGTTGAACCTTTCTGAATTGCACCTATGTGTTCCCGTATCTAGGTTCCGCCGACTTTTCCGCCATCAGTCTCGCGCCCTCGCGCAAGTCGTTTTCGCCCCGCCAAACCCAAGGAATTTCCCGCATGACCGAATACACCCCGCCGAAAGTCTGGAGCTGGAAGAAAGCCAATGGCGGCACGTTCGCCAGCATCAACCGGCCTATTGCCGGTCCGACGCATGACAAGGTGCTGCCGGTCGGCAAGCATCCGCTGCAGCTCTATTCGCTGGCGACGCCGAATGGGGTCAAAGTGACTGTCATGCTGGAGGAGCTTCTGGCGCTCGGCCACAAGGGCGCCGAATACGACGCCTGGCTGATCCGCATCAACGATGGCGACCAGTTCGGCTCGGGGTTTGTCGAGGTCAACCCCAACTCCAAGATCCCGGCGCTGCTCGACCGCAGCGGCAAGACGCCTGTCCGCGTCTTCGAGTCCGGTTCGATCCTGCTTTATCTCGCGGAAAAGTTCGGCGAGTTCCTGCCGACCGAACAGCCGGCGCGCGCGGAAACCTTGTCGTGGCTGTTCTGGCAGATGGGTTCGGCGCCCTATCTCGGCGGCGGCTTCGGCCATTTCTACGCCTATGCGCCGGAAAAGTTCGAATACGCCATCGACCGCTTCGCCATGGAGACCAAGCGCCAGCTCGACGTGCTCGACCGGCGGCTGGCAGAGACCGAATATCTCGGCGGCGCCTTCTATTCGATCGCCGACATGGCGGTATGGCCCTGGTATGGCGGCCTGGCGCTCGGCCGCATGTACAATGATTCCGCCGAGTTCCTGTCGGTGCAGGACTACGAGCACGTACAACGCTGGGCCAAGGCGATCGACGCCCGCCCGACCGTGCAACGCGGCCGCATGGTCAACCGCGCCTTCGGCGACCCCGCCATGCAACTGCACGAGCGCCACGACGCCAGCGATTTCGAGACGAAGACGCAGGATAAATTGGTGGTGGCGGAGTGACTTTTTTACCCTCCCCCTTGTGGGGAGGGTCGATCCGCAAAGCGGATCGGGGTGGGGGTNGACCTCCCCACAAGGGGGAGGTAGGGCGCCTAGCCCTTCATCAATTTCGCCAGCCTCGGCACGCCTTCACCCACCGCGCGTTCATCAGCCAGCGTAAAGCTCATCCGCATCGTGTTGCGGCCCGAACCGTCGGCGTAGAATGCGTTGCCCGGCACGAAGGCGACGCGGGCTTCCTTGACCGAGCGGGCGAGCAGTGCCGTGGCGTCCGCACCTTCGGGCAGCGTCAGCCAAACGAACATGCCGCCTTCCGGTCGGCTCCAGCTGACGCCATCCGGCATTTCCGCTTCGAGTGCCGCAAGCAAGCCGTCGCGGCGCTGGCGATAGGCGCCGATCAGCTTTTCCACCTGGCCGTCATACACGGCCTCGGAGACCCGGTGCATCACCAGCTGGTTGATCGACGGGCTGTGCAGGTCCGACGCCTGCTTCATCAGCACCAGTCGCTCGACGACGCGGCGCGGCGCGCAGACCCAGCCGACGCGCATGCCCGGTGACAGAATCTTTGAGAACGAGCCGCAATAGAGCGTGCGGGCGTTTTCGATGCCGCCGGAGCGTTCGCAGTCGAGCGCCAGGATCGGCGGCTGGCCCTCGCCGTCATAGCGCAGCGCGCGATAGGCGGCGTCCTCGATGACGGCAATGTCGAGCTCGCCGGCGAGGTCGAGCACCGCCTCGCGCTGCTGGCGGTTCAGCGTCTCGCCGGTCGGGTTGGCGAAATCGGGCACCAGATAGGCGAATTTCACCTTGCCGCCCTCTTTTGCAAAAGTAGAGGGGGCAGCAGCCGCCGCCTGGTAGGCGGCCGGCGTCATGTTGCCGCCATCCGGCGTCAGGCGGTCGTAGCGCGGCTCATAGGCGTTGAAGGCCTGGAGCGCGCCGAGATAGGTCGGCCACGTCACGAGCGCTGTGTCGCCGGGCGACAGGAACAGCTTGCCCAGATAATCCAGCGCCTGCTGCGAGCCGGAGGTGATGAAGATGTTGTGCTCGTCGCAGGCAATGCCAAGCTTGCCCATCTGGCCGGCCAGCCATTTTCTGAGCGGCAGATAGCCTTCGGAGACCTGATACTGAAGTGCTGCGCTCGCCTCCGCGCCGCCCAGCACCGAGGCGTAAGCATCGGCGATCGCCTGCGCCGGAAACAAAGCCGGATCGGGGATGCCGCCGGCGAAGGAGATGATGTCGGGCTGGTCGAGCAGTTTGAGCAGCTCGCGGATTTCCGACGCCTTCATGCGCGAGGCGCGCGACGCCAACAGGTCCATCAAACTCACGAGCCCACCTCCCGGGATACGGCATCTGGTCCAGCATGACCGTTCCGGCCATGCGAATTAGGTCAATCTGGCTGACCTATTATCAGGCTCCCCCACCCGCTGGAATAGCCAGACCCTCATTCCGCGTGGCCCAGACGAAAAAGCAAACACATTTCTGCCCTGCACAGGGAAAATTGTTGCGCGCCGAGGGGCGCGGATGCAACCTCATTCCGAGCGGACCGGCATAAAAAGAAAAGCGGTCTCAACAAGGGGGGTTAAAATGACGCTTGAGCTCATCGGTGCCGGATTCGGCCGCACCGGCACATGGTCGACCTTTGCCGCGCTGAACAGGCTGGGCCTTCCCAGCTATCACATGCAGGAAGTCATCCTCAACAAGGCCAACAAGGGCCATCTCGACTTCTGGCGCAAGGTGGCCAACAGCCCGCCCGGCACCCAGCACGACTGGACCAAAGTCTTTGCCAACTACAAGGCGACGGTCGACAATCCGGGATGCTGCGTGTGGCGCGAATTGATGGCCGCCTATCCCGACGCCAAGGTGCTTTTGACGCTGCATCCGCGCGGCGCCGAGGCCTGGTACGACAGCACCATCGACACCATCCACTTCACCGAGACATTGTGGCAGTTCAAGGTGCTGGAATGGCTGACGCCGTTCGGCCGCAAATTCGGCGACATGTCGCACAGGCTGATCTGGGGCCGCACGCTTGCCGGCGTGATGGACGACCGCGCCAAGGCGGTGGCGCGCTACAACGCCTACACCGAGGAGGTGATAGCGGCCGTGCCGCCGGAGAAGCTTCTGGTGTTCAAGGTCAGCGATGGCTGGGCGCCGCTCTGCGGCTTCCTCGGCGTGGCGCTGCCCAACGAGCCCTTCCCCAACCTCAACGACCGCGAAAGCGTGAAGAAGATCATCCGAGACATCATCAAGGGCAGCTACATCATGCTGGGGCTGTCGGTGGCGGCGGTGCTTGCGGCGATCGCGGCGCTGTGGTGGTGGCTGGGGTAGCCGCCGGACCGTCAGAATATTGCTACTTGCGCGTGATCCAGCCGAGCAGATCCGGCTCGACGTCTTCGTGGTCGGTCAGGTCGCGAACCAGGGAAGCGGCGAGCGCGCGCCACCGCTTTTCCGGGACATTGTCTTCCATCACCGATTTGATGAAGGCGGCGCGCAGGATGGCGCAATCGAAGGCGGTTACATCGAAAAGCAGTTCTGCCATTTCGGTTTTCCCCGTTCACATCGGGTGCGCGAGCCTGTCGAAGCCTCAGGCGCCAGCGCCCCATATACATGGTCGACGACAGCAGATTCATACTCTTGCCGAACCAAGGTTCAACACAATTCGATTGTACGGTTTTTACCAAGCGATTGCGGTTCGTTGCCCGCTTTTGCGCCGATGCTAGATTTGCCGGGCGGCCTCTCCCCAGATGGCCGCAAATGGCCGGCGCGGCTCTGGCAACATGCTTTCACCGGCATTCGCGTCGGCCATTTCCAGCCCGTGCCAGGCTCAGCCCAGCAGGCGTTCGTATTCGGCCTCGGCCTGGCCGTAGAAACCGTCGGCGACGGCGATCAGGCCATCCCGGTCGCGAATGACGATCTCGCCGCGCCGCGACCGGATCAGGCCGCGCCCTTCCAGGATCTGCAGGCCGATGGTGACGCCGGGACGCCTGACGCCGAGCATGACGGACAGGAACTCATGCGTGATCTGGATCTGGTGGCCGACCACCCTGTCGTCACACATCAGGAGCCATCGGGCCAGCCGATCCTCGAGCTTGGCGCGGGCATTGCTCAGCGCCGTGGATTTGGTCTGGCCGTGCAGGTAGTGGGCATAGCGCAGCAGGAAGGCGCGAAGCGTCGGGCTTTTCTGCAACGCTGCCTTGAACGGCTCGGAATCGATGCACACCGCCTCGCCCGGCATCTGCATGTAGCAATCATGGGGCGCCCAGTCGGCGCCCATCACCAAAGCGGAGCCCGACATGCCTTCGTGGCCGATGATGCCGACCTCGGTGTCGAGCCCCGGCCGGTTCCTCGCCACCACCGAGGCCAGGCCGCTTTCCAGGAAGCAGACCGAGGCGACCGGCTCGCCCGCCATTTCGAGCGGGGCTTTGAGATCGAGCACACGATGGTGCAAATGCGGCGCAAGCAGTGCGAAGTCGGCCGGGTTCATGCGGCGCAAGAGGCCGCTTTTCTCCTTGCTGACCGACTGGTCCATCGCTCTCTCCCGTCAAGGGCAAGAGCACATGTCATCTCCCAGCCGTCGGCGCCCTGCCCAAATGCAAACGGTCATTGGACGATAGCTGACTCGGATTCAGCCATTGTACTTCGTACAAAACCGACAAATCAGGGGCGACGCCCCATGGATCAATCCAGCAGCTTTTCCTGGATCAGCGCTTCGGGCGGTCAGCCGCAACCATGCGCGCTTCGCGCACGATGGACGAGCGATCGTTGCCGATCAGCGATGCGATCTCTTGTATCTGCTGCTCGGAGGCCCCGGTTTCCCGCGCCAAGGCCGCGAGCGCCTCGGCGCTCAGACCGGACTGTCTCGGTTGCTCCGCCATGGCTCCAATGCCTCCTGTCGGGGCAGGAGTGCGATGGTCGCTCCCAAGCGTCAGCGCCCATTGATGTGGCCGACGATGCTATACTGTACGCTTCCGAACAATCGATGGCGAGCGATATATTAGCGACGCTGGATGCGGCGCTAGAACGGCAGCCTTATCTCATCGATCGACCTCGACTCCGTCCAGCCAATGTCCTTCTGGATCTCCGTCGGCAGCGCGTTCAGTGCGCGCACGGTCTTCCTGTGCTTGCTGGCGCGCGCCAGGGCAGCACGAATTCTGCTGAGACTTTCAAACATCGGTTACCTCCATGCAGCAGCAGAGCGCTGCCTCAGGCCCGCTCTTGCGCCGCCTCTGTAACCGATCGATTGCGCGGCAACGGTGAAGCGCTTCACAAACCGATGCCGCCCAGAAACATTTGTAAACAAATTAGTTGCGTTCCCGCGGTGGCGTGATCCGACCTATGGCAGGGCGATCGCATATGGCGCTCCCTCGGGTTCGGCGACCCACCTTCCCTTCGTCGGCGCAAGGCGATCACATATGAGTTCTTACGAAGAGGACCCCCACCCTAACCCTCCCCACAAGGGGGAGGGAACGCTGCCGCAAGCCACCCTTTCTGGCGTGGAACCCAGGCGATTTGCGGCGATCGGCGCCTACCAAGTCTCCCTTCCCCTTGTGGGGAGGGATCAAGGGTGGGGGTATTCGCTGGCGCCGCCTTATGCGATTGCCCTGCCCTCCTCCGCGCCATCGCCGGCATCGTCGTCCGCCCCCTCGGCTATGGACGAATCCCATCATGCGCAATAAGGATGGGGTCTGCCGTGGCGCTTTCGCGCCGAGGCAGGCGACGTTCGATCAATGACGCTGCGCCGGGCGCCTTTGACGCCGCCCAGCAAAAGTGTCGATACCGGGGGATCTGGTCATGACCGACAACAAGCCGACCGTAGACGTTACCAAGGACTGGCAGGCAACGCAGGGCCAGAAGTCCGGGGCCACGCGGCTGCGCCTGTTCGCCGTGCTGTCGTGGGTCATCGCCATTGGCGGCGAGATCGCCGGGATCGTACTGCTCTACAAGCACAAGTTCGACCAGGGCAACCTGCCGCTGCTGATCGGCATTCTGGTCGGCATCGCGATCTTCGCCATCGCCGGCAGCCTGCTCTGGAAGGCGGCCAACCGGAAGGACCCGGCCCGCGAATCCGACACATTCCGGTTCTTCGTCCAGAACCAGCTCGGCGCGATCATCACCCTGATTGCCTTCCTGCCGCTGGTTGTCTTGATCCTCAACGACAAGAACATGGACCCGAAGAGCAAGAAGGTGGCCGGCGGCATCGGCGCCGTGCTGGCCGTGCTGGCGACGCTGATCGGGGTCAGCTACCAGCCGCCATCGGTCGAGCAGTACACGCAGGACATGAACACCTGCGCGGAACAGATCAAGGCGGGGCAGCCGACCACGGCCTGTTCGCCCGAGGTCGCCGCCCAGGCGCAGGCGATCGCCACCGACTCCACCACGGTGGCCGCGGCGACGAAGGACGCGGCGCACCCCAATGGCCAGGATATCGTCTACTGGATCGCGCCGGAAAACGGCGCCACCAAGTCCGACACCGAGCATGTCTTCCACCTCTGCGCAGCGGTCAGCCCGCTGAAGGACAAGACCGTCAACAGCGGCTCGGTAACGGAAGCCTACGCCCAGAACGCCATCCGCATCACGAAGCAGATCGAGATGGAACAGAAGCAGTGCGGGTTTACGGCTGCGCCGTGAATCGGCCGGGGTTTGGCGCGCGCAGTGGATCACTGCCAAACCGGTCCAGTTCGTGTTGTCCGCATTAGCATGCGCGCCAGGACTTCGATCCTACATTTCGGAGCCAGCCGGCGGGCGGCTTGCCAAATCCTGACAGGACGAGACGAAAGTTGAATGTCGCATTTTGGCCGAGAGCGACCGGACCGCTTTCGGTGTGCGGGAGCGATAGCGGACATTCACCATGCGATCGCAATGTGTCCGGCCCTCGGTGATCTTTTCTCGTTTCTGATGGCAATACGGCACCCGTATCCACGCTGGATCAGTTGCCTGGGTGTCCCTCACATCGGAAGATCCGGGTTGTTCTCCGCAAAGTATTCATGACTATCGGCATTTTCTGTGGCTTGCGGGGGGTTTTCAACCGCGAGTAGCTTGGCGGTATTTTGACCACCAGAGGAATAGTCGTCTGTGAAGACGACGACCTCAAAGTGACTAATTTCGTGTACAATCGTTCCAGATCTTGAATCCGTTCCTTTCAGAGCGGCTGACCAGAACTTTTGACAAACAAAGATATTATAAGGTTGACCACGGAACACATACGCATAAACTCCCGGTCCGCAGACGCTGCCGTGACATCCAAACGATATTGCTTTGTTTGCAAGAGCATCCGCAATCTTCGAGAAATTTCCAGTGGCCTTCGCGTACAGTCCTACGGTATGCGCCCCAAACCATGTCAGATATCGTTGGGAATTCGGTTGCTGGGCAGAAGGCGTGCCCTGCAAAACCTGCAGGGCAGCCGAGGCTATGTTGTTTGCTTCCGCCAGCGCAGCGCCAATATCGTCCTGTTGAGAGCTGTCACACTGGTCGAATTTGGGTGCCGAGAGCGGTACCCGTTCCGGAGGAATTCGACCGGATAGAAGCCTGAACGTGACGGCGTTGCTCAGAACCTGGGCGCGTCTCAGGGCACCTTGAGGGCCAACCAGCAGACCCACTCTCTCTGTATCATAGGTAACCGCATAGATCCCTGCTTCATAGATGGCGTAGTACAATGACAGATCGACGGGCACCGAAATCGATTGTCCGGGTTCGATATTGATAAAGTCAGCCTCGGTCGGTTCTGCTCGCTTCACCAAAGGGCCAATATACTGAATTGGCTGCGACCCTCTCGCTACTGAAAAAATTTCGCCCGAGACGCCGTCGATCGGCGTGGCCCACCTGAGCAGTCTGATCGGGCTGCGTGACCGGTTCGTGAGAGTAAAGTCAATAATTAGTGGGGTATCGTTTCCAAAAGAAGTCAGGCGCGATTGCAGAACTATCTCAATTTCCTGATTCTGCTGCGCAAACGCCAAAGGAACTATACTAAAAAAGGCTGAAATTAGAAACACCATATTTCGAACAATGTTTGGCATTTTTTGCTCCTGTGTAACCACGATTAGAATCTATTGTTTCGCCTACGTGAGCTTTTATTTTGCTAACGCATACCAGGATCACCCACAGCTGATCTGGCAATCAGGAATAAAATTGCTGCAGACAGGGGAGTACAACTTACCACAAATTCACAAATTCAGGAATACGACATCCCCGGCCTCCAATGACATCGATTTTCACTGGCGCCTTTTTTGGCGTGGTATAAGATGAACCGCTACTTTCCCATCAAGCTCCATCCGAGGGGGCCATTATGAGCGAGCGTTGGAAAGGCTTAATAACAGTCTGCGCGATTTTGAGGTATTTTGCCTTGGCGTATGGGTTCTGTTTTGCTTTCAGCGGCACTGCTTTGGCTGATTCATGTGGAACAGAGGCTACTCATGGCTGGAACGTCCATAATAATCCTCCGGCCGAAGACCGTCAGGCAATCCAAGATCTTTTGTCCCGCTACGCCTGGACGATCGACGAAAAAAATGCAGCCGCGTTCGCCACCCTCTTTGCGGAACCTAAATCGTCTTACTATGAGATTTGCGATGCAGGCAGCAGTGTCCTCGAGCTGACACTCGACCTTGGCCCAGAGTCGGCACATGATCTTCTCGTGCAAATGAAAATAATAGTTAAGAAACTGGAAACCGATAAACTCCAGACCCGGCATCTCGTGACCAACACCTTGTTCGACGTGGTTAACGACAAGACGGTGAACACCAAATCGATAGTCCTTGTGACAATGCAGGACTCCCACTCTTCGGCACCGAGTCTTGACTATTCGGCGGATGCCCGCGCGTCTGTTGTAAAGGGCGATGACGGCATGTGGCGATTTCAATCGCTTACTGTCCACGCTGACTATGACGCTGGCTCTGTCGCAGCGAAGAAGCGATGACGCCCAGAGATCGGCCATGGGTTCACTGGCACGCTCCAGTGGGCTGAGATGCGTGCTGTTGCGCTGATCGCTGCTGTCCTCGGCGTTGCGTTTCTCCTGTTGTCCGGGACGATCGGACATGAAGCTTTCGTGTCGACGCCGCGAGCCGGCGAGAAGCAAGGCTCCAATCAGGCCGACATGATTTGCAGCAAGGCGGGCAACTGCGCGGCGTCACCATTGCCACGCAGTTCCGCTTTCGAGCCGCTGCGCCCTCGCAGCGTCGCTTTCGCTCCCGCTGAACTCGATGGGAAGGCGTTCGCCGAAGCCGTTACGCGATGGAACCCTGACATCTTTTGGGCGCCAGCCTCAAAGAGCACCGACGTCATAACGAGGTCTGGCGATGAAGCGCGGGCGGTGTTCGGTCCTATTCCAGAGGGCGATTGCGGCAGCCCACAGATGAAGGTCATCCCACTGGAAGTTGATGGCAATGTCGTCGACCTCAAGCCCAATCCGACAAAACCGGGCTCTCCGCTGGAGTTCGAGCACAGCAATGAGAACGGAGAGGTGGTGAAATGGACGGCGACATTGCCCAGATGCGACAAGCCTTCGCTAACTGGCAGCTCAACCTACTGTGGGCTGAACTCACGTGCAGTAAGGGTCGTGCGCGGCAACGTGGAATGGCTGTTCCTCTGCAGAAAGTCCAATATCAGCCACGAGGTCAGCACCGATTCCTACTGGACACGGTCGGATCCGAGATTTTCCGTCTTCGGCACCATCGGGTTCAATCGGAAATCCGGAGAAATCATCTTCTTCGACGGCCGCAAGGACCGGAGCGAGTTCGATTGGTCAAAGCCCTTCGTTCCGCCAGGCGGGCGCAACTATTCCGATGACATCGGAAGGGTTGCGGCGGAGAAAATCTATGACCCGACGTTCCAGATCTCGTGCCATGCATGCCATGACAACAAAAGCCCCTATGTGATAGATCCGCACATTGAACAGAGCAGGGTCGGTTTCCGTTCAGCCCGCGATTCCAAATCGACCGCCTTCAGCCTGGGAGATTTTCTACCGCGCCGACCGCGGTTGCCGGGCGCGCCGTTCCGCGTGGTCGGCTCCGGTTACACCGGCACCTATCCCAATGAACTTAGCCAAGCCAGGACGGTCGAAGATCCGACCGGAAACTGCACAAGCTGCCACACGCTTACCACACAAATCACCGGCCGCCGTTTTGCCGCGGACGCAGTCGGGTACGAACCGGCGGTCACATCGCCAACCTGGGTCCAATTGCTCGAGCTGCACGAGGAACAGACCGTCTACGCCGGAATAGAAGCACATCGCACGGACTGGGCGATCGGCAGCAGCGGCATCCATCCCTGGATGGTGCCGGGGTCCGGCAATGACCTGTCCTCAGGAACGCCTCGATTGAGCTTGGAAGACTGGCGCAAGCTGAGCGACTGTCTGTGGGGAGCCGGCGGTCCTGAGTGTGGCTACCGCCCACTCTACACGCGCTGCCCGGCGCCAGAAGCGCAGGATGAAGGCTCTTCGCTTGCCGATGCCGAGATTCGGGTTTTGCCTCCACCGCCCGGAGAGGACGTCAGGACGCGTGTCCTTCGCTTAAGCTGGACCTTTCGCAACAGCTACGGTGGTGTTCCCGAGCGCGACGATATCAGGATCAATGTGGCAGTCAGCGAGGGCACGATTCCGGCAAACGGGGATCCGCCGCAAAGTGGCGAATATCCAAGCATCGAGCAGGCAAAGGGCATCAGCTTCGAGGCTATCTCCGGTCCAGTCGGTTCAGCCGGCTCCAGCTTGTTGATCGAGAACGTTTCGTTTGCTGGTCACAAGAAATGGAGCGATCCGGCGCCGTCGATGTCGCCGCGCACCTTCCAGATCGATCTGCCCGGTGAATGCAACCGACGCACCTTAGTTCGTTTGGTGCCCAAACGGTTCTGCTTCGACCAGAGCCAAGCGGCATTTAGCGAGGCAGACCATTTGATCTACGCCGATGTTCAGTGTGGCGAGCTTCAATGAACCACCTGACGCGATCGAAAGCGACTGGTGAGCACCGGGATTTGCGATAACATGACTGGGTGCTACATGGTCGCCGCACTAAGGAGGGTCCCGGAGCGTGACCACGCCGGTTCCATTGGCTAGCCCCATTTTGCCCGGCAGTCCGGCGAAACCTGTTGCGGAACGGCGTTATCTCACCATCCTGTTCTGCGACATGGTGGGGTCAACCGAATATGCCGACCGCCTGGATCCCGAGGATTTCCAACACCTGATTGAGAGCTTTCTAGAGACCTGCAGCAGCGTCGTCCGGCGCCGCAAGGGTGTGACGGCTAGTTACATCGGCGATGCTATTCAGGCCTATTTCGGCTATCCAACAGCTGGTGAGGACGACAGCGAGTTCGCGGTGCTGGCCGCACTCGAGATCGTTGATGCGGTGGCCACCATCTCCGCAAATCAGGGATATCCGTTGCAAGTGAGGATGGGTATCGCGAGCGGCCAAGTCGTGGTGGGTGAGTTCGTCGGCGCACCGAGCGGTGTATCCACCGTCGCCTTCGGTCACGTCGCGCATCTAGCGGCACGGCTGCAGGTACTGGCCAAGCCGAATACGATCCTTGTCGACGCGGCGACCTTCGAGGCCGCAAGCGGCGCGGTTGATTTCACCGGGTTCGGCAAACATGAGCTGAAGGGATTCGCTGCGCCAGTCCAGGTTTGGCAGGTGCAAAGGGCGCGCATGGTGCCGACCCGCTTTGCAAAGCGGGCGCGTATGACCAAGCTGTGCGGCCGCAACGCCGAATTGCGACTGCTGATGGAGCACTGGGAGACTGTCGTGCGCGACAGGCGTGGCAATGCCGTGTTGGTCTCGGGGGAGTCGGGAATCGGCAAGTCCCGGTTGCTCAACGAAATCCAGCAGCGTCTGCGCAGCTTTCCGCAACTGACCATGCAATGTTCTCCGACCTTTGAGAACAGCACCCTTTATCCATTCCTCGCAGAGTTGCAGAGGATTGCAACGATCGAGGACGGTGACTCAACGGAAGAAAAGCTTCGAAAGCTCCGCAACGGATTGTCGATAGGCTCGGTGTCCAGCGACATCGCGCTGGCGATCTTCTCAGGCCTGCTCGGGATGCCGACGACAATGCCGGACAGGCTTGAAGGGATAAGTGCCGAACGACAGCGCAACATTGCCGAGCAAGCATTCATCGATCTGGTCAGTTATTTGGCGCGAACTACCCCGATCCTGATCTTGTTCGAGGATGAGCAATGGGCCGATGCGACCTCGCGCGACCTTCTCGACAAAGTCGTCGCCAGCCTGGCTTCGACACCTGCCCTCTTGCTTGTGTCGAGCAGGAACAACGCAAGCGTTCCATGGGTCGACGGTCCTGACGGGCACCATATCAGGCTTGAAGCGCTCAGCCGAGCGGACGCTGAAGCGATCGTCCATGACATTAGTCCGAATGCGCTCGCTGCTGACGTAGCAGCGGTGCTCGATCGCGGTGAAGGCGTCCCGCTCTATATCGAAGAGCTTACTCGAAGCGTGGTCGAAACAGGGTTGCGCCTAGACGTATCGCAGCCCAAGCGTCTGTCACTCACGAACAACATTCCAAACTCTCTGCAGTTCTCGTTGCTTGCCCGTCTCGACAGGCTGGGGACCGCCAAGGAAGTCGCGCAGGTCGCGGCGGCGATCGGCCGCGAATTCGATTTCGACATGCTGCGCGAAATTTGTGATTGGCCTGAAGCGGAGTTGCGCGCTGCGGTTGGTGAGCTGATGCGCACAGGGCTGATCGTAGCCGAGCGAGGGACGGCCGGAGCAGGCTTTTCGTTCACCCACGTGCTGCTCCAGCAGGCCGCTAGAGGCACGATGCTGCACGAACGTGCGCAACAGATTCACAAATCGATTGCCGAATGCATCGAGCTGCGCGACCCCAACGCGGGCTTTGCCTATCCCGAAGTGCTCGCTGAGCATTTCGCCGACGCCGGTCTGTTCGATCGCGCCGCTGACTACTGGCTGCAGGCAGGGCTGAAGGCCGCCAAGACTTGGGCGAAAGTTGACGCAGTGCGTATCTTCAGGAAAGGGCTTGAAGCCGCGAAACTCTTGCCTGACTCCGACGATCGTAGCCGCAGGTTGCTTCGCTTCGAACTGGAACTGGGCGACGTTCTGTACGCTGCGCTCGGCTACGTGACGGGCGAAGGCAGTGCCGCGTATCAGCGGGCCATAGCGCTGAGCGGGAAGCTTGGCGAACTGGAGGCGACGATTAGGGCACTCGACGGGCTTTTCGGTACCCATTTCAACTCGGGCCAGTTTGGTAAGGCCCTCGCGGCCAGTGATGAATTAATTCGAGTCGGCGAGGAGGGCGGCTACCTAAACGCGCTCGTTATAGGTCTGCAGTTTAAGGGCATGAGTCTGTTCTGTCAGGGTGAGTTGGCGGAGGCTCGGCAATATCTTGAGCGCGCTCTCAGCCACAAGGGCAGTGCAGACGAGGTCGGCAGCGACTTTCCGAGTATGGCCATGATCTACCTTTCGTGGACCTTGCATATTCTGGGGTATCGCCGTCAAGCGCTGAAACTCTACCTCGAGGCGGAGGCGACCGTTCGGCAGCAATCCGCCTATCGCTTGGCCGCCTGCTTGGGAAACGGGTGTGTGTTGTTCGCCTTCCGCGAAGAGAGCAGGGATATCGCTCGGCTGGCGGATGAACTTCTGCCATTAGCGCAGGAAAACGGTTTCAATCTCTGGACACGGGTGGCGCGCTTTTTTGGTGGCTTGGCTGCATCAAGCCTCGATGACAGTCTGGTGGGAAGCCATATGATGGCATTGACCGAGAGTGACCTTGAAGATCAGGAAGTCGACAAATCGTGTTATTTAGGCTTACTGGCCAAAGCTTTCATTAACTCTGGACAATTCGATATAGCGGCAGAGACCGTGGAGAAAGGTCTGCGCGAGGCCGAAAAGATTGGCGAGCATTACTTTACAGCTGCCTTGCTTCGCATTCGCGGCGAGATCGAACTTGCAAATGGAGTCGGAGACAGAGCGGCAGAGGCTTCTTTCCGCGAGGCTATTGCCTTTGCGCGGCAGCAGCGCGCTAGGAGTTGGGAGTTGCAGGCGACCAATAGTCTGGCAAAGCTATTGCGGTCACAGGGTAGATTCGAAGAGGCGCGTGCGGAATTGCGGGAGATCAACGATTGGTTCATCGCAGCAGACATTGAGTGATTAACGACGCATCACGTTCTGCCGGCAATCTCGACGAGCGCGGATTCGGCAACATCACGATCCCCGGCGCAGCCGCAACTTACGGTTTAAAGCAGACCAACGTCCGCTTACGGGTAGCGATGGCATTGATCTGAAGGCCGGCAGCGGCCATTCACCCGTAGCTCGCCGCAACGCAACAAGGCCCCTCCCGGGGCCTTGCTTTCAACCTCAGTGCTGAGCGTCGCCCCCCTCACTTCCCCATCAGCTGCTTGGCATTCTCGGCCGTGATCGCGGTGGTCTCCACCGTCACCGTCTTGTCCACCTCGGTCGCGCAATCGAGCAGGATCTTTTTCGACATCTCGATCGCTTCCTTGGCGCCCGTCGGGTAGGTGAAGGTTGCGACCCAGTCGCCCTTGGCCACCGCCTCGATGCCGCCAGCCGGGCCCGGCAGGCCGTCTGTGCCGATGATCTTGACGTCCTTGCCCGCCCCCTTGGCGGCGAGCAGCGCGCCGGCGGCCATCATGTCGTTGGAGGCGTAGAGCACCTTGATGTCGGGGTGCGCCTGCAGCATGGCGGCGAAGGCGACCTGCGCTTTGTCCGGCACCCAGTCGGCGGCCTGCTCGGCGACGATCTGGACCTTCGGGTTGCCTTTCACGCCTTCCTTGAAGCCGTTGAGGCGCTCGACGGCCGGCGTCGAGCTCGGCAGGCCTTGCAGCACCGCCGCCTCGCCGCCATCGGGCAGCAGCGTCTTGGCGGTGTATTTGCCGGCTTCCTCGGCGATCTTGAAATTGTCGCCGCCGATGAAGGCGGTGTAGTCCTTGCCGGGGTCGCCGACCGTCTTGCGGTCAAGCTCGATGACCGGGATGCCGGCATCCATGGCGCGCTTCACCGCCGGCGTCAGCGGCGCGGCCTCGAAGGGCGAGATCAGCAGGATGTCGACCTTCTGGGTGATGAAATTGTCGACCTGCGAGGTCTGCGTGTTGACGTTGCCGGCGCCGTCGGCGATCTGCAGCGTGAAGCCGGGCACTTCCTTGGCCGCCGCCTCCAGCTCGTCATTGACGTGCTGGCGGTAGGGCTCGGCATTGTTGGCCTGCGAAAAGCCGATGACGAACTGGCCGTCCTTGGCGCAGGCTTTCACCAGCGGCTCGGCGGCGTAAGCGGAGCCTGCAATGCACAGGCCAGCGCCTGCCAGCAGCACAGCCTTGAGGGTCGATCCTCTTAGTGTCGTTTTCATAACTCACTCTCCTCCTCGTCCGGCCGGGGGGCCAGACCTTGGTTTGACGTTCACGTGTTGCCGTCTCCTCCTTGTTTGTTTGTGCATGTCGTCATCGCAAACCGATGTCACTTTTGCGCGACATGCACTAACGACCCAACCCCTCGCGGCGGCGAACGAGGGATTGAAGCACTGCCGCCAAAACGATGATCGCGGCGGTCGCGAGCAGTTGCATGGCGGGCGTGATGTTGTTGAGCTGCAGGATGTTGGCGAGTGCGCCCAGCATGATGGTGCCGGCAACGGTGCCGACCATCGAGCCGGCGCCGCCGAACAGGCTGGTGCCGCCGATGACCACGGCGGCGATGGCCGTCAGCTCATAGCCCATGCCGTCATTGGCGCTGCCGAAATTGAACTGACCGGCATGCACGATGCCGGCAAGGGCGGCGGCAAAGCCGGTGATGGCGTAGACCGAGATTTTCACCATCGACACCGGCACGCCGGATATGCGCGCGGCGCGCTCATTGCCGCCGACGGCAAAAACATAGCGGCCGAAGCGCGTGGTGTTGAGCACGATGGTGGCGATCGCGGCAAAGACGACGAACACAAGCGTCGCCACCGGCACGGTGTTGTTGAACAGCCGCTCGCCCAGCACGGCGAACACCGGCGGCGCCAGGCCCGGCCCTTCGCCATAGGAAATGTTGATGTACTGGTTGCCGGAGACGACCAGCGCCAGGCCGCGCGCGGCCTGCAGGCCGGCCAGCGTGACGATGAACGGCTCCAGCCTGAAACGCGTCGAGATGGTGCCCTGGATGGCGCCGAAAACGATGCCCAAAGCGAGCACGGCGAGGATGGTGGGGATCAGGCCGAAGCCGCCGGAGATCATCATCGATGCGGTGACGACGCTGGACAGGCCAAGCACCGCGCCGACCGACAGGTCGATGCCGGCGGTGATGATGACGAAGGTCATGCCGATGGCGATGATGCCCGTCTCCGACACGGCGCGCACGATGTTGGCGATGTTGTCGGGGTTGAGGAACAGGATTTCGCCGTGGCGGCGCGGCGAGAAGATGATGCCGCCGATCGCCACCAGCACCAGGCCGATCAGGCTCTGGAAGCGCACGATGAGCGCCAGCGGGTCGCGATGCTTTTGAGGCGCCGCCATCACCGGGCTCGCTGCCACTGGATTGTTGTCCTGAGACATCAGGCCTCCCTGCCGTTAGCCGCGGCCAGCACCGTGTGCTCGTTGACGCCGCCCAAGAATTCCGCCACATTGCGCCCCTGGCGCAGCACCACGATGCGGTCGCACAGACCGATCAGCTCCGGCATCTCGCTGGACGCCACCAGAATGCCCAGCCCCTGCGCGGCGAGTGCCCTGAGCCGCTGGTAGATCTCGCCCTTGGCGCCGACATCGACGCCGCGTGTCGGCTCGTCGAGAAGCAACAGGCGCGGATTGCCGAGGATCTCTTTCGCCAGCACCACCTTCTGCTGGTTGCCGCCGGACAGCGCGCCGACGGCGATATCAGGGTTCTTCGGCCGGATGTCGAACTGACCGAACGATTCCTTCACCGCCTCGGCCTGGCGGCGCGGCGAGACCAGCCAGTTCGGCGAGATTCTGGATATGACCGACATCACCAGATTGAGGCCGACCGCCATGCGCAGCATCAGGCCCGAGCCCCTGCGATCGTCGGTGACGAAGGCGATGCCGGCGTGGCGGGCGGCACTGATCGAATCCAGTTTCACCGGCTTGCCCGAAATGGCGACCTCGCCCTCCCAGCGGCCGGACAGGCCGGTGCCGTAGAGCGCGGACAACAGTTCGGTGCGCCCGGCCCCCATAATGCCGGCCAGGCCGACGATCTCGCCTTCGTGGACATCGAGCGAAACGCCTTGCGGCGCCTGCCAGCCGGCGCTGTCGCGGGCGAGTTTGAAGCTGGCGTTCCTCAGGCTGAGCAGCGGCTTGCCCGCCGCTTTGGCGCGTTGGGGATAGAGCTCGTCGAGCGGACGCCCGACCAGCAGCCGCACCAGCTCCGCCTGCGGCGCGTGCGGCTCGGTGATGCCAGCAACGCGGCCGTCGCGCATCACCGTCACCCGGTCGGCAATGCCGGGCACTTCCTCCAGCCGGTGCGAGATGTAGACGATGCCGACGCCGGTGGCGGCGAGCTTGCGCATGATGTCGAACAGCCGCTCGACTTCGCCGACGGTAAGTGCTGCCGTCGGCTCGTCCATGATCAGCACGCGGGAGGCATAGGACAGCGCCTTGACGATCGCCACCACCTGGCGCTGGCCGATCGACAGGTCCGCCACCATGGCGGACGGATCGATGGCGATCTCGATGGCTTCCAGCCGCTTCTTGGCCTCGCGGCGCATTGCCGGCACGTCGAGGAAGCCGCCCGGACGCATCAATTCGCGGCCGAGGAACAGGTTGGCCGCGACATCCAGCGACGGCACCAGGTCGAGCTCCTGGAAGATGGTGGCGATGCCGGCCGCTTGCGCCTCACGCGGGTTGTTGAAACGCACGGGTTTGCCGTCGATCTCGATGGTGCCTTCGTCCGGCGTGTAGACGCCCGACAAAAGGTTCATCAGCGTCGACTTGCCGGCGCCGTTTTCGCCGAGCAGCGCATGGATTTCGCCGGCCTTGAGATCGAAGTCGACACCGCGCAGCGCCTGCACGCCGCCGAAGCGTTTGACGGCGCCGGTCATTACCAGCAGCGGCGCGCTCATGTTAGCCTCGTGTGGGTCGGCCTCCCGCAGGAGGCGCGCGCCCGCAGCGTCGCCTGCAGCCGCACCGAACGTGGCTCTGAACCGGTCGCCGCGATGCGGGCGCTGAGCAGGGCTGCCGCCTGCCTGCCTATCTCGGTGCAGGGCTGGGCAACCAGCGTCAGGCGCGGTTCGAAACAATCGGCCCATTCGAAATCGTCGAAGCCGGCCAGCGACAGATCGCCCGGAATGCTGAGGCCCTTTTCGCGGATGGCGCGGACGGCTCCGATCGTCGTCATGTTGTTGCCGGTGACCAATGCGGTTGGTGGCGACGGCAGCGACAGGATGGCGTGGGTGGATGCGGTCGCCGCCGCCGTGTCGACATTCTCGGCCGAGAGATAGCGCGGCACGCACTCAAGTCCATTGGCGGCGAGCGAAGCCTGGAACGCCTCGATGCGCTCGCGCGTCGTCGTCAGGCCGGGCTGTCCGGCGATATAGCCGATGCGCTTGTGGCCGAAGGAGGCGACATGGTCGATCAGCGCGCGCATCGACGTTTCGTTCTCGACGCCGATCTGATCGAAGCGCTGGTCGGCGAAACGGTCGATCAGAACGCATGGCATCTTCTTGTCGGCGAGGTAATCGATGGCCCGCTGCGGCGAGCCCGAGGGCGCCAGGATGACGCCGTCGACGCGGCGCTGATGAAAAGCGCGCACCACCTGCAGTTCGCGGTCGGGATCTTCCTGGGTGTCCGACAGGAAGACCATCAGCCCGAGCCGCGCGCATTCGGCCTCGACCGCGCAGATGATGTCGGTGAAATAAGGGTTGGAGATCGCCGAGATGGCCAGGCCGACGCTGTTGGTGGTCGATGCCTTCAGCGAACGCGCCAGCTCGTTGGGCTGATAGCCCATCGTGGCGATGGCGTCGTTGATCAGCCTCGCCTTTTCCAGCGAAACGAAGCGCGTGTTGTTGACGACATGCGAGACGGTCGACACCGACACGCCGGCGCGCCGCGCCACTTCAGCCATTGTCGGCAAGACATATCAGCGCCTGCAAGCGCTCCTCCCTATGCGTTTTCCGTCCGCTCTGATGGCGGATTTCAAGGGAGCTTAGGGTGATCGAAACGTTTGCGCAATCGATTCGATGCATATTTTTAGCGGGGCTTATCTCCCCCCTCGAGGGGGAGATGTCGCCGAAGGCGACAGAGGGGGTCGCCGCGCGTGAAGCGCCAACCTTCCATCTGCAGCAAGGACGTCGAGCCCAGTCGCACCGACCCCCTCTGGCCTGCCGGCCATCTCCCCCTCAAGGGGGGAGATTCGCGGTTTCACCGAACTCCGCCACCAGCCCCTCATACGCCTCGAAGGCCGGCAGCGCCTCGTAACTATGCACCGCCGGCGTCGTCGCCCAGGGCAGTTTCTCGCTGGTCCATGTCTCGATGAACGGCGTGAACCAGCCGGCTCGTCAAGCATGGTGGGGCGCAGATTGACGAACCAGTCGAGCCCTTCGGGGCGCGTGAACATCCAGCTCATGCAATAAGGGCAGAAGTAATGACGCGAGGCGCCGTGCAGCCCGCCGATCACCGGCTCGCCTTGCATGATTTCGAAGCCGTCCGAGGGAATGGCGGCGCTCAGTGAATAGGCGCTGGCCGACATGCGCTGGCAGCCGATGCAATGGCAAGCCATGGTCAAAAGCGGTTTTGCGGAAATCTTTAGCCGCACACGTCCGCAGCGGCATCCGCCTTCGGCCGGCAATTTCAGGGTTGGCACGGCAGTCTCCCACTCTTCGAAGCGCGGTGCTTCAGTCGCCGGTCAGCGCCTTCGTCGTCACCAGCGTGACGCCGGCATCGGTGAAGTCCGCATTGTACCGGGCGATGATCTCGGTCGCGGTTTCGCCTTCAGTGTCCAGCGTCGAGTGCGCATCGGAAACGACAGTGACGCCGAAGCCTTCGGCCAGGGCGCCCTCAACGGTGCCGGCGATGCAGAAATCGGTTTGCGCTCCGGCAAGCACGACTTCGCCGACCCCTTGCCCGGCCACCCAGGCGCCAAGCTCGGCATTCGAGAAGGCGTTGCGGACGGTCTTGGAGAATGTCGGCTCGTCCTTGGCCTGGCCGAGTTCCGGCCATACCGGCCAACCCGGCTCGCCGGGCGCCAGCGGATCGCCGGCCGGCCCGTCATGCCTGACGAAAGCAACCTTGCGCCCCTCGCGCCGCGCCCAGTCGATCAGCGAGCAGGTACGCTCGGCTATGCCAGGCGCATCGTGGATCGGCGGCTCGACGCGGCCGTCGAACATGTTGGTCTGGAGGTCGATGACGATGAGGGGAGCGAGGTTTGGCATGGCGCGAAGATAACGCGGGCGATGGGAGGGTCAAGACGGCGAAGCTGCTGATCTCCCCCTTGGGGAGATTACATGTACCTCACCCGATTCCACCCGCGACCACGTAAGCACCAGCCGTGCGTCCATCCTCCAGCCGGATGACGGCCGTAACGATCGAGCCGTAAGCGCCTCGCCACACACTGTGCATTCTTTCGTGCTCGCCGGCGGGCACCAGGATGCGACCGTGAAAGCTTGTGCCGCTGCGCCGCAGAGCGACCGGTTCGCCATTGACGTGAACCTTGACGCCAGCGGTCTCCGCATCGAGTTCAACCGTCACGGCGATCTCGGCCTGGTCTCCTCGCCGCGTCGTCTCGGCAACAAGCGTAAGTCTCGGCGCCGGCGCATCGCTGGCCCGCAATCCACCAGGCCGCCCCGCAAACGCATCGTCCGGCAATTCCGGCGTGCGCGGCGGGCTGGTGCGGCGTTGGGTGGCGCGCTCGTAATCGCCGGCGAGCCGCAGCAACTCCGCATCATCATAGGCCTTGCCCGCAAAGGTCAGCCCGACCGGCATGCCGATATCGGCCATCGTTCCCATAGGCACGGTGACGGTCGGAATGCCGAGATGACGCCACACCAGATTGCCATTGGCGACCCAGGTGCCGTTGCGCCAGGCGATTTCTGCAGAGGTCTGGTTGACGTCGGCGCTGGCCGGCCCGACATCGGCGACCGCCGGCAGCACGACGGCGTCGAGCCTGTGCTCGTCCAGCCAGTCCTCGAAGTCGATGCGCCGCGTCGCCTCCAATCCCTTCAGACCTTCCGCCAGCGCTGGAATGTCCAGCAATGGCATCACGCCCTGCTTGGCGCTCGTGACGTAGTCGGCCAGATCGAAACCGTCGTCGCCATAGCGGTCCGGCAGCGCGCCCGGCGGCTGCGGGAAAATCTTTGGGCCGTCGACCGCAGCCAGATCGGGGATCGCCGGATCGGCATTGGCGCGCAGGAAATCGTCCCAGCCCCAGATGCAGAGATCCCAGATTTCGCGCTCGGCGAAGGCTTCCGGCACCAGCCCGCGTTCGACCATGGTTTTTGTGCCCGGACGGTCGCGCTCATAGTTCGAGACGACGGGGAAATCGACCTCGACCACCTCCGCGCCGAGCTTTTCCAGGTCACGCGCTGCCTGCCGCCAGAGGTCGAGCACCGAGGCGCGGGTCTCGATCGGGCGTTCAGCGCCGCTATCCCTGCCGATATACATTTTCGGCACGCCGAGGCGTTTGCCTTGTAATGAGCCCTCCAACGCGAGTGTAGTGTAGCTTGGCGGCCTGAGATCAGCGCTTTTCGCGATCGACACCCAAGGCTGCACACGCCAGAAATCGCCGCGCGTCTCCGCATCGTCGGCGACGATCACATCCAGCAACTCCAGCATGTCGGCAATGCCGCGGGTGTGCGGCACCACCACATCCATGGTCGGCACCAGCGGCCAGTTGCCCCTGACTGAAATGACGCCGCGCGACGGCGTGTAGGCGACAAGTGCATTGTTGGACGCCGGCGCGCGGCCGGAAGACCATGTTTCCTCGCCCAGCCCGAAGGCGGCGAAGCTGGCGGCGGTGGCCGTGCCCGAGCCGTTGGACGAGCCGGAAGCGAAGGCGGCGGTCAAATAGTCGGCATTGTAGGGGCTCTCGGCGCGGCCATAGACGCCGCGCTGCATGCCGCCATTCGCCATTGGCGGCATGTTGGTCAGCCCGATCAGCACAGCACCACCGGCCCTCAGCCTGGCAATGGTGAAAGCGTCCTCATTGGCGACGAGATGCTCGAAGGCGGGCGAGCCAGCAGCCACCGTCAGGCCCTTCACCTTATAGCTGTCCTTGGCGGTGTAGGGGATGCCGTCGAGGGGCCCGAGGGTGGCGCCATTGCGCCGCCGCAGGTCGGACGCCGCCGCCTCCTCGAACATTGCCGGGTTAAGCACCGGCACGGCATTGAGCGCGATGCCATGGCGGTCGTAGTGCGCGATGCGCCTGAGATAAGCGCCCACCAGCTCGACGCTGGTGACGGTGCCGTCTTCGAGGGCATGCCGCAGATCGGCAATCGAGGCTTCGACGATGTGGAGGTTGGGCATGGGATTCTCGAGATGCAGCGGCAAATGAGTCTTCGCATCGTGCGATGCGAGTGTCACGCCTCAAACGGAAGGCGTGACGGCGACGCTTATGCACTCGGCTCACAGCATCTTGCTGTCGAGCTGGCCGTTTTCCTTCATCAGGTCGAGATAGGTCTTGGCGCCGGAACTGCCGTGGCCTGCCGCCTTGAAGAACCATTTGGCGGCTTCCTTGTAGTTTGGTTTCCCATCGACGCCGCGGTAGTAGAGCGAGCCCAGACTGAACTCGGCATCGACGCTGCCGGCCTTTGCGGCTTCCAGCCACCAGGACTGGGCAGCCTTGTCGTCTCTGGCAATGCCCATGCCGTTGGCCGAGGCATACGCTAAGGCGAGCTGGGCATCGACATTTCCCTGCCGCGCCGCCTTGAGCCACCAGCCCGCCGCATCCGCACTGCTTTGCGCAACGCCAACACCCTCGGAATAGGCTGTGCCGAGCGCTTTCTGCGCGAATGCATTGCTCTGGTCGGCGGCTTTGCGCCAGAGCCTTGCCGCCTGAACGGGGTCCTTCGTTACTCCTAGACCATCCCAATACAGTCCACCGAGAGCGAACTGCGCAAGGTCATTGTCCTTGTCGGCAGCCTTGCTCAGCCACTCGAACGCCTGCCTTTCATCCTTCCCGACGCCCTGCCCGTCCCGATACACGACCCCGACATTATACTGCGCTACCACGTGGCCTTGGACAGCAGCCTTCATCCACCATCGGAAGGCCAGATCATTGTCTTGCGCAACGCCGCGGCCCTGGCTGTAGAGGATACCAAGCAGATATTGAGCGTCGGCGTTTCGCCCGTCGGACGCCTTTTGCGCCCAAGTCGCGGCCAACGCATCGTCCCGTCCCACGCCTTCGCCGAGCGAATACGCCCGGGCCAGATTGGCACCGGCTTCGGCATTCCCCGCTTCCGCGGCCTTGCGCCACCAATAGACCGCCTGCTCGGCGCTCTTCTCGACGCCTTGGCCCATCGAATAATATCCGCCCAGATTCGACTGGGCGAACACAAAGGCCTGATTGGCGGCTTTGCTCATCCACGCAAACGCCTGGCCGTCGTCCCTAGGGGTACCTTTTCCCTGGCCATAAGCGGCCGCCACCGCGTATTGCGCTTCTGTCAGACCGGTGGTTGCGGCCTTCATCCACCACCCGAACGCAAGGCGGTCATCCTGCTCAACGCCGTGGCCCCGCGAGTACAAAGTGCCCAGCAAAGCCTGGGCATTCGGCTCACCCAGATCGGCTGCCTTTTTCACCCACACTATGGCGGCTTGATCATCCTTCTTGACGCCTTGGGTAAGATAGTAGGCGCGTCCGAGACAGAAAGCGGCCTCCAGGCTTCCTTGGTCAGCCGCCTTGCGCCACCATGAGGCAGCCTGCTCGAAGCTTTGCGCAACACCCCGACCCTGCGCATACAGGACGCCGAGGGCGTACTGAGCGTTCGTATTGCCCTTGTCGGCTGACTGCCTGGAAAACTTCAACGCCAGTTGATCGTTTCTTTCGACCCCTTGGCCATTTAAATAGACTTGGCCGAGAGAATATTCAGCCTCGCCGCTCCCCTGATCGGCCGCCTTGCGCCACCAATAGAGCGCCTGCTCATAATTTTGCGCGACCCCTTGGCCCTGCCAGTACAACACGCCGAGCTGGTACTGCCCATTCATGTTGTCTTTATCGGCGGCCTTTCGTGAGAAACTCTCGGCAAGCCGACTGTCCTTTTCAACGCCCCTGCCCATAAGGTAGGCCTGACCCAGTGCTGCTATGGCTTCCGCATTGCCGCCATCGGCGGATTTCTTCCACCAATACACCGCCTGGCTGTCGTTCTGAGCCACGCCCTCCCCGCGCCAGTACAGCGCACCAAGCTGCCCTTTTGCGTCAACATTGCCAGCGTCCGCCATGATCTTCATTTGACGGAATACCTCGGCATAATCCTTTGCCTGGAGAGCCGCTGCACCCTTTTGTGCCGCCGACCACTGCACATAGTAATTTCGGCCAGGACCGAGCAGCACAAAAGCCGCCAGCAACACCAGAACGACGGTAAGGACCCCTCGGCGACGCGACTTGGGCGGGCTGTAGACCGGTGTATCCACTTTGGGCGCCCAGTCGTTGTTGCTCACCGTCCCCAATCCATTTGCAGCCACCAGTAATCCATAGCGCAAGCCAGGCTGTTCTGGAATATCCAAAGCATTTGATGTCGCTACTGCGGTGCGCCGGCGAACAGGATTTCGCCATCGCCGCCAGCCGCCGGCCAATCCCTGATGGTGCGATCGTCGCCGCCGGTGACCAGTGTGCCGTCGGTGGCGAAGGCAACGGCGTAGATCGGGCCGGTGCGGCTGTCGAACATGGCGGTCTGGCCGCCGGTGCCGAGATCCCACAGCCGCGCCGTGCCGTCGAGCGAGCCGGAGGCCAGGCGCTTGCCGTCGGCCGACAGCGCCAGCGTATAGACGGTGCCTTCGTGGCCCTCGAAGCGGCGCAATTCCCTAAACGTGTCGAGGTCCCAGAGCTTGATCGTGTAGTCGCCGCTGCCGGTGACGACATGATGGCCGTCGGCGGTGAAGACGGCGCCGTAGGTGCCCTGCTCGTGGCCGTGCCAGCTTCGCAATTGCTTGCCGCTTTCGACGTCCCAGAATTTCAGCGTGCCGTCGATGGAGCCGCTCAGCGCGCGCGTGCCGTCGGGCGAGATTGCGACCGTGCTGATCGGCCAGTCATGTCCGGTCATCACATGCAGCACCGATTTGTTGACGAGATCCCAGACGATGACGTTGCCGGTGTCGTGGCCACTGACGGCGCGCTTGCCGTCCGGGCTGATCGCCAGCTTACGCACGCCGCCATTCGCGCCCGACGAGAAGACATGCAGCACCGCGCCGTCGGCAAGCTTTCGCAGCACGATCTCGCCATCGTCGCCGGCGGTCAGCGCGGTTGCGCCGTCGGGCATGAACAGCGCCGTGCGCGCCATGTCCTTGTGTTCACCAAGGTTGCGGATCAGCCGCTTGCCGGCGATGTCCCAGAGCTTGATCATATGGTCGGTGCTGGCGCTCATGATGTCGCGGCCATCGGCCGAGACGGCGAGCCAGACGACGGCGTCGCGATGGCCGTCGGGCTCGGTCGGCAGCGCCGGCGGAGGCGGCGGCAACGGCGCGACGGTTTGCGGTGGCGGTGTCGCCGGAGCCGGCGGTGGAGCAGTCTCCGGTGGCGGTGTCGCCGGAGCGAGTGGGACTTGTGGCGGCCGAGGGGGAGCAGCCGGAGGCGTAGGCTGCGCCGGCTCGGGCGGCTTGGCTGCCTGCACCGGCGGAGTTGGCTCGGGCGGCATGGTGACCTGCGGCGAACTCGGCGGGGCCGGTGGCGTCGCCAGGTCCGGCGGGACACCGTCGATGCCCTGGTCCTTCGGCTCGGCTTTGGGTTCGTTCGGGGCGGCCACCTCAGCGCCCGGGCCGGCGTCACGCGCCCAAGGGAAGTGGTCGGCCAGCAGCGCCAACACGGCGAGCACCGGCAACATGAGGAAGGCGCGCCGCCAGCCCGGGCGACCCTTGGATTCCATCTCGGCGTCGCGGCCAAAAAGCGGCGTTCCAGCAGGCTGGCTTCGCCGACCCGGCAGCAGTCCGGCCCAGAACAACAGGGCGCCAAGCAGGCAAAGCCCGCCGACGGTCAGGAACACCACCGGTCGCAGCGTGGCTGGGCCGTGCAGCATGTGGTCGATCCCGCTCCAGCTGAAATCTCTGTCGCCGAGCAGCAGATACGCCCGCACCAGACAAGCCAAAGCGGCCGCCAGCAGCGGAAGCGCAAACAGCCTTTCGGCCAACCTGTCCATCGGACTCCCCCTCCGGTGCCGCACCTTGCTCATCATGCGGCCGCCGCAGCGAAACAAATAGTGCAAAACTGCGCCCACGAAAGTGGGCGCGATCACGCAGCCAAATTTACTTCAATTCGGCCCATACCGGCGCGTGGTCGCTGGCGCCGTCCTCACCTCTGACATCGCGGTCGATGCCGGCAGCGGTGAGGCGGCGCGCCAGTTTCTTCGACAGCAAGATGTGGTCGAGCCGCAGCCCGGCATCGCGCGGCCAGCGGTTGCGGCGATAATCCCAGAATGTGTAGAGCGTTTCCTTCGGATGCTTCTTGCGGAGCGCATCGGTCCAGCCCTGCTCGAGCAGACGCTGGAACGACGCCCGGCTTTCCGGCTGCACCAGCGCGTTGTCGTCATAGGAGCGGGTGGCGTAGATGTCGCGCGGCTCGGGCACGATGTTGTAGTCGCCGACCAGCGCCACCGGCAGGCCGGTGTCGAAGAGTTCTGCGGCATGCGCCTCCAGCCTTTCATGCCAGGCCAGCTTGTACTGGAATTTCGGGCCCGGCTGCGGGTTGCCATTGGGCGCGTAGAGACAAGCGATGACGATGCCGTTCACGGCCGCCTCGATGTAGCGGCTCTGCTTGTCGGCGGTATCGCCGGGCAGGACGTCACGGGTCAGCACCGGCTTGGACCCGCGCGCGAGTATGGCGACGCCATTCCAGGTCGGTTCGCCCTTCCACACCGCGCCATAGCCGGCCGCCGCAAGCGCCGTGCGCGGAAACTGCGTATCGCGGGCCTTCAGCTCCTGCAGGCAGACGACATCGGGCTTGGCTGCCGCCAGCCACGCCAGCAGGTTTTGCAGCCGGCTGTTGATGTTGTTGATATTGAAGGTGGCGATTTTCATTTGGCGATCAGGAAACGATCCGCCCTGTCCACGCCTTCACCGTCCCGGCCAGCGTCTTCAAATGATCGGCGGTCGAAAACCCCGACACGCTCTTGCGCGGCTTCAGGTCGTGGTCGCCATCCTCCAGCCAGATCACCTCAATGGCTTTGGAAAGGCCGTAGGTCGCGACCTCTTCTTTCGTGCCGAACTCGTCGCGGGTGCCCTGGAAGATCAGCGTCGGCGTCTTGAGGTCGGCGAGATGTTTTGTCCTGAGTTGCTCGGGCTTGGCCGGCGGATGAAAGGGATAGCCGAGGCAGATGAGGCCCGAAATCTCGCCCTTGGCGAACATCTCGTCGGCGACCATCGAGGCGACGCGCCCGCCCATCGACTTGCCGCCGATGATGAGCGGACCAGCGACGCCCCTCGCCCTCAGATCGGCGATGGCCTTGATGTATTCCGGGTTGACCGTCTCGGCGCGCGGTGGCGGCTTGCGCTGGCCATAGCGGCGGGCCGCCATATAGTGAAATTCGAAGCGCGCGACCTGGAAGCCGGCGGTGGCGAGCGCCTTGGCGGTGGCGGTCATCGAGGGAGAATCCATCGACGCGCCGGCGCCATGCGCCAGCAGGATGGTGAGGGGGGCTGTGTCATAGCCGTCGAAGATGAAGGTGGTCATGGGGTGCGCTGCCGGTAAAGGCCGAGTTCCTTCGCGCCCCCCTCTGTCCTGCTGGACATCTCCCCCTCAAGGGTGGAGATTGGCAGTTTCAGCGCCTCACGGACCTCGCGACGATAGTGATTGGCGAAAGCGATGGCGACACCCAATCTCTCCCCTTGAGGGGGAGATGGCCGGCAGGCCAGAGGGGGGTGCTCGCGCGCCAACATCTCACCCCGCCGTCCGCGCCGTCTGCAGATCCACGAACTGTATCCCCTTTTGCGCCATCCGCGCCCACTCGGACTCAGCATCAAGTTCGAGATAGCGCATCCAGTTCCGCCGGGCCTCAAGTAGATTCCCGGCGTCGAATTCCAGTCGGGCGAGGTTGAACACCGGATCGGCATAAGTCCTGTCGAGCGTGATCGCTTTTTGCAGATGGCGGCGCGCCGAAGGCACCCTGCCCTGCTCACTCATCAGGCCGGCGAGATTGAACCAGGCCTCGACGAAGGCGGGATCGAGCTTGATCGCGCGGGCATAGTCGTGCGCGGCCTCACTGACACGGCCGGCGCCGCGCAGGCAGTTGGCGCGGTTGAAGGCGGCGATGGCGTCGCTCGGATCAATGGTTAGGCAGCGCTGGTAAAGAGCGGCCGCCTCTTCGTGGTCGCCCTGTTCCTCCGCGCTTTCAGCCTCGGCGAACAAGTCCTCCAGCGTGTCGTCGCCGGCTGCACTGCCGAGATCGAACAGCAGCTGGCCGTCGAGTTCGCTCTGGCCGCCTTCGAGATAGATCGCATCGGGCCTCCCATGCTGCGAGCCGACATTGAGCGATTTGGCGGTGAGCGAGGCGACCGGACCGGAGCGATGCACGGAGCGCGCGATCGCGCCCCAGGATGCGCCGCCGGCGACCAGCCCGGCATATTTGCGAGCAAGGATCAGATCGCGGAACGAGTAGGGTTCGCCATCATGCTCGAAGGCGTCGAAGAGGCTGAGCAGGTCGAGATCGGCGCCCGACAGTTTTGACTGGTCGACGAGCGACTGCCTGGATAGCGAAGACGCCTCCGGCGCCTTCATCAGACCGAGCAGGCGCAGGAAGCCATTTTCGCTAAGGAGCGTGCGGCCCGCGGCGCGCTCGGCCGCGACGCGGCGTTCGATCTCGGCATCACCGGCTTTCGCCAAGCCGGCCTTGGCAAGCAGCGTGCGCCCGAACACGACATGCGTCGTGCGTCGGGTAACGCCGCGCCGCAATTGGCCGTGCCGGCGCTCGACCTCGCGCGCGGCAAGCCGCAGCGGAAATGCCGCCAGCGCGCCGATGGCGCCGAAGACGGCGCCCGGGATTATACCGGTCGGCGCCGTCACCCCTTGCTCTTGCCGACGGCCTTGAGCAGATTGGCCTTCAACGGGTTTTCCTTGGCCGCACCCGCCTTACCCTTGGCGGCAGGTTTTTCAGCGTCGTCGGCCTTGCTCTTCGACTTGGCCGGCGGCTTGGCTGATTGCGACAGGCTCGCCTTCAACGCGTCCATGAGGTTGATGACATTGCCACGCTCGGGCGCCGCCGCAATGATCGGCTTATGGCCCTTCAGTTTCTCGCGGATCATCGTCATCAGCGCGATCTCGTAGCGGTCCTCATAATTCTTCGGATCGAAGGTGGTTTCCTTCTGCTTGATCAGCGCTTCGGCCAATTGCAGCATTTCGGGATCCGGCTTGCCGGCCGGGATGTTGCCGAAATATTCAGCCGTGCCGCGCACTTCGTTCGGGTTCCTCAAGGTGCAGACGAACATGCCGTTCTCGCGCGCGCCGATCGTCACCACGCGCTCGCGGCTGGACAGGACAAGGCGGGCAATGGCCAGCTTGCCGGATTTGCGCATGGCTTCGCGCAGCACGGCAAAAGTTTCCTCCGCCATGGCGCCATCCGGGGCCATGTAATACGGCGCATCCTGATAGATGACGTCGACCTCGTCTTCGTCGACGAAGGCCTCGATGTTCATCGTGTGGTTGGATTCGATACGCACTGCTTCGAGGTCGGCCTCATCGATGATGATGTACTGCTTGTCCTCGTATTCGTAACCCTTGACCAGGTCCGCGCGCTCGACGAGGCCGAGTTCAGGGTCGACCGGCTTCATGTTGATGCGGTTGTGGGTCTTCTTGTGCAATTGGTTGAACGATATGCGCTCGCTGGTCGTCGTTGCCGGATAGAGCCGGACCGGACAGCTGACGAGGCTGAGCTTGAGGTAACCTTTCCAACTTGCCCTGGGCGCCATGATACTCTCCTACGCGGCCACGCACTGACATTTAGACTGAGCATGATCTTACCGAAAACCGGTTGCCACTTTTCGGGATCATGCTTACTGCAGCGCTTCGTCCAAAGGACGAATGGTGCTGCGGAAATCCTACACCGACCGGGCACGATACAGGCAAATCCCTAGCGAAATCTTCCAGTCGCCCTGAAGGTCCAAGGCCGAGAATAATTCAAATTGTCCGAAGCGTCGATGGACTTGGGTTCCTCGCCCCCATGAAATGGGGAGAAAAACCTTATTTGAAGGCCGGCAAATCCCTCGCGAAATCCTCCATGTCCGCCCAGGGGTCGCCCGAGGTCGCCAACAACCCCGGCAGCGAGGAATAGTTCAGATCCTGCGGCGCATCGATCGTCTCAAGGTCGCTCCAGCTCACCGGCGTCGACGCCGGCAGGTTGGTGCGGGCGCGCAGCGAATAAGGCGCCGCGGAGGTGTGGCCGCGGGCGTTGCGGTGATAGTCGATGAAGATGCGGCGCTTGCGGTTTTCCTTGCCCATTGTGGTGGTGAAAGTGTCGGGCGCGGTGGCCGCCAGAAGCGTGGAGATGGCGCTGGTCGCCTGGTGCAGCTTTTTCCAGTTCTGCTTTTGCGTCACCGGCACCGTGATGTGGATGCCGCTGCCGCCTGATGTCTTGGCGAACGGCACCAGGCCGAGCCGTTCCAGCTCGCCCTTGATGTGGACGGCGGCTTCGACCACTTCGCGCCAGGCGACGCCCTCGCCCGGGTCGAGGTCGAAGACGATCTGGTCGGGCTTGTCGAGGCTGGTGCGGTGGGTGCCCCAGGTGTGGAACTCGACGACCCCGAACTGCGCCAGCGCCAGATAGCCTTTTGCTCCCTCGACCGACAGATAGGATTTGGTTTCACCTTCGGAGTTGGTGGCATCAAAAGTGACCACAGAGGGCGGCATGCCGGTGAAGGCGTGGCGCTGGAAGAAACAGTCCTTCGGCAGGCCCGTCGGGCAGCGCACCAGCGACACCGGGCGGCCCATAATGTGCGGCAGCATGAAATCGCCGACCAGCGCGTAGTAGACGGCGATGTCGAGTTTGGTCGGCCCGGTCTTGCCGAACAGCCGCCGCTCCGGATTGGTCACCCATATGGTGGCGAGATCGGCTTCGGCGATCAGCCGCTTGCGCTTCGGCGACACCGGCGTCGACAGGCCGACATCCCTGAGGCCGCGAAACACACCGTGGCGCAGCGAATTGTCGGCCGTGCGGTTGGCGTAGTGGATGCGGGCCGACAGCATCGGCCGCACCCATTTCATCTCGCGCATGATCTCGCGCGGCACACCCTCGGGGGCTGTCGCGCCGTCGCGCAGCGGCTGCAGCCGGGTCAGCAAGTCGCCCGCCGTAGCGGCATCGAAGCCGGTGCCAACCTTGCCGCGATAGTGCAGTTCGCCATCCGCGAATTCAGCCATGCCGAGTGCCGCCAGTCCTTCGGCCGCGCCGGAAACGGTGTAGCCGGCGATGATGAAATCGCCGGTCTCCAGCGCCTTGACCTTGGTCCAGGTCTTGGTGCGGCCGCTCTGGTAGATGGCGTTGGCGCGCTTGGAGACGACGCCTTCCAGCCCAAGGATCGAGGCCTGATCGTAAAGCCCCTGCCCGTCGCCTTCGACATGGTCGCTCAGCTGGATGGCGGAGTTAGCGCCCTGCCCGGCTAGCAGTTCGGCGAGCAGGGCCTTGCGGTTTGCGAGCGGCGCCTTGCGGAGGTCCCAGCCGTCGAGATGCAGCAGGTCGAAGGCATAGAAATGGAGCTTGCTGCCCGCACCCGCCGACAGCGCATCCTGCAGCAGCGCGAAACGCGAGATGCCCTTCTCGTCCAGCACCATGATCTCGCCGTCGATGATCGCCTGGCTGAGGGGCAGCCGGGCGAATGCCTGCGGCAGGTCGCCGTAACGCCTCGTCCAGTCGATGCCGCCGCGGGTGATCAGCCTGACCTCGCCATCGGCGATATGCGCCATGGTACGGTAGCCGTCGAATTTTATTTCGTGCAACCAGAGTTCACCTGTGTCTTCCACTGGCCCACCCGGTGGCTTCGGCACCTGCGTGGCGAGCTGCGGCTCGATGCGCGACGGCGGATCGCCCCTGATCGCGCCGGGCAGTGCACCGGGTTTCAGCGCGCCGGGTTTTGGCGGCAGCCGCGCCGGCTTTTTCGGCGGCGCCACCAGCTCCTCGATCCGCTTGCCGGACTTCACGCTTTCCGGCCGCGCTTCCAGGATGTCGAGGCCGGTATCGGCGGCGAGATCGCGCTCCTTGAACAGCAGCCAGTTTTTCTTCTCGCTGTCTTCGCCGGGCTTGGGCTTCAGACGGGTCAGCATCCAGCCGCCATTCAACTTGTCGCCGGCCAGCCGGAACTTGAAGGCGCCAGTGCGCAGGCTCTTGTCGACATCGTCCATCGGTGCCCAGGTGCCGGTGTCCCAGACGATCATCGGCCCGCCGCCATATTCGCCTTCGGGAATGACGCCCTCGAAGTCGATATATTCGAGCGGATGGTCCTCGGTCTCGACTGCAAGCCGCTTATCGGCCGGGTTGAGCGAGGGCCCGCGCGGCACCGCCCAGCTTTTCAGCACGCCGCCGACCTGCAGGCGCAAATCGTAATGGTCGGCGGTGGCGTGATGCTTGTGGACGACGAAGCGGTTGCCGTCGCCTGAAATGAGCCCGCCATCCGGTTCCGGCGTCTTCGTAAATTCGCGCTTGGCGCGATAGGCCTTGAGTTTTGGCGGGGTTGGCATGGGTCAGGCGGGAGCGGCGGCGGCGGACGAACCTTCCCTGCGCCGCGTTCCTGCACAGTGCTGTCCCGCCAACACTTCAAATTTCCCAGCGCGGTGCGAAGGAACGGCGTTCACACTCAATCGTCGGTGGCCGGCGTCAGGTCTAGCTCGGCCGGGGACAGCCCTTGCTGGAGCTGGCTCAGCCGGAACTCGTCGACCCAGTAGGCCTCGCCGTCGACCAGCACGCGGGCCGAGTAGACGCCGCCGGAAAAGCTTTGCGCGGTGACGTAGACCTTGTGGCGGTCGAGCGCCTTGCGCACCGCGGCGCGCTTGGAATTCTGGCTGGTGACGGAACTGGCCATGGCTCACTCATACACAAGACCGCAAGACATGGCGGCGGCATAAGGATGCTGGAGATCGGCTGCTCTGTCAATTTTGACCGCCTGCTTCTGGCAGCGCTACGATCCGACGGCAGCAAAAAACCGCTGAGCCTCGGCAGTGGGCTTTGCAATGGCGACGACAATATTCGGTTAGTGGTCCGAAGGAATTATGAGCGCGGTGACGCGCGAGAGCTGCTGACGCCGGTTCAGCGTCGGCTTCTCGTAGATCTTCTTCATTGGTATCCCCATGGCCCCCAATGGCCGCCGGCAAAGGCGCTTGCGGCTGGGTTTTGTCAAGGGAAGCGCTGTTCTTCCGCCGAACAGCTATGGAAACTGGAGGAGCGGCCGCTATAGTTTTCCTCAGCCCCAAGGAGAACGGCAATGACCCTCAGCACCCGCAAACTTGGCAGCCAGGGGCTGCAGGTCTCGGTGATCGGCCTCGGCTGCATGGGCATGAGCCAGTCCTACGGCCCTGCCGACGAGGCGGAATCGATCGCCACCCTGCACCGAGCCATCGAACTCGGCTGTACCTTCCTCGACACGGCGGAAGTCTACGGCGCCTATGCCAATGAAGAACTGCTCGGGCGGGCGCTGAAGGGCCGGCGCGATGAGGTGACCCTTGCCACCAAATTCGGCTTCCGCATCGAAAACGGCAGACAGGTCGGCACGGAGCGTGACAGCCGGCCCGACCATATCCGCGAGGCGCTGGAGGGCTCGCTGAAGCGGCTCGGCACCGACCATATCGACCTTTACTACCAGCATCGCGTCGATCCGGCGGTGCCGATGGAAGACGTCGCCGGCATGGTCGGCCGGCTGGTTGCCGAGGGCAAGGTGCGCTTCTTCGGCCTGTCGGAAGCGGGCGCGGCGAATATCGGCCGTGCGCATGCCGTGCACCCTGTCTCGGCGCTGCAGAGCGAGTATTCGCTTTGGGAGCGCAATCTGGAGCCGGAGATCATCCCGCTGCTCAAAAAGCTCGGCATCGGCCTGGTGCCGTTCGCGCCGCTCGGCCGCGGTTTCCTCGCCGGCGACGTCAAGCGCGCCGAGGATTATCCGGAAGGCGATTTCCGCCGCGGCGACCCCCGCTACCAGGGCGCCAACTACGACGCTAATGTCGCGGCTGCGGCTGCGGTGCAGGAGGTGGCCGCGGCCAAAGGGGCAAAGCCCGCACAGATCGCGCTGGCCTGGGTGCTCGGCAAGGGCGACGGTTTCGGCATTGACATCGTGCCGATCCCGGGGACAAAGCGGCGCAAGTATCTCGAAGAAAATGTTGCTGCGGCCGCGATCACGCTCGAGCGGCCGAGATAGCTGCGCTCGATGCAGCCCTTGCGCCGGGCAAGGTCTCAGGGCCGCGCTACAATGAGCGGGTGATGACGACGATCGATCGGTAGAGGCGTCTAAGCTGCCAATCTCCCCCCTCGTGGGGGAGATGCCTGGCAAGGCAGAGGGGGNGGCGGGACAGCGCCCCCCTCTGTCCTGCCGGACATCTCCCCCACAAGGGGGGAGATTAGCAGTTTCAGCCCCTCGCCTCACCTTGCGTAATCGATTTTCCTTGGCTAGCATCCTCGGGTCGGCGCCGTGCGGAGGAGAACGTTGCGGCGGACCGGCTGGAGCGCCTCGCGTCCCCTCGGGGCGTTCACAGGACACTCCATTTTTGAATTGACGCAAGGACCGTCCCGAGCCGCTCCCGGTTTCGGGCTCCTGCGTTCATGTGGAGGATATCTGATGAACAGACGCGAATTCCTGTTGTCGACCGTGGCGACCGGCGCCATGGCGCTGGCCGCGCCCATGGCCTTTGCCGCCGACAAATTGACCATATTGGGCTCGGTGCCCAATCTCGGCTTTCCGTTCTTTGTGCACATGCTGAACGAGATCAAGGCGGAGGCGCAGGCGCAAGGCGTCAATCTGACCGAGAGCGACGGCCAGAACTCGGCGCCGAAGCAGACCGCCGACATCGAGGCCGCACTTGTGCAGAAGGTCAACGCCATCGTGATTTCGCCGCTTGACGTCAACGCGCTGGCGCCGGCGATCGAGGAAGCGGTCAAGGCCGGGGTTCCCGTGGTCACTATCGACCGCCGCGTTGACGGCGTCGAGGGCATTCTGGCCCATGTCGGCGCCGACAATGTCAAGGGCGGCGAGGCCGAGGCGCAGGCCATGGTGGCGGCGTTCCCCAACGGCGCCAAGCTGTTCCATTTGCAGGGCCAGCCGGGTGCCGGGCCCGCGATCGACCGCAACAAAGGCGTCCACAATGTGCTCGATCCGCTCAAGGACAAGTACCAGATCATCTTCGAGCAGACCGCTAATTTCGCCCGCGCCGAAGCGCTGTCGGTGACCGAGGCCGGGCTTGCCGCCAACGGCAAGCCGGACGCCATCATCTGCGCCAATGACGACATGGCGCTCGGCGCGCTCGAAGCCTGTGCCGCGCGCAACTTCACCGACGTCAAGATCTACGGCTTCGACGCGCTGCCGGAAGCGCTGGTCGCCGTGCGCGACGGCAAGCTCGCCGGCACGGTCGAGCAGTTCCCCGGCGAACAGTCGCGCAAGGCGGTGCAGATCGCGGTCGCCTTTGCCAGGGACAAGACCGAGCCGAAGGAGAAGCTGGTGCTGTTGACGCCGATCGTCATCGGCAAGGATAATCTCGACAAGGCGGAGAGGTTGAACGAGACGAAGTGAGAGTAAGGCCCATGACGGGTGGAGGTCGCGCTCTGTCGCGCCCCCCTCTGTCCTGCCGGACATCTCCCCCACTTGGGGGGAGATTGGCCGTCACGTCTGTTTTCGCCAATCGCCAACGTTGTAAAAAAAGTGCTGCCGGCAAAACTGCTGATCTCCCCCCGTGTGGGGGAGATGTCCGGCAGAACAGAGGGGGGCGCTGTCCCCCTGCCTATCGCAATCCGGGAGCAATGCTTGTCCGCCGTTGAGCCCACCGCATCATCGCCCCCGCTCCTTTCCGTCGAAGGCGTGACCAAGCATTTTTCCGGCGTCACCGCGCTCAGCGACGTTTCGCTCGAGGTGCGGCCCAGTGAGATCCTTGGCCTGCTCGGCGAGAACGGCGCCGGCAAGTCGACGCTGTTGAAAATCCTGTCCGGCGTGATGCCGCCGTCAAGCGGCCGCATCGTCTTCGACCGCGCCGACTACGCGCCGTCCAGTCCGCAGGATGCGAAGCGGCATGGGATCGTCACCATCTATCAGGAACTGAGCCTGATCCCGACGCTGACGGTTGCGGAAAACATTTTCATCGGCCGCGCGCCGCTCGGGCCGCTCGGGCTGGTCAGCTGGCGCAGGATGGAGGACGCCTCGCGCGCGATCATCGCCCGCGTCGGTCTCGACATCGATCCGGCGACGCCGGTGTCCTCGCTGTCGGTAGCCGAACAGCAGCTGGTCGAAATCGCCCGCGCTCTGTCGCTGGAAAGCCGCCTGATCATCATGGACGAGCCGACCTCGGCGCTAACCGAGACCGAGGTGCAGAAACTGATGTCGATCATGGACAGGCTGCGCAAGGACGGTGTCGCCATCATGTTCGTCACCCATCGGCTGGAAGAAGCGTCGGCGATCTGCGACCGGATGACGGTGTTGCGCGACGGCAGGCTGGCCGGTCATCTCGACCGTGACGGCCAGCCGATCCAGATCCCGAAGATCATCGAGAAGATGGTCGGCCGCGCCGCCTCCGAACTCTACGCGCGGCCGACGCAGCGCGACGTCGCCGGCGAGGTCCGGCTCTCGGTGCGAGGCTTGCGAACGGTGCGCGATCCGCTGGCGCCGCACGCCATCGTGCTCGAAGGCGTCGACCTCGATCTGAAGGCCGGCGAAATCCTCGGCGTTGCCGGTCTCGTCGGTTCCGGCCGCACCGAGCTTGCCCGCGCCATTTTCGGCGCCGACCGCATCGCGGCGGGTAACATCACGCTGGACGGCAAGCCGATCGCCCCGGCCTCCCCCGCAGACGCCATCAAACTCGGCATCGGGCTGGTGCCGGAAGACCGCAAGCACCAGGCGATCTTTGCAGCACTGGGCATTCTCAACAATTTCTCGATCGCCTCGCTCGGCCGCTACAGCAATGGCGCCGGCTTCATGGCCGAACGGCGCGAGCGCGAGGCGCTGGCCGGCTATCGCAAAGCACTGTCGATCCGCATGGCCTCGCCCGACCAGGCGATCGAGGGCCTGTCCGGCGGCAATCAGCAAAAGGTGATCCTGGCCCGCTGGCTGGCGCGCGACCCGAAAGTACTGATCGTCGACGAGCCGACGCGCGGCGTCGATGTCGGCGCCAAGGCCGAAGTGCACCAGATCCTGGTCCAGTTGGCTGCGCGCGGCATCGCCATCATGATGATCTCGTCGGAACTGCCGGAAGTGCTGGCGGTGTCGGATCGCATCGTCACCATGCGGCGCGGCCGTATCACCGGCGAAATGCCGGGCATCGAAGCGACCGAGGAAAAACTGATGGAACTGATGGCGCTCGACCGCAAGCAGGACGCAATCCAATGACCAGCACCACCGAACAGACCCAGCGCAGCGGCATCAACATCGCGCGGCTTCTGATGAGTTTTGGGCCGCTGATGTTCCTGGCGGTGTTGATCGTCATCTTCACCGTGCTGAAGCCGAGCTTCATCGATCCAATCAACCTGTTCAACATTTTGAGGCAGATCTCGATCACCGGGCTGATCGCGCTTGGCATGACCTTCGTCATCCTCACTGCCGGCATCGACCTGTCGGTCGGCTCGCTGCTCGCCTTCTGCGGCATGGTGGCGGCGGTGGTGGCCAAGGGCGGCACCGCCAACACGCTGTCGCTGTCGACCACGGGCACGCAAGGATATGGCTGGTTCGCCGCCTTGCTTGCCGCCGTCATCGTCGGGGCGCTGGCCGGCGGCGTCCAGGGCTTTGCCATCACCAGGCTGAAAGTGCCGCCCTTCGTCGTCACGCTGGGTGGTCTCACAGTGTTTCGCGGCCTGACGCTGACCATCTCCAATGGCGGACCGATCTCCGGTTTCGACGCCTCGATGCGCTGGTTCGGCACCGGGCTCATCGGACCGGTGCCGGTGCCCGCGATCATCTTCGCGGCGGCCGCCATCCTGTGCCACATCGTGCTGCGCTATACGCGCTATGGCCGTGCCGTCTATGCCGTCGGCGGCAATGCCGAGNGCCATCCTGTGCCACATCGTGCTGCGCTATACGCGCTATGGCCGTGCCGTCTATGCCGTCGGCGGCAATGCCGAGGCCGCACGCCTGTCGGGCCTGCGCGTCGACCGCATTCTGATCTCGGTCTATGTCATCGTCGGCTTCTTCGCCGGGCTGGCGGCCTTCGTTTTGTCAGCACGGCTCAACTCCTCCGAAGCCGTAGCCGGCATCGGCTACGAACTTACGGTGATTTCCGCCGTGGTCATCGGCGGTACCTCGCTATTCGGCGGCATCGGCTCGGTCGGCGGCACGGTGGTGGGCGCAGCGCTGATCGGCGTGCTGCAAAACGGGCTGCAGTTCAACAATGTCTCGTCCTACACACAAAGCATCGTCATCGGCCTGATCCTGATCCTGGCCGTGGCCTTCGATCGTTGGCTGAAGTCGCGGGTAAGGCGGTAAGGGATCGGCCATGGTTCAGATCAGGGCGATGACAGAGAACGATGTAGCGTCGGTATCGCGGCTGCTGGGAGAGTCTTGGCGGCGCACCTATTCGGCGATCCTCGGACCCGAGACCACTGCACGCCTCTCGGACGACAAGCATGCGCCCGAGCGGCTGGCCGAGGAACTTGGGGACGACAACAAGATGTCGTTCGTGGCCGAACGGCCGGACGGTTCGATCGCCGGCTACGCGATGGCGGCGATGGACGACCGTGGCGATGTCCTGCTCGACCGGCTGCACATCGACAAGACAGAGTTCGGCAGCGGGCTCGCCACCGACCTGCTGCACGCGGTGCTTGTCGCGCATGCCGGCATCCCCAGCATTGCGCTGGAAGTGATCGAGGGCAACGACCGGGCGATCGCCTTCTATCGCAAGCACGGTTTCGAAGTGGTCGAGCGCCACACGGCCGCGCACGGCGTTGGCGGCCACGCCTCGCTGATCATGCGCCGGCTGCTGTCGAGGGCGTAAGGGAAGGGAATAGGCCGTAGGGAATAGGGAATAAGGTGGCGCAGACCGATACCCTACGCCTACGGCCTACTGCGACGCCGCTTGCCGGCCGTCCTCGTCGTCCGGCATATCGAGAATTTCGATCAGCCGCGCCACCTTCGTTCCCGGCAAGGGGCGACCCTCGTTGACCAGCGCCTCGTCGGCACCGAGCCAAGCGAACGCCTCGCGCAGTTCTTCAAGGGTGGCGCCGGTCAGCGCGATGTCGGCTATGACCGCCTCGTCTACCGGCCCCAACACCGAAATGATGTCGTTGCGTGTCATGGTCACCTCCATGCTAAGTGCCGGCCGGTCGTCGAGATGACGCCGAGACCCGGCCATCCAGCCAACGGATTGCGAGAAAAAACCGCCGACAAAGCAGAATCTGGGTCTTCTTTTCGACTAAGCAAGGTGAACGCGCGCGCCTTTTGCCGTCAAGCAGCCGAGTGCGGATCGATGCTGTAGAGATGCACGGGATAGCCGGGACCGATGGCGTCGCGCACCCGGTCCGTCCAGGCGAGGAGCGCCGGATAACCCGACAGCGCAAAGCCACAGTCTTCGGCACGGTGGCCGTAGGCATAGACAGCAATGTCGGCGATGGTGAGCGTGTCGCCGACAAGGAAGGGCGTGTCGTTCAGGCTGCGCTCCAGCGCTGCCAGCGTGCGGGCGCCGGCTTCGCGCTTGGCCGGAACAATCGCCTGGTGGCGCTCCAGCCTTCCGGCCAGCGTCCAGAAGCGCAGGGAGCCGATGACCGGCTCGACATGGTACTGTTCGAAGAACAGCCATTGCATAATTTTGGCGCTGACATAGCGATCCGCCGGCAGCAAGGGCGTGCCTTCGGCGAGATAAATGAGGATCGCATTCGATTCGGCGATCGCACGGCCATCCTCGAGTTCGAGCACAGGAACGGCGCCGGCCGGGTTGAGCTTCAGGAAAGCGTCGGTGTGGCTCGCGCCCTCGAAAATCGACACCAGGCGGCTTTCATAGGGAATGTTGAGCAGGCCGAGCACGACCCTCGCCTTCCAACCGTTTTGCGACGGCAAATAATCATGAAGCGTGAGCATGGCTGTCCTTTCGCTGCGGTCGACGCCTGATTTGCACGGTGCCACGATACCAGCCACCCGAATCCTGCAATGTGTACGCGCGGAAACAGATAAACTATACGCATGAGAGCTTTATTGACTTCGCTGTATGTGCGATTTACCCGATAAACACTTGCGTCGGATAACTGCGCGGGCAAGCAATCAGTTTGCGTGTGAGAGGAATCGCAAGCATGAGCCTTTCGCGCCGAAGCGAGATCGCCGCCGAGGCCGTGGGGCCAACGATTGTCGCCGGCGAAATCCTGGTCGAGATCATGGCGACGGAACTGGGTTTCGGCTTCCTCGAGCCGCAATCGCTTGTCGGGCCATTCCCCAGCGGTGCGCCGGCGATCTTCATCGACCAGGTCGCCCGGCTGGGAGGCGGCGCCGGCATCATCGGCTGCGTCGGTCGCGACGATTTCGGCACGCTCAACCTGAACCGGCTGGAGCGCGACGGCGTCGACGTCTCCGCCGTCGATATCAGCGACCGCTTCCCGACGGGATGCGCCTTCGTGCGCTACCGGCCCGATGGTATCAGGGACTTCGTCTACAACATCGCCGAATCCGCCGCCGGGCAGATCCACCTGACCACTGCTGCGCGCCTGCTGGCGGACAGGGCCGGCCATCTGCATATCATGGGATCGACGCTGTCGGTGGCAGGGCTGAAGGAGATCGTCAGCTACGCAGTGCAGGCGGTTCGTGCCCGCGGCGGCTCGACCTCATTCGACCCGAATGTGCGCAAGGAGCTGATCGACGGCTCCGACGGCGCACTGTTTTCCGCCCTCATCGACGATGCCGACCTGCTGCTGCCGTCCGGCGACGAATTGCTCGCTACGGCGGGCGTCGATGACGAGCATCAGGCGGTGGCGGCGCTGTTTGCCAGGGGCGTCGGCGAGATCGTGCTGAAGCGCGGTGCTGACGGCTCTTCCTGGTTCGGCGCCGACGGCGCCAGGATCGACTGCGCCGGTTTTCAAGTCGAGGAAGTCGACCCGACGGGCGCCGGCGACTGCTTTGGCGCCACCTACCTGACTTGCCGCCGCCAGGGGATGGAGCCCGGCAAGGCGCTGCTTTATGCCAATGCCGCCGGCGCCCGCAACATCACCCGGCGCGGCCCGATGGAAGGCACCGCCGGCTTCGATGCGCTTGACCAATTCATCAAGGGAACAGCGAGACGGACATGAGCGCCAACCCGCTTGCAGGCCTCGCCAGCGCGCGCAAAAACGCCTCGCCCTACGGCATCACCTCGATCTGCTCCGCGCATCCGCTGGTGATCCAGACGGCGATCAGGCGCGCCGTTGCCGACAGGGAGAAAAACCTGCTGATTGAGGCAACCTGCAATCAGGTCAACCAGTTCGGCGGCTATACCGGAATGACCCCGGCGCTGTTCGTCGCCTTCGTGCTGGAGATCGCCTGCCGCGAGGGGCTGGAAGCCTCGCGCATCATCTTCGGCGGCGACCATCTGGGACCGAACCCGTGGCGCGCAGAGCCGGCGGCGCAGGCGATGGACAAGGCCGAGGCCATGGTCGGCGCCTATATCGCGGCCGGCTTCACCAAGATCCATCTCGACGCATCGATGGGCTGCGCCGGCGAGCCGGCGGCGCTTGACGACGAGACCATCGCCACCCGGGCGGCGCGGCTGGCAAAGGCGGCCGAAACGGGCGCGCACGCCGCAGGCAGCACCTTGCCGGTCTACATCATCGGCACCGAAGTCCCCGCCCCCGGCGGAGTCGACCATGCGATCAGCGAGTTGAAGCCGACTGAGGCGGCGGCGGCGCGGCGCACGATCGAGGTTCACCGGGAGATCTTTGCCCGCGAAGGCCTGTCCGAGGCCTTCGGCCGCGTCATCGCCGTGGTCGTGCAGCCGGGCGTGGAATTCGGCAGCCAGAACGTCGTCGCCTACGCGCCCGAGAAATCCAAGGGCCTGACCGGCTTGCTCGATGAGCAGCCGTCGCTCGTCTACGAGGCGCATTCGACCGACTACCAGAGCCGTGCGGCTTTGACCGCGCTGGTCGCAAACGGCTTTCCTATCCTCAAGGTCGGCCCCGGCCTGACCTTCGCCTTGCGCGAGGCGCTTTACGGGCTCGACCTGATCGCCTCCGAAATGGCCAGGGACTATGGCGACCGGTCGCTCGCCCGGACCATGGAAAGCGCGATGCTGGCAGCCCCCGGCCATTGGCACAGCCACTATCATGGCAATGAAGCAGAGCTCTATGTGCAGCGGCATTACAGCTACAGCGACCGCATCCGCTATTATTGGAGCAACCCCACCGCTGTCGCGGCCGTCGAGCGCCTGCGCAAGGCGCTGGACGACGTTGCCATTCCCGAAACGCTGATGCGGCAATTCCTGCCGGCGCTGCCGGCCGAACTCGGGCCGGCGGGCAATCCCGAGGCTATCCTTCTCGAAGCTGTCGATCAGGTGCTGGCCGACTATGACGCGGCCTGCCGTGGGACCTGAGTGCATTGCGCCGGGTTGATCTTTGCCTCAGCCCAGTGTCTCTGACGTTTCCATGAAACCAGCCATGTTCTTTCTCCTGTTCGCGGCCTCCCTGCTGGCGTCGCCGGCACGCGCCGACTGGAAGCCGGTCGAAAAGGTCGAGACCTACGCCATCGCAGGGCGGACCGGCCCGGAACTCTATGCCGCGATCGGCGAAGCCGGCCCCTTGCTCGGCAAGGGTCGGGTCATTGCGCACACCAATTTCAAGCTGACCTGGACCAGGGACTACAGGCCGAAAGGCGACGCCTGCGTGCTCAAATCGGCGCGCCCGAAACTGATCATCACCTACACCTTGCCGAAGCCGGCCGAACCGTTGCCGGCTTCCGTCCAGAAGAACTGGACGGTGTTCATCGCCGGGCTCGCCGCCCACGAGAGAGTGCATGGCGCAGCCATCGCCGAGATGGTGCGCAAGATCGAGGCGGTGAGCGTCGGCCTGACCGTTACTGATGACCCCGCCTGCAGCAAGATCAGAACCGAGCTGACGAGGCAACTCGCCCAGATCTCGCTGGCTCAGCGGCAGGCGAGCCGCGACTTCGACCGGGTCGAATTCGGCCCCGGCGGAAACCTGCAGAAGCTGGTGCTGGCTTTTGTGAATGGGGGGTAGTTTGCCGGCGAACCGGTCATTGCGCCGGGTGTTTCGAACGACAAGAAAACCGTCCGCATGGCCGCTTTACAGGCAGGCTTGGTAGCGCTACCGTCTGATCGTCGCGCGACCTGTTGGGGGAATGGGAGACGGTCGCGAGGCGGGAGAGGAGCGGTTTCCTTCGGGGCGTCGCAAGAAGCATTCGGGAGGAGATCGATGGCGTCTGTCGCGATCGGCGACGTTTACAAATCGTTCGGGACCGTCGAGGTCCTGCACGGCGTCAGTGTGGATATCGACGACGGCGAATTCGTCACGCTGGTCGGCCCGTCGGGTTGCGGAAAATCGACCCTTCTCAGGATGATCGCCGGCCTGGAAAAGATTTCTCGGGGCGAGATCGCGATCGGGGATCGGGTCGTTAACAACGTTGCGCCGAAAGAGCGCGACGTTGCCATGGTGTTCCAGAACTACGCGCTCTACCCGCACATGACGGTCGCGGAGAACATGGCGTTCTCGCTCATGCTCAAAGGTGTTTCGAAGGCCGATTGCGCTACCAGCATTCAGCGCGCCGCCGAAATCCTCGGGCTGGTGCCATTGCTGACGCGATATCCGCGCCAGCTTTCCGGCGGCCAGCGCCAGCGCGTCGCCATGGGCCGGGCGATCGTGCGCGATCCACAGGTTTTCCTGTTCGACGAACCGCTCTCCAATCTCGACGCCAAGCTCAGGGTGCAGATGCGCGCCGAGATCAAGGAACTGCACCAGCGGCTCAAGACGACCACAGTCTATGTCACCCACGACCAGATCGAGGCCATGACCATGGCGGACAAGATCGTCGTCATGCATGACGGCATCGTCGAACAGATCGGACCGCCGCTGGAGCTCTACGACAGGCCAAACAATCTCTTCGTCGCCAGTTTCATCGGCTCGCCCGCCATGAACCTGATCAAGGGCGAGATCGTCACCGACGGGTCTCCGTCCTTTCGCGGCGCCGGGGGAATTTCCGTGCCGCTGGCCGGCGCGCCGGCCGTTGGCAACGGTCATCCGGTGGTGCTGGGAATACGGCCCGAGCATTTGCGGCTATCGTCAGACCAAGGCATTCCAGTCACCGTCGCGGTGGTCGAGCCGACCGGGTCGGAAGTGCAGATCATCGGCCGCACCGCCGGCGGCGACGAGATCGTCGCCAATTTCCGCGAACGCCATGCCTTCACACCGGGCGAAACCATACGGCTCACTGCCGCGCCTGGCCTGATTCATCTCTTTGACGGCAAGACCGGAACACGATTTGAAACGCGTAACGGATGGTAAGGACCGCATAGCAAGGAAGATAAACCGGAGGAGACGACCATGAAATTCACGAGACGCGATGTAATCCGCACGACCGCAGGTGCCGCGGCGGGAGCTCTGGGAAGCCGGGTCGTCGGCTCGCCGGCTTTTGCCCAGGAGGGCTTGAAATACAAGCCCGAGGAAGGCGCAAAGCTGCGGCTGCTGCGCTGGTCGCCCTTCGTCAAGGGCGATGAGGATCAATGGCTGGCCAACACCAAGCGCTTCACCGAGGCGACAGGTGTCGAGGTTCGTGTCGACAAGGAAAGCTGGGAGGACATTCGCCCCAAGGCAGCGGTCGCCGCCAATGTCGGTTCCGGCCCGGACCTGATGTTCGTCTGGTTCGACGACCCGCATCAATATCCCGACAAGCTGCACGACGTGACCGAGCTCGGCGAGTATCTGGGCTCGAAATATGGCGGCTGGCACGACGGACCAAAGCAATATGCGACGCGGGACGGCAAGTTCGTCGGCCTGCCGCTGGCCACGATCGGCAATGCCATCGTCTATCGCGAAAGCTGGGTGAAGGAGGCCGGCTTCTCCGAATTTCCGAAGGATACGGCAGGCTTCCTCGAGCTTTGCAAGGCGTTGCAGGCGAAGGGACATCCGGCCGGCTTCACGCACGGCCACGGCGTCGGCGACGGCAACAATTACGCGCACTGGCTGCTGTGGAGCCATGGCGGCCAGATGGTCGACGAGAGCGGCAAGGTGGCGATCAACAGCCCCGAGACGCTAAAGGCGATCGGATACGCGCAGGAACTCTACAAGACCTTCATTCCCGGGACCGAAAGCTGGCTCGACGTCAATAACAACCGCGCCTTCCTGGCCGGCGAACTCGGCGTCATCGCCAACGGCATTTCCGCCTACAATACGGCCAAGATCAACAAGGACAACGATCCGAAGCTGGCTGAGATCGCCAAGGACATCCGCACCACCAACCTGCCGATCGGTCCCGTCGGGAAATCGGTCGAACTGTTCCAGGTGACCACCGCCGTCATCTTCAACTACACGCCCCACCCCAATGCGGCCAAGGCCTATCTGCAGTTCATGTTCGAGGATCCGCAGATGACCGACTGGATCACCTCCTCGGCGGGCTATTGCTGCCAGACGCTGAAGGCCTTCGACAACAATCCGGTGTGGACGGCCGACCCGAACAATGCCGCCTATGCCAAGGCCTCGGCGACGCTGCGCCCCAACGGCTATGCCGGGCCGCTCGGCTATGCCTCGGCGGCGACCATGGCCGACTATGTCCTGGTCGACATGTTTGCCAAGGCGGTGACCGGCCAGGCGACGCCGCAGGAGGCGATGGAGGAGGCGGAGAAGCGCGCCAACCGCTACTACCGCGTTTGATCACGGCACCGCCGGGCGCGTCTAGTGCGCTGCCCGGCCCGTCGCACAATCCCATGGCGGCCGTTGACGCCGTGACCTGATTCCCCGATGAGGAGCCCTCCATGGCCGTGCCGTCCGTTGCCGCCCAGCCGCGTCCGTCGATGCTTTCGCGGATCTCCGAAAGCCGCAACGCGCTGGGCTTCGGCTTCATGCTGCCGGCGGCGGCGCTGCTGCTGGTCTTCCTGACCTATCCGCTCGGGCTGGGCGTCTGGCTCGGTTTCACCGATGCCCGGATCGGCCGCCCCGGCATCTTCATCGGCGTCGAGAATTATCAGTACCTTTGGAATGACAACGTCTTCTGGCTCTCCGTCTTCAACACGCTGCTCTACACGGTCAGCGCCTCGATCCTGAAGTTCGTGCTCGGCCTGTGGCTGGCGCTCATCCTCAATGAAAACCTGCCGTTCAAATCGTTCTTCCGCGCGATAGTCCTGCTGCCCTGGGTGGTGCCCACTGTACTGTCAGCCATCGCCTTCTGGTGGATCTACGATTCGCAGTTCTCCATCCTGTCCTGGGCGCTGCAGCAAATGGGCCTGATCGACCACCGCATCAATTTCCTCGGCGATCCGGAGAATGCGCGCGCTTCGGTTATCGCCGCCAACGTCTGGCGCGGCATTCCTTTCGTCGCCATCACGCTGCTCGCCGGCCTGCAGACCATTCCGCAGTCGCTCTACGAGGCGGCCACGCTCGACGGCGCCAGTCGCTGGCAGTTGTTTCGTTATGTGACTCTGCCGCTGCTGACGCCGATCATCGCCATCACCATGACCTTCTCGGTGCTGTTCACTTTCACCGATTTCCAGCTGATCTACGTGCTGACCCGGGGCGGACCGGTGAATGCCACGCATCTGATGGCGACATTGTCTTTCCAGCGCGGCATTTCCGGCGGCCAGCTTGGCGAGGGCGCGGCCATCGCGGTGGCCATGATCCCGTTCCTGCTGGCGGCGATCCTGTTCAGCTATTTCGGCCTGCAACGCCGCAAATGGCAACAAGGCGGCGGAGACTGACATGGTCAAGACGGCCGCGACAAGGAAGGCGAAACGTGGGGATATCGACGAAGGCGGCATGGGCTACCTGCAGAGCCTGCCGCGCCGCGTGGTGACGGTCTATCTGCCGCTGCTGGTGTTCGTCTTCGTGCTGTTGTTTCCGTTTTACTGGATGACGATCACGGCGGTTAAGCCCAATCTCGAGATGACCGACTATGCGCAGTTCAATCCGTTCTGGGTGGTGCATCCGACATTGGAGCATATCCGCTATCTCCTGTTCGAGACCTCCTATCCGGGCTGGCTGCTCAACACGATCATCATCTCGACCGCCGCTACTTTCCTGTCGCTGCTGGCGTCTGTGTTCGCCGCCTATGCGATCGAGCGGCTGCGGTTTTCCGGGGCGCGGCAGGTCGGCCTCGGCATCTTCCTCGCCTATCTGGTGCCGCCCTCGATCCTGTTCATTCCGCTGTCGGTAATGGTGTTCAACCTCGGGCTCTACGACACGCCCTTCGCGCTCATCCTTACCTATCCAACCTTCCTGGTGCCGTTCTGCACGTGGCTGTTGATGGGTTACTTCCGCTCCATCCCGTTCGAACTGGAAGAATGCGCGCTGATAGACGGAGCGAGCCGGTGGCAGATCCTCACCAAAATCGTGCTGCCGCTCTCGGTGCCGGGCCTGATCTCCGCCGGCATATTCGCCTTCACCCTGTCATGGAACGAGTTCATCTACGCGCTGACATTCATCCAGTCCTCGGAAAACAAGACCGTGCCGGTGGGTGTGCTGACCGAGTTGGTGCGCTCCGACGTCTACGAATGGGGGGCGCTGATGGCGGGAGCGCTGATCGGCTCGCTGCCGGTGGTGGTGCTCTATTCGTTCTTCGTCGAGCACTATGTCTCGTCGATGACCGGCGCGGTGAAGGAGTGACGCGCCGGCTCACGCAAGGCGACCGGCGCGGTCAGATCGCGCCGATGATGCCGCCGTCGACGCGGATGTTCTGGCCGGTGATGTAGCCCGCACCTTCGGAAGCGAGGAAGGCGATGGTCGCGGCGATCTCCTCCGACGTGCCGTAGCGCTGCATCGGCACGCTGTCGCGGCGCTCCTCGGTGGCCGGCAGGCTGTCGATCCAGCCGGGCAGCACATTGTTCATGCGCACATTGTCGGCGGCGTAGGTGTTGGCGAAGATCTTGGTGTAGGCGGCAAGACCGGCGCGGAACACGGCGGATGTCGGGAACATCGGGCTCGGCTCCACCACCCAGGCGGTCGAGATGTTGATGATGGCGCCGGCCCTCTGCTTGACCATCTGCGGCGCCACGATGCGCACCGGCCGGATGACGTTCATCAGATAGACGTCGAGACCGGTGTGCCACTGCTCGTCGGTGATTTCGAGGATCGGCGCGCGTGGCCCGTGGCCGCCGCTGTTGACCAGCACGTCGATGCGGCCGTAGCGCTCGAGCGTCAGGTCGGCGAGCCGCTGCAGATCGTCATTCGACTGGTTGGAGCCGGTGACGCCGAGGCCACCAAGCTCTTTCGCCAAGGCCTCGCCCTTACCTGAGGACGACAGGATCGCGACCTTGAACCCGTCCGCCGCCAGCCGCTTGGCCGCCGCCGCACCCATGCCGCTGCCACCGGCGACGACCACTGCCACTTTTTCTACATTCATCTCGATTTTCCTTCGCACGGGTTGGCGGGACTCTGAAGCCCATGTTTCCGACCTTCGAGCAATGCTATAAACGGTTTTGCCATCTGGTTCGAACCAGAAAGCCTGAAATCAAGCTGTAGAAAAACTCCTGCATGCCCGAAGCCTTCCTGAGCCTGCCGCCGTTGAATGCGCTGCGTGCCTTCGAAGCCGCCGCGCGTCATCTCAACTTCCGCATCGCCGCGCAGGAGCTGAACGTGACGCAAGGGGCGGTGGCGCAGCATATACGCGGGTTGGAGGCCGATCTCGGCGCAAAGCTGTTCGACCGGCTGCCGCGCGGCCTGGCGCTGACCGATGAGGGACGTGCCTATGCGCCGAACATTCGCCGCGCCTTCGAGCTGATCTCCAAGGCAACGCTGCTGTTGCGGCCCGAGCCGGCGCGGCTGACGATCAGCGTCACGCCGAGCTTTGCCACCAAATGGCTGATCCCCAAACTGCCGGAGTTCGTCGCCCACAACCCGCTCGTCGATTTGCGCATCCTGGCCAGCCAAAGCCTGTCGAGTTTTCAGGCCGACGGCGTCGACATTGCGGTCAGGCAAGGCCGCCCGCCCTTCGGCGCCGGCCTGATGGTCGACCTGTTGTTCCCACAGCAGATCGTCGCCATCTGCAGCCCTGCCCTGCTGCCTACCGAGTCGAACGAGATCGCGACGGCCGATATCCAGCATCATGTCCTGTTGCACGACGCGCACAATCTGTGGCCGGAATTCATGGAGAGAGCGCTCGGGCTGAAGATGGCCACCGAGGCCAAACGCATGCGCTTCAACCAGACAGGCCTCGCGATCGACGCCGCCATTGCCGGCCAGGGCATCGCGCTGGCCAGCCGGTTTCTCGTCGCTGCCGACATTGCCGCCGGCCGGCTGGTGCAGCCGATCAACGCAGAGATGCGTGGGACGCACGATTTCTATGTCGTGATGCCGCGCAAGCAACGGCACCCAGAACCGACGCAAGCCGTGCGGCAATGGCTGCTCGATGAGGGCGACGCGGCGGGGCTGTGATGGATAGCCGATCTCCCCGCAAGGCGGGAGATCCGCAGCTTGGCCGACGCCGCCCCTTTCAGCCTCGCCGAGCAATGTCGGCCGCCACTGCCTTCGCCTCGCGTCCAATTTCCCTGAGCAGACCGGTGACCGGATTGTAGAAGCCGACGAGGTAGAGGCCGAGTTGCGAGGCGCGGGCGTTGACGCCACTGCGCTCCGGCTGCAATTCCACGGGCAGAAACTTTTCGTAGCCCGGGCGATAGCCGGTGGCGAGGATGACGGCGTCGAAATTTTCCTGCCTGCCGTCGGTGAACGCAGCGCCGCGCTCGGTGAAGCCCGCTATGTCGGGCGCGATCTTGATGGCGCCTTTGGTGATGGCGTCGACCGTGCCGACGTCGATGACCGGGATGCGGCCGACTTCGTCGATCTGTTGCAGGATGCCCTGTTTCGGCCTGACGATGCCGTATTTCTCGAGCTTGCCCAGCGCGAAATCGAGGATGATCGGAAACATCCAGTCGTTCAGCGCCTGCGGCATTGGCCGGCTGGCGATGCCGACCATCTGGATCGGCACGCCAAACAGCTGGCGCGGCACGATGTGGACGCCCTTGCGCACCGAAATGGTCGGACGCGCGCCACTTTCCACCAAGTCGAGCGCGATCTCGGCGCCGGTGTTGCCCATGCCGACGATCAGCACCGAGCGGCCGGCAAAGGGCGTCGCTTGCGTATAGTCGGTGCTGTGCAGCACCTCGCCCTTGAAAGCCTCGATGGCAGGGAGCCGGGGGATGATCGGCTCGGCATTGTTACCGCTGGCGATAACGACATGGCGCGCCTTGAGGTTGTCCGATCCTGTCTCGACCAGAAAACCGCCGTGCCCGAGGCGAATGGCTTTCACCGTCACGCCGAAGCGCGGGCGCAGATCGAATTTTTCCGCGTAGTCGTCGAGATAGCGGACCACCAGTTCGCGCGGCACGTAGCGCGGATAGTTTTTGGGAAAGGGCAGGAACGGCAGCGACGAGAACGACTTGACCGTATGCAGATGCAGCCGCCGATAGTGCCGCCGCCAGGCGGGCGCGATCTCCTGCGATTTTTCGAGCAGGATGAAATCCACTCCTGCCCGCTTCAGGCAGGCACCGACCGCAAGGCCGGCGGGCCCGGCGCCGACAATAACGACAGTGGTGTCCAAGCGATTCTCCTCCCGCTAGCTCCTTAGGCTACGCGTAGAAGCGCAGGCGGGACAAGGCGCGCCTCACCTTCTCCCCTTGTTGGAGAAGGTGGATCGGCGCGCTAGCGCCGAGACGCCTTCGCATCGCGGCGCGCACGCTGCGCATCCTGTCCGGTCTCGGCTCACCCCCGGTGACGAATGTCTATCCCGGCAATCGCCCCATGCTGTCGGACGGGCTGCCTGTCGCCGGCCGCACCGCGACCGAAGAGCTCTACGTGCATGGCGCATGGCCCAATCGGCATGCATGCCGCCCCCGCCACCGCGCGCTGGCTGGAAGAGGCCGTGGTTCGGGCGATGGCAATCCGAAGCAGACATGGCTCCGGCCACAGCGATTTGCGGGATGGGAAGGGTGAGGCTGCGCGACGTCGTGTCGATCTAGCCCGCCACCAGCGCGAAGGGAGGCGTTCCTCCCTAGCCGACATGCTCGGCGCGCAGCTTCTTCTTTATCTGCTCGAGCGCTGCCTCGCCGCCCCTCGCCAGTTCATCGGCGATCCTTGCCAGCTTGTCATCGGCGTTGCGGTATTTGCTGCCCCAGGCGCCGAGCGTCGCCAGCACCGGCAACAGGTCGATGCCCGCCTCCGTCAGCTTGTAGATCGCCTTGAGCTTGTGCGTGGGGTCGTCGCTTCTGGTGACGATGCCCTCATCCTGCAAGGTCTGCAGCCGCTCGGCCAGGGTGCGCGACGAGATGCCTTCGCCTGATAGCAGAAACTCCCGGAAGTGCCTTTTTCCGGCGAAAATCATGTCGCGGATGATCAGCAGCGTCCAGCGGTCACCGAGCAATTCGAGCGATAGGCTGATGGGACAGCCGGATCTTTCCCTGGTCGACATTTAAATGCTTCCATTTTTAAATCACTTTACTATTGACATCATTTTTCACTCATGTCAATGGTTCCGAAAGTAAAGCAATAACCAACGCCGCCTGACCTGGCGCTGGTGACACCAGAGCTCAGGAGAACGACGATGAGAAAACTGATCCTGCAGATACAGATATCGGTCGACGGTTTTGTCGGCGCGGCCGGCGATGAGCACTGGCAGCTCTGGGAATGGGGCGCCAACTGCCCGTGGGACGACGACTTGAAGCAGGATTTCAACGCGGTGTTCGCCGGCATCGACACCATTCTGCTCAGCCGCAAGATGGCCGAAGAAGGCTATCTAACCCATTGGGGCAATGCGGCAAAAAACTATCCGCGCGATCCCTTCTACGCCTTTGCGCAGCGCATCGTCGAGGCGCGCAAGGTGGTGCTGAGCGACAAGCTCGCGGCATCGCGGTGGGAGCGCACGACGGTTGCCAGCGGCAACCTGCCGCGCGAGGTCAAGGCGCTGAAAGCTGAAGGTGAAGGCGACATGGCGGTATTCGGCGGCGCCGGCTTTGCCTCGGCGCTGATTGCAGCGGGACTGGTCGATGAGTTCCAGCTGTTCATCAATCCGGCCGCGCTGGGCGACGGCGAGCGGATTTTCGACCGTGGTGGCTTCCGGAAATTGCGCCTGCTCGGCTCTAAAGCCTATGCCTGCGGAATGGTGGTGAACCGCTACGCGCCGGCAATGTGAAGCAGTTCAGCGATTGAATCCGTGGACCGCTTCAACTCTTTGTTTTTGCGAGAACTCCGGACGGATCACCGCAACCCGCTCCTCGTGAACCTGCGCTAGAAATTGATCTCGACCGAAGCGGCACTTCGCTTTGCCGGCCCGTGAAACACCGCCTCGATGTTGTTGCCGTCGGGGTCGAGCAGGAAGGCGGCGTAGTAGCCGGGGTGGTAGGGCCGCTCACCCGGCGCGCCATTGTCGGCCCCGCCGGCATTGAGGCCGGCCCTGTAGAAGGCATCGACCATGGCGTTGTCGCTGGCCTGGAAGGCCAGATGATGGCGCCCGGTCAGTTGTCCTCTCGCCGCCCGGCTGTCGAGGCTTGAGATGAACAGTTCGTCGGCCCAGAAATAGTCCTCGGCCTCGCCGCCGATCGGAATGCCGAGCACCTTGAAGACGGCTTCATAGAAGCGCCGGCTCGCCTCGAGGTCCCTGACCACCAGCTGGACGTGGTCGATGAGGCGGCCGCGATGCAGTTCCATGAGCGATCTCTCCCGTCGCGAGACCACAAAGCTAGTGCCGCGGAGCGGCTCGTCAATTCGGCAGTCTATCTTGTCGGCGCGCTTGGCAGCCTTACACCCTGCTTTTGTCATATCCGGATGGACTTCCACGCAGACCGGATAAAAAATGCAACCGGATTGTCGGATTCGAAATCCCGCCAACGTCCTTCGGACGCAAGCGGCGCAACGGAGCTGGAGCGAGTGGCGCCGCATCGAAACCGATCTCGGGAGAAGAGCATGAACAATTCCTACCGTTGGGTGATCGTCGCGTGCGGCGCGCTGATGACCTGTGTGGCGCTCGGCGCGATGTTTTCGCTGGCGATCTTTCTCGAGCCGATGGCGCTCGACACCAACTGGTCGCGAACCGGCATTTCCAGCGCCATGACGCTGAATTTCTTGGTGATGGGTGCAGGCGGTTTCGCCTGGGGCGCCATCTATGACCGTGTCGGCGCCCGCCCGGTGGTTTTTGCCGGCGCGGTGCTGCTCGGCCTGTCGCTGGTGGTGGCGAGCCGAGCCCAATCGCTGCTGGTCTTCCAGCTGAGCTATGGCGTCATCGTCGGGCTGGCGGCCAGCGCCTTCTTCGCGCCGATGATCGCGCTGACCACCGCCTGGTTCGAGACCCATCGCAGCCTGGCCGTGTCGCTGGTCTCGGCCGGCATGGGCGTGGCGCCGATGACCATTTCGCCCTTCGCGCGCTGGCTGATCACGGCCTATGACTGGCGTACCGCCATGTTCGACATCGGGATCATGGCCTGGGTGCTGTTGCTGCCGGCCGTCTTCCTGGTGCGCCAGCCGTCGGCGGCGGTCGCGGCAGCGGATGGCAGCGCGCCCGCGCCTGCCGCGGCCCCCGGCATGTCAGTCGGCCAGGCGCTGCGCTCGCCGCAATTCCTGGTGCTGGGCATGACCTTCTTCGCCTGTTGCGCGGCGCATTCGGGGCCGATCTTCCACATGGTGAGCTATGCCATGTCGTGCGGCGTGGCGCCGATGGCAGCCGTGTCGATCTACAGCGTCGAGGGCCTTGCCGGCCTTGGCGGGCGCGTGCTCTACGGCGTGCTCGGCGACAGGTTGGGCGCCAAGCCGGTGCTGATCGTGGGCCTCGCCATCCAGGCGGTGGTGATCGCCGCCTATCTCGCCGTCGGCAATCTCGAGCAGTTCTATCTCCTGGCGATCATCTTCGGCGCCACATATGGCGGCGTCATGCCGCTCTATGCGGTTCTGGCGCGCGACTATTTCGGGCCACGCATCATCGGCACGATACTTGGCGCCGCGACCCTGTTGTCCAGCCTCGGCATGTCGTTCGGCCCGCTCGCCGGCGGCATGATCTTCGACGCCTATGCCAGCTATTCCTGGCTGTTCATCGGCTCGGCGCTGATCGGCCTCGGTGCTGCCGGCATCGCCATCGCCTTCCCGCCGCAGCCCGGCCGAGAGAGGCTGCAGGCGGCATGAGCGAAATTTCCCCTCGAGGGGAAATACTCATCACCCTGTCCCCGTTCCCGAGCGCAGCTCTTCTCTGCCCTCGTCGTCGCGGCTGAGCCTGGCGTCCGAGATCAGCACCACCGGGCATTGGCAGCGCTGCAGCACGCCGGTGGTCGTCTCGCCGAAGAAGAGTTCCTCGCCAGGGCGCCGCGCCACGCCGATGACGATCAGCGCCGCCCCCCTGCCGGCCTGGCGGGCAATGGCATCGGCGGCGGCGGCCCGGCTGCGGATGGCCGTCTCGATCTCGACGCCATAGCGGTCGGCTAGTGCGACGGTATCCTTCAGCACCGCCTCCCTGCGGCGATGCGAGACAGTGTCGCGCGGTTCGTCGCGGCCGACGCGCGCGACATAAAGTATCTTGACCCGCGCACCCGTGACCGCTGCAATCGCCAGCGCCATTTCTGCACCCCGGCGGGCGATCGCGGTGCCGTTGACCGGAACCAGAATCTTCCCGCCTTCAGGTCCTAGCCTTGGCATCTGGCGGCCGGCGCCGGTCGCCTTCAGCACCAGGCATAGCGGGCCCTCGAAGGCGCCGGCGATCTCGTTGATGCGGCGGGCAAACCCACCTTTCGACGTGACCGCGCGGCCGGGCCCGATCAGCAGCAGCCCATAGCCTTTGCGCGCCTCCTTGGCAACCGTTTCGGCCGAAAGCTCGGCCTCGTGGCGCCGCGTGACAGGCGCCGCGCGGGCCAGCTCCTCGTCCGAACTCCTGGCGGCCTCGCGGCTGTCCTCGGCACCCTTTTCGATCGGCTCGAGCTTCGCATCCGTGCCGGGCTCGGCCTCCTCCCCCTCGCCTCGGGCATGCAGCACCGTCGTCGGCCTGCCGGCGCCCACGACTCCTGCGAGGTAAGCAGCAAAGCGGCCGACAACGCCCTCATCGGTCACCACCAGCAGTCGTTCCAGATTGGCGATGAAGCCGCGTTGGTCGATCTCCTCGCGCTCCAGACGCTTCTTCTCGGTCTCGCCCATCGGCAAGCGGCCGAGTGCCCAACGCAAGGTCGGCGGCATGGCGAGCGTGGTGATGACGGCCATGGTCACGATCATGGTGAAAAGATTGTGCGACAGAACGCCGATCGACAGGCCAATAGAGGCGACGATGACTTCGGTCGAGCCGCGCGCGTTCATGCCGCAACCGACGGCGATGCCTTCCTTGCGGCTCAAGCCGGCAAGCTCGGCGCCGATGAAGGCGCCGGCGAATTTGCCGAAGCTGGCGATCAGCACCAAAGCGGCCGTGAGTAGCGCAAGCTCGTGGTCAACAAGCACGGTGAGATCCGCCGAAAGGCCGGCGACGCCGAAGAAAACCGGCATGAACAGCGCCATGATGACGCCGCGCAATTGCCCTTCGATATGACGCGACAGGATCGGCGATTCCCCAACCAGTATGCCGGCGACGAAGGCGCCGAGCACGGTGTGGACGCCGATCAGATCGGTGATCAGCGCCATTGCGCCCATGATGGCGAGAATGACGGTGACGACGGCGTATTCGCTGCGGAACGTATCGTTGGTCCAGCGGATGGCGTCGAAGACGATGCGGCGGCCAATCGTGAAGGAAAACCCCATGAAGGCGGCGACGCCGACAATGGTGAAGGCAAGGCTGCCGAGCTCGATGCGCCCCTTGGTGGCGATGCCGATGGTGATGGCGATGATCACCCAGCCGATCGTGTCCTCGATGATGGCCGACGAGACGATGATCTGACCGAGATCGCGGCGCATGAAGTTCATCTCGCGCACCACCATGGCGACGATCTTGACCGAGGAGATCGACAGCGCCGTGCCGAGGAAGAGACCGGCGACAATGCGCTCGGTTCCGTCGGCCAGCAGCGAGGCCGGCATGAACTGTGCGGCGGTGAAGCCGAGCGCGAAAGGCACGGCGACGCCCGCGGCGGAGATGGAAAAGCACGCACGGCCGACCCTGCGCACCAGCCGCAGATCCGTCTCCATCCCGGTGAGCAACAGAAGCATCAACACGCCGAGCTGGGCGATGGCGCTGATCATGCTCTTTTGGGTGGCGTCGCCTGAAAAGATCACGCGTTCTGCTTCCGGCAATAGCCAGCCGAGCAGCGATGGCCCGAGCAGGATGCCGCCGATGAGCTGACCCATCACCGCCGGCTGGCCGAGACGCTCCAGCAATTCGCCGATGCCGCGGCCGACGAGAAGCAGAAGGAGGATTTCGAGAACGAAAATGCCCTCGCTGGACATGCCGGTCTTTTCGGCTGCCAACGATGCGGCCGGGATGAATGCGAAAGCTGCCGCGGCAAGCGCGACCGGCCGGCGCCGGTTGACCACGAAGGACATGCACCCCCTCATCGTGCCCGGTATAACGTTTGCGGGCGAGATCGGTTGCACGCCACGCTCCCTTGGCGCGCCGCAGGTTACTCATTACCTGAATCGCATAACAGGCCTATCTGACTGCGGATAAACCGCCGAGACCCGGGCCGGCGACGGAACATTTTCAACCGATTGCGCGTTGCGCAGATGGGGATGACCGGCGTCGTTTCGGCCGGCCATGGCGTTGGGAGGCGCATGGCAAGGGATGTCCCAGGTCAAGACCGTGAAAACCGACGAAGCGGCTGCAGCGCCGCGGGCGTCTGATGCGTTCGCGCTGAAGCTCACCTCATCGGAATTCGTGGCCACCATGTCGCATTTCCACCGCGCCGAAATCGCCCGCATGGCCGGCTGGCGCGACCGGCTGGACCGTACCAGCAACTGGGCGATTACTGTCGTCGCCGCCATGCTCTCAGTCTCACTCTCGACGCCCAGCGCCCATCACGGGGTGCTGCTCTTTGCCATGCTGCTGACCACGCTGCTGCTATGGATCGAGGCGCGGCGCTATCGTTTCTTCGACGTCTACCGGGCCAGGGTGCGCCAGTTCGAGCGCTATTATTTCGCGCAGATCTTCTCGCCGCAGCCCGACTACGCCTCCAACTGGCTGGCCATCGTCGGCGAAGGCCTGCGTTCGCCGCGCTTCCTGATCTCGCAACGCGCGGCGTTGGTGCGCCGGCTGCGCCGCAACTACATTTTCATGTACACGATCCTGATGCTGGCGTGGGTGCTGAAGATCACGACGCCCAGTCTGCAGCGCGAAGGGTCGCCGATAGGCTTGGGCGCGTCATTTCTCGACGCCGCGCGCGTGGCGCAGCTCGGCCCGGTTCCAGGCATCTATGTCGCGTGCATGGTCGGGCTGTTCTATGTCGGCCTGCTCGCAGCCGCTTTCCTCATCTCAAGCGACGATGGCGAGCTTTCGCATGGCACCGTGCATGTCTGAGAGCGGCCTCGAAAAGCGCAATCTGCCGCGGTGATCTTCAGCAGACATTGTCGACCATCAGAGCGGTCGCTTCCGACCGGCTTGCGGCTTCCTCAACTGGAAGCCGTGCGCGATGGCGCTTGTAGGCGGTGAGCGCGATGACCAGCACGCAGCATACGGCGTTCAGCCAGTTGATCGCCGCCAGAGCGGGATCGTTCAGATTGATGTGGGCGTAGAGTCCCGTCGTGGCGTTGGCGCCTGTCCACAACAGCCAGGTCGCGTAGGAAATCGCCGACGCCCCGTGCCTGTCCCGGGCCACCCGCACGATCTGCGGCAGGTAGGACACCACGCGCAAGCCATTGAAAATAGTGAAAAGATAAAAAGACAGATCAGCAAGTGTCATCCGAAACCCCTGTCATGGCCGGACGTCCCATAGCGTTCCTTGCAGTGGCGGCATGTGAGCCCGTTCACATGCCGGCTTCGATTTTCCTGTTGCGGCCCGGCACTCGGATTCTTTCGCCATGTGGGCCGTTCGCCGTGAGCCAGCCCGACGAGGTCGACATTAACCAGATCCTGTTTCGGCCGACGGCGCGGGAGTACTAAACAGATCTCGTGCTTGGGCAAAGTTCGGGTTGACCGCTGCCAAGAGCGCGGCGACTATCCCTGCAACGTGCAGGAGGACATGAGAATGGACGAACCCGATCGCTGGCGGCACATGGCGAGCGCGCCCAAGGACGGCAGCCGCATCCTGGTCACGGTCAGGCCATCGGAACAGGGGCCGGCCGAGGTCGACCTCGCTTACTGGTCGCGCGCCGACCAGTTCGGCACGGAGGGCTGGCGCTCTTCCGATTCGTCGCCAGGACGGGTGATCGAATACCCCGAACCGGAGTTGAAATGCTGGATGCCGCTGCCGACGGCCAATCTGAGCCGGGCTTCAATGCCAAGTCCGTGGCAAGGCGAAGACGTCCCGCTGCTCGACGGCTCCGGGATATGATCTCGGCGGGATGACCGTAGGAAATACGCTGCCGGCCTAATACTTGACGGCCTTACTTCGGCCGGCGCACCGATCGCACCATGCCGCCGGGGCCGCTGCCGCAAAAGAAGCGGTCGCCGCCGTCGGATTCGAGCCCGGAAACGCCCACCCCTGCCGGCATGTCGAGCCGTTCCAGCACCTTTCCGCTTTGCGGATCGACGCGCCGGACATCGCTCTGGTCGCCTTCCCAGGTGCCGTGCCAGAGCTCGCCATCGACCCAGGTCACTCCGGTGACGAAGCGGTTTGAGTCGATGGTCCGCAGGATTTTCCCGGTCTCGGGATCGATCTGGTGGATCTTGCGCTCCCGGTTCTGCCCCACCCAGAGCGTGCCCTCGGCCCAGGTCATGCCGGAATCGCGGCCGCCGCCGGGCGCCGGGATGGTGGAGAGCACCTTGCCGGTATCCGGGTCGATCTTCTGGATGCGGTCCCCGGCGAGCTGAAACAGATGCCGGCCGTTATAGGCGGTGCCGGCATGGGCGGCGACATCGATCGAGCGCAGCGTCTCACCGCTTGCCGGATCGAAGGCGGTCAGCCGCTCGCCCGTCGCAAACCAGACATTCTGTCCGTCGAAGCTCACGCCGTGCACGGTGTCGACATCAGGAAAGGGCCCGTATTCGCGCAGGATTTCCGCTGCTGAATGTTTCATGTCCTGGTCCTCGATCATGGTCACCTTTCCTAGCCGTTCGGCAGCGGCGACGGGAGTAACAAGGTGGTCGTGAAACCAGCGACCGGTGGCGTCATCCAGCGCCGCGCCCGGCCCTGGCCGAAGGACTGCACTTTGCCGGTCTCGGCCAACTGCTCGAGCGCCCGCTGTACGCTGCGCTGTCCAGCGCCCAGCGCCAGCGCCAACGCCGAGCTGGCCCAGGATTCACCATCGGCCAGGAAGGCCAGCAGCGCGGCGTGCCGCTCCTCGATCGGCCGCGCCAGCACCGCCACGGAGCCTGCTTCGCGCGGCGCCAGCGCAAAGCCCTGGCTGGTCGCGCCGATGCCGGCCAGCGGGCGCAATTCGGCGCGCAGGCGGCCGATCTCGACCCGCAGCCTGGCGCGATGCGATTCATCGGCATGCCGGCCGCCAAAGGCGCGGGCAATCAGCGTCGCCCTCGGCACATCCGCCGGCCAGGCTTCGGCAAGCGCGCGCGCCAGCGCAAACAGCACCGGGCGCGTTGCCAGGGATATCGTTGTTTCCTGCTTGTGCACGATATAGCGGAACGTATCGACGACCAAGGCCGGCGACGCCTGCAGTGCCTCGACCTCCTTGAGCAGCAGCGGGCGCTCCTCGCCGCCTGCGATCAGCCGCGCCGCCGGCGTCTCCAGTGCCAGGAAGGCGCTGTCGACCTCCGCCATAAGACCCGGAATGCCGGCCCGGCGGGCGGCATAGCGCGCCCACTCAAGGGCTGCGCGCGCGGCCTTCGTCTTCAGGCGCCGCATGGCGATGCCGGCAACCGCGAGTTCATGCGCAGCGCGTGAGGCCGGCGGAAGCGGCGACGGATCGAGCCCAACCAGCACGTCTTCAGCCTCGTCGAGGCGGCCGATCAGAAGCAGGCGGCGCACCTTGAGATGCCCGGCATGCGCCGCGTTCAGCCGGTCGCCATGCTTTTCCAATGTCGACCGCGCCGCGTCGAGCGCCTTGGATGGCCAGCCGAGATCACGCGAAACAAGCGCGATCTCGGCTTCGGCGACAACGCATCTGGCGCGCGCCACCGCCTCCTTTGGACCGAAGGCACGGCCGGCCCTACGCAACAGTACTTTGGCGCGGTCGAGATCGCCGAGCTGCGCCATGGCAATGCCGCGCAACGCCAGCGCCGGGGCATCCTCGCGCAAGGCGACGCGGTCGAGTGCCGCCAGCGGGTTGCCCGCCGCCAGCGCCAGCCCTGCCGCGGTGATCAGCGAGTCCATGCAAATCCCGTCACATTTGTAACTCCCACCGCTCCCCTTACCGGCCCTAACTTAAGTCACCACCGCCAAGCAGCAAGCTGCGGACGGCGACCTAGCCATCTGGACTGGTTGAAGACGCCCAGGCCTGCGTTGACGGCAATATTCGCATTCGCTAGCCTGAGCATCTCAGACAGTCGCGTTAAGCTTCTCAATAAGGAAAAACCGACCATGCCTGCTTCCGAGGACCTCGAGCCCACCGTGCGGCCTCGCCACCCCTGCTGCGGTGGCCCGCCTGCAAATGCCGTCACATTTGTAACTCCGCCCTCGCCGCCTCGCGGCCCTAGCCTGCCTCACGATCAACAGGCAACGACAAGCCACAACGGCTCAACAATTGGCAAAGGAAACAAGCAATGACCAAGCACGTGGCAATGAAGACCCCACCGGTCGTTTCAAGGCAGGAATGGGAAGCCGAGCGCGAAAAGATGCTGGTGAAGGAAAAGGCAACGATGCGCGCCAGGGACGCGCTGTCGGCCGAGCGCCGGCGCATGCCATGGATGGAAGTAGACAAGGCTTATGTGTTTGAGGGTCCCAACGGCAAAGCGAGCCTGCTCGATTTGTTCGAGGGCCGGCGGCAGTTGATCGTCTACCGCGCCTTCTACGAACCCGGCGTCCACGGCTGGCCCGAACATGCCTGCCGCGGCTGTTCGCTCGGCGCCGACCAGGTCGGCCATCTCGCCCATCTGAACGCCCGCAACACCACGCTTGCCTATGCCTCCCGCGCGCCGCAGGCCGACATTGCCAGCTTGAAGCAGCGGATGGGTTGGGAGATGCCCTGGTACACAATCACCGACAGTTTCGACAAGGATTTCGGCGTCGACGAATGGCACGGCCACAACGTGTTCATCCAGGACGGCAAGAAAGTCTATCGCACCTACTTCATCAACAACCGCGGCGACGAGCAGATGGGCACGGTCTGGAGCTACCTCGACGCAACGCCGCTCGGCCGCCAGGAAATCTGGGAGGATTCGCCCGAAGGCTATCCGCAGACCGAGCTCTACAGCTGGTGGAACTGGCACGACAATTACGACGCCGCACCCGACAAGACGTGGGAGGAAGTGTCGGCGGCCGGCGAAGCCGCGTTCCGCAACAAGGACGGCAAGTAAGGACCTGGAGCGGCCCATCCAGCTTGGTTTCCTGTCCCTCACGGGACAGGAAAGCCGGGCATTGATCATCAAGGGATTATGACCATGAGCGATATCGGCACAGGCACCGGCAGTGAGGTCCCTCAACGCTCCGATGCAGTTTCTCTCCGCACCGCCGACTGGCTGTGCCTCGCCGCGGCCCCTGTTTTCGCCGTGATGGCGCTGCTTACCTGCATTCACGCTGGCGACGGCGTCATGTCGTGCCTGGGGGCCGATGCCTCCCCGCTCACCGGCATGCCGCTGATGTATCTCTTGATGAGCGCCGTCCATCTGGCGCCTTGGCTGCGCGTGATTTCCGGCCGGCCGATCCGGCGATAGGCTGGACCGCCGCCGCCATGCTAACGCTCTTTACGTCGGAGAGAGACTATGAAGCTGGTCAGGCTGAGAGCGCCGGGCGGGTTGGACAAGCTCGACCTGGTCGAGGAGGATCAGCCCCGGCCTGGGCCGGGAGAAATGCTGGTCAGGATTCGCGCCTGCGCGCTGAACATGCGCGACGATTTCGCCGTACAAGGCAAGGTGCCGCTCGCCGACGGCCGCGTGCCGCTGTCGGATGGCGCCGGCGAGGTGATCGCGATCGGTGACGGCGTCGACACGTTCAAGCCGGGCGACAGCGTCGTCAGTGTTTTCTACCCCTGGTGGCTGGCCGGCGACATGAGATCCGATACAAGCCGCGACATTCCCGGAGACAGTTTCGACGGCTTCGCCAGCGAGTATGTGTGCATGCCGGCGCAGGCCTTCGCCAAGGCGCCGGCGGGCTATACGCATCTCGAGGCGGCAACGCTGACCTGCACGGGCGTCACCGCCTGGCGCGGCCTGGTGACATGCGGCAAGGTAAAGCCCGGCGACACGGTGCTGATCCTTGGCACCGGCAGCGTGTCATTGTTTGCGCTTCAATTTGCCAAGGCCGCCGGCGCAAGGGTCATCGCCACGTCGTCCGATGAAGAGAAGCTGGAGAAGCTCAGACGACTCGGGGCCGACAGCGTCATCAACTACAAGGCGGTGCCGGAGTGGGGCGGCAGGGCCAAGGAACTGACGGACGGACGCGGCGTCGATCATGTGATCGAGGTCGGCGGACCGGCGACGCTGGCGCAGTCGATAACGGCCTGCCGGACAGGCGGGCATATCGCACTCATCGGCGTCCTGACCGGCTTTGCAGCAGAAGTTTCAATCCCGGCGCTGTTTTCAAACCAGATCCGCATCAGCGGAATTTCCATCGGCAGCAAAGCCGACCAGCAGGACATGATCCGTGCGATAGAGGTCAACCGCCTGAAGCCCGTCATCGACAGCAGCTTTCCACTGCAGGATATCGCCGCCGCCTTCAGGCACTACGAAGCGCAAAGGCATTTCGGCAAGGTCTGCCTCGAGCTTTAGATCCTGCGATCGGCATTCCTACCCAGCGGCCGGCGCCAGCGTCCCGCTTGCCATCAGGCCCCAGAGCTGATCGGCGGTCAGCTGTCTGGCCGAGCCGTCGTAAGCCACCCTGCCGAGGCTGAGCACGACGATCCTGTCGGCCAGCGCCCTGACCGTCGACAGGTCGTGCGTGACCAGGATGACGCCGGTGCCGCTGGCGGCGATCGAACGGATCAGCTTGACGACCTGCGCGGTCTGCTTGACGCCGAGCGCGGCGGTGGGCTCGTCGAGGCAGATCAGCTTGACGTGATCGGCAAGCGCGCGGGCAATGGCGATGGACTGCCGCTGGCCGCCCGACAGCGAGCGCACCAGAACGTTTTCGTCGCGAAGCGTGACGCCCAGCGCGGCAAGCCGGGCACGACACTGCTCGGCGGCCTTTCGGTCGTCGCGAACCGGGAAGACACCGAGCCAACGCCGCGTTTCCTCACGCCCGAGGATCATGTTGTGGGCGACGCTGAGGTTTGGGCAGAGCGCCAAATCCTGGTAGACCGTCTCCAGGCCGGCGCCGCGTGCATCCTGCGGGCTCCTGAAGGAAATCGGCTGGCCCTCGAGGGTCATCGCGCCGGCATCGGGCTGGATGGCGCCCGAAATAATCTTCACCAGCGTCGACTTGCCGGCGCCATTGTCGCCGAGCAGACAGACGATCTCGCCTTTGCCGACCGTGAAGCTCGCCTCTTCCACGGCCGTCAGCGCGCCGTAGGATTTGCGGGCGCCGGCAATCGAGAATGCCGGACCTTGCGGGGCTTCTGCATTGCCCGCCGTCGCGGCAGGGCCGGCCGAGGCGACGGCACCATTGTCCGCCACCGTGAAGTTGGTCGCGGCCGCCCGAGCGCGCCGGCCGCGAAAACCGATCGCAGCCTGGTCGGCCACCAACGCCAGCAACAGCATGCTTCCCACCGAAATGGATTGCCACCATGATTGCAGGCCGACGAAGATCAGTCCTGCATTGAGGATGCCGATGGTGGCAACGCCGATGGCGATGCCGAGCGGCCGGCCGGAGCCGCCGGAAAAAGCGACGCCGCCTAGGATGGCGGCGGTGAGCACGTCGAGCTCGAAGCGAACGCCGATGGTCGGCGTGATGCTGCCGAGACGACCGGCGATCAGAACCGAGACCAGGCCGATCAGCAAGCCATTGGCGGCGTAGAGGCCAACCACCGTGCGCCCCACCGGAATGCCGCAGAGTTCGGCTGCGCGCGGGTCGCCGCCTATGGCGTAGAGCCTCAAGCCGGTGACCGTGCTGGTCAAGACAAAGGCTCCGACGACAAAGACAGATGCGGCGATGATCACGGTGTACTGGATGCCGAAGATCTTGCCCCGCCCCAATTCGAGCAGAGCCTCGGGAAAACCATAGACCGCGGTGCTGGAGACGACGAAGGCAAGGCCGCCATAGAGCGCCAGCATCGCCAGCGTGACGATCAACGGCGAGATGCTCAGCCTGCGCACCAGCAGACCGTTGAGCAGACCGAGCAAGAGGCCGAGACCCAGGCCGACGCAGATCGCCAGCAGCGCACTCTGCGTCGCCACCGCAACCTTGGCGGTGATGATGCCGATCAAGGCGACCATGCTGCCGATGGAGAGGTCGACATAGCCGGCGATCAGCAGCGCGGAGGTGCCGAGCACGGCGATCAGGATCGAGGTCGAGTTGACGCCAATGACGACGAAATTGTCGAGGCCGAAGAACGATTTGTTCAACAGCGAGAAGGCGATGATCAAGCCCAGCGCGACCAGCGCCAGCCCGATGCGGCCAGAGGCTTCGCCCGGTGCCTTGACGCCCGGCAGCAAGGATGAAAACCGGCCCGTTTGCAGCGGTGTCGTCCCCGTTCGAAAGCTGTCTGTGCTCATGCTTGCCTCTCACTGAAGCGGGCGGTTTCAGGTCAGGCTGAACCCGCCCGTATCGCGTGGGAAAAACAGGCGCTACTTTGCCTCGGATGACCAGGGGAAATTCACATACTGGTCGCGCGTATCGTAGCAGATGTTGCCGTACATCCTGAGATAGATATCGCGGCGCTTCGGGTCCTTGTAGACCGCGGCCGGGTCGGCGACATCGGCCTCGTACTGGGCCATGTAGTCGCTGGTCAGCGCCACGGGCAGGATATCCATCGCCTGCGGGATGCTCTTGCCCTCCAGCCAGTCGGCCGCGTGCTGGCCCATGGCATAAGCGAAGACCGGCGACGCCAGGCTGATGCTTGCCTTGTAGGGACCGCCGCCTTTCTTGATCGCGGCGACTGCCTCCGGTTCGCCGTCGATGCCGCCAAGGAACTGGTCCGGCCGCGCCTTGCCCGCCGCTTCCAGGGCAGCCAGCGCGCCGAGCACGACCGTGTCGGCGCCGAGCACGACATCGACGTCGGGATGGGCCTGGAGAATGGTGCTCATCGTGGCAAAGCCGCCTTCCTTGTTGACGGGATTGGGTGAGATGTCGGCGACGATGGTGACATCAGGCATGGCCTTGAAGATGTCGCGCATGGCGGCAAAGCGCGGCGCCAGGAATTCCATGCTGTCATGGGACAGGATGACGACATTGGCCTTGCCGCCGAGCTTGTCCTTTATGTAGGCCGCGGCCGCTTCGGCCAGCACCTTGCCGGTCTCGTATTGCGGCGCATTGAGCAGCGACGTGGCTGGCGGCGGCACGATGGTGCCGACATAGGCGCCCGACCAGATAAGCTCCTGCAGGCTGCGGCTCATGGAGGCCGGGTCCACAGGCGCCGCCACCAGACCGCCGATCTTGGAGGCGAGAAACAATTGCACCTGCTCGACCCCCTTGGCGGCGTCATTGTTGGCAAGCGCGCGGCGATATTCCAGCCCGCGATCCTTGGCGGCGGCGGCCAGGCCGCGGTCGACGCCCTGCATGAATTCACGCTCGTTATCCTGCGCGAAGGCCAGCACCTTGTTCAGGCCGGGCGGTGGGCTGCAGGCCGGCGCCTTCGGATCGAACGGCGCAAATACCGCCGGCTTGGTGAGCCCGGCCGGGCCGTCCTGCGCGCCTGCCAGAATGGTACCTCCCGCGAGCACACCGGCAACGCCGAGCAGCGTCGCCAGCATCATGTTCCTGTCAGATCGCATTTCACTTCCTCCCTGTCGTTGATTGTTGCCGCGCATCGCAAGCCTCGCGGTCGCTACTCTTCCCAGTCTCCCCAGATACCCACCTTCCCGCTTGCAAGTCAAAAGTTTTTCCAGTGGAATTAATTAATCAGAGATAGTCGGGTGGCTCGCCCACGCGATCACGCCTTGGCGATCAGCGACTGGACGGCTTTGGCCAATTCCGTGCCGAGCACGCGATGCGCGTCGCTGTCGAGGTGAATGCCGTCTACCGCGCTCGATTCGACGACGTCGCCGGCGTTGAAGAAGGCGGCGCCGGCGCGCCGGGCCGCATCGCGGAACAGGCCGGCAAAGTGCATCGACTTTGCGGCGCCGCCCAGGAACATCTGGCCGAACCAGTCGACCTCCAGCATCGGCGGCGGCGCTACTATCAGGACCGCGGGCGCCACGCCCGCGGCGCCAGCTTCGCTGCGCAGGACAATTCTGGCCAAAATCTCAATGGAATCAGCGACGTCGTTGGGCGTTACCGAGAACCTATGCTTGAGATCGTTGGTGCCGAGCATCAGGATGACGAGGTCGAGCGGCATATGCGTTTCCAGGCACACCGGGAGCGATTTGAGCCCGTTCTTGTGGAGACCTTCGATCGGATCGTCGTGCACGGTGGTGCGCCCGCCCTGCCCTTATTCGATCACATCCCATCCGCTGCCGAGCTGGCGGCGCATGATGCCCGGCCAGCGCCGGTCGGGCGTGAAGCGGCGCCGTCCGACGCGGGCCAGGGTGGGAATGGCGCCATAGGTATTGGAATCGCCAAAGCACATGATTGTCCGGGTCTGCGTCACGGCATTGCTCCTCCAGGCTTGCATACTTTGAACGACAGCAGGCCGGCCGGCGTCAACTACATTTTTCCATCGGGTGGATTTAAGTGTTGCCTTGCCGTTCCCGCATTGCTACGTCAGCGCTTTGATCGGCTCGCCTTGCGGCCAACCTCCTTGCGCAGGGGAAAGCGTGACCGGCACCAGCTTCTTCAGTCTCGAAAAGATCGCCGAGGGCCGCAGCGGCGGAACCACGCAGGCCGAGAGCCGCGTCTACAACGAACGCCTGATCGTCTCGCTGATCCGCCGGCACGGCCAGCTGGCCAAGACCGATTTGACGCGGCTGACCGGGCTGGCCGCGCAAACCATCACCACCATCGTCAACCGCGCCGCCGACAACAAGCTGCTGCTGCGCCTGGAGCCTTTGCGCGGACGGCTGGGGCAACCCTCGGTTCCCTATGCGTTGAACCCGAAAGCCGCGTACGCCTTCGGCCTCAAGGTCGACCATCGCAGCGCCGATGTCGCCCTGGTCAATTTCGTCGGCGACGTGATGGCGTTCGAACGCACGCTGTTCGACTATCCGACGCCCGTCGAAGTGATGAAATTCGCCAAGGGCGCCATCGCGCGCATGTGCCGCAAGCACAGATCGATAGAGCAAGACCGCATCGCGGGTCTTGGCATCGCCTCGCCATTCCATCAGTGGAACCTGAGCGAAGAGGGCGCGGTGCCGGCGAGCAGGCTGGATGCCTGGAGGGAAATCGACATTCGCGCCGAACTGGACCGGGCGTTCGACTGGCCGGTGTTCCTCTACAACGACGCCACGGTGTCGGCCGCGGCCGAACTGATGTTTGGCGCCGGCGGATCGCGCGCCGACTTTCTCTATGCCTATGTCGGGCACTTCATCGGCGGCGGCCTGGTGCTCGATCATCACTTGTTCCCCGGCCGCAACAAGCTGGCCGGGGCGCTGGGCGACATGCCGGTGCCCGCGCCGGGGCGCAAGGGCGACCGGATGACCCCGTTGCTGCGCGTCGCTTCGCTGCATTCGCTGGCCGGCAAGCTCAACGACCAGGACAATGGGGACGAGGGCGCCGGCCGCATCTGGTCGTCGCCCGACGATTGGGGCGACCTTGGAGAGCCGGTCACCGCGTGGATCGATGAGGTTTCGGACGGGCTTGCCTATGCCGCCCGCAGTGCCGTTGCCTTGCTCGACATCGACAATGTGGTGATCGATGGCGCCATACCGAATGGCGTGCGCAAGGAGATCGCCAAGGCCATGCGCAGAAAGCTGGCACGGATCCTTGCCGATCGTCCCGAGCCGTTCTCGGTCATCGAAGGGACGTTTGGCCATCTCGGTCCCGTCATCGGCGGCGCCAGCATTCCGCTGCTGGTCAAATATTCGAACGACAAGGACCTGCTCTTCAAGGAGTAGGGTTGCGGCTGGCCGCCCGGGCGGATCACCAAAACAGCGATCTGTGAGACTTGTCACATACCCGATCTCGAAGCGCGTGCTACTGCCACCCTACGGTCAACCAGCGCTGAAAGAAATCGGCTGCCATGGTCTGGCGGTGACGGGGCTTTCACTTTATCCTGTGGCAGGTTGCATACTCTTAACGGACCTCATGCCGCAGAATGCCTTCGTCGGCGTCAGGCGGCAGTTGCCAGGAGTTTTGCCATGCTCCGACTTTGTGGATTCATCGCGGTCTTCATCCTCGCCGGCCTCACGACGTTCGAAGCCTGCGCCGATCGAAGGGTCGCGCTTGTTATCGGCAATTCCGAATACCGCAACATTCCGGCGCTGAAGAACCCGGCCAAGGATGCCCAGGATGTATCGGCCACATTCCGGCTGGCGGGGTTCGAGGTTTTCGTCGCCGAGAATCTCATCAAGCAGCAGTTCGAAGGCCAGTTCCGGGACTATCTGGCCGCCGCCGACGGCGCCGATCTCGCCGTCGTCTACTATTCCGGGCACGGCTTTCAGATCGGCGGCGAGAATTTCCTGATACCCGTCGACGCCTCGTTGAAGAAGGCGGCCGATATCGAGGTCCAGGCCATCAAGCTCAACGACGTGCTGGAGCAGTTGCGCTCGAAGTCGAAGATCCAGGTGATCATCCTCGATGCCTGCCGCAACAACCCCTTCCCGCGCAACAATTACTGGCTGCGCGACCAGCTTGTCACCGCCGGCAATACCGGGCTGGCGCAGGTGCGAAGCTCGCTCAACACGCTGATTGCCTTCGCCACCGAACCAGGTGCGGTCGCCTATGACGGCAGCGGCGACCTCAGCCCGTTTTCGTCGGCGTTTTCGCGGCGCGCGCTGGCGCCGAACCAGGAGATCCGCACGGTCATGTCGGCGGTGCGCCGCGATGTCGTGCAGGCCACCAACGGCATGCAGGTGCCCTGGGAAAATTCCTCGCTGATCGATGACGTGGTGCTGGTGCGCCGCAACAACCGGCCTTCGCTGCCGCCAGTGCTGGAGAAGGTAGTGCTCTCGGGGATCGGTCCTGTCGCTCTCGGCCTGCCGGAGCCGGTCGATGTCGATGGCGGCGCTATCAGCGTCAGCATCGAACGTCCGCCAGCAATGGGCCGTCTGGTGCTGGACGGCAAAGACGTCGCGGTGGGCGAACCGATCGCCGGCAAGGACCTGCCGCGCCTGCAGATGGATATCCCCAAAGGAGCCGCCACGCAGGACGAGGTGGATATGCTGGCCTACGCCACGCATGACAATTGGGGCGGCGGAAGCCAGGGCATATTGGTGTTCCGCGTCAAGAGCGGCGAAGGTGCGGCGGGTCAGCAGATCATGGCTTCGCTCGAGGCCGAGCAGAAGCAGCAGGTGCTGGAGCGCGGCATTCACATCACCGGCGCCGCCGAAGCGATCGAGAACCGCAAGCTTGATATTCCCGTCGGCGTCGGCCCGGTCGCGCTCAATCTGGATTTCCCGACCGACGATCCGGCGGTCAGCCTGAAGGTCTCGGGGTATCCGGCAACGGGAACGCTGTCATTGCCTGATCGAACCTTGTCGCCGCAATCCAGCCTTCTGGCCGGTGAAGTCGACCATCTCCGTTACGAGCCGCAGATCGGCGCCGGCGCGCCGGTCGAGGTCGGCTTCGAAATCCGCGCCGACAGCAGCTCGGCCAAGCCCGCGACTATGAAGCTGTCGCCGACGGTCGATGCCTGCGATACCGCCGCCGGCGAGCCTCTCGACCTGCAAGGTGTGGTGCCCGGCCTGCTGCCGAACGAGATCGGCGCCGGTGCGGTGGCGGCCTGCGAGGCCGCGGTGAAAACCTATCCCGATGTCGCCCGCTTCCGCTACGAGCTCGGCCGCGCCCTGCTTGCGGCAGGCCAGGTTAGAGAGGCCAGGACAGCCATCGAGGACGCCGCCAAGAAAGGCCATGTGCGCGCCGTCTTCGAACTCGGCTATCTCAACGCAACCGGAACCGGGACGGCCATCGACCGCACCCAGGCCAACGCTCTCTACAAGGCTGCCGCCGACAAGGGCGATCCTTACGGCATGACCTCGTGGGGACGCGCGCTGTTCAATGGCTATGGCGTCAACCGCGATACGGCCAAGGGCCTCGACCTGCTGCTCAAGGCGGCGGCCATGGGGCACACCTATGCCATGAACGATCTTGCCGCCATCTTCACCGAGGGCCGCAATGGCGTGCCTGCCGATCCGGCCCGCGCCGTCGCCTTCCTGCAAGCGGGGGTGCAGCGCCAGGACATGTATTCGATGAACCTGCTCGGCCGCAATTACCTCGCCGGCCAAGGCATCGACAAGAATCCGAAGACGGCGCAGGCGCTGTTCCAGCAGGCCACCGATCTTGGCCAGCCCTACGCTCCGGGCAGCCTCGCCCGCATGTACAGGGACGGCGTCGGCGTGCGCCAGGACCCGGCGGAAGCGCAAAGGCTGTTCGAACTGGCGACCACGCGCGGCGATCCGTCGAGCGCCTATGATCGCGCGGCGCTCGAAATGGCGAAAGGCGACAAGGCCGATCAGGCTGTCGCGGTGCGCTTCCTGGCATTCGCCGTCGCGCTCGATCTGCGCAAGGAGCTGCCGGACGCCAAAAAGGGCCTGGCGCAGTTCGGCACCAAGCCGAAAACGGCAGCTTTGGACGCCCTGCGTCGAGAGCTCAAGTCGAAGATCCCCCCGTCCGGTTCGCTGGACACGCAACTGGTCAATGCGGCCCGGGGGGTCTGGGAAGAAGCCAATCCGCGTCGGGATTTGTTCTGAACAATAAGGAGGCCATGGTGGGCAAGGCATTCAAGCAGACATTCATCGGGCAGGCATTCATCGGGATAATTCTATCCGGCGTTCTGGCCGGGCTCATGGGCTGCACCTCGGTGTCGCCGATGTTTGAGCCGGCACCGCCGGTGAAACATCGCAAGGTGGTTCGCGTAGCACCTCAGCCAAAGGTGGTCAGATACAAGAAGGCGACCACCGGCAAAGTGGTCAAGCCGGCCGAGGAGATCCCGCAAAAACCGCCCGTGATTCCTTCTCTCGGCGGCAGCGGAGGCGGCGGTGGGGCTGGCGGCGGCGGCTGGGGATGAGATCGTCGACCAAGGGCGCTGCACTCAGCGGCCCCAAAGGGTCTTGCTAAGATCCGCATGAGCCTTGGACAACGTCAAGCCGAAATCGTCCATCCCTGTCGCGGCATCGGTTGGCCAGCGGACAATTCGGCGCAGCGCTGCACGGAAAAGGCAGCGGACGAACGCTGCCAGTGCAGAGGCCACGACCGCCGCCGGATCGAGTCTGCGAGCCGCCAATGCCCGATGGGCCTGTTGTGTTTCGAGATAGCGGGCCAGCGCAATATCGTGACGCGATGGTGCGCCAAGCTCCTGCCGGTCGCGCCCGGGGTCGTCATGCCAGATGGGCCACTCGGTCGGGCCAGGGTGATCCACGGTATCCTCCTGCGAAAAGAGATCCAGTGCGAACAATCTCCTCAAGCGCCGTGAGCAACGCGTGGGAACCTGCGTGATGGAATCGTGAAAAGCGCCTCGGCGGCGGAATAAGTGTTGAAATGGAGTGAGCTTGAGCGGATCGTCGTCGCGCTGTGACCGTGGCGGATCCGATGACCGGACCTTATCTTCACCTGCTGGGTGGTTTCGACTTTGCCGGCGTCGGGGCCACGGTTCCAGCCATCAGCCGCAAGGCGCGTGCGATGGTCGCCTATCTCGCGCTGCAGTCGGGGCATTCGCAGTCGCGCGAGAAGCTGGCGACCCTGCTCTGGGGCATCAACAGCGAGGCGCAGGCGCGAATGAGCCTGCGGCAAGCGGTATCGTCTGTCAGGAAGGCCATGCAGACGTGCGGCGGCGGCCGCTTCCTCACCGATGGCAACAGCGTCGCTCTGCATCTCGACGGCCTTGATTTCGACGTCGCGCGGTTCGAGGCGCTGGTCGCCAGCCCGGCACCCGAAGACCTCGAACTGGCGCTCAATGTCTACCGCGGCGACCTGCTCGACGGCTTCGGCCTGAAGGAGGAGCCATTCGAGGACTGGCTGAGGATCGAACGCGAGCGGCTGCGGGCACTGGCCGTCGCGGCGCTCGACAGGCTCGTCGCGCATTATGCAGCGACGAACGATCCTGCCGCATGCGTGCGCGCGGCGGCGCGCCTGCTGGCCATGGACCCGTTGAGGGAGGATGTCCACCGTGCCCTGATGCGCGCCTATGCGGCGCAAGGCAGGACCAATCTCGCGCTGAAGCAATATGAGCACTGCCGCACCGCGCTTCTACGCGATCTCAACCTGCAGCCGGAGCCGGAGACGCGGCAATTGTTCGAGACGCTGCGCACACGCCGCACAATGGCGCCGGCACGGCCACCCACGACTGATGCGGATGACGCTACCGGCTTCAGCCACGAACTCGCAGCCCCCCCGACCCACTATGTCAAATCGGCCGGGATCAACATCGCGTATCAGGTGACCGGCGACGGTCCGGTCGACCTGATCCATGTGCCGGGATGGGTCTCCAACCTCGACCACGCCTGGGGCTCGCCGCGGCTTTCGCATGTGCACCGGCGGCTCGGCACTTTCTCGCGCCTAATCCGCATGGACAAGCGCGGCACCGGGCTCTCGGACCGCAATGTCGGTCTGCCGACCCTGGAAGAGCGGATGGAAGATGTGCGGGCAGTGCTGGATGCGGTTGGCTCGAAGCGCACGGTGCTTTTCGGCAGCTCCGAGGGCGGCCCGATGTGCATGCTGTTCGCGGCGACCTATCCCGAGCGCACAGCGGCACTCGTGCTCAATGGGGCCTACGCCCGCGGCAGGTGGTCACAAGACTATCCGTGGGCGAAGACAAGCGAGCAGGTGGAAGAGGATCTGGCGATCGTCGAGAAAGAATGGGGAGCGGCGGCGGATATGAGCAACGCGGCGCCCAGTCTGATGAGCGACACGTTCGAGACAGAATGGTTCGCCGCCTATCTCAGGAATTCTGCCTCGCCCGCCGACGCGATCGCCCTGTGGCGCTGGGGAGCCGAAATCGATGTTCGCGACATTCTGCCTGCTGTCCATGTTCCGACACTGATCATGCAGACGACTGGCGACGGCTGGGTGAAGCGGGAAGAAGGACGTTACCTGGCGACGCACATCGAGGGCGCCCGATACATTGAGTTCGCAGGCCGCGACCACGTCATCTGGGGCGAGAATTCCGATCGGATCGTCGACGAGATCCAGGCTTTCGTCACCGGCGCCTTGCCGGCGGCCCCAGGCGAACGGCTGCTTGTGTCGGTGCTGTCCCTCGATATGACGGGCTCGCCTTTCGGCATCGACCCGGCCGAGCGGCACGCCGAAGCGCTCCGTGGCGAACTCCTCGCGGCCGAAGGCAGAGAGATCAGCCGATCGGACGGCAAGGTGCTCGCGGTGTTCCAGCGGCCAACGCGGTCGATCCAGTGCGCGATCGCCATCCGCGATCGCTTGCGGCAATCCGGTGTCGAGGTCCGCTCGGCGGTGCATATCGGCGAGTGCGAGCAGCGGGGCCATCAATTTTCAGGCGCGGCGATCGAACTGTCATCGCGTCTGCTTGACCATGCGCGGCCGGGCGAAATCATCGCATCAAGGACGGTGCGCGATCTCGTGGTCGGCTCCGGCCTGCGGTTCGAGGAGCGTGGCGAAATGGCGGCAAGCGGGCTGCCCGGCGCGTTTCCGTTCTATGCGGTCGATGGTTCGGCTTGAGCCGCTAGGTCACCTCTTCCCTGCCCCGAACCGCAGCCCGTCCATCAGCAGCTTGACCAGCCGGCGCGAGCGGTCGCGCCAGTCCTTGGTGTCGGGGGCCGAGTAGATGCCGCCGAGTGCGTGCAGCACATCGGAGGCGTCGACGTCGCTGCGGATCGAGCCTTCCGCCACTGCCGCCTCGACCAGTTGCCGCAAGGCCAGCGACACCCGGCCCGACATGTCGGAGAACACGGCGGAATTCGTGTTGAACAGGATGCGCAGGCTGGCCGCCAGGCCGCGCTTGGTGGCGATGTAGTCGACGAAGCGCTGCGTCCATTGCTCCAGCGCCACATCGGCCGAATGGTGGCTGGCGAGGTCATCGGCAGCCGCGCAGAGCGCCTCGACTTCACGCCGATAGACCACTTCGACCAGATGCTCGCGGGTTGGAAAATGCCGGTAGAGCGTGCCGATACCGACGCCCGCCTGGCGCGCGATCTCCTCCAGCGAGGCATCGACGCCGTGCTCGGCAAAGGCCGCTGCCGCGACCTCGACCAGCCGATCGCGGTTGCGCTGCGCATCGGCGCGCAGCGGCCTTGGCGCTGCGGCTTCGCGCTTCTCGTCGGCAATTGCTTGCGACTGCTCGGTCAATTTTTTCTCCACTGTCGATATATGGGGGCTTGAACCCAAAGGGGTAAGCCCCCAACTAGATAAACGGAGGCGCCTCCGTTTTAGTGGAGCAGTCTTATCATATAATCAGGGGAGCCGATATGTCACGTGTTGAGATTGTGAAGACTGAAGCATCCCCTGCCGGCTGGAGAGTCGGGGCGGCAGAGCTGCCAATCTTCCCCCTCGTGGGGGAGATGTCCGGCAGGACAGAGGGGGGCGCTGTCCCGCCAGCCTATCAAGGCCTGACTAGCGCCTCCTCGGACAAGATTCGTGTCGACGCATGTAAATCGGGAACGTCGCATTCCTTCGCGCCCCCCTCTGCCCTGCCGGGCATCTCCCCCACAAGGGGGGAGATTAGGCGCACCGTCGCCTCTTCCCGTGTCCTCTCCCACTCGAGCCCCATCTCATTCCCCTAGCGTCAAGCAAATGGAGCCAGACGCCTCATGATCGACCAAACCAAATCCACCACTATCCCAATCCGTCTCACCATCAACGGACACAGTCACGAACTGCAGGTCGAGCCGCGCGTCACGTTGCTCGACGCCTTACGCGACCGTCTTAACCTGACCGGCACCAAGAAGGGTTGCGACCAGGGCCAGTGCGGCGCCTGCACGGTGCATGTCGAGGGACAGCGCGTGCTGGCCTGCCTGACGCTTGCAGCACAAGCCGAAGGCCGCGAGATCACCACCATTGAAGGATTGGCCGGCGACGACGGCACGCTTAACGCGGTTCAGGCTGCTTTCCTCGACCAGGATGCTTTCCAGTGCGGTTACTGCACGCCCGGACAGATCATGTCGGCGGTGGCCTGCATCCGCGAAGGCCATGCCGGCTCGGATGACGAAATCCGCGAATACATGGCCGGCAACCTCTGCCGCTGCGGCGCCTATCCGCACATCGTTGCTGCCGTGCGCCAGGCGGCACTGGAGGTGGCGTCATGAGGGATTTTTCCTACGTTCGCGCCGATAGCATCGATGCCGCACGCCAAGCTGCCGCCCTGCCCGGGGCCATGCTGCTTGCCGGCGGCACGACGCTGGTCGATCTCGCCAAATGCGGCGTTGCCGAACCCGACAGCCTTGTCGACATCACCCATCTCAAAGGGCTCGACGCCATCAAGGTCGAACCCGACAGTGCCATGATCGGCGCGCTGGCCAAGATGAGCCACGTCGCCGACCATGCCGAGATCAAGAGCCGCTTTCCCGCGGTCTCCGAAGCGCTGTGGCAGGCGGCTTCCGCGCAACTGCGCAACATGGCGACCATCGGCGGCAATCTGATGCAGCGCACGCGCTGCCCCTATTTCCGCGATCCCGCGAATTTTTCCGCCTGCAACAAGCGCTCGCCCGGCAGCGGCTGCTCGGCAATCGGTGGCGTCACCCGCGGCCATGCCGTGCTCGGCACCAGCGACGCCTGCATCGCCATGTATCCCGGCGATCTCGCCACCGCGCTGGTCGCCTTCGACGCCGTGGTTCATCTTGGCGAACGCCAGGTTGCCGTCGACGACTTCTTTCTCCTGCCCGGCGCCACGCCTGAGAGGGAACACGCCATCGAAGCGGGCGAGATGATCACGGCCATCAGCATCCCGGCTTCAGCCGCCGCCCGGCGGTCGACCTATCTCAAGGTTCGCGACCGGCAGTCCTATGAGTTCGCCGCTGCAAGCGCCGCGGTCGGCATCGACTTCGAAGCCGATGGCCGCACCATTCGCGACCTGCGCGTCGCGCTGGGCGGCGTCGCGACGAAGCCGTGGCGGGCGCATGCCGTGGAAGCGGCGCTGAAGGGCAAGGTGCTCAGCGAAGACAGGGTGCGGGCCGCCAGCTTGCTCGCCGTGGAAGGCGCCGTCGACCATGGCGCCAACCACTACAAGATCGAACTGGCGCCGCGCGTCGTCGCCCGCGCCATCCTCAAGACGGGAGCCATGGCATGACCATTCACGACCCAAGAACACGGCACGGCGACGCTTCGGACGGCACTGCCGATCAGGTCGGCGGGCGGCTGTCGCGCGTCGACGGCCCGGCCAAGATCACCGGCGCGGCAAAATACGCCGTCGAACAGCAGCTCGACGGGCTTGCCTATGGCGTGCTGGTGGAAAGCACTGTCGCCGCCGGCAAGGTACGTTCGATCGACACGTCAGCCGCGGAGGCGGCACCTGGTGTGCTCAAGGTGCTGACGCCGGACACCATCATGCCGCTGAAGACTGCATCCGACTGGTTCGGCACGCCGCCGCCGGACAAACCCTACTGCCCGCTGGCGCGCGACATCACCTTTTCGGGCCAGCATGTCGCCGCGGTCATCGCGGAGACTTTCGAGCAGGCCGTCGCGGCAGCGGCGATGGTCAAGGTCAGCTATGACGAGACGCCGGCCATCGTCGACCTCAGCGACGCCAAGGCCGGCGACGGCATTCCGATCGCCGCCATGACCAAGGAATGGGGCGATGCGCAGGCCGCTTTCGCTGCCCCGGTGCGCGTCTGCGGCGCCTATAACACGCCGCGCGAATACCAGGCGCCGATGGAGCCGCATGGCCTCATCGCGCGCTGGGAGGGCGACCGGCTGACCGTGTGGGAACCGAGCCAGTGGCTCGACGGCATGGCCCGCACCTATGCCGAATGGTTCGGCGTGCCGTTCGAAAATGTACGGCTGGTCTCGCCTTATATCGGTGGCGGCTTCGGCTCCAAGGCATTGGCGCTCGGCCATGGCGCGGTGGCGGCTGCCGCAGCAAAAATGCTGGGACGGCCCGCGAGGGTGGTGATGACGCGGCCGCAGACTTTTACCGGCTATGGTGGCCGCGCCGCGACCCGCCAGACGGTGACGATCGGCGCCGACCGTGACGGAAAGATCCAGTCGATCGTGCATCGCGGCGTCAACGAAACATCCATAGACGGAATGTGGGTCGAGCCGTTGGGCGTCGTCACCTCGATCATGTATGCGACGCCCAACTTCTCCTCGAAGCAGAATGTCGTGCGGGTGAATTCGGTGGTGCCCGGCGCCATGCGCGCGCCGGGCGAAAACCCTAGCGCCTTCGGCATCGAAAGCGCCATTGACGAGCTCGCCTACGAGGTCGGCATCGATCCGCTGGAGATCCGGCTGAGGAATTACGCCGAGCAGGATCCGCACGCAAAAAAGGCTTGGTCGACGCGGCAGTTGCGCGAGGCTTTCGCGGCTGGCGCCGAACGCTTCGGCTGGGCCCAGCGCACGCCCAAACCGCGTTCGATGCGCGACGGCAACCAGTTGATCGGCTGGGGCGTCGCCGCCGGCACCTATCCGGTACGGCGCGCTTACGGCGAGGCCATCGTGCGTATCCTTGCCAACGGCTCGGTCGAGGTCGAAAGCTCCTCGATCGACATGGGCCAAGGCACGTACACGATCCTGGCGCAGACGGCGGCCGAAACGGTAGGCGTGGCGGCCGACCATGTCGTCGTGAAGCTCGGCGATTCCCGGTATCCCCGCGCCGGCGTGGCCGGCGGGTCGCGGCTGGCCGGCGTGATGACGGGCGCGGTCTACAAGGCGGCGACATCGGCGCTCGACCAGCTTGTCGGGCTGGCGATCAGCGATCCGCGCTCGCCCTTCCACGCGCTGCAGGCGAACACTTTGGTCGTCGCCAATGGCCGCATCAGGTCGCCGCGCGGCGATGGTCCCGATGTCTCGATCGCCGACCTGCTGGCCAGCGTCGGCCGCGACCGCATCGAGGCCACCGGCGACACCATGCCGGCGAACTCGACCGCCGAGGATCGCTACAAGAACTACACCACCATCGCGGCGGCGCTGCCGCACACCGAGGGCGACTATTCGCGCCACTCCTGGTGCGCGCATTTCATCGAGGTGCGCGTCGACGAGGATTTCGGCACGGTGCGCGTGTCGCGCGTGGTGTCGGCGCTGGATTCCGGCCGGCTCTACAACCCGAAACTCGCGGAGAGCCAGTGGAAGGGCGGCATCATCATGGGCATCGGCCAGGCGCTGCTCGAAGAAGGCATTGTCGACCGCAGGCATGGCCGCATCGTCAACAACAATCTCGGCGACTATCTGGTGCCGACCAATGCCGACATCCCCGATATCGAGGTCATCTCGGTCGGCATTCCCGACCTGCACTCTTCGGTGCTCGGCGGCAAGGGTGTCGGCGAACTGGCCATCGTCGGCGTAGCGCCGGCGATCGCCAATGCGGTGTTCCATGCGACGGGAAAAAGAGTGCGGGACTTGCCGATCACGCTGGAGAAGTTGATCTAGGAAGCGGCGTGCGTAATCTCCCCCCTCGAGGGGGAGATGTCGCCGAAGGCGACAGAGGGGGTCGCCTCTCGTAGAGCGCCAACCTCCTTCCGCCGCAGTAGGTCGAGCCCGGTCGGACCGACCCCCTCTGCCCTGCCGGGCATCTCCCCCTCAAGGGGGGAGATTGGCAGCACGCCCACCTCGGCTACCAGTCGAGCTTGAACGCAAGTTTGCCGAAATGCTGCCCGCCCGCCGACATGTGCGCGTAGGCTTCGGCCGCCTGCTCTTGGCTAAACACCTTGTCGACGACCGGGTCGATGCGGGCGGCGGCGATGGCGCGGACGGCGGCGCGAAGGTCAGATACCGACCCGGTGTTGTTGCCGACCACCTTCAGCGCCTTGATGATGATCGGCAGCAGGTCGACCGTGGCCTCAGCGCCGGTGACGAAACCGATGGTGAACAGCGTGCCGCCAGGCGCGGTGGCGTTGACGGCGCGGGCGAAGGTGGCGGTGCCGGCGGTCTCGACGACGAGGTCGGCGCCGAGGCCGCCGGTCAGTTCCAGCACCTTGCCGTCCCAGTCGGGCGTCGCGCGGTAGTTGATGAGATGATCGGCGCCGAGTGCCTTCGCCCGCTCCAGCTTCTCGTCCGACGAAGAAGTGATGATGACGGTTGCGCCGGCGGCTTTCGCCAGCTGAAGGGTGAAGATGGAGACGCCGCCGGTGCCGAGCAGCACGACGACCGAGCCCGGCCCGACATCGGCGGCGCGGACGGCGTTCCAGGCGGTGGTCGCGGCGATCGGCAGGGTCGACGCCGCCTCGAAAGAGAGACGAGCCGGTACCGGCACGAGCGAGTTCGCCGGCAGCGCGACATATTCGGCGAGCGACCCCGGCAGCGAAATTCCGCGCATCTGCGTCATCTCGTTAGGCCGCGGCGGACCGCCGATCCAGCGCGGCTTGGCATGGGCAACGACGCGATCGCCGACGGCGAAATCCGTAACGCCCTCCCCCAGCGCGACGATCTCGCCGGCGCCGTCGGCGACGGGAATGAGCGGAAAGCCGGGCACGCGATAATTGCCGCTGGCCACCGCCACATCGACGAAATTCAGGCTCGCGGCGCGCTGGCGGATCAGCACTTCGCCGCGCTGCGGTTCAGGCGTGGCAATGGTGGTGGCGCGAAAGGCGTCCAACTTGGCGGCGGTCAGTTCGATAGCTTTCATGGCTCACGCATTCCTGTTGAAAGGGTCGATCGTCGGGATTGAGTGAAGCTATCTGCTGCGCTACAAGCAGATAATCCTGAATTTCTACATTTGAATCCTGTGCTTTATGCAGCAATCACACGACCTCGCCAGCCTTGCCGAAATGGCCGCCTTTGCGGCAATCACCGAAGCGGGATCCTTCACCAAGGCAGCGTTGCGCGTCGGGCGCGACTCGACGGTTCTGTCACGCCGCCTGCAATCGCTGGAGGAGCGGCTCGGCGTGCGGCTGCTGCACCGGACCACCCGAAGCGTGTCGTTGACGGAGGCCGGAGCGGAGTTCCTGGTGCGTGTCCGCGCCATCCTGGCCTCGGTGGACGAAGCTGAGGCTGCTGCTTCCGCGCATGCCAGCGGGACGCCGCGCGGCTTGCTGCGGCTGGCGCTGCCGGGAACCTTTGGGCGTATGTGGATCGGGCCGCTGTTGCCGCACTTTCTAGCGACGTTCCCGGATGTCCGCATCGAGGCCGAGTTCTCCAACCGGTTCGTCGATCTCGTTGCAGAGAACTTCGATGTCGCCGTCCGTCTCGGCGCGCTGGAGGACTCGCGCCTGGTGGCGCGCAAGATCGCGACACGGCGGCGGTTGCTGTGCGCTGCTCCCTCCTACCTCGCCCGCAGGGGCGCGCCGGAAGCGCCGGAAGCGCTGACCGAACACGCCTGCCTCGGCTTCTCCGGCTTCCAGACCTTTCCCACCTGGGAGATGACCGACAGTTCGGGCCGCCGCGTTAACGTCGAAGTCTCGGGGCCGATGGTTTGCGACGATGCCGAAGTGCTGGTCGAAGCCGCGGTGCAAGGCCTCGGCCTGATGATGAGCACCGATTGGCTGGTCGGGCGCGAACTCGCCGACGGACGGCTGGTGCCGTTGCTGGAGGACTGGACGCTGGCCGACGAAGGCGCTGTCTATGTCGTCATGCCCTCGGCCAGGGGACAAGCCGCCAAGACACGCGCCTTCGCCGACTGGATCGGTAAGCGCTTCGCGCCGGAGCCGCCCTGGACGTCGAGGCCGGTCTCAAAGGCTTGCTCAATGGGGCGCGCCGGGGGCTAAGACGGCATGCCGCTGTCACCAGGCCCTTTGTCCTGTATGATCTCGTTGATGTAGCTTGGGAGGGGATCATGCAAAGTGCATTGGCGAAGTTCATCATGGCAAGTTCCGTTCTGGCCGCGCTGCAAGCCGCGCAGCCGGCTTTTGCCGCGTCCTGCAACTGGAGCGCCAAGATGGAAGAAGACGAAGGCGGCAGCGTGCTGACGGCTTCGGTGTGCGGCGGACCGAAGGCCGATGCGCATCTGATGCTCGTCTGTTTCGACAAGCCGGTGCTGAGCTACGATCTGGGTGCGGCCGGCCAGCAGCTGGAGCCCGGCATCAGCGCTTCCTTCACCTTCAAGGGCGGTGACAAGAGCGTGACCAAAAAGCTCGACCTCGAGGCCATGTATAATTACTTCACGGCTGAGCTGAGCAAAGACGATCCACTGCTCGGCCTGTTGCGCGGCAAGGGCGACGTCACGGTTACGGCCGACAAATATGGCGAGAACAGCTTTCCGCTGACCGGCTCGAGCGCGGCCATCGGCAAGGTGCTGACGCAGTGCGGCAAAGGTTCGGCCGGCGACGCGGACTGAAGCTCCCTACTTTCGACCACGCAGCTTGGTCCCCGCCTCCGTCAGGGCAAAGCCAAGCAGGTTCTCGCCGCGCCCGGTTTGCCGTTTCGCTCATCGACGGGGGCACGGGTTTTGGAGGCGCAACATGCGGCCTGAGTTTTCAACGCGAGCTGCGCTCTCCCTCCGGAGTCGCCACCAGCGAGGCGGCGGCGGCATTGGCGGTGGCAATCGCCGCTTCCACCGGATGGCCACGCGCGAGGCCTGCCGCGAAGGCGCCGACGAATTCGTCGCCGGCGCCATGGGTGCTGACGACTTTTACCGGAATGGCCGCCAGCGCGAAGGCCGCGCCGATCCGGTCGCAATAGGCGACGCCTTCGCCGCCGGCGGTGACGATCGCCGAGGGGTAGGTATCGATCAGCCGCCGCGCGGCTTCGGTTGCGCCGGCGAGCGTATCGACGACCGGAACGCCGGCCAAAAATTCCGCTTCGATGGCGTTGACGATGACGATGTCTATCAGCGCGGTCAATTCGGCCGACAGTGTTCGCGCCGGTGCGGCGTTGAGCACGACGCGGCCGCCGGATGCCTTCACCGCGCGCGCGGCAGCGATGTTTGCGGCGTCGGGCACTTCGTTTTGCAGCAACAGCACTGCCGTCTGTACCACCACCTCCCTTGCTGCCACGACGTCATCATCGTCCAGCGTGAGATTGCTGCCGGAGACGATCACCGCACCATAGTCGCCATCGCTGTCGAAGATCGCCACGCTCATGCCGGAGCCTGCGCCTGCCGCCACGCGCACGAAGCGGCGATCGACGCCGGCGCGATCTAGATTGGCCAGCAGCGCCGTGCCGAAATCGTCGTCGCCGACGGCGCCGATCATCGCCGCACGCACGCCGGCGCGTGCCGCCGAGACCGCCTGGTTGCCGCCCTTGCCGCCGCATTTCGGCTGCCAGGCATGGCCGGTCACCGTCTCGCCCTTGCGCGGACGGTCGGGCGCGTCGACCATGATGTCGTAGTGCAGGCTGCCGAAGACGGTGACCAGCGGAACCGTCATGTGCCCCGGTCTTTTCGTTTCGAGGTGACGGCCGACATGGTGCGGCCGAGATTGCGCTCCGCCGCCTGATAGTCGCGCTGCGCCACCGCCACGAACAAAGCGTCGAGGATGTTGAGCTGCGCGATGCGCGCCGCCGCGTTTTCGCCCATCAGCGGCGAGCCTTGCGCGGTCGAGCACAGCACGATGTCGGCAATCTGGGCCAGCGGCGAGTTGTCGTAGTTGGTGATGGCCAGCGTGCGGGCGCCGCTCTTGCGGGCTAGATGGATGGCGTCGATGACGGCCGACGTGTTGCCGGAATGCGAGAAGCCGACGGCGATGTCGTCGGCGCCGAGGAGCGAGGCCGACATCAGCATCATGTGCGAGTCGTCATAGACAGACGCGCGGATGCCGATGCGCAGGAATTTGTGCGAGACGTCGCGGGCGATCTGGGCGGAGCCGCCGACGCCATAGAAATCGCGGTTCCTGGCGCGGTAGAGCAGATCGGCGGCACGGTCGAAATCGTCCATGTCGAGGATCGCGAGCGTCTCCTCCAGCGCCTGGATCGAGGTGCGGAACACTTTCTGCACGATCTCGGCCGAGCTGTCGTCGACCGACAGTTCCTGGTGCATCTCGGCGGTCGGGAGGCGGCTGTATTCATAGACGGCGGTGCGGAAGTCGCGGTAGCCGGAGAAGCCGAGTTTCTTGGCGATCTTGACCACCATCGCCTCCGACACGCCGGCCTCCTCGGCGATCTGCTTGAGCGGAATGGTCTCGTCGAAACCGCGCCGGCCGAAGACGGTTTCCACCACCTTGGCCTCAAGCGGGGTGAGATGCGGCATCATCATGCGGATGCGCGGCCCCACGGCTTTCAGATCGAGATTGCTCAACGTCATCCACGTCCCCTCGTCACGACCCGAGCATGGCTTCCTGGACGATAGCCTGCGACGTCACGGCGTCCTGGCTGTCCATGGCGGCGGACAGGCGGTTATCCTTCTCCAGCCGGTCGACAACGCGCAGCAGGCGCTTGACGGTGGCGATGTTGACTTCGCATTCGCGCACCGGATCGAGCCCGGTCATGTCGGGGAAGGTGTCGAAGTAGATGGCGCCGGCGTAGCCGTCGCGGCGGATCTGGCGCAGCAGTTCGATGGTCTGCAGCGTGTGCACCGCGCCGACCATCAGGCCGTCGTCGCGCTTGGCATAGCCATCGTTGAGATGGACGCCGAGCAGCTTGCTGTGGCGAGCGATCAGCGCCGCGGCGAAGGCCGGCTGTTCGTCGGCATAGAGCACATGGGCGAAATCGAGCGTGACGCCGAGAGTGGGTAGGCCGACCTCGCGGATCGCCAGCAAGGTGGTCGCCGCATCCGGCATCAGCGAGTAGGAGCGCGGTTCGTTAGGCTTGTACTCCAGGCTGATCTGGCAGCCGGGATCATGCGCGGCAACTTCACGAATCCCCTCGATTTCGTGCTGCCAGAGCGTCGCATAGTCAGTTTGAAATGCATAGTCGAAGCCATCCTGGCCCAGCCACAGCGTCATCAGACTGGCGCCGGCCGCGCGCACCGCATCGATACCGGCCTTGGTCAAGTCGATGGCTTCGCGGCGCACCGCCGGGTCCGGATTGGTGAAGGCGCCGAGCTTGAAGGCCGGATTGGAGTAGTAACGCATGGCAAAGCCATTGATGGAAAGCCCGAAATCACCGAACTTTCGGGCGATTTCAGCCGGCTTTTCACTGACATGGTCGGGGAAATTAAGATCAAGGTCGGTCAGCCCGTCGACCTTGGCCGCGCGGGCTGCCATCTGCAGCATGGACGGCTTGCCGGTAAGATCAGGCCATTCGGCTTGCGGCCGCGAGGCGAAGGAATTCAGGCGGGTGGCGAAGCGACTGTTTGTCATGATGGACCTTTCAGTGATTTACTTCATATAAATACGAATATTTGTAAAGTTCTCATTTGCGAGGCGGTTTGTAGCGCGCAACATCCTGCTTGGCCGAGATCTTCGGCTGCGCCTCTGCATCCATGCCGGGAGTTTCGAATCCCGCAACGGTGCGGATGCTGGTGCAAGCCCTTGCGCCCTGCCTGCCGATTGACCAATCTCGCCGACACTGTCATGAGCCGCGGTTGGGGGATCGCACATGCCAACGCTTTATCAACTGAAACCGGCCTTTCAGGCCAGGCTGCGGCCGCTGGCCGACCGGCTGGCCGATGCCGGCGTCACCGCCAACCAGATCACGCTTCTCGCCGCGGCGCTCTCCATCGCCACCGGCCTGGTGGTCGCGGCCTTTGCCTACCATCCCCTGGTTTTCCTGTTGATGCCGGTGGTGCTGTTCGTGCGCATGGCGCTCAACGCCATTGACGGGATGCTGGCCAGGGAACATGGGCAAGCATCAAAACTCGGCATGTTTCTCAACGAACTCTGCGACGTCGTCTCGGACCTGGCGCTGATCCTGGCCTTTGCCACCTTGTTCCCGGCCTGGGGTGTCGTCGCCTTCGCTATTACCGCCATGCTTGTCGAGTTCGCCGGCGTGCTTGGCGTTGCCGCAGGCAGCGGGCGCAACTATGCCGGGCCGTTCGGCAAGAGCGACCGAGCCCTGGTGCTCGGCGTCATCGGCTTTCTCCTCGCTTGCGGCCTGTGGGTGGCGGGGATCGCGCCATTTGTGTTTCCGATCATGGCTACACTGTCGGGGATAACCGCCATCAACCGGATACGCAGCGGCCTTAGAGCGGGCGGCACCTGATGCCAAAGCGTCAGGCACCCGACCGCCAGAGGGAAACCATGATCCACCAGACCATCGCCGCCCTAGCACCGGCAAGCCTCGAGCGCATCGCGCAGGAGCGCACGTTCAAGAGCCATGACGGCACCGAGATCTTCTACCGCTACTGGCCGGCCGCCGGGTCGGCGCCAAAGGGTGCGATCCTGCTGTTCCATCGCGGCCACGAGCATGGCGGCCGCATGGCGCATCTGGTCGACGAGCTCGCCATGCCCGACCATGCCTTCTACGCCTGGGACGCCCGCGGCAATGGCCGATCGGCCGGCGAGCGCGGCTATGCGCCGTCCTTTGCCGCCCTGGTGCGTGATATCGACTGCCTGGTGCGCGAGATCGGCCGGGATGGTTTTGGCCAGCGCGACATCGCGCTGATCGCGCAGTCCTTCGGCGCCGTGCTGGCTGCTGCCTGGGTGCATGACTATGCGCCCGACATCCGCGCGCTGGTGGTGGCTTCACCGGCCTTTTCGGTCAAGCTCTACGTGCCCTTCGCCAAGGAGGGCATTGCGCTGTGGCAGAAGCTCAAGGGCCGCTTCTTCGTCAATTCCTACGTCAAGGCGAAGTTCCTGACGCATGATGCCGAGCGCATCGCTTCCTTCGACGCCGATCCGCTGATCACGCGACCGATCGCCTCCAACATCCTGGTCGAGCTTTACGACCACGCTGCCCGCATCGTCTCGGACGCGCGCGCCATCACCGTGCCGACGCAGCTCTTGATCTCCGGCAGCGATTGGGTGGTGCGGCATGGACCTCAGCACGAGTTCTTCGTCAATCTCGGCAGCAGCGCCAAGGAGCGGCATGTGCTGCCCGGCTTCTTCCACGACACGCTGGGCGAGCGCGATCGCAAGCAGGCGCTGGACCTGATCCGGCCATTCCTCGAAAAGCAATTTGCAACGCCGGAGAAAACCATCGACTTGCTTCAGGCCGACCGCGCCGGCTACACCCGCGACGAGGCAGAGAGGCTCGCCTCGCCGCTGACGCTGCTGTCGCCCAACGGTATTTTCTGGGCGATGAGTCGCGCCTCGATCCGCATGGGCGCCTGGCTGTCTTCGGGCATGAAGATCGGCATGGCCACCGGCTTCGATTCCGGCTCGACGCTCGACTATGTCTACGAGAACGATGCGCGCGGCACCGGCTTCATCGGCCGCATGATCGACCGCACCTTCCTCGACGCCATCGGCTGGCGCGGCATCCGCCAGCGCAAGCTGCATCTGGAAGAGCTGATCGGCAACGCCGCCGCCAGCCTGAAGGCAGCTGGCCGTCCCGTCCACATGCTCGACATCGCCGCCGGCCACGGCCGCTATGTACTCGATGCCGTCGCCAAATGCACTGAACCACCAGCAAGCGTGCGGCTGCAGGATTATTCCGAGCTCAATGTCGGACTGGGTTCGAAGCTGATAGCCGAGCGGCAGCTGCCGACCAGCGTCACCTTTCATCAGGCCGACGCCTTCGATGCCGACATGCTGGCCGGGCAAAAGCCGGCGCCGGACCTCGCCATCGTCTCCGGACTTTACGAATTGTTCGCCGACAATACGATGATTTCCCGCTCGCTCGGCGGGCTGGCGAGCGCCATGCAGTCCGGCAGCCTGCTCGTCTACACCAATCAGCCATGGCATCCGCAGCTGGAGATGATCGCGCGCAGCCTGACCTCGCATCGCGGCGGACAGGCCTGGGTGATGCGGCGGCGCACGCAGGGCGAGATGGACCAGCTGGTGACGGCTGCCGGTTTCGAGAAGATCGACCAGCGCATCGACCAATGGGGCATCTTCACCGTTTCGGTCGCACGGCGCGTCTGAGACCATGGTCCTGCCTGTCACTGATCCTGGCCCCGTCCCGGCGCGGGAACCGTATTCCGGTATCGTGCTGAGTGCCGCCCTTTGGCTGGCCCTGCTGGCGCCGTTCTTCTACTCGACCTATGGCTTGGCCAACTGGCTGGCGTCGCGGCGCGACCATGTCGGCAGCATCGTGTTTGCCTGGGAACACGCCATTCCATTCCTCGCCTGGACGATCGTGCCCTACTGGTCGATCAATCTGTTCTACGGCCTGTCGCTGCTGCTCAACACGACCAGGCGCGGCGTCGACCGGCTCGCCGGCCGCTATCTCTCGGCGCAGATCATTGCCGTCGCCTGCTTCATCGCGTTCCCGCTAACGGCGACCTTCGTGCGGCCGGAAACCACCGGCCTGCCGGGTTTCCTGTTTGCGGTGCTTGGCGGCTTCGACAAACCGTTCAACCAGGCGCCATCCCTGCACATCGCGCTGCTGCTGATCATCTGGGATCACTGGCGTCACGTTCTGGTGCGCCACCGTCTCGGCGCCATTCTCGGACCCGTTTGGCATGTCTGGTGCTTTCTGATCGGTGCCTCGGTGCTGACGACCTGGCAGCACCATTTCATCGACATCCCGACCGGCGCGCTGCTCGGCCTGTTTGCGCTGTGGCTGTTTCCGGCCAAGGGCGAATTGCCTTTCTGGGGCTTTCGACTGACCGCCGACCCGAAGGCGCGGCGGCTGGCGGGATACTATGCGCTCGGTGCCACCATTGCCCTCGCCGCCGCTGCCGCGGGGGCTTTCGTCTCCGCCGTCTCGCTCATCCTTTTGTGGCCGGCATTGGCGCTGGCCATCGTCGCCTTCGCCTATGCCGGAGCCGGCGCCAAAGTGTTCCAGAAGGCGGCCGACGGCAGCGTCTCACTGGCCAGCCGCATCCTGCTCCTGCCCTACCGGCTCGGCGCCCGGATCAATGTGTGGGTATGGACCCGCCGATTGGCGCCGCAAGCGGAGATCACCGATGGCGTTTTCTTCGGCCGGTTTCCGAGCGCAGACGAGGCCAACCGCTTCGGCACCGTGATCGATCTTGCCGGCGAGCTGAAACGGCCGCGCGGCACGACCTGCCGCTGGATCAGCTATGCCATGCTTGACCTCGTGGAGCCGCCGCATGACCGGCTGGAGCGAGCGGTGGCGGCGATCGAGCTGGCGCGCCGGCGCGGCACCGTCCTGGTCTGCTGCGCGCTCGGCTTCCAGCGCAGTGCAGCCGTCGTCGCCGACTGGCTGGTTGTGACCGGACGCTCGCACACTGCCGCGCAGGCGCGCAGGAAACTCGCCGCATTGGGCCGGCCCGTGCATCTTCAGATCGGGCTGGAAGAACCGGGGCTGGAAGAACCGACATGAGTTGGCCGGCATGAGTGGCGAGAATTTTCCCGAGAACGCCGAAATATTCGCCGCCGGACTGATGGTGCAGGCGGTGTGGCCGATCCTGCTGGTGGTCGCGGCTGTGATGGCAGCGCCGGTCATCGGCCTGGTGGCCGGACCGCAGACGACAGCGCTGTCCGCGGCGGCCTGGCTGGTCGCGGCGGCGAGCGCCGTGGCCACGCTGACTCTTTCGGCCTTGCTTTTGTTCGATGCGCTGCTGTTCCGGCTGATGGCAAGCCACGCCAGCGAGGCCGCCGGGGGTGCCGTGGTCGACGATGTGCTGGCGCGCATGCGCCTGAAATCCACCACTGCCGGCGGCCGCTCGCTCGACCATCGCATGGCAGGCACGCGCCGCCTGCTGACAAGGCAGCGCATGGCGCTCGCCATGTTTGCTGCGGCATCCCTTTTCGCAGCATTTGTTTGAGCCATGACAAAACTTCACCTGCGCGCCAACACCTTCACCTTGCTGCAGACGGTGACGTCGGTCGGCCTGTCGGCGGCGGCCTGGGTGGTAACCGGCGTCAGACCAATCTGGAACGGCAGCCAGCCGTCGGAGCGGCAGCGCATCTACTTCGCCAACCATGCCAGCCATGGTGATTTCATCCTGCTGTCGGCTTGTCTGAGCGAGAAGGTGCGCGCCCGCACCCATGCGATCGCGGCGGCCGAATATTGGGGCAAGTCGCGGCTGCGCCGCTTCATCGCGCAGGACATGCTGTCGTCCGTGCTCATCCACCGGCAGTGGACCGACGAAACGCAACACCCGATCTCGATCATGCTGTCGGTGCTCGACGACGGCCACTCGCTGATCCTGTTTCCCGAAGGCACTCGCAACACGACGGAGGCGGATCTGCTGCCGTTCCGCTCCGGCCTCTACAATCTGTCGATCGCGCGGCCCGATGTCGAACTCATCCCGTGCTGGATCGAGAACATGTCGCGCGTGCTGCCCAAGGGCCAGTTCCTGCCGGTGCCGCTTCTGTGCCGCGTCGTCTTTGGTCCGCCGGTGGCGATCGCGCCCGGCGAAGAACGCCGCACCTTCCTCGAGCGCGCGCGCCAGACGCTGCTGTCGCTCAACCCGCGTCCGGATCGAGACGACTGATGCCACTCACGCTTCCACCGATGCATGAAACCGTCATCCTGCTGGTCGGCCTTGTCTGCGTGCTGACCACGGCGAGCGTCATTGCCGGCATCCTGTCGTGGCGGGCGCCGAAGCCGTTGCCCTCGACGCTCGTCAACTTGAACCAGCGCATCAACGCCTGGTGGGTGATGGTGCTGGCGATCACCGTCGCCTTCTTCTTCGGCCGCACCGGCATGACCATCCTGTTTGCGCTGATCTCGTTTGCCGCGCTGCGCGAGTTCGTGACGCTGACGCACAGCCGGCGCAGCGACCACTGGGTGCTGCTCGGCATGTTCGGCATCATCATTCCCTTCCAGTACTGGCTGGTGTGGACCGCCTGGTACGGGCTCTTCACCATTTTCATCCCCGTCTACTGCTTCCTCTTGATGCCGGCGGTCACCGCGCTCAACGGCGACACCGAGCGCTTCCTCGAGCGCGTGTCCGCGCAGCAATGGGCGGTCATGATCTCGGTCTACTGCGTCAGCCATGTGCCGGCGCTGCTGACCCTCAACGTGCCCGGTTTCGAGGGCCGCAACCTCCTGCTGATCGCCTTCCTGATCATCACCGTGCAAGGCAGCGATGTGCTGCAATACATCTTCGGCAAGCTGTTCGGCCGGCACCTTCTGTCGCCTTCCGTCTCGCCGTCAAAGACCTGGGAGGGGCTGGTCGGCGGGCTGGTGGCATCGAGCCTGCTCGGTGCGCTCTTGTCGTTCCTGACGCCGTTCTCGCCGCTGGCGGCGGCAGGCGTCGCCTTCATTGCCTGCCTGATGGGGTTCCTCGGCGGGCTGGTGGCGTCGGCGATCAAGCGCGACCAGGGGGTCAAGGACTGGGGCCACCTCATCGAAGGCCATGGCGGCATGATGGACCGCGCCGACAGCTTGGTCTTCGCCGCGCCGGTGTTCTTCCACATCGTCCGCTATTTCTGGACGTGAGCGAAGCCGCTCAATCGCGGATCGCGCGGCCCGCCTGCTGCAACAGTTCGAAGGCGGCGAAGCGCTTGTCGTGCCAAGGCACCAGATCGCCGCCGGCCGGGCGATAGATGTCGCCGATGCGCGACATGCCGGTCATCGCCGCGATCACATCGGGATATTTTTGCGCCGCCACCGCCGCCAATATGGACGAGCCGAGCAGCACCGGTTCGGGCGAGGTCGAACCGGCGACGGTCAGGCCTGTGGTGTCGGCCAAAAGCTGACGTACCAGCGCGCTTTGCGCGGCACCGCCGCTGACGACGATGGTGTCGATGGCAATGCCTTTGTTGGCCATCGCCGCAAGGATCTGGCGCACGCCGTAGCCGATGCCCAGCAGGCCGGCGACATAGAGCGCGACCAGACTGTCGAGGGACGTGTCCGTGCCAAGCCCGGCGATCAAGGCCTTGGACTCAGGATCGGCGAAGGGCGAGCGGTTGCCGAGGAATTCCGGCACGACATGCAGTCCATCGGCCAGGTGCGCTACGGCGGACAGGTCGGCGGACTGCTTCGCCGCCTGCTGACCAAGCCAAGCGGTCAGGCCGAGACCTTCCGCCTTGGCTTTTGCGGATGCCTCAGCCGTGGCCGGATGGAAAGCGACGAGGTGGTCGATTGCAGCACCCGCCGCCGATTGCCCGCCTTCATTGAGCCAAAGCCCCGGCACCATCGAGGAAAAATACGGGCCCCAGACGCCGGGCACGAAGGCCGGCTCGCTGGTGCTGGCCATGGTGCAGGCCGAAGTGCCGAACACATAGGCCATGCGCGACTGCAAGGTGCCGACCGAGCCCTGCCCGCCAACCGTGCCGACGCCGCCGGCATGGGCATCGATCAGGCCGGCCGCAACCGGCGTTCCCGGCAGCAGGCCGAGATCGGCCGCGGCGGCCTCAGTCAGGCCTTGGGCAAGTGCCGTGCCGCCTTCGACGATTTCGGTGCCGATGCGGGCAAAGCCTTCATCGGCGAGCGCGCCGAGGCCGATGGCACGGAAATAGGCATCGTCCCAGCGCCGCTCATGACCGAGATAGGTCCATTTGCAGGTCAGCGTGCAGATCGAGCGCGCCAGGCTGCCGGTTGAGCGCCAGGTCAGATAGTCCGTCAGGTCGAAGAAATGCTCGGCCGCATCGAAGGTGGCGGGCAGGTTCTCGCGCAGCCACAGCAGCTTCGGCGTTTCCATTTCCGGCGAGATGGTGCCGCCGACATAGTCGAGCACGGCGTGCTTGCCGGCATTGATGCGCTGCGCCTGGTCGAGCGCGCGGTGATCCATCCAGACGATGATGTTGCGCTGACTGTCGCCGGAACTGCCGACCTGCAACGGCGCGCCGTCCTTGCCGACCACGACCAGCGAACAGGTGGCGTCGAAGCCGATGCCGGCAATGTCGCGCCCAGCGAGCCCCGACTTGGTCACCGCCTCGCGCACGCTGGCGCAAACCGCACGCCAGATGTCCTCGCTCGACTGTTCGGCGATTTCGCCGGGCTCGATGAACAGAGCGATGTCGCGCTTCGCCGAGGCAAGCATGGTGCCCTTGCTGTCGAACACCCCCGCCCTGGCACTGCCAGTGCCGACGTCGATGCCGAGGAAGTGGGACATGGGAAACCTCAGAAGTTAGGCAGTAGGCAGTAGGGAGTAGGCAGTAGGGAGTAGGGAGTAGGGAGTAGGGAGTAGGCGAGATGGTCGGCAGTGAACGGCCAGTTGCAAGAGCCTCTCCCCATTCCCTACTGCCTAATGCCTACTGCCTCACAAATCATTGCTCTGCGGCAGGATCACCAGATCCCGGATAGTGACATTTCTCGGCCTAGTCAGCATGAACAGCACGGCTTCGGCGACCTCGACCGGTTGAATCAGGCCGCCCTTGGCCAGTTCATCCTCAAGCTTGTCCTTCGGCCAGTCGCTGATCAGCGCTGTCACCACCGGCCCCGGCTGCACCGCGCCGAGGCGCAGGCCGTGCGGGGCGACCTGCCGGCGCACCGTGTGGACGAAGGCCTGCACGGCATGCTTGGAGGCGGTGTAGATCGGCTCCCAGACCACCGGCACCAGTCCGGCGATCGAGGACGTCACGATGATGTCGCCGGTCTTTCGTTCGACCATATGCGGAAGCACGGCGTGTATGGAACGGAACACCGCGTTGATGTTGAGGTTCAGCATGCGGTCCCACACATCGGGGTCGCCTTCGAGCACCGGGCCTCCGACATAGGCGCCGGCATTGGCGTGGAAGATATCGAGCTGGCCGGCCTTGTCCAGGATTTGCGGCATCATCGTCGCGACGCTGGCCGGCTCCATCAGATCGATCACCAGCGGGATCGCGTTGGGACCGAGTTCGGTGCAGACGCTTTTCAGCGCGTCGGCGGCGCGGTCGACGAGCACAACGCGAACGCCGGCGGCAATCAGCGCTCTCGCGCATTCCAGGCCTATGCCCGACGCGGCGCCGGTGATCGCCGCGACCTTTCCACTCAAATCCTGAGCCATTCTATCCTCGTATCGATTGCGGTTGCGTTCAGGCGCGGCCGTGGGAAACCCGCGAGCGGCGTGCCAGGGAGTCGACGATGACCGCAATTGCCAGAACGGCGCCGGTGATCATGTAGCGAAGCGACGATGACAGATCGAGCAAGGTCAGCCCGCTGGCGATCGACTGGATGACGATGATCCCGAGCAGCGCGGAATAGGCGCTGCCACGGCCGCCAAACAGGCTGGTGCCGCCTATGACCGCCGCCGCAATGGCGTTGAGGTTGACGTCGCCGGTGCCGGCCTGCTGGCTGGCAGAGGCCAGCCGCGCCGCCGACAGCACGCCGCCGAGGGCGGCGAACATCGAGCACATGACGAAGGCGCTGAGGTAGATCGAGCGCACCTTGATGCCGGCGCGGCGCGCCGCTTCGCGGTTGCCGCCGACGGCGGTCATCGAGCGGCCCCATTGGGTGCGGGTCAGCGCATAGTTCATCGCCACCACCAGGCCGACGAACAGGCCGAACATCCACGGTATGCCGCGCGCCTGGTTGAGATAGCCGACGATCAGTTCGAGCAGGATGGTCAGGGCGGCGACGCGCACGATGAGGCCGCCGACAGATGGCGCCGACAAATTGACGGCCCGGCGGCGGCTGACGGTGCGCAGGCCGCTGATCAGCATGACGATGCCGGGCAATGCCGCCAGTGCATAGGACAGCCAGTCCGGCATGACCAGCAACTGGCCGAAATTCACCAGGTTCGAGCCATAGGGCAGATTGATCGAGCCGGTGGAGCCCAGAATATACAGCTGCAGGCCGAGCACGGCGAGCAGGCCGGCGAGCGTCGAGACGAAGCTTGGCATGCCGAGCCGGTTGAACAGCAAGGCATAGAGCGCGCCGATGAAACCGCCGACGGCAATTGCGGCGAGGATGGCGAGCGCCACCGGCCAGCCCTGGTTGACCCACAGCGTGCCTACCATGGCCGAGGCAAAGCCGCTGATCGAGCCGACCGACAGGTCGATCTCACCGACCATCAGCACGCAGACGATGCCGAGCGCGATGACGCCGACGGTCGAGCAGTCGAACAGGAGATTGACCAGATTGCTCGACGAGACGAAGACCGGATTGAGGGCGGTGAACACGCTCCAGATGATGACCAGGCCGACGATGACCGGCAACGAGCCGAGGTCGCCGGAGCGGACGCGGTCGAAGAAGGCGCTGATGGCGCCACCAACGCCGGCCTGGTGCTTGACGCGCACGTCGCTGCGGTCGAGGGCCGTCGACGAGGAGGTGTCCTGCTTGGGCTCCGCGCTCATGGCCGCTGCTCCTGATTGTTCGCTTGTTCGGCGGCCTTGCGCCGTTCGGCGCGGCGCGACACTGCATTGTTGGCGGCGCCGGTGATGGCGCTGACCAGTTCCTGGTTCGAGGCGTCGGGTTCGAAGACGCCGTTGTTGCGGCCGAGCCTGAGCACGACTATGCGGTCGGCGACGGCGCGCACGTCCTCCATATTGTGACTGATCATCAGCACGCCGAGCCCACGCTCGCGCACCCGGTCGATGAGGTTCAGCACTTCCGCCGTCTGGGCGACGCCAAGAGCGGCGGTCGGCTCGTCGAGCAGGATGACCTTGGGGTCGAGCAGCAGCGAGCGGGCGATCGCCACGGTCTGGCGCTGGCCGCCGGACAGCGAGGCGACCGCCTCGCGGACGCTTGGAATACGCGCCGACAATTCGTTGAGCAGCGTCCAGGCGCGAATTTCCATCGCCACCTCGTCCAGCCGCAGCGGGTTGATCTCCTTGCCGAGAAAGATGTTGGCGACGACGTCGAGGTTTTCGCACAGTGCGAGATCCTGGAAGACGGTGGCGATGCCGAGCGTCAGCGCGGCGCTCGGGTCGGGCATCGTCACTTGCCTGCCGCGGAAATTGATGGTGCCCGAGCTCGGCTGGTGGACGCCGGCCAGAATCTTGACCAGCGTCGACTTGCCGGCGCCATTGTCGCCGACCAGCGCCACCACCTCGCCGGCATGGACATCGAGATCGATATCGGTGAGCGCCGAAACGGCGCCGAAATTCTTCGAGATGCCGCGCAGGCTGAGCACCAGCTCGCCTGCCGAAACCGGTCCGTCAGAGATGTCAGACATGGTGGCAAACCTTTCCGGATGGGCGGTCAAGAGTGACTGCGAACTTCCGGCCACCGCAAGGGCGGCCGGAAAGCAGGATCAGGATTCTAGGTCATCCTTTTATGCATGTCGTTATCCCAAAACCGCTGCGCACTTTTGGGCGACCTGCATTGTCACTTTGTAATGCCGAGCTTCTTGCAACCTTCGGCGTAGCGGTCGACGCAAAGCTCTTCGGCGGTGTTGATCTTCTTGTCGATGATCTCGGCCTTTAGGTTTTCCTGCGTCACCACCGCCGGCGTGAACAGCTGCGAAGGAGTGTCGTAGAGGGTCATTTCGGCCTTCGGCGTCTCGCCCGACAGAAGCTGGACGGCGACGTTGGCGGCAGCCGCCGCAACGATCTCGCTCGGCTTGGAGATGGTGTTGTACTGATCGCCGGCGATGATCAGCTGCAGGGCGGCGATCGTCGCGTCGTTGCCGGTCACCGGCGGCACCGGATCGACACCGGCGGCCTTGAAAGCGGCGATGGCGCCACCACCGGTGCCGTCATTGGCCGCAACGACGCCGACGATCTGCGTGGAGAAGCGGGTGATCTGGCCGCTTGCCCATTGCTGCGCCTTCGGCGGCGCCCATTCCGGCGTGTCGTATTCGGCAAGGATCTTGTAGCCGCTGTTGTCGAGGCTGGAATGGATGCCCTTCTTGATCAGCCCTGCGGCCGCGTCGGTCGGCGATCCGTTGATCTGCAGCAGGCCGCCGCTGGCCGGGTCGACCTTCAGCGCCTTGAGGTGTTCGACGAGCGAGTCGGCAATGGCCTTGCCGATGCCTTCATTGTTGAACGAGACGTAGAAGTCGGCAGGTGCGGTCGGGATCGGGCGATCATAGGCGATGACCTTGACGCCCTGGCTCTGCGCCAGCTTGACCAGCGAGGCGGCGGCGGTCGAGTCGACAGGGTCGAGCACGATCGCCTTGGCGCCCTGCGAGATTACCGAGTTGAACTGCTGCTGCTGGCGCGAGGCGTCGGCATCGGCGTTCTGGTAGATCACCTTGCAGCCGGGGCAGAGTTTTTTCATCTCGGCGACGAAGCCGGGATAGTCGTGCTGCTCGTAGCGCGTCGAGGCCTGGTCGGGCATCAAGAAGGCGACCGTGGCGTCGGTAACCGGGGCGGCAAAGGCAGCGGTGCCGCCAAGAAGAGACAGAGTGAGCGCAATGGCTCCCGTCGATTTCCAGGCAAATCTGGTCATTTTGATAGCTCCGTTTCAAGGAATGGTTTCATGAAGCCCTGGACACCACATGGCGCCGGGCCTTGACTGCAGTCGGCTGTTGCGAGGAACAACGGAGCACTTGATCCGTGCTGCGCATCCCCTTGATATCCCTGGATTTCGGGACAAGCGATCTCCAGCACGGGGCGCCTCCAACGCACCCCGCGTTCTTACCTCAGTAAACGTCTAGGCTCCTCCCGGTCCTCCCTGTTAGGCGGCAATCTCCGCGCTGATGTTTTCCGCCAGCAGGGCCCTGAAGCGCGAAGGCGACATGCCTTTCTGGGTCAGGAACTGGCGGTTGAAATTCGAGATGTTGTTGTAGCCGGCGGCATAGCAGATCTCGGTGATCGGCATGTCGGCCTCGCTCATCAGCAGTTGGCAGGCGAGGTTGATGCGCAACCGGTTGACATACTGCACCAGCGCCATGCCGGTATGGCGGCGGAAGCTGCGCGAAAACGCGCTCGGGCTGCGGCCGGCGATCGCCGCCAGATCGCTTTCGCTGAACGGCTCGGTCAGGTTGGCGTTGATATAGGCAAGCGCCTTGTTGACGCCGGCCGACATGAAGCCTGAGGGATCCGGCAGATAGCTGGCGCTGGTGAGCGTCCGCACATCGGCGGCGCGGCTCAGAATATCGATCAGTTCCATGAACAAAGCGATGCGGCGAACGCCTTGCGCTTCGACCAGTTCGGCCAGCACAGGTGCGGCGAGCTTGGCGGTAGCGGTGGAGAACAGCGCGCCGCGGCGGCTGAGCTCGAGAATGTTTTCACAACCGGCAAGTTCCGGCAACGCGGCGGTGGCGTCGGCAATGAACTCTTGCGAGAACTGCACGACGCGGCCGCGCAGCGGCACGCTGGCGCCTGCCGGCACGTCGCTGACCCAGTTGTGCGGCAGATTGGGTCCGGTGAGCACGAGATTGCCGGGCTCGAACTCGCCGATGAAGTCACCGACGAAATAATGGCCCGTGGTGGCGACGACGTGATGGATTTCGTATTCGGGATGGAAGTGCCAGCGCACGGTATGGAAGGGGTAGCCGTGGGCCCAGGCCTTGAACGACTCGCCGCGTCTGATCTGGACGACTTCCAAGTCCGGATTCATGTCAGTTCCTCCCGGCGCCGGTCCGGTCGTGCGACCAGTTGCAGTGCCCTCTCCCGCAGGCCGCGTTTGCCGCTCTCTGCAGTGATCGAAGCTTAGGCGGCAATTCATGCAGCCGCCACCACGGTGTGTCCACCTCACTGATACTTTTTTGACGTTTTTGTGGTCAAGGCGATACGTTTGCGAGTACGCGGGAGAGATCAGGCCCCGCTTGCGAGACGGTGACGACGCAAACGATGTCGTCGGCAGCGAGAGCTGGTCGCTCGATTTCGGCTCCGTCACAATGATAGTATGCAAAGGGAGCGGAGCGGCATGACAAGGACGTTCACCTATTCCGGCAGCCCTGGGCATATTGTCTTCGGCAATGGCGCGTCGTCCGAGGTGGGCACCTGGATCGAAAAGCTCGGCTGCAACCGCGCGCTGGTGCTGTCGACGCCGCATCGGGCTGCCGACGGCGAGGCGCTTGCCAAGTCCCTCGGCGCGCTGGCGGCCGGCACCTTTTCGGGCGCCGCCATGCACACGCCGGTCGAGGTAACCCAAACGGCAATGGCCAAGGCGACCGAGGTCAAGGCTGACTGCGTTGTTGCGCTTGGCGGCGGCTCTACCACCGGTCTCGGCAAGGCGATCGCCTGGCGCACCGACCTGCCGCAGATCGTCATCCCCACCACCTATGCCGGCTCGGAGGTGACGCCGATCCTCGGTCAGACCGAGAACGGCGAAAAAACCACAATGCGTGACGCAAGGATCCTGCCGGAAGTGGTGATCTACGATCCAGAGCTGACCGTCGGCCTGCCGATAGCGATGAGCGTCGCGTCAGGACTCAACGCCGTGGCGCACGCGGCCGAAGCGCTTTACGCGCAGGATCGCCATCCGATTTCCACCCTGATGGCGAAAGAAGGATTGCGCGCCATGACGGCGGCGCTGCCGGTGTTGACCAAGGAGCCTGGAAATATCGATGCACGCAGCGATGCGCTTTACGGCGCCTGGCTGTGCGGTACGGTGCTCGGCGCCGTCGGCATGGCGCTGCATCACAAGATCTGTCACACGCTGGGCGGCTCTTTCGACATGCCGCATGCCGAGACCCATGCGGTGATGTTGCCGCACACGATCGGCTTCAACGCCGTCGCGGTGCCCGATTTGTTGAAGCCGGTCGCCGACTTGTTTGGCGGCAGTGCGGGCGGCGGTCTCCACGATTTCGCCAAGGCGGTCGGCGCGCCCCTTACATTGAAAGAACTTGGCCTCATGCAGGCCGATCTCGACCGCGCCGCTGAGATTGCGACCAGGAACCCATACTGGAATCCGCGGCCTTTCGACCGCGCCGCAATCCGCGCCCTGTTGCAGGACGCGTGGGAGGGAAGGCGTCCGCAAAACTGACGGCAGCAAGCAAGGAACTTACCCGCCGCGAATTCATCAGGATACCGCCACGACCGGTGTGCTCGCGGCGGCCTCGCGGTGCCGGCGATCGCCTGCCCTTTCGCATATAGCCGACAGGCATGAGTGGCTCCGCCTGGTCGGCGCAGGCCGCTCACGCTTTTGTGCGCGTGAAAAACTGCGCGGCTCGAAAAGCCCATTGACATCAGCCGTGTTTTCGACGCAAACGTTATATTGTTACTGTTATACAGTTACACAGCCCGCCTCTCCGGCGACATACATTTCAGACTGCAAGGAGACCACGGATGCGTCGCATTCCCTTTCTCGCCGCGCTGCTCGTCGCGGTGCCGCTTTTGACCGGCACGGCTGCCCGCGCCGAAGACAAGCTGACCATCGTGGCGGCCGAGAATTTCTATGGCGACCTTGCCCGCCAGATCGGCGGCAGCAACGTCGCCGTCACCAGCATCCTGGCCAATCCCGATGACGATCCGCATCTGTTCGAGACCAGCCCGTCGACGGCGCGCACCATCGCCGACGCCAAGATCGTCATCTATAACGGCGCCGACTACGATCCGTGGATGGACAAGCTGCTGTCGGCCTCGACAGCCAAGGATCGCACGACCATCGTCGCCGCCGACCTGATCGGCAAGAAGTCGGGCGACAACCCGCATCTGTGGTACGACCCGGCGACGCTGCCGGCCATCGCCAAGGCGCTGAGCGCCGATCTTGCCAAACGCGATCCGGCCAATGCAGCGCATTACGAGGCCAATCTCAAGGCATTCCAGACCTCGCTCGAGGCCATTGACAAGGAAATCGCCGACGTCAAGAACACCTATGCCGGCACCGAGGTGACGGCTACCGAGCCGGTCTTCGGCTACATGGCGGAAGCGCTCGGCCTGAAAATGCTGAACTACGATTTCCAGGTGGCTTTGATGAACGATGCGGAGCCGAGCGCCACGCAGGTGGCGGCGTTCGAAAACAGCCTGAAGGACGGCTCGGCCAAGATCCTGTTCTACAATTCGCAGGTGACCGACGAGGCAACGACAAGGCTGCTCGACATCGCCAGGCAGAATAAGGTCACTGTCATCGGCGTCACCGAGACGGAACCGGCGGGCCAGACGATCCAGACCTGGTTCCGCGGCCAGATCGACGCGGTCCAGAAGGCGCTCGCCGCCCGCACACAATGAATGTGACTGCGAATGAATGTGACTAAATGAACGCAATCGAATTCGACAAGGTCACGCTGACCTATGGGGGACGCCGGGTTTTATCCGACGTCTCCTTTTCTCTACCGCAAGGCGCCTTTGTCGGCCTGCTCGGCGCCAATGGCGCCGGCAAGACGACGATGCTGCGCGCCATTCTCGGCCTGATCAAACCGGCCGGCGGCGCCATTTCGGTGCTTGGCAAATCGCCGACGCGCGGCAACGCCGACATCGGCTATATGCCGCAGGCGCGGCGCGCGCTTGGCGATGTCGGCGTCAGCGGCCTCGACTTCGTGCTGAGTGCCGCCGGCGGGCATCGCTGGGGCTGGCCCGTCGCATCGGCTGCCGAGAAGGAGGCGGCGTGGAAGGCACTTGAAGAGGTGGGCGCCGGCAGCCTCGCGCGCCGTCCCTTGGGCGAGCTTTCCGGTGGCGAGCGCCAGCGCATCCTGATTGCGCAATCGTTGATCGGCAATCCGCAACTGCTTTTGCTCGACGAGCCGCTGATCAGCCTCGATGCGGGCCATCAGCGCGCGATCATCGACCTGGTGCACGACATCGGCGAGCGGCTCGGCATTGCCGTGCTGTTCTGCTCGCACGAGATCAACCCGCTGCTGCGCGCCGTCGACCGCGTGCTCTATCTCGGCAACCGCAAGGCGGCGATCGGTTCCGTCGACGAGGTCATCAGCGGTCCGGTGCTGTCGAAACTCTATGGCACGCATATCAATGTGGTGCGGGTTGCCGGCCGCATCTTCGTCATGGCCGACGATGTCGAACTGGAGAGCGGGGCGCATGTCCACGATCTTTGACTATGAATTCATGCGCAACGCCTTCTATGCCTGCACCATTGTCGGCATCGTTTCGGGCGCGGTCGGCTATTTCCTCGTGCTCCGGGGCCAGACCTTCGCCGGCCATGCGCTCTCCCATGTCGGCTTTCCCGGTGCCACCGGGGCCGGTCTGATCGGGCTGTCGCCGTTTCTCGGCCTCACGGTGTTTACCGTCGCCGCCGGCATCGGCATCGGCCTGCTGGGGGAGCGCGCGCATCGCGACGTCGCCATTGGCATCGTTTTGACGCTGTCGCTCGGCCTGGGCTTGCTGTTTCTGCATTTCTACACCGCCTTCGCCTCCCAGGCGACCAACGTGCTGTTCGGTAATGTGCTGGGCATCAGCCTGCGCACCGTCATCGTGCTTGCGGTCCTGGCAGTGGCGATCCTCGCAGCTCTTGTGCTGATCGCGCGCCCGCTGCTGTTCGCCAGCCTGCAGCCGGAACTCGCCGAAGCGCGCGGCGTGCCGCTCACTCTTGTCTCGACCCTGTTCATGGTGCTGGTCGCCGTCGCCACGTCCGAGGCGGTGCAGATCGTCGGCGTGCTGCTCGTCTTCGCGCTGATGGTGGCGCCTGCAGCCACCGCGCTCAGGCTTACCAGCGGCGTCGGAGCCGGCGTGCTGACGTCCATCGCGCTTGCCGTGATCATCGCCTGGATCAGCCTGACGCTCGCCTTCCTGACCGACTGGCCGACGAGCTTCTGGATCACGGCGCTGGGCGCGGCGGCCTATGTCGTCAGCGGCATCGTCCGGCGCCCGTCGGTCCGAGAGACTCAGAGCGCCGACGCCGGCCCCTGAGGCTTGCCCTCCGGCAGGTCGATCGGGCGGGCTGCAAAACTGACGTCAGGGAAATACACCCAAAAAAAGTCCGGTCTACAATCCGGCTCCTGAAACGTTTCAGCCGCGAAAGACAAATTCATCCAATCGCCTAGATCGCGACCTCTGTCGCGCCAAAGGTCCGCTCCGGAGCGGCCGGAATGCCCGGAAAACCGCCATTTCAAACGCATTTTGCAGCGGCGAATGGCTTGCGCGAGGCCGGCTGGAAAGCTGGCCGGGAGGCGCAAAAGGGACCTCGCGCGGCCATTGCGGGCGGCGTTGACAGACCGCGGTGCTGCATGCGTATAGCAAGCCATGGGTCACGCCATGGCCGTGGCGGTTGAGACGGGGCTGGGGGGTTTCGTAACAACAGCATTGACGGCCCGGCGCCGGACGGGCGGCATGCACTCTCGAAGTGCGCCGCTCGCTCTTGGCTGACGCGCCGGCGACCCGGCAGCAGTCCTGGCCTGCGTTATCTCGACCAGGCTCCGCAGAACGCCATCGTCTCAGCTTTTCGATCCGCATCGGTTCGAAGCGAACGAGGTGACGCCCTCTTAACCGATATTCGCTTCGCTACGTCCCCCTCCCCCTGCTGGGCGAGGGGGACGCTGGCGATGAACCGCGCCGGCCGAGGTGTATCGGCACCGATCAGGAACTGCCGACGACGCGATCAAGCAAGCTTGACGACGAGCCGATCAGGCGACCCTGACGACGTCGATCAGGCAAGCCTGACGACGTCGATCAAGCAAGCTTGACGACGAAGTGCTTGGTTACCGGCTCGAGGATCTGCCAGGTGCCCTTGAAATCGGCTTCGACCACGAACGCATCGCCCGGACCGACCTCGACAGGCGTGCCGCCATCGGGCGTGATGATGATGCGGCCGGCGATCATGTGCACGAACTCATAGTCGGTGTAGGTGGCGTGATAAGTGCCGGGCGAGGCCCGCCAGGTGCCCGACAGCACCTTGCCGTCGGCGGTGGTGTGCTGCACGGCGGTCTGCATGGTCGGCCGGCCCGCGACAACGATCCAGCCCGGTAAGTCGCCGCCCTCGGCATGCTCGACAGCGCCGAATTTGAAAATGGTGGTGTTGGTCATGGGAGGCTCCGTTTGAATTGCATGGCTGCCGGTTGGATAGCCGATGCGTGTGACGGGGGCAACGCAAGGGCCGACCCCGGATGTCGGAGATTTGGCGAAGGAGGCGGGAGAGCGGCCTTCTCCCCGTTCACCGGGAGAAGGAAGAATCTCCCCCAATGTTGCCGGCAGATCATCGCCGCGCGGCCGAACCTGGTGGTGATCTCGGAGATCGCGCTGGACAGCCTGGACAAGATGTCAGCCGGCACGCAGGCGCCCGTCAGCCAGGATGCCGACGGGCGCGCCGGTCTGCACGCGACGCTCACCGCGTTCAGCCAGGCCGGGCTGAAAGTTGCCGTCATCCGCGACGTGCCGTTCAGCGACGATCATGTCGACACCTGCGTGGCGCGCGCGCTGTGGCGCGGCGAAAAGCCGTCGCTGTGCGACCAGAAGCGCGCCGAAGCCGCCAACGACGCCAACGCCGCCGTGGAGCGCAACGTCGTACGCGCCGTGCCCGGCGCCAGCTACATCGACCTGACCAGCCAGTTCTGCGACGCCAGGACCTGCCACGTCTTCATCAACGGCAAGATCGCCTACCGCGACCAGCATCATTTGGCGACAGCGTTCGCGGAAACGCTGGAGCCGGCGGTGGAGAAGGCGGTGGTCGAGAGGGTGAGGTAGGGCAGCGTTTGATCAGTGTATCGCCCCAGCGAATTCGTTTCGGTGATGAGCAAGAAATGCCGGATTGGGCCACAGCCTTGGATCCGACGGCAAGTGCAACCCTTGATGGTCCGGACGGAAGAGGTTTCTCAATTCGCTAGGCACCCGGTTATGGGCGACCAGAAGCCGGTGGTTCTCGTCAATCGAGATGAGATGCCGGTCAAAAAGCCAGTGCACGGTCGCTGATAGAGCGATGCCATTTTGGACAACATCGGGACCACCGGCCGCAACCGGCTTGATGTGCGCGGCCTGAACTTCAGCCCGGCCGCCGCCGTTGATAATCCGCAGGCCGGTGACTGCGCATGTATCCCCGTAGGCTCGACAGACTTCTAGCCGAAAAGTCGCGTCGCGGACTTTGCGGTTTAACAATATCTGTTCGACGCGTCGATCGACTGCCTCGGCCATTCCCATATGTGTTGGAAACGAAACGTCTACGGGCAGAATGTCGAGGCCGAGTTTCCTAGCGTTGGCGGGATCAAGTGTCTCGCTGAGGCCGGCCAACACGATATCGTCGAAATCCTCGATCAGAATCGGACGTATCGACTTTCCTTGCACCGCTTGGCCGACGCGACTGGGATCCACGATGGTGCGCAGCAGCGTCTCCGCATAGCGGCCATCATTGACGAACGGCACGGGCGTCGGAAAATCTAGATAGTCCGCCACATGGGCATAGTAGTGGCCGGCTCGCTCGGGATCCGGCTCGACACTAATCACGCGAGCTGCAGCGACATAGGCGCGCCGACCGCCATTGCGTCGCGGCTCGCGATAAAGGACCCAATCACCTACCGCTTTGCGAGCCCCCTCTAGGTAGCGGGCAGGGAAATGATAGCGGCCCTCGCTATCCTTGTAGCCAGAGTTCCGCTTCAGATCGAAAACGGCTTTCACGATCCAATCCTTAAGAATTTCAAAGAGTTTGAGCGTAGCAGCTTATTGGGTTGTCTCGCGAGCCTCCGGGGCTCGTATCGCAGCCCAGTTCTGCGTCATGATAGCACCCGATAGGAGAGCGAGGACGGCCTTCTGCGATAGGTTTCCCACCGGCGGACGGTCCACAACGTCCGCAACCTCACATCGGCTTGGCAGAGCTAGGCTTGCCTCTATTTACTAGCTTCCAGAGCGGCGGCAATCAGCTCGGGAAGATGGTTGGGATCTTTCGTTTCGCATTCCCACAACACCCTCACCTTCCACCCCATTCGCTCAAGTTCGGCAACATTCTCCCGATCTCTACAAACGTTGCGGTTGAACTTTGCCTCCCAGAATTCCGTTTTCGATTTCGGCATGCCAGCTTTCTTGCAACCTGGATGCCGATGCCAGAAGCAGCCATGCACGAATACGACGACATGATGCTTCCGGAACACCAAGTCAGGTTTGCCAGGAAGATCACACGGATGTAACCGAAACCGATAGCCTAACGCGTGCGCGACACGCCGAACCCGCATCTCGGGCAGGGTATCTTTCCCTTTGACCCGTCTCATCAACCAAGAACGGCGCTCGGATGTTAGACGATCCATCCACTCACTCTGCTGCTATCGCGGTCGGGTTTCGTCATACAAGGCAGTCCGGATTGCAGTGAAAATTGCCCGCGCCATGATCGGCGACACGCTATTGCCGATCATACGGAACGAATGCCATACAGTCGGATGGAACAAGTGCCAATCTGGAAAGCCCTGTAGCCGAGCGGCTTCCCGCGCAGTGATTACTCTGGGCTCGTCTGGGTGGATTGGACGGACAGACTGATAGGACCCCTTATCCGATCCTGTTCCGGCGCGGAGGGTCGGACATTGACCTTCCCACGAAAGTCGCGGATGGCGCCCAATCTTGTCCATGCCACCATGAGGGACCGATTGGAATCGCTGAACCACCTTCGGTGTATGAAGCGTAGGACGATGCCCTGTGAAGCAGCCGTTAGCTGCCCGCAAACCCCGAGCGTATTTGGAAACGCTGCGTGTTGGCGGCAATTTCCAAGTGTCGAACCCATCTACTTCGCCAAGTTCGGACGCACAACCCAAGTCGTCGATTGCGGCTCGCACGGTCACTGGCGGGCAACGCTGCCGCTCGACATCTTCCAGTGTAACCATGGCTTGAAGATCTTTGCGATAGCCAACGACAAACAGCCTTTGTCGTTTCGTGGCTGCCCCAAACGCAGCGGCATCCCAAATGTGCGGACCGAGAAGCTCGTACCTCCCACTCACTTGGGCCAACGCTTCGTCGAGAACGTTGCGCGCATCCGAATTCGCCAACCCTCGAACGTTCTCCATGACGAAGAACGACGGCTCAAGTTCTTTAACGATGCGGAAGAAGTGTCCAAGCAGTTGTCGCCTGGGATCATCCTTGTCACGACGGCCAATGTCGCTGAAACCTTGACATGGAGGCCCGCCGAATATGCCGTCGATCGAGCCTCCGGCGGCCTTTAGAAGCTCTACGCCGGAAAGGCTCGAAACGTCCCGTGTCAATAGCCGCGTATCGGCAAAATTTGCAGAGTAGGAGGAGGAAAGAATGGGGTCGTTGTCGACGGCCACAGCAACATTGAATCCAGCCAGATGTGCTCCTAGAGAAAACCCGCCTGCGCCGCAAAATAGATCAACTAGCTTGACCGGTCTCATCTATATCATTAATCCTTGGTAATATACACTGCCAATATAGACCAAACTCCATCGCATGATCTATGCGAGGATTTGGGCAAAGGCCGGGTACTGCCGATAGTAGTTTTGAAAAGCCTCGATTTGATCGTCTTCCAGATCGAACCCGAGCCCTTGCACGATCACACGCGTCAGCTTTCCCGCTCTGGGTAACATTGCCTGAAGAGAGGCAGCCTCACGAATCGTCAAATGTGGCGCAATGATAGGCTTTGTCGGCTTGCAACGCCATCTTTGATCGGCGACCAGATCGCGCGCCACTTTGGCTGCGCCTTTCGATGGGAGCAAACCGCCAACCGTGACCATAGGCGCAGAATCTTTGTACACAATACGAAAAGCCGGGACGAACCCTCCCGGACGAGACAGATCGGCCGCCACCGATTGCGTGAAATCTAGCGCCAGATCCGCAAGGGTTTGCTGCATTCTCTCGTCTTTGCATGCATTCTTCGGCAAATCGTCGGGGACCACATCGCCAAACAAGTCTCGTAATCGTTCGACCCGCTCAGGGGCTCTGCCGTAGGACATCTCGTGTCCGTTAAAAGTAATCAAGAGAATGCTGTTTTCCGGAGCATTTTCCACCAGTGAGCGGACATCGTCGGACACCGATTCGTCGAACTCGCCATCGTAGTCCAGCCAAACCATCCAAGGACGCCTAGAGATGGCTGGATCCACAAAAAGCTTCGGAAGTACGACACCCGACAGCCCTTCGATTACCCTAACCGTAGCATAGGGCGCGTTGAAGGTGGCGCGCCGGTATCCTATCTCCTGAGCCTCTATGGAAATCATGTCGTCGATCCCCAATACCTTGTGAGCCATCGCGAAGTCGGTGAACCAAATGGACCCAAGGCCGATGTAAACGAGGTGGTCAAAATCGAGATGACCCTGCAGGTGATGAACGCCATTGAATACGAGATGGCGCTGTATGGTTTTACTCGGTCGCAAACTGTAGTTGATCGTATCGAACGAGGCCATCATTCGTCTCCGACTAAGTCGTCAAAGGCGTAGTCGAACGACTTCAGACCGACTTCCCGGTACGGCAGATTTATGCTTCCGAATTCTTGGGCAAGCCGCTTTAATCGCGCGACCGGAACGGAGTAGTGGACGTTGGCAACCCGCTCTTTCGGCTGAGCGACAAATGTTGGAAGCGAGACAGCAGCCCGCGGGACGACTTGGTAAATCGGCACCGCGATTGCTGCTGCTTCGACAACTTTTGCCTCGTCGATCGCTTGTTTTCTCATATTCGTGTAGTCGATCCAAGCGCGGGAAACTTCCCGCATCTTGGGCCTGGCGCGTCGGTAAATTTCAGACGATTGATCGACGCTACGTTTGGTGGTGGTCATAGGCAGAGCGCCAGCATTGGCCGACGTAAACAGAATAATACCTATAAACCCCGAATACTGGCGATGCCACTGCGGCCAGTTCTCGGTTCCCCATCCAGACACAGTGGCCTTGTCAGCAGCAAGCACGATCCGCCCGTTGCACACCACGTACCAACCGAATCTCTTATCGCCTTCGTCTTCTTCGTCGGGCTCCGAACTCTCTGGTGGAGGAGCCGCCATTCCCCCAATGACTTCTACCTGCACCCGATCGGGCCCAGTAAAATCTTCATACGCAATACGCACGGGAGCGAATTCTTTGCTCTGGCGAAGTTCTATAGTCCACCCAGCAATAGCTATATTATTTAGCTAAGCCCTCTATTGAGGTGCAGTGAGTAGTCGCGTGAGATGGTGCGACGGAGGTTTTGCAGGAACGCAGGGCTAGCGAAGGCCGCCTTTGCTCCATCTGTCAACTCGCTAATTGTGATCTCAACCCCATTCGAAGGAAGAGGATCGCTTTCCTCCAAATCAAAGTCCCACGGCGGGACATCGTTCTTCAGCCATTCGGTCACATTGATCGGAACGACAAACGACTGACGGGTACCATTTCTCTCTAAGTAAGTGCTCCGAATATTGATTTCGCCACCGATCTTGAATATAGCTCTCTTCATACCGATGCCGTAAACACCGATGCTATAATCCTCATGCTCTTCGAGCGCTTGCCGACCAAAACTGAATGCATGGTTGATCGCGGCGTTGAGAGTCATGCCACCACAATTGTCTACTATACAAAAACTGTCTTCCAACGCTTCTATGTCAATTCTATATTTTGAAAGATCTACTTCTTCAGCCAAACCCATCGGCCGGCTTCCCTCGCTACTCCAAGCGCCGTCAATGCTATTATCGATCAAGTCGAGAATACAGTCCTCCAGGGTAATGTCTCGTGTGATCATCCGAACGAAGAACGTCTTGGTCGGATTCGCTATTGCCTTAGTTTTCCGAATTTCTGTTTCCGCCATCGATCTGCCCCCCAACACTGTCATAAGACTACGGCCCAGTATCTACCTTGACAATTGGAAACATAGTTTTCCCCATGTCCCGGGCATTTGCGCCGCAACCGTTTCATATAAATTTTCCCTCGAGGTTGTCCCGGCAGCAACCCAACCGCCGCCTCCGGAACAGCTCGAAGACCCGCTATAGCACAGAGTTCCGAACAATAGCCTTCCTTCCAATCCCCATCATCCCCTCGAACCCATCAGCCAAATTCGCTACCGCCACCACCAGCATGGAGCGCACGCTTTCCGGGCGGCCGACCGTCGGGTCGGCGCCGAGCAGCACGGCTTGCCCCGGTCGATGACGAAATCGTTTTTTCCGTAATTGAAGTCGAGTTGGGGACAAAGAGGGCGCATCTCATCGTCCATCGGCACGCCGACGAACCCGCTAGCCACCACGCTTGCAAATCTCCCCCCAAATGCCATCTAGATCACAGGCGCACCGCCGGTGCGCCTTAGCCACGGAGCTTTCACTTGACGCAGCGAAGCGGCAGTGCGGACTTGCCGCTGCATGGCGGGCGGGTTCCGAAATGGCTGGGCGATCGCATGACGCGGCTGGGCGCGGTGCTGTGCGAGGCGATCATCCATCACTATGGCCGCGACGAGCTGTTGCGCCGGCTGGCGCATCCGTTCTGGTTCCAGTCTTTCGGCGCCGTCATGGGCATGGACTGGCACTCCTCGGGCATCACCACCTCGGTCGTCGGGGCGCTGAAGCGCGGGCTGAATCCGATGTCTCGCGAGTTCGGCATTCATGTCTGCGGCGGGCGCGGCGCGCATTCGCGCAAGACGCCGCAGGAGCTGACCGCGATCGGCGAACGCGTCGGCATCGATGGCGCGGCCCTCGCCACCGCCAGCCGCCTCGTCGCCAAGGTGGACAGCGCGGCGGTGCAGGACGGCTTCGACCTCTATCTGCACGGCTTCATCGTCACCGATGACAGCCGGTGGGTGGTGGTGCAGCAAGGCATGAATGGCGACAGCCGCCAGGCGCGGCGCTATCACTGGCTGTCGGAAGGGCTGACCAGCTTCGTCGACCAGCCGCATGCGGCGATCGAAGGCGAGCGGCAGGGCGAGATCGTCAACCTCACCGACCATCGCGCCGAGCCGTCGCGGACCGGACAGCTCGATTTGTTGAAGACCATGAGCCCGGAGCGGATCCTTGACGAGCTTGCCGTGCTGGAGCCGCCGCCGAAAGTACCGCCTGCGAAACTGCCGGCGCAGCCGATGCTGCCCAATCTGGTGATGCCGGCGCATCATGACGTGCGCGAGAGCGACATCGTCATGCACCGGCTGCACGGCAACATTTCGGCCGCCATCGAAAGCGGGCCGGCCGATTTTCCCGAACTGCTGCTGGTGCCCGGCGTCGGCGCGCGCACCGTGCGGGCGCTGGCCATGGTGGCGGAAGTGGTGCACGGCGCGCCCTGCCGCTTCTCCGACCCGGCGCGCTTCTCGCTCGCCCATGGCGGCAAGGACCGCCACCCCTTCCCGGTGCCGCTGAAAGTCTATGACGAGACGATCGCGGTGCTGAAATCGGCCGTCGGCAAGGCAAAGCTCGGCCGCGAGGAAGAGCTTGGCGCGCTGAAGCGGCTGGATGGCGAAGCGCGGCGGCTGGAGCGCTACGTCACCGGGCCGAGCCTTAAGGAGATCGTCGCCGGCGAGTTCGACCAGTCGCACCTGCTTGGCGGGCGCAGTGTGTTTGGGTGGGAGACGGCGGCGGAAAGCGACGACGGTTCAGACAGGGGCCGCCAGTAGCGGCCTGTCCATCATGCAGAGATAGTGCGCGGCCGATAGAAACACGTACTCGGCTTGTTTTGATATGCTTGCAAAGACCCATTTCTCAAGTGATGCTCTGCCAGGCGAGGCTCGGCATGAAGACATTCGCATGGACGTTGGTTTTCGTGCTGCTGGCGATTGGCGGCGCGATCGCCCAAACGACGCCTGAGCCTGCCATACTGGCATATACACCGCCGATGCACTTCGTCGTTGTACGCAACAGCACGCCAGGATGCGAGCCGACATGCCCGGAATGGATTTCGGCGGAAGGTCACATCGTGGCCGGCACGCCAGCTTTGCTGAAGGCCTTGCTGAAAAAACTCGGCCCCCGCAAATTGCCTTTGGCGTTGAATTCCCCGGGCGGCGAGACCGATGCGGCGATGGCGCTTGGCCATATGATCCGCGCCAGCGGGCTCGACACGATGGTTGGCAAGACGGAGTTCTCCGAATGCGCGCCAGACACAAAAGCCTGCGGGCCGGGCGACCTCCGCTTCGGCGTCGCCAACCCCGTCGGCGCAGTCTGTTCGTCAGCTTGTACGATGGTTCTTGCGGACGGCGTACGGCGCCTGGCAGACAGCCGCGCCTTTGTCGGCATTCACCGGATCATGCTGCCGACCGCCAGGAAAATCCACGGCAAGAAATCCATCGTCCTCGTTCCGATACCCAAATGGTATGAACGCAAGGTCGACAGCTATTTCACCGAGATAAAAGCAGGTTCGTGGATCGTATCGGCGATGCAAAAAATACCCGACGACAGCATACGATACCTCGTGACATACGAATTTTTGGACCTGAATCTGATAACCGAAACCGGTCACGGCGACACGCGCACCTCCATCGATATCTGCAAGACCACGCCGCCGGCGGGCAACTGCCGAACGGTCAGGCAATAGGAATAGCGGGCCACGTAGGTCGTCGAAGCGCCTGTTTCTCAACAGCAACCCTTCACTTTACGCGGCACCCTTCAACAGGTCTTCCGGCCGCCCCTCGACGAGCGCGGCAATATAGCTTTCCAGGCTGGTCGTGCCGCGCTCCGGGTTTTCCGGCTCCGCCGGCTTGTCCAGCGTGGCCCCGGTCATGCGGGTGTAGGACTCGGCCGCCGCTTTGGAGAAGCCGAGTTTTTCGTAGGTTTCTGTCCAGCGCTCGCGCGGCACCGTGACCACGCGCACGTTTTTGCGCAACGCCGCACTGAAGGCTGCGGCGACATCGGCGGCTGAGTAGCGCCGAGGGCCCTCGATATAGTGCGTGCCGGTCTTGTCCGTCGGCTCCAGCAGACGTCTCGCCGCGGCCTCGCCGAGATCCTGCGGCGCCACCATCGGCAGCTCGAAATCCGCCGGGAAGAAGGAGGTGATGACGCCGTCGCGCCGCGCCGTCTCCAGGGCCTGATCCCAGTTGCTCATGTAATAGGCGGCGCGGTTGATGCTTGCCGGAATGGCCTTCGCTTTCAGCTTCAGCTCGAGGCCGTAAAGGACGGTGAGATCGCCGACACCCTCGCCGGCTTGCGCGCCATAGGTCGATTCCGCTACCACTTTTTCGAGGCCGGACCCCTCCAGTGCCGTCGCAATCGCGGCAACCGTCTTGCGCTCCTCGGCGTCGGTGTCGGTCGATGGATCGGCCGGCGGGTTGAGCAGAAACGCCCGCTTGCCGCGCCGCAAGATTTCACGCAGCGCCTCGACATCGAGCACATCGGCAACCGCGGCCTCCGCGCCCTGTTCAACCAACCATGCGGCCTTCGCCTCGTCGCGCGTCACCACCGTGACATCCTCGCCCTGCCGCAACAGCGCCATTGCCGCCGCCGAGCCGACATGGCCGGTACCTCCAAGAATGACATGCATGGTCTCGTCCTTCCCTTGCTGATTCATGCCGGATTAATGGCTGGGGCGGCGAAGGGTTCAAAAATCGGGGGACGATGCTGACAGGAGGTGACGAGGTCGTGCCCAGCGAGTTATATTAGCGCAACCTTGAATAGGAGGCAGCTATGAGAAAGCTCCTGCTTGCTTCGGCTATCGCTATCACTGCGGCGGCGGCGATGATCGCCCCGGCGAATGCCGGCGGGCGCGTCGTGATCGGCATCGGCAACGGCTACTATGACGATGAGTACAATGACAGCTATGGCGACTATTACGATCGCTACGCTCCTCGCCCCTACTACCAGTATGATGCCTACGACAACGGCTTCAGGTACCACAGGTATCACAGGCACCATCGCCATTGCCGTATAGAGTTGGTCAAGCATTGGCGCCATCATCACAGGATCGTCGAGGAAATTCGCGTTTGCGAACGGTGATCCGATAGGGTGAAACCGGTTCGGCCGGCATCTGCCGGCCGGCCGCTTCACTACGCGGCTGCCGGCCTTATCGCGGCTTCCGCATCAGCATCATCCCGTAATCCACGGCCAAAAGGTCGAGCCCGACCTTCAACAGCTTCACCACCACATCTCGTCCCTCGCCGGTGCGTTCGGCGAGCGCCTTCACCGACTGGCCTTCGAGGCAGATTTTGCGAACCACCTCCGCCACTTCCCAGTGGGCCATGGCGGCGATGGCATGGGTGTGGGCGCGGCCGGCGTTGAGCACGCGGTCGGGGATGCCGCCATTGATGCGGCCGCCGTCAATGCGCTCTTCCCACGGCATCGGCCGCAGCCCGTCACGCGAGGCGCGCTCGAAATCGTCGCGAAACCGCTGGCCGGCCTCACGCTGCTGGCGGGTCAGCGAGGTGATGCCGACCAGCGGATCGACATTGCGCACCCGCACGATGCCGCCGGTCGCGGTGTAGCCGTCATTGGAGACCTCGTAGACGCGCCGCGCCTCTTCGGTGCCGACGCTCAGCCGCTTGCGGCCGAAGCGATCGTCCTTCAGCGCGAAATCATGGCCGATCTCGCGGCGGATGCGCACCTGCTCGGCTTCGCCCGCAGGCAATTTCGGCGGTTTGGCTTTCTGCGCGGTTTTTTTGCTCATCGGGGGATCCTTGTGGGATTGGGTTGTTGAGCCGGAAGGTTGAGATCCTTCGCGCCCCCCTCTGCCCTGCCGGGCATCTCCCCCTCAAGGGGGGAGATTGGCAGCTTCGGTCACGTCGCTGACTTGCAACGCCGGCGATTGGCAAATGCGGTGGTGACATCTCCCCCCTTGAGGGGGAGATGGCCGGCAGGACAGAGGGGGGCGCTGTCCCGCCGGCTTTCGATCATTGGTGGGGTCGTCCGGAGGCGAGGAACGGAGCCCAGCCGCTCACACCACCTCCGCCACAGGCCGGTGGAAGCGCGCCTGGTGGTATTCGCAGTAGCTTTTCAGCGCCCTTGTGCGCAGGCCGCAGCACAGCATCTCGAGCCCCGGCCGGCTGCCGGGAGCATCGTTGTCGGGGTCTTCCTCCAGCGTCAGGTCGAGCGGCGCGCGGCAGCGGTCGAACAGGCAGTCGATGAAGCGCATGGCGGCGACATGCGGCTGACGCCCGAGCGAGGCAGGGCGCGGCGCCGGCACATTGAAGCGGTAGATTTCGCCGTCCACCACCAGCCGTCCTTCACCCGGGATCGAGGGCGCCGGACGGGCTGGCAACAGAGGCCTGGCCGATGGCTGACGGGTCGGTTTGGCGGCCGGTTTGACCGGCGCGGCCTGCTTCGAAACTCCTACTTCCCTTACGGGCTTGCTTGGCTGCGCCGGCGGATTCCTCTTGGCGGTATTCTCGTTTGCCGCAGTCTTCCCCGTCGCATTCTTCCTCGGTCGGCCGCCGGACCTGCCGCCTCTGGGGTTGGCGAAGCCGATGGTCTTCAACGCGCTGTTGCGGTGGACGATGCCGATGATGGAATTGCGCGAGACCGGACTGCCGCGCAGCGCCGTGAAGCGGACGGCGATCCCTGTGGCCGACAGGCCATCCCTCAGCCAGACGGCGATCTCCTGCAATTCGGTGTCGGTATAGGCAGTCATGTCGGTATCCATTGATTGCGCGCGCAAAGGCCGAGCGCCGGCCCCGAGGGCCCACGGGAAAAAATCAGAGCGGATGGTCGGTGCGGTCAGCCGATACTGGCGGCCGGCAGCGAGCCGGCGAGATGCCGCAAGGCGGCTTCGGCGGCCGCTTTGGTGAGGGCGGAAACCGCCCTGCCCGTCAGCCGGTCGAACAGGATGACGGTGCCATCTTCCGTGCGGATGCAGGAAATACCCTGCCCGCCGGAGACAGCCCTTGGCGCACCGGCGGCGCCATGGGCTGAAGAGGTGGCCGGAGCCGGGAGAGGAGCGGCTCCGGCCGTTCCGGTCGATCGGGGGGACGACGGTTCGACCGGATCCGGGGCAGAAGCCCCGGTTTGCGTCCGGACCGGGGAGGAGGACAGCCCGGACGATGGGAGAAAGCTGAGGATGTCTGCGGAAACGCTTGCGATTTGTTCGATCATGCGCTAAGCGTACGATATGTACGAAACGTACGCAAGCGAAATCGTACATATTGGACGATAAATTTCAGGCAATTTGTACGATGCAGGAACCGAGGCACAGATTGCAGCAGGCGCGGGCGGAGGCGGGCTATGCCTCGCCGAGCGACGCTGCGCGGGCATTGCGCGACATCAACAAGAACACGCTGATCAGTCACGAGAACGGTAACCGGCCGCTGTCGCGCAAGGCGGCGGAGAAATACGGCCGCCTGTTCGGCGTCGATCCCGGCTGGCTCTTGTTCAACGGCGACGGCGGCAGCCTTTCGGGTGGCCATTTCGGCTTTGACGAGTCGGGCCGGCAGATCCCGATGCCGTCGCTGGCCACCGTCGACGTGCCCATCGTCTCATGGATCAGCGCCGGCGAACTCGGCAGCCAGGACATGGTGGTCAATCTCAGCGACTATCCGACCATCCCCACCACCGATCTGGAGCAGGGCCAATGGATTGCGCTACGCGTCGACGGCCCGTCGATGAACAAGATCTCGCCACCGGATTCGATCATCTTCGTCAACCTCAGGGACAAGCGGCTGGTGACCAATGGCTGCTACGTCATTTCGGACGAATCCGGCCAGGCCACCTACAAGCGTTACCGCCCCAACGAGAACCCGCCCTTCCAGCCGGCCTCCTACATGGACATCCCGCCGCCGGCGCTCGAAGGCGCCATCACCATCATCGGCCGGGTGAAGCGCTCGATGATCGATATGTGAGGGAGAAGGCGGTGAGGCGCAATCTCCCCCCTCGAGGGGGAGATGGCCGGCAGGCCAGAGGGGGTCGCACGCGTAAGGCGCTGACGTCCTCTGTCCGCGATAGGAAGTCGCGTCAGGACGTACCGACCCCCTCTGTCGCCTTCGGCGACATCTCCCGAGGGGGGAGATTACGCGCCCAAAAACTCGTTCGTAAAATACCCCCCGAAATCCGGCCGCTCTTTCAGCCCCTTGCCATCGGCGTCAAGCAGAATGCCGGCCCTGAAGAGGTAGGTTCCGATCGCCTCGATCTTGGCCTTGTCGATGGTGCCGATGACGCCGGCCTGGCTTCTGAGGAAGTGCCCGTCGACGAGCATCTTCAGCGAAGCGTGGATCAGCGCCGGGTCGGTCAGCGCGTCCTTGTTGGACGCGATCAGCAGGTCGCCAGCCTCTTGCGCATGATCGACCGCAAACTGATAGCCACGGCGCGTCGCCTCGAGAAAGGATGACGCCGCCTTTGGATTTGCCTGGAGATAGGCATCACTGGAGGCGATCAAGGTGGTGTGCTCGTCGGGCACGCCGTAGTCGGCGTAGCGGAAGCCGCGCTGCCTGACGCCTTTCAACTCGGCAGCGACGCCTTCCCAGGTCGAGACCTCCAGCGTGAAGTCGACCGAGCCGTTGGCCAGCGCCTCATAGGCCGAGGTGCCTAATGTCACCGTCTCGAAAACGCCCTTGCCGCCATCGTGGCGGATGATGGTCGAGATCAGCGTGTTTTCCCAGGCGCTGCCGAAGCCGCCATAGGTCAGACCGTCGAGATTCCTGGGACTCTTGATCTCGCCGCGATCCGCGTTGAAGACCAACCGGCCGGTCTCCTGCTGGACCACGGCGTAGACCGCCTTGAGATCGGCGCCGGCAGCCCGCTGGGTGAACAGGCCGACGCCGGCAATGCCGAAATCGGCGATGCGGTTGGCGACCAGCGTGCCGGCGCCAGTATCGCCATAGGGCAGGATCTCAACATCGAGCCCGGCCTCGTGGTAGAACCCTTTGTCGCGGGCAACGAACAGGCCGACATGGTTGGTGTTGACCGTCCAGTCGAGCGCGACGGTGATTTTTTGCGCAGCCGCATGAGCGCGCGAGGCCAGCGGCAATCCGGCGGCCAGCGTCAGCAGCAAAGCCTGCCGGCGTGTGAATTCGGTCATGAAAAACTCCTTTGAGCGGTCTGCGGAAACAAGCCCCGGTCAGTCCCGGGATTGAGCAGCGTGTCGAGGATGTCGGCTTCGAGCGCGGCGGCCTGGCGCGCGGCATCGCTGCCGGTGGTGCGCGGGCGCGGCAGCGGCACGGCAATCTCGCCGATGATGCGGGCCGGCCGCGCCGACATCAGATAGATTCGATCGGAGAGGTAGACGGCTTCGCGCACGTCATGGGTGATCAGCAGCGCGGTCCAGCGGTGGCGCTGCCACATGCCTTCCAGCCAGCGCTGCATACCCGCGCGGGTCAGTGCATCCAGCGCGCCAAAGGGCTCGTCGAGCAGCAGCATGTCGCGCTGCTGCACCACGGTGCGCAAAAGGGCGGCGCGCTGGCGCATGCCGCCGGAAAGCTCGGCCGGCCAGGCGCGCTCGAAACCGGCAAGGCCGAACTCAGCGAACAATGGCGCAACGGACGCGCGCGCCTCGCGGCGCTTCATGCCCTGCACCTCCAGCCCCAGCGTCACATTGTCGATGACGCGTCGCCACGGCATCAGCGCGTCGCGCTGCGGCATGAAGGCGAAGGGGCTGCCCTGCAATGGCGCGCCGTCGAAGCGCATGTCGCCCTCGCCTTTCAGCGCGCCGGTCAGCAACTGGAACAGCGTCGACTTGCCGGCGCCGGAAGGGCCGAGGATGGAGACGAACTCGCCGGCCGCGACATGAAGCGAAATGCCGGCGAGCACCTCAAGCGCGCCGAAGTTCTTCCTGATGTCCCGGAGTTCGAGCCGCGTCATTGACGGTTCTCTTCTGCAGCTTCAACCTTGCCGTCGCGGCTTTCGCTCCCTGCATTCTCCCAAGGCATGGCGAAGCGCTGGACGAGCACCGCAATGGCGAACAAGACAAGCGTGAGCGCGGCGCTGACGGCGACCGCGGCGAGCACCAGATCGGGCCGAAAGTTGTTCTTGGCATTGAGCATGTAGATGCCCAGCCCCTTCGCCGCCCCCGCATATTCGGCGAAGATCGCGCCGACGACGGCGTAGGTGATGGAGATGCGCAGCCCGGCGAAGAAATAGGGCAGCGCCGAAGGCAGGCGCGCCAGCCAGAAGATGCGCCAGCGCCCTGCCCCCATGGTGGCGAGCATCTGCGAAATCGCCTTGCTGGTCGCGGCAAAACCCTCGACCAGCGCCACCATCATCGGGAAGAAGGTAACGAGCGCCACAAGCAGGATTTTTGGCATCAGCCCGAAGCCGAACCACAGCACGATGAGCGGCGCGATCGCGACCAGCGGCAAGGTCTGGCTGACGATCAGCAGCGGAAACAGCGCGCGGCGCAGCGGGGCCAAGAAATCGACCAGCGCCGAAAGCACGAAGGCAGCGACCAACGAGCAGGCGAAGCCGGCTGATGTGGCGCGGATGGTGGGCAGCGTGTTGTCGGCAAGGGCGGCGCGATGCTCCCAGGCCTGCTGCAGCACGCGCGACGGCGCCGGCAGCATGGTGGGCGCAGCGCCACCATAGCGGGCGTAGAGCTCCCACGCCGCGAGGAGCAGGGCGGAGGCGCAGGCGGCGGGGATGGTCTTGGCGATGGCTGCGGCTAATCTCCCCCCTCGAGGGGGAGATGTCGCCGAAGGCGACAGAGGGGGTCGTCTCGCATAGAGCGCCCACGCCTTGCCGATGCGAAAAGGACGTCGGCGCTCCACGCGCTGGGACCCCCTCTGGCCTGCCGGCCATCTCCTGCTCGAGGGGGGAGATTCGTGGGCATCGCGGTCTTCGCCAATCGCCAATGGCTCCCCTCCTCTTTGTGCTGAGGTGTCAGAGGCATCTCCTCCACGCAATGGGTCAGATAAACCAGCCACGGCAATATCCTCGAGGAACGACGCTTGAGCCGCGGCTCAGACGGCGCTCGGGCTGTTCGCCGAGATCGTGATGTCGAGGGTGACGTGGCCGGCGCCGGGGCCGAAGCGGCAGAAGGCCTCGTTGAGCGTGGCAAACACCGCACCGGCATCGCCACGCAATTTGGTGCAGAAGTTCTTTGAGCGCTCAAAGACGCCGGACTGTTTCAGGAAATCGATGCAGCCGTAGATCTCGTCCATATGGTCGCCCGTGCCCATAACGTAGAGCGAGAACTGCGCCGCCACCGGCTGGCCGGTCGACGGCGTGGCCTGGACAGCGCGGATCGCGGCGATCTTGCGCTCGTCCAGCGGAATGGCGGGGCCGCCGGTCTCGTCGGAGCGGCAGATCGGATCGTCGGGCTCGCCCGGACAGCCGCGCGAGACCGCCGCCGAAAGCACGCAGTGCTTGCCGCTTTTGGCCGCCGCGACGAACAGGTCGCGCATGGCGGGAAACAGCACCTCGGGCGGCCCGACCATAAGGGTCGAGATGTCATCGGTTTCGATCCGCAGCCGGTCGCGCCAGGGATCGAGCGCGCCGAGCGCGCCGAGGATGACGCCGACGAAATCGTCGGTCATGGGATAAAGGGAAATCTGTGCGCCTGAAAACATCGCCCGCCTCGCTCCGCTGGTATTATCCAGATCAGCTTTAGGGTCCGAAGGCTTGCCGCCCTCATCTCAGCCCCGACCATACGGAGCACCCCTGTGGATGAGCGGGTTAAAGCATTGTTCGCGACAGTGGGGAAGCCGTTTGTTGAAGGCACTGCGGCAAAGTGTTTTGGGCCAGACGGGCCGGGCGCCCGGGCGTTCAGAGCGACTCGTCAGTTCGTTGCGTTATAAGATTTCCACGAATTTCTTATAACTGCGTTGAAATTCAAGCTGATAAACGTAATTATAAGAAAACGGCAGAGCCTCCGCGCAGCCCTTACGGTTTCTGGATTTCCTTATCCGCGACCCCATCCGAACTGTGCTGCTGCATCGCTCGGGCTTGCCTGTGCTGGTCCCCTCGCCCCAGCGCTACGCCATCCACAAGCTGATCGTCGCCTCGCGACGCGGGCCGAGCGCTGGCGCCAAGCGGGAGAAGGATCTCCATCAAGCGCGCCTGCTGACCCAAGCGCTCGAAGCCACGCGTCGCCAGGACGACCTTGCCTTCGCCTTCATGGAAGCGTGGGAGAGGGGCGAAAACTGGCGCGAGACGATCCGGGGCGGCTTGAACCTGTTCGACGCCGCCACGAGGGAAACAGTCAACACCATCCTGGGGAAATCCCTCCGCGAAATTGGTGCGACTGCTGAAGGATTCACGATGCGGGATTAGCTGAAGCGACCGCTGCTATATTCATTTCCATCGTCCCAATCGTACGAAATTGGCTTGACGCTCATTCGTACATAAAGTACGATATCTCTTTTCGCAGAGAGGAATGTCCTTGAGCACAGCGAACCATGTTGCCTTCGCCGATCTCTCTCGTCCTTTGCTGTCACCCCCGTCGTTGCCGCCGCCTTTATTGCCGCCCCCTATGTTGCCCTTGTCATTCGATCAGTGCGAACGCCTCGCCGGGGCCTGGCGAATGGCCAGCCAGGACATCGCCGACGACATCCGCTTCATCCGCCAATATCTGAAAGTCGTTGCCGAGAAGGACGAGAGGCTGTCGACCGGCACCCTTGTTCACAGCCGCGCCTATGTCGAGGCCTGCGCCGGCTGGCTGCCACAGACCGTGACGCGCTATCTGCGCCACCTGCGCCAGATCACCGAATGCGAACTGGCCATGACAGCTGCCGGTATTCGCTTTGCGCTGTCGAGTTATGCCTGGGAGGCATGAGGGCGCCTGTCGCCAAACACAAGGAATTGCGCTGCCCATCGCAGGCGCAATTCGTCAGGTTGAGAGGCTCGGGCGCGCCTGAACGGCGGGCGCCAAGGATGGCCCGGCCAGCGAATTCCGGCCTTGCTTTATTTCGACTGGCCTTATTTCGATTTGGCTCTGCCGGAATTTGCGGCGGCAGGCTTCGCTGCCTTTGGCTTGGCGGCTGCCTTGGCGGGCTTGGCGTCAGCTTTCTTCGCCGCCTTTTTTGGCTTGGCGACCGCGCCATCGACTTCAGCCGTGGCCTGCTCCCAGTGTTCCTGATGCGCGCCTTCAGGCCGGCCGGCCTTTTCCCAAATCTCGTGCGCGCGCTGGCGAATGCGGTCCTGTTTGTCGTCCGTCACTTAAGCCTCCGTGGTTGGGTCCGGTCGGTTGGTCCAGATTCCACGAAAACATTAGCCGAAAATTCGGCCGGCGTCTTGAGTGACGAGACATCTCAGCGCGGGTCGGAAATCACCGCAACGCCGAGCAGCGCCGCTTTCTTGACGATCAGCCCCGCGAGGTCGGCATCCGAACGATCGGTGCCGGTGCGCTCCCGCAGGAGCGCGATCGCTTCCTTCATCGATAACAGCGCCGTGTTGCGCTCGGCCAGCAACTTGTCGCAACACGCCGCAACATTGGCGGAGTTCGGGGTCTCGACATGCGGCAACATGGCAATTCTCCTTTCATCATCTTCGTCATTCGGCCCTGCCGCCCTTTTAGGAAGAACGACAGGGCCGTATCACCGATGAATGGTTAGGTTGTCGAGCGTTACTCGACCACCTCGACAATCCTGCGCGTGCTGGGGTCGACCAACACGGTATGGTTGTCGACGACGGCGTATCTGTACTGAACGTCGGGAACCTCCTGCAGCTCGACAGTGTCAGGCAAGGCAGTGCCGACATTCAATTCGACGCCGAGCAGATTGACCGAGGCAAGCGGATGTTTCTTTACGTACTGGTGCACGACCGTGCGCTGTTCCGGGGTGATGATCACCTGCTGCTGTGCCGGCTGCGTGACGATGACCTCGTCGGCGGCGGCAATGCCGATACCAGCGATCATGGCGAGCCCGGCGACGGCGGGAATAAGGATGGTTTTCATCTTCGTCTCCTGTCGTTGTTGGCGAGCTCCGCCGTGTTCCCGCATGAGGCGAAAACAGCGCAGATCGAGGTGGCGGGCTCCTGGAGGCAAACGCAGCCGGTACGGTCTTGTTCCGCAAGCGGAGACTAAATTGATCGGCTTCCCGGTCATGCCAGCAGAACCCGCACCCGCAAGATTCGCATTGAAGCACAATCCCTCAGGAGACCTTCGACGTGGATGATGCACGGCTCCAAATTCCGGTGGCGATCGCGGCCGGCGCCGGCATTGATCCGGTGACCGCGTCGCCCGGCCAAGACCGGAACCGACCGCCTTCGTGCCACGCCGTGAAGTTTCAAGCAAAGGTCATTGCTTCGGCGGCTGCCCAGGCACCTCGCCAGGCTTGATCACCGGCGTCTTGCCCTGGTCCGGCGGCGGCTGCGTCATACCCTGGTCACCACTGGGCGGCGGCTGCAGCACGCCGCCGCAGGGACCGAGCGTGCTGGTCGATTCGCCGCCGCCATTGCCGACCGGCGGCTTCTGACCATCGTCCTGAGGCTGCGCCTGGCAAGGCGCGGCAGGGCCGTGCTGGTCGCCATTGTCCTGCGCAGCCGCCGGGTCGGCCAGCGCCAGGAGCAGCACGCATGGGATGAGGGGGAAAGTCTTCATGGTCCAGCTCCTCTGGATTCATCTCCTTGGCAAAGCAGACTAGTCCTTGGCAAAGCAGACTGGCGGCAATTGGTTCCACGGAGATGGAGTGGTTGCCGGAACCTGACAGCCGGGAAGTGAGTTCCACCTTCTCGACGCAAAGCCGCCCGGAGGAGGCAATCATGGAAGAACGAAACAGAAAACCCAATGACGAGGTCGAGGCGCCACCGAGCAAAAACGATGCCCGCGACAGGATCGCCAATGACGAGGTGGAAGCGCCGACGCCGCGCCGGCAGGATTGGGATGCGCTGCGTGGCGCAACGGTCCTGCCCGACGGAGCAGATGAGGAAAGCCTGCCGGACACCACCGGTGTCGAGAAGGAAGGCGAATTGCCCGAGGAGGATGACGACAACCCCTACCAGGACAGTGACGATGCCTTGCCCGACGACGCCGAGGAAGCCGCCATTGGTCACGACCTGGCGAGGCGCGGCGGCCCGTTCGACGAGGTGTAAGGCAGCGACCGCGGACTTTCGAGAGGTTTCCCGGGACGTCCACGCCGTCACCAGTTGGACCAAGGATGAGCTGAAGGCGATGCCGGAGCATCGCGATATTTCGAAGGATCCGGCTGGCCGGATCCTTCGTTTAAGGCGCCTTGGCGGTTTGGCTTAGCCCTTGTGGTCAAGGGCTGGACGGCAACAATCTCGGCACCTTCGACAGCCGAGAAGCAGCCGAGAAGCACAAGGCGAAGCCCAATATTCAAGCGCCGTCGAGGCCGCTCGCCTGAAATCTTCAAAGTGCGCAAGAAATCCCCGCCGCGGGCGGTGCAGACACGCTCCAGCATCGCAACGCTGCGAACCGGGCCATCGCCCGCCGGCACTTGAGTGCCGACGGGCTCTGACCTTCAGTTCGACCCGGGATCGCCGAGCGCCTCGGTGACGAAGGACGCCGCGATCAGGTCGTCGGCGTCGAGGCATAGGGAGCCTTCGACACCCCCCATGATGGCCGCGACCTTCTGGAAGGTCTGCATCTCGTGTTCAGTAACGCTGGCGTCTCGCATCCTGGCTTTCAGATCGGCGATGCGTCGGCCCAGTGAGGCCGACGTTCCGATTTCTCTGTTCGACATGGTGGCCTGCTCCTCCCCCAACCCATGCTGTGGACGTACTCAAGTCTGCCTATATATAAGGCAGCGCGAATACAGTCGCCGCAACGCGCGATATCTGGGAAGGTTCCGGCGCCAAATAGTCACGAAATAATACGTGGTGGGACTCGGGTATGTTGAGCGCCGACGCGGCGATAGACACCGCAGCCAGCGGCTGCGGCCATCGGCCTGGCCAACCCGTGTCGCGGGTCGCGAATGCGGGTCGGACTTTGATCGCCGCGCGCGAACAGTCAGCGAGAGGCCGGAACCACGCCGGACACCGAGCGCGCCGTTTCGGGCGAAAACACCACGAAAGCAAAAACCAGAACGGCAGCGGCGATAATGAGCGAGCCACCGGCGACGATCGGTTCAAGCGCCGGGTTTCCCTGCAGCATCACATACAGCGCCGGCAGCATGATCACCAAGCCGAGAGTGTAGAGCCCGTAGTGGATCATGGCGACGCGACGCGCCGCCTTTTGCGGATTGAGCGCGTAGTAGCCGCCGAAGATGGCGCTCGTCACCCAACCGAGCAGATTGATATGCGCGTGCGCCGGAAAAGCGGCGTGGTCGCCCGAGATCGCCATCTGCAGGCCGGCCGCAATCCCCAACATCAGGAACAAGATGGCAGTTTTGAAAAAGAGTTCCGAAACCCTCGGCATGTCATTTCTCCCCCTATGCGGTCTGCGACCGCTTGCGTCCTGGAGAATACACCCACGCGCAGAAATTTTCCACGCCCCGCTTATGGGGCCATGCCTGCACAGCTTTTTGCACGCTGTTCGACTTTTCTGGCTGCCATAACCCGGCGCCGCCCCGCTACGGCGTCAGCAAGATGTCGGCGCCCGCTCGCTCGTCGAACACCACCGCGCAGCCGCGCCCCAGCGCCACTGCCGACAGCGCGTTGGCCACCGTCTCGTCCGGCGATACGAAATCACCGGTCAGCACTCGCAACTCCTCCACCGCCCTGGCCATTGACACGCAGTGCCCGGCAACGCGATCGCTCGTGCAGGCGTCAATGACGCTGACGAGGTCGATCATCTCGAACTGGCCCATACCGGCCTCCACAAAAACAGCGTCCCGTCGCGGATATGAACGCCGAGGCGAGAGACAATGTTCCGCAGGTCCGATGCCCAGGCGGAGCACTCGACAGCCCGACCTGGAACGGGCCGGCCGGCGACAACCGCTTCGCTTGACAATAGGCCCTGTTTGTTCTCTATTTGTTCGGCAAAAACGCCTCTCACAACAGACGCGGCTAATGCTGCAACGCCGCAAAGGGAACGGTCGGGATGGAGCCCACCATCCTGCATGCGGATCTCGACGCCTTCTACGCCTCGGTCGAGCAGCTGCTCGACCCGGCGCTCAGGGGCAAGCCGATCGCCGTCGGCGGCGGCGTCGTGCTTGCCGCCTCCTACGAAGCCAGGGTTTTCGGCGTGCGCGGCGGCATGCCCGGACGACGCGCGCGCGAGCTTTGCCCCGGACTGATTTTCGTCGGCGGCCATTTCGCCGACTATCAGCGGCTGGGCGACGCCGCCATCAAGGTGCTCGACGATTTCACGCCGCTGGTCGAGCGGATTTCCATCGATGAAGCCTTTGCCGACGTCGCCGGCTGCACGCATCTGTTCGGGCCGCCGGCCGAGATCGCCGCCACGGTGCGTCGGCGGGTCCGGGCAGAGCTCGGCCTGCCGATCTCGATCGGCGTGGCGCGCACCAAGCATCTGGCCAAGATCGCCTCGCAGGTGGCCAAGCCCGACGGCCTGGTGGTGGTCGATCCGGACACCGAACTTGCCTTCCTGCATGATCTGCCGGTCGGGCTGATGTGGGGCGTCGGCCCGGCGACCAGAGCGCGGCTGGCCGAGATCGGCATCGAGACCATCGGCCAGTTGGCAAAGACGCATGGTGGGGCGCTGCGAAGATTGCTCGGGCCCGCCGCCGGCGAAAAGCTGTCGTCGCTGGCATGGAACCGCGACCCGCGAAAGCTCGAAACCCACAGGCGGTCGCATTCCGCCGGCGCGCAGTCGGCGCTTGGCAGACGGCCGGCCGAGGCGCGTATCTTCGGACCCGTCCTGCTGCATCTGGCAGACCGGGTCGCCAGCCGGCTCAGGGCGAAATCACGGCCCGGGCGCACGGTGACGGTGCGCGTGCGTTTCGCCGATCTGCACGCGGTCACACGCTCGCTGACGCTCGAGCAACCGATTTCGGCAACCGCGATGCTGGCCGAAATCGCCGGGGAGCTGGTGCGCGGCGTGCTGGCCGCCAACCCTCGGGAGAAGACCATCTCGCTGCTGGCGATCTCGGTGTCGCAGCTGGAAGAAAGTGCCGAGCTGCAGTTGGAGCTGCCGCTCGGGCTTGCCGATGAAAAGCAGCGACCCGGCAGCAGGCAAGGCCTGGCGCGCTTTGGCGCCGACCGCGCCATCGACAAGATCCGCCAGCGCTTTGGCAGAGAGGCTGTCGGCTATGGCGCCGTGGCGCTGGAAGCCCGGCGCTCGGTTCCCGATGCCTTCCGCGAACTGGCGGAAAAGGAACTGTGAGTGCGGCGCGACGGCAAGGCCAATGTTTAGGCTGGGCCAGTCCGCGCTGCATTGCCGCTCTGTTTGAGCAAGCCGACCAACCAGGCCAGACCCGCCGCAGTTTCGGACATTTTTCGCACCGCAACCCGGCCACGCCATGCACGCCCAAGAACAACGCTTTGTCGATGAAGGTGGACTTGCAGTTAGCGCATCGGCGCCAAGAAAAACCGGGATGGGACAGCGAGGCCGCGAAGGTTGACAGTGCCGATCCGTCTGGCATTATCGCGTAAGCTTGGAGGATTCACTATGAGGAAAACCTATTCGAAGCCTGTTCTGGTCAAAAAAGGCAAGCTTTCGCAGGTTACGGCGCTCGCCAATGGAGCGGGTTCCGGCCCGATCGAGTGAGGTCGTTGAGTCGGACTGTCGCCTGATCTGGCGGCCTCGCCTGACACTGGAGATGCGGCATGAAGAAGACCTATTCGAAGCCGGTGCTGGTCAAGAAGGGCAAGCTCTCGCAGGTTACAGCCGACAATGGTAACGGCTCCGGGCCGGTCGCAGTCTAGCAGCCGATTATCCGACGCCTCGTGCCGTCTGGCCGGGAACGGGGCTTTGGGTGCCCGACGTGGAGAGTGGAAAATGAAGAAAACCTATCTGAAACCGGTGCTGGTCAAAAAAGGCAAGCTCTCGCAGGTCACCGCGAACGGTGCTTCCAATCCGCGATAAACCCTTTCACCCCGATTAATCGCGACACGCTTCAGCGCACAACCACCAGATCGTCGAGCACGAGCTGCCAATAGTGACTCGTGGAGAGGCGCACGCGCGTCACCGCCGCCAGCATCGGCGCATAGTGGACGGGCGCCAGTGCCGACAGGACGATCGTGTCGCTGGCGATCAGCCGGTCGCCAAGCCAGCTCTCGACCAGTGCGGTTTCGCCTTCGGACTTCAACCATGCCGCTGTCAGCATCACGGAATGGAACCCGAACGGTTTGTCGCTCGAGAATTCGGCCGGGTGTCCGCTGCTCGTATAGCAGACATGGTCTCCCGAGATATTGCCGTTGACGTAGCCTTCGCTGCCTTCGGTATGATCGCGCGCCAGTGCGTTCAGGTTGAACCAGGTCAACCCGGCATAACCTGACGGCACCTTGCGCAGGCCGCGCGTCGTGACATCGTCGAAACCGATGGCCTGCAAGGACGCGGCGCTGTCGACAGCCGCGTTCTCGGGCGACAGCAGGCCGAGTTCGGTCGGGTAGGCCGACAAGGCCAGTCGTCGTTCCATGCCACCGCCGGTGATTTCGATCGCGTCGGCGTCATCGGGCAGATCGAGGCGGAAGCCATCGCTGAGCGGATGCACCGCCACCTCTTGCCCTTTCGCCATCACCGAGATGCTCGCCGAGACACCGTCCGCTACGCGGCCGCTGAGCCGGCGTATCGCAAACAGGCCGACCGGCTGCAGCATTGATTCCGAGACCAGCCCGGTGGGCGAGCCCGGCAGCGGCCGGAGGTGCTGCGACTGGACCTCGTTGGCGCTGCTCGAGCGCCAGCCGGGCGGCACAGACACGCTGAAGCGGTAGCTGCCCGGCACATGGATGGGCGCGGCGCGACGTTTCGTCGACGCCAGGAAATTGGCAAAGCCGCCGCGATTGCTCCGCGCCGCGGCGACGAAGCGGCCGTGGCCATCATGCAGTCTGACCATGATGCCGGCCATCGGGCGGTCGCCGAGCCCGTAGCGGCCGTCGCGATCGGCATCGAAATAGACAAAGGACGAATGATTGAGCTTGCCGTGGTTGCCCGACCAGTCGCGGCGCACGGCGTAGTCGTTGGCCGGATCTTCACGAAGCCGGGCTCTGCGACGAGACCGCGCCAGCCGCCAGGCCAAAGCCGCAACGACAGCGGCGAGCCCGACAAGGAGTATTGCCTTGATCACGGACGGCTCAAGCAATGCTGTCGGCATCTGGATCTCCTGCGCATGCATCGATCATATATCGATGCTGCAGGCGCTTGAGCAACCGGACACGGGACTGGCGGACACGGCATCGGCGTCACATACCCATTTCAGGCACCTATTCCGGCGATGGCACCGGCGGCCTGGTGGTCAGCGCGGCTCCGAAGGCGGCGACGACCACGGCGGCGATGCCCGCGCATTGCAACGGGCTCAGGATCTCGTGCAGGAACAGGAAGCCGGCCAGCGCGCCCAGCGCCGGCTCCAGACAAGTCAGCGTGCCGTAGAGCCTGGCCGGCATCCGGGTCAGCGCCACCATCTCCAGCCAGAACGGCAAGGCGCTGGAGAACAGCCCGACCAGCAGCGCGCTGACCAGGATCGCGGGTGCGATCAGGCCGGTACCCGCCTCGGCGAGGCCGAACGGCAGGGCGACGGCAGCGGCTATGACCAGCCCGTAAGCCGTGGTCTGGCTGCCGAGCTCGGCGCCCGCCTTTTGCGCAAAGACGATGTAGAGCGCCCAGCAGCAGCCGGCTGCCAGCGCCAGCATCACGCCGAGCGGGTCGAGTGCACTGCCGGAGTGGATGAAGGGCGACAACAGCAATATGCCGGAAACGGCCAGGACCACCCAGACGAAGTCGGTGGCGCGCCGCGACGACAGCGTCGCCACAAGCAGCGGGCCGGAGAATTCGAGCGCCACCGCGACGCCGAGCGGGATTCTGGCGAGCGCTGCGTAAAACAAAAGGTTCAGCGCCGCGAGGTTGACGCCGTAGGCGATGAGCCAGGGCAGCACGGCGCGCGACGGCCGCACCCGCCACGGCCTCAGCACCGCCGCCAGCATCAGCGCGCCCACGACCAGCCGCAGCGCCGTGGTGCCATTGGCGCCGATCAGCGGAAACAGGCCCTTGGCGAAGGTGGCACCGATCTGGATCGACACCATGGCGCCAAGCAACGCGCCGATCGGCAAGGCCTTCGCTTCAGCTGAGGCAATCGGCGTCGACGTCAATTCCAGTCCCTCCCCGCGCGACCAGCAGGCCGTAGCGCAGGCTGGAGATAGGGATAAAGGGCCTGGCTGTCGTGTGGCACGAGCGGGCTGTTGATAGGGCAAGGGTGGGAGGCGAACGCCGACGCCCTTCCTCTCCCCCGTCGATCGGGGGAGAGGTGTCGAGCAAAGCTCGACGGAGTGGGGTCGACCGTCCATCACATCCGCCCGATTGCCTGCTTGCCGGAGGCGGCGACCGTGGGTTTCATGAGCGCCTTCCCCCACTCCGTCGCCGCTTCGCGGCGCCACCTCTCCCCCCTCCGGAGGGAGAGGAAAATGCCAGCTCGCATAAGCTCGCGCCCTTCCTCTCCCCCGTCGATCGGGGGAGAGGTGTCGAGCGAAGCTCGACGAAGTGGGGGTCGACCGTTCATCCGCCTGATTGCCTGCCTGCAGGCGTTTCGCCTCGCTTCCGTCGCTCCTGTCTTGCGGCGACCGTGGGTTTCATGAGCGCCTTCCCCCACTCCGTCGCGGCTTCGCGGCGCCACCCCTCCCCCCTCCGGAGGGAGAGGAAAATGCCAGCTCGCATAAGCTTGCGCCCTTCCTCGGGGGAGAGGAAAAGAAGCTAGCTCGCCAGCCCATACACCAGGCTCACACGTCCATCCGAAAGCGCCTCGGCCTTGCGCAGTTCCAGTCTGTGCCGGGCGTGCACCATGCCGAACAGCGCCTTGCCGTCGCCGGCGAGCAGCGGGTAGACGATGAGCCGCATTTCATCCACTAGCCCCGCCTGGATCAGGCTGGCGGTGATGCGGGCGCCGCCCATGAGATAGATGTTCTTGCCGGGCTCGCGCTTCAGCGCCGCGATGTCGTCGAGGCTGCGCAGGAAGCGCGTCGAGGCCCAGGCGGCCGAAGTCATGGTGTTCGACAGCACATAGTGCGGGGTTTTCGCGGCAAAGCGCGCCCATTCGAGTTCGGCCGGGTCGACCAGTCTGCCGGTCATCGGCAATGGCTGGTCCGGCTCGTTCTGTTGGATCGCGCTCCAGTAGCGCTCATAACCGGCATACATGACGCCGCCGAGCAGGCAGGCGTCGATCCCGGGCATCAGGCCGTATTCCTCCGACCAGTTGTCGACCCAGTCGGCGAAGCCTTCGGGACCTTCCATCTTGCCGTCGATGGAGATCTTCATTCCGGTGATCAATTTACGCATGACTTCCTCCTTCGGGCTTGCGGGATGCAAGCACGTTGCCTGGTTTCACTTCTGATGACGCGCCGCGGTGTCTGGCGAAGGCGCGTGTTTCGCCGACCCTTGCGCCGGCATCCGGCGCAAGGGATCGATGGTGCCCGGTTGGACCGGGCGATGCGTTAGGTCAGGTCAGGCCGGCAGGCGCCGATCGTATTCCGCCACGATACGGCTAAAGCTGTCCCAGAACGGTTCGGGCTTCTCGGCCGCCACGCGGGCAACCAGGAGGTCGAGATGCACGTGCCAGCCTGCGGCATGCATCATCAGGCTCGAGCGGTCCGGCAGGCGGCGGTGGACCAGGGTGAGCAAGACGTCGTCGCCGCGCTGCGCCAACTCGAAGGTGACATTGCCGCTGCCGTTCCAGGTGATGGTGAGCTTGCGCGGCGGATCGCACTCGACGATCTGGTTGTGCATCCGCTGCTCGCCGCCACTGAAGCTGGCCGGCCTGTCGCCGGGCGGGTCGGTCAGTTCGTCGTTGCGCCAGACCAGCTCGAAGGAAGAGCCTTCCTCCATCTCCATGTCGCCGGCCGCCAGCCATTGGCGGCGCAGATCGCTCTGCGTCAGATATTCCCAGACGCGCTCCCTGGTTCCGGGTAAAAGCCGTTCGACCCTCAACGTGGCCGGCTGGATCAGCTGGGCGTAGCCGTCGAAGCTGTTCATCTGGTTCATCGGTCGTCTCCCTCGGATGATGTTGGCCTGGATGTGTCTGGCTTGGGTGATTCCGGCTTGGATGGTTCTGGATTTGCCGGTGCCGGCGTTGACGGCGTTGTCGACGTTTTGCGCCCCGCCTCCTCGCGCAAAAGCTGTTCGAGGACATCGAGGCGGCTGTTCCAGAAACGCGCGTATTGGCCGAGCCACTGATAGGCGGTGGCCAGCGGGCGGGCCTCGAGGCGGCAGACATGGGTGCGGCCGCGCACTTCACGCCGGATAAGCCCGGCATGCTCCAGCGCCTTGATGTGCTTGGAGGCTGCGGCCAGCGACATGGCAAAGGGCTGCGCCAACTCGCTCACCGTACGCTCGCCGCCAGCGAGGTGGTTAAGCATGTTCCGGCGCGTGGCGTCGCCAAGGGCGTGAAAAACCTGGTCCATCTGGGGCGTCTCTAATTCAACCATGTAGTTGAATATAGAGGCGAGATTTTAGATAGTCAACTAGTTGGTTGAATGTTTTTTGGGGAGAGGCGCTGGCCCCCTACCTCCCCCTTGTGGGGAGGTCGGACCGCAGGTCCGGGTGGGGGTGCTTGGCGCAGGCGAGCGCGAGGAGCGCAATCTCCCCCCTCGTGGGGGAGATGTCCGGCAGGACAGAGGGGGGCGCGAAGGATCGNGATCTCCCCCCTGGAGGGGGAGATGTCCGGCAGGACAGAGGGGGGCGCGAAGGATCGCTACGTCTCAGCGAATCCAAATCTTCGGCAAAGCCGTTGCTACATGTAATTGACAGGCCAGCGGGACAGCGCCCCCCTCTGGCCTGCCGGCCATCTCCCCCACAAGGGGGGAGATCAGCAGCTTCAATCTCACCCCGCCATCGCCAGCGGCACCGCGCTCTTGTTGGGGATCTGGATGTCGATCTCCAGCGTCGACATGGTCTCGCCGCGGTCCATCGAAACTTGCAGATAATCCTGGTCGATCTGCACATGCTTGGCGATCACCGCCATGATCTCTTCGCGCAGGATGGAGACGAGATCGGGCTGGCTGCGGTTGCGGCGCTCATAGGCGAGAAGCACTTGCAGCCGTTCGCGCGCCACCGGCGCGCTGGTGCGCCGCTTGAAGATGTCGAGCAGGTTCATGCCGCCCTCCTTCCCAAAAGACGATCGAGGAAGCCCTTGCGTTCGAAGGGCACGATGACCGGCAGCTGTTCGCCCTCGAGGCGCTTGGCGGCGTCGATGTAAGCCTTGGCGGCGGCATTGAGCGGCTCCGACAGCGTCACCGGCGAACCGAGGTTGGAGGCGCGCAGCACATCCTGGCTCTCGGGGATAATGCCGAGCAGCGGCACCGACAGGATCTCCAGCACATCGTCGATCGACAGCATTTCGCCCCGCGCGGCGCGTCCCGCATCATAGCGCGTGACCAGCACATGCTTGGCGATCTGCTCGCCCTCCTCGGCCCGCAAGGTGCGGGAATCGAGCAGGCCGATGATGCGGTCGGAATCGCGCACCGACGACACTTCCGGATTGGTGACGATGACCGCCTCGTCGGCAAAGCGCATGGCGAGCTGCGCGCCGCGCTCGATGCCGGCCGGGCTGTCGCAGAAGACGTAGTCGAACACCGAGCGCAGCTTGCCGATGACCTCGGCGACGCCCTCCTCGGTCAGCGCATCCTTGTCGCGCGTCTGCGAGGCCGGCAGCAGGAACAGCGTCTCGACCCGCTTGTCGCGGATCAGCGCCTGCGACAGCTTTGCCGAGCCCTGGATGACGTTGACGAGGTCGAACACCACGCGGCGTTCGGCGCCCATGATCAAATCGAGGTTGCGCAGGCCGACATCGAAATCCACCAGCGCCACCTTCTTGCCGGTCTTGGCGACCGCCGCCCCCAGAGCCGCGGTAGAGGTCGTCTTGCCGACGCCCCCCTTGCCCGAGGTGACCACCACTACCTTGCCCATCAATAAAGCCTCCGTTGTTGTTCGTTATGTCGTTGTCGGGCGAGACGCATTAGCTGAAAGGGGCGATGCGCAGCATGCCGTTTTCGAGAAATGCCTGCACAGGCTTGCCCCGGACTGACGGGTCCATCTCCTCGGCGGTGCAATACCAGCCATCGACCGAGAGAAGTTCGGCTTCGTTCCTGCGGCAGAAGACACGCGCCGCCGTGTTCCCTTGAGCGCCTGCCGAAGCGCGGCCGCGCAGCGTGCCATAGACGTGGATGGAACCGGTGGCGACGATCTCGGAGCCGGACGCGACGGAGCCCAGCACGATGACATCGCCATGCGGATGGAAGATCAGCTGCCCTGAACGGATCGGCGAGCGGATCATCAGCGTGCCAGCGTCGGGTGCGGCAATTTTGGCGTCTTTTGGCTGTGCCTTGGCATCGCTCGCCGGTTTCAAATCGCCCGCCTTCAAATCGCCGGCCTCTGCCTTGATGTCACCGGCCGCCTTCATGTCGCTTACCGCAGTGTCCTCCTCCGCCCTGCCCGCCTTGCGGCTCGGCTGCAGCAGCCCGTCGGTGGTCGCCTCCTTGGCGCCGACCAGCACCGGCGGCAGATGCGTGCCAAGCTCGGCGCCACCATCGAGTTCCATGGCATAGATGCGGATTCCGCGCTGGCCGAGCAGATCGACCAGCGCTTCGATGGCCACGACATCGGGCTTCAGCACGTTCAGGTCGAGCACCACCGGGCGCCCGGCAAAATAGCCCGGCGAATTGCCGACCCAGCGATCGAGGCTGTCCAGCCAAACGTCCAAAGGCGCCTCCGGCGTCAGCGTGAATGCGACGAAGGAGCGGGCGCGAAAGCGAATGGATTTGGCCTCGAGGGGAGCGGCAAAGGTCACAGCGGGCGATTCCTTACTGAGAGGTAAACGCTAGCCGTGGTATGGTTAATGAAAGGTTAATGAACTGAATAACCGCATGGCAGATCGGACGCCAATTGGCGACACAGACCGCGACATTCACGAAACTAAGCGCGATTGCTAAGGAACAACGCTGGCGTTGCAAGGGCTATCTAAAGTATCACCACTGGGTGAAATCTGGGGCTTGGCGAGATGAAGTTCTTTCGTGTGGCGTTGGCGGCAATCACCGCCGCGGCAATCTACCTGCCGTCCGCGGCAAGCGGCGGCGAGATCGCTTGCGCAACCACCTACGCCGGCCGGCGAATCACCCTCGTTGTCCCCAACGCTGCCGGCGGCGGCTATGATACCTATGCCCGTGCATTTGCGCCGGCCCTTGCCAGCACGACCGAGCTCGATGTCAGGGTCGTGAATATGCCCGCGGCAGGCGGATTTGCGGCGCTAAAGCGTGTAACCAATGCGCCATCCGACGAACTGGTCCTTATGATTGAAAGCGTCTCCGACATAATTTCGCAAGGTGACATTCCGGCTGGCGTCGACAACTGGATGAATCGGCTAAATCCGATAGGACTGATTCACATCGATCCCGAAGCGTGGATCGTTCGGAAAGATGTCGATTTGCAAAGCGCCAAACATCTGGTCGCGTCGGTTTCATCGCTTGAAGCCGGCATCCTGCCGATAGTGCTCACCGCGCACCTCCTCGATATCAAGGTCGACGTGGTCTCGGGCTATGAAGGCAGCGGCGCACTCATGTCCGCGCTCCTGCGTGGCGAAGGCGATATGACATCCAATTCATTGACGACAGGCTTGCGCTCGACCGCCGCAGGCGAAGCCAAAGTCGGTCTGGTTCTCACGGAGGGACCTGACCCGAACGCGCCAGGCGTGGCTTTCCTGGCGGGCGAAGGAGGGTTGGTGTGGCAGCGCAGCCAAGGCCTTTCCAAGGAGAAGCAGGAAGAACGATTGCGGTTGGCCATCGCCGTCGCGAAAGCTTCGGCGACAGCGCGGGGATTTTTTGCCCCTGCCGACATGGAGCAGAAATCGCTAGGTTGTCTTCGTGACGCCGTCTCCGCCGCGGTCAAGAGCGATGGGTTCAAGGTGGCGCTTGAAGCTCAGAAACGTCCAATCGAGCCGCGCGACGCCGACGAGACCGTCATCGTGATCAACGATATGCTCAGTGCCTTCCATGAGGCGGAAGCGTATCTGAAAAAACACCCGGAACTCGAGCGGGATGCGCGAGCAACGCGCTGATGACCGGATATTGGGCTGCCCTCGGCACTGGACTGGGCAATGTATTCTCCTGGCCGAACATACTGATCCCGGTGCTTGGCACCTTGGTTGCCATGGCTACGTCCTTTCTTCCAGGGATTGGCGGCGCCAGCCTTGCAACCCTTCTGCTGGTCGCAACCGTGCATTGGGATCCGGTATCGGTGTTGTTGCTGTTTGGCGCCCTGACCGGCGGCGCGACCTTCATGGGATCTATAACGGCTATCCTCTTCAACATACCTGGCAACGCGCCAAGCGCGGCAACCCTGCTCGACGGCCATCCGATGTCCAGGGCCGGCCTGCCTCGCACCGCGATAGCCGCCGCGGCAACGGCCTCGGCCGTCGGATCGGTTTTTGGCGTCCTCGTCCTCATAGCGCTCATGCCGATCATTCGGCCGTTCATCCTGCAATTCGGACCGTTTGAATACGTGCTGCTCGGCGTGTGGGGCCTGTCGACGATCATTGCGGTTCCAAGCGCGTCCCGTCTGAAAGCGCTGGCGATGGCGCTGCTGGGGCTTTTGGTCGGTCTTGTCGGAACTGATCCGACCTATGGCCAACCACGCTGGACGTTTGGGAGCATCGCTCTCTTCGACGGCGTCGACATGGTCGCGCTGCTGCTTGGCTTTTTCACCGTTTCTGAAATCATCTCGTGGCGAAAAAGATTGCAGCTTGAAAAAGCGGCTGGCCTGGAAAACGCGAACGACTCGATCTGGACCGGTATGCTTGCTGTCTTTCGTCATTGGGGACTAACAATGCGATCGTCGGCCATCGGCGTGTTGGTCGGCATCATTCCAGGTGTTGGAGGAACGGTCGCCAGCTTCGTTGCCTACGGGCAGGCGATCCAGACAACCCCCAAGGACCAGCGCTCAAGGTTCGGATCTGGTGACATCAGGGGCATCATTGCGCCGGAAGCGGCCGTCGATTCGAAGGACGGAGGCTCGCTTCTGCCGACCGTTGCCTTCGGCCTTCCCGGCAGCGAGGGCGGCTTGATCCTGCTGACAGTCCTGACGGTACACGGCATCGTTCCGGGCATACCGATGCTGACGACCGGCTTGCCCCTGACGTTCACGTTGATTACCGCGCTGCTGGTGTCGAACCTGCTGACGTCCGCAGTGGGATTGGCGTTGACACCATATTTTGCGCGCCTGACTGCTCTCAGGATCGACCGCATCGCGCTCCCGATCATTGTCGTCAGCTTCGTGACGATCGTGCAGCTAAACGGGCTGCTGATCGATCTGTACGTAGCCGTCGCTTTCGGGCTGGCCGGCTACATGCTGAAGCGCCTCGACTGGCCGCAAATTCCTTTTGTCATATCATTCGTCCTGGGCGGCTTCATCGAGCGAAACCTGGCGCTCAGTGTGGAGTTGGCCCGTGTCGGCAGGCTGAACCCTCTACAACGGCCGGCGTCGTTGACGATCATGGTCATAATCGCGCTTTCCCTCGCATGGATCGTGCGCGGTGGTGTTTTGCCGCCGCGACGTGTCAAGCCAAAGCGTGCCGATGCCGCAGTCGCATGGCTGTTGACCGGTGGATGCGCTGTGCTGGCAGCGATATCGCTCCAAGGGCAGCCAGGCTATTCGATCTTCGCGCAGGCCGTGGCCTGGTGTTGTCTGTTTGCGATGCTCGCGGTCGCCCTTGTGCAAACGATCTCGCTTGTTGGCCACGAGAAACAGGGAGGCGAACGGACCTATACGATCCCGGAAAGCCATCGTGTGCCGTTGATGATGATGCTCCTGTTGCCGGTCGCTGTCTGGCTGGCGGGCGTCCCGGCGGCGCTGTCCCTGTTTACCCTGGTATGGATTGCAGCCGGTCAGAAGCTGACCTTGAAGTCGGCGACACTGGCATCTTGCACCTCGGTTGCGGTCGCAGTGGCGACCTGGTTTTATCTCGATCGGATAGCCGCTATCGACCTTCCCGCTTCTGCGATGTCGCACTTATTCTAGTGGTCGGGCTACATCCTGACGGCGACGATTTCGTATCTTGGAATTGTCTGGACGCTGTCGGCAGCGGCAAGCGGGGAAACGCTTTTCCCGGTATGATGCTGCTCCGAGCCGACAATCGTCAGGTTGGATTGCTTCAGCATATCCGCAAGGTCTGAATATGTAGTGCGATCTTCATGCAGCGGTTCACCCCAGAGCGCTTCGACGGCCGTCTTCAGCTCCGCCACGGCAGCGGCAGGAAAATGCGCCGCGACGGCGGCCTTCTCGATGGTCGAAAGCCTGCGGCCGATTTCAGCGCTGCCGCGAGGCCCCCTCGGCTGGTCTTTTTCCGATAGCAACCTCTGGGAGAGAAGCAGGCGTCCGCCAGGCTTGAGACTACGCGCCCAACTGTTGACCACCTGCTGGCGTGCGCTGCGGTCGAAGAAATTAAGAACGCTATGGGCGACAACTGCCTGCACCGGCGCACAGTCGCAACCGCGAATGTCGGCGCGGTGGGTCTCGAGCGCAAAACCGGCGGAGCGGGCAAACAGCCTGTTCTGTTCGACCGTCGTTTCACAGCGATCGATCAGCACAAATTCGGGCTCGATGCCGACCGGCCTCGTTTGGCCCAGAACCATTGCCGCCAGGCCGGTGTCGGCCGCGCCCGACAGGAGAATCCGACAGCGTCCCTCCTGGGCCACGGCAGCCAATTCACGTCCAAAGAACCCCCCGCCGGCCGGCTTGGCACCTTTCGATTCCAGCAGGCGGATCATGCTCCACGTGCGATGGTAGGGCATACACCCATGGCTCGGGTCACACAGCACCTCAGCCCAATCAAACGAAAAACGGGCAAGTTGCGTGAGTGGTTCGTCGGTGTAAATCGAGAGCCGTTGTCCTGCCGGTGGGCTTTCTCGCGGGCCGTTCATTGCGATTGCATCTTCCTTCGCCGGGCCATTCTTGTTCTCCAAAGCCATCTCACCGGCCATATCCAGCGGCCCGACTGAATGAATTGGTAAGATCCGGCTGAAGGCAGGAAGTCGATTCTCCCGGTGCCGGAACTGTCGATTGCCTCGAATGCAACTTTCAACGCCGCGATAATGTGGCCACGTCGTTCCTCACGGGCGGCTGCGCCACCTTTGAACTTCGGAAAAGTCGGATTGGGGTTGACCTCGAATATCACCAATGCGCCGTCTCGCAACGTGTAGTCCACGCGGCCGAACTGGATATGGCCCGTATTGCAGGCGCGAAGCAGGTCCTCAGCGTGCGGATTGTCCTTTACGAAGGCGAGTTCCTCGCGCACGAAATCCGGGTCGGTGCTGCTTGCCGATGACTTAACGTTCCAGTCGACGGACCTAAGTATGTGCTGGGACACAATCGCGTCCCCAATGCGGAATGCGCCATACTTTCGATAGTAGCCGTTCGAATCGCGATCGGCTTCAAAGGAGACGGCGATGCGCCGCTTCATCGGCTTGGCGTTGCCCTGGAGCACGGCGATCGCCTCTTCAAGTTGGCGTGGGTTTTCCAGAAGCTTGGTTTCCGGCCCCCAAAAGCCATCTTCCATCCGGATAAAAACAGGGTAACGGGTTGGTCGCTCATCCTGCTCCAGACGCGATACTTCGACCGGGTTGATTCCTCTAATACGAAGCCGGCGGAGCAGGGCGAACCGCTCCAGGACAGTCGCGGGATGGTTTAGAATTCGAGCATCAGGGTCGGCGCGCTTTGCGGCTTCGGCAATATCCGCCGCCGCCATCATTTCCATGCCATTCAGATACTCAAAATCAGTAAAAACCAAGGTACCCGCGGGAAAGTTTAGTCGGCGGAAGACTGACTGATAGGTTTCCATGCGCAAAAGCGGCAACAAGTGCCCTGCCGACGAAATCAGCCGCCGCATCGGCGTCTGATTCAACTCGTGCACCAACACTGTGATCATCGTTGCTCGCCACCCCGTCTCGACGTCGTATAGAGAAAGTGGCGAGAGTGTCTACAGGCACGCTGGTGCCGCGAAGTGGTTGGCACTTCGTATCGCGGCATCTGGGCTGCTTCGCCGGCATCGGCACCGTCCGCTTACGGATGTTGCTATGGCCAGCACGGATCAATTTAGGCGCAAAGCTGTCAGAGAATGACGGCCTCTGTCGCGACTGCCAAAGTGATAAGTGTCAACAAGACACTCTGAAAGATCGTCCTAGGCCTCTGATCAGGACGTCGCCCGCCTCTTTCCCTCAATCCCCCGCGCCGCCTGCTCAACCGCCGCCCTGTCCGCGCCCAGCCTGTCGATCAGCTCCTGTGCCTCGTCGCCCGATATGCCGGTGCGCACGGCGAGTTCCTCGACGGTCAGCACGTCGGTGCTGGCGATCTCGCGCGGCAGGGCGTCGTCGGCGGTCAGCGGCAGAGCGGCTTCGCGGTCGATTTCGGCCTCGGCCCGGTGCCAGTGGTGCTCGGGGTCGCCAGTGCCTTCGCGCTCCCAGATCTGGTAGGCGCGCTGCTGTATCTTATGATGGCGGTCGTCTTCCATGGTGGTTCCTCCCCTGGGCTTTGAGGACGATCCGAACGACCCCAGAAATCGCGCGGTCGCAATCGTTCGCGGCGCCCTTCGCGCTGGCTATTCGCATTGCCGTCTCGGCCCGCCGGAATATGGCTGGTAGCTGTTGTCTTCCGGACGGTAGGAGCGATAGCGGCTGAAGCAGGAGGCGACATGGTCCGGTTCGCCGCCGGCAGCCGCGTAGGCGCCCGCGCCCTCGACGTAGCTTGCCTCTCGCGGCGCGACGCGGTCGGCGGCGAGATAGGGCGATACGCAGGTGCGCTGCTGTCCGCTATAGGACATGTAGCTGTTGTCGTCGGGATCGTAGGAGCGGTAGCGGCTGGCGCACCAGGCGAGATGCGGCGGCGGCAGTTCGGTCCGCGCGATGGCGCCGGTGACTGTGGGATCGGGCTGCTGCCTGGCCGGGTCCTGGGCTGGCTCCCTGGCGGCGATGTCGGCATGCGCGGACTGCTCGGGCGGCAGACGTTCGAAGTCCTGCGCCGTCTTGTCCACCGGCCGCGCTTCCCGGGTCCACAGTTCCGCCACGCTGACGGTGGGCCTTGCCTCCCGCACAGGCTTGGCGGCAAGCAGCCAGGCTGCGAAAACCAGCCCGCTGCCGAACACCGCAAGGGTCAGCACGAAGCCGCCGACCAGTCCCAAAATCGCTTTCACTCGACACTCCTTGTGTCCCTGCCAATAAAATGCGGGACATCACGGCTTGTTCCAGAAAAGCAGGCGCGAGGGACCTAAGTCTGACCGACCCACAACCGGCAGCTCGCCGAGAACCGGGTGCGGCGCGATTTTTTTCGACGGTGAAAAACAAGGGAGCGGTCGAGCCATTGGGCCAGATTACGTCCCAGCTATTCCGCCGCCTCGGCATAATCCACGGGCACATAGTTCAGGATCGGGCCGAGCCAGCGCTCGACATCGGCCAGCGGCATGGCTTTGCGGCGGGCGTAGTCCTCGACCTGGTCGCGTTCGACCTTGGCGACACCGAAATAATAGCTTTCGGGATGGGCGAGATAGATGCCGGAGACCGATGAACCCGGCCACATCGCATAGCTTTCGGTGAGGCTCACGCCGGCACTGCGCTCACCATCCAGCAGTTGGAACAAGGTCGCCTTCTCGGTATGATCGGGCTGCGCGGGATAGCCGGGCGCGGGGCGGATGCCGCGATAGGGCTCGCCGATCAGTTCATCCGGCGCCAGCGTCTCGTCGGCGGCGTAACCCCAGAATTCCTTGCGCACCTTCTCGTGCATGCGCTCGGCAAAAGCTTCGGCGAAACGGTCGGCCAGCGCCTTGACCATGATCGAGGAATAATCGTCATTGGCGCGCTCGAAGCGCTCTGATATCGCCACCTCCTCGATCCCGGCGGTGACGATGAAGCCGCCGATATAGTCCGGCTTGCCGCTGTCGGCCGGTGCGACGAAATCCGACAGCGCGACATTGGCCTTGCCGTCGCGCCTGGTCAGCTGCTGGCGCAGCGTGAAGAAAGTGGCAAGCTCCTGCGAGCGCGCCTCATCCGTGAACAGCCTGATGTCGTCGCCGACGGCATTGGACGGCCAGAAGCCGATGACGCCGCGCGGCGCGAACCATTTTTCCGCGATGATCTTTTTCAGCATCGCCTGCGCATCCTCGAAAATCTGGCGTGCCGCCGGTCCCTGCTTCTCGTCGTCGAGGATCTTGGGGTAACGCCCCTTCAGCTCCCAGGTCTGGAAGAACGGCGTCCAGTCGATGTAGCGCGCGAGCTCCGTCAGGTCCCAGTTGCCGAAAACCTTGACGCCGGTGAAGGACGGCTTCGGCGGCTCATAGGTCGACCAGTCGACCTTGTGCGCATTGGCCCTGGCCTTGGCCAGCGGCAGCCGTTGCTTGTCGGCCTCGGAGCGGGCATGCGCGTCGGCGACCTTTTTGTACTCGGCCCGCACTGTGTCGACGTAGCCGCCCTTGGTCTCGTTCGACAGCAGCGCCGAGACCACGCCGACCGCCCGGCTGGCGTCATTGACATAGACCGTCTGTCCCCTGGAGTACCGCGGATGGATCTTCACCGCCGTGTGCACGCGGCTGGTCGTCGCGCCGCCGATCAGCAGCGGAATGTCGAAGCCTTCGCGCTCCATCTCGGCGGCCATGTGCACCATCTCGTCCAGCGACGGGGTGATCAGGCCGGACAGGCCGATGATGTCGACATTTTGCTCGCGCGCCGTCTGCAGGATCTTTGCCGCCGGCACCATGACGCCGAGATCGATGATCTCGTAATTGTTGCAGGCAAGCACGACGCCGACGATGTTCTTGCCGATGTCGTGGACATCGCCCTTTACAGTCGCCATCAGGATTTTTCCCGCTGTCTGGCGCTCGCCATTGTCGATCCCATTGGCGGCATTCGCCAGTTTTTCCGCCTCCATGTGCGGCAGCAGTCCGGCCACCGCCTGCTTCATCACGCGCGCCGACTTCACCACTTGCGGCAGGAACATCTTTCCCGCGCCGAACAGATCGCCGACGACATTCATGCCGGCCATCAGCGGGCCTTCGATGACATGCAGAGGCCGCTCGGCCCCCAGCCGCGCCTCCTCGGTGTCGGCGTCGATGAATTCGGTGATGCCGTTGACCAGCGCATGGGAAATGCGCTGCTCGACCGTCCAGTCGCGCCAGGCGAGATCGCGCTCCCTGGCTTCCTTGCCGGCGGTGCCCTTGAAGCGCTCGGCGATCTCCAGCATGCGTTCGGTGGCGGTGCCGCCGGCCCTGGGCGCGCGGTTGAGCACGACGTCCTCGCAAGCCTCGCGCAGTCCCGGTTCGATCGTGTCGTAGACGGCAAGCTGGCCGGCATTGACGATGCCCATATCCATGCCGCGCTGGATGGCATGGTAGAGGAACACCGCGTGCATCGCCTCGCGCACCGGCTCGTTGCCGCGGAAGGAGAAGGACAGGTTCGAGACGCCGCCCGAGATATGCACATGCGGCAGCGTGGCGGTGATCTCGCCGGTGGCCTCGATGAAGTCGACGCCGTAATTGTCGTGCTCCTCGATGCCGGTGGCGACCGCGAAGACGTTGGGGTCGAAGACGATGTCTTCGGGCGGGAAACCGGCCTGTTCGGTGAGCAGCTTGTAGGCGCGGGTGCATATCTCGACTTTGCGCGCCTTGGTGTCGGCCTGGCCGGCCTCGTCGAAGGCCATGACGACCACCGCCGCGCCATAGGCGCGCACCAGCTTCGCATGATGCAGAAAGGCTTCCTCGCCTTCCTTCATCGAGATGGAGTTGACCAGTGGCTTGCCCTGCACGCATTTCAGCCCGGCCTCGATGATCTCCCATTTCGAGGAGTCGACCATCACCGGAACACGGGCGATGTCGGGTTCGGCGGCGATGAGGTTGAGATACTCGACCATCGCCTTTTTCGAATCGATCAGGCCTTCGTCCATGTTGATGTCGATGATCTGGGCGCCATTGGCGACCTGGTCGCGCGCCACGTCGAGCGCGGGGACATAATCGCCCGCCGTGATCAGTTTTCGGAACCTGGCCGAGCCGGTGACATTGGTGCGCTCGCCGACATTAACGAAGGGAATCTCGTCGGTCAGCGTGAACGGCTCCAGCCCGGACAGCCGCATCTTGCGCTCGATCTCGGTAATGGCGCGCGGCGGGTATTTTTTCACCGCTTCGGCGATGGCGCGGATGTGCTCCGGCGTCGAGCCGCAGCAGCCGCCGACGACATTGACCAGCCCTTCCCGCGCGAAATCCTCGATCTGCGCGGCCATGAAGTCCGGGCTCTCGTCATAGCGTCCGAATTCATTGGGCAGGCCGGCATTCGGATAGGCGCAGACGAAGGTGTCGGCGACGCCCGATATTTCAGCCAGATGCGCGCGCATGGCGTTGGCGCCGAGCGCGCAGTTGAGGCCGATGGTGAAGGGGCTCGCATGGCGCACCGAATGCCAGAAGGCGGTCGGCGTCTGGCCCGACAGCGTGCGGCCGGAGAGATCGGTGATGGTGCCGGAAATCATCACCGGCAGGCGCACGCCCTTTTCGATGAATATCTCGTTGCAGGCGAAGATCGCCGCCTTGGCGTTCAGCGTGTCGAAGATGGTTTCAATGAGAATGATGTCGGCGCCGCCGTCGATCAGGCCGCGCAGCTGCTCGCCATAGGCCAGGCGCAATTCGTCGAAGGTGACGGCGCGGTAGCCTGGATTGTTGACGTCGGGCGACATCGAGGCGGTGCGGTTGGTCGGCCCGAGCGCGCCGGCGACGAAGCGCCGCTTGCCGTCCTCCTGCTGTGCCCTCGCCGCTGCCCGACGCACCAGTCGCGCGCCGTCCCGGTTCAGCGCGTAGACGGCATCCTCCATGCCGTAATCGGCCTGGGCGATCGAGGTCGAGGAGAAAGTGTTGGTCTCGAGGATATCGGCGCCAGAGATGGCGTATTGATAATGGATCTCCTCGATCGCCTTCGGCTGCGTCAGGATCAAGAGGTCGTTGTTGCCCTGCTGGTGGCAGGCGCAGCCGGCAAAAGCCTCGCCGCGGAAATGCTCCTCGTCGAAACCGAGACCCTGGATCTGTGTGCCCATGGCGCCGTCGAGGATGAGGATGCGTTCGCGTGCCGCCGCGGTGAGCGCCGCAAGCACTTCCGAACCGTCGGGCTTGGCCGCGACGGGGCCGAACATTGCGTCCAGCGATGCAGAATTCTGCGACATTTTTTATCCTTGAGGCGACAACCATCACATAAGGATATCTTTATGTCAACATACGGAATGCAGGCGAACGCGTAGTGGCGAGAGTTTGGTGCGATGGTCATCCCGATCGACAATGTGACGGCGGCGGTCATCGTCGCCGCTGCGCCCTGCCTACACCACGACGTCCTGATACAGCCTCACCTCGCCGTCCTGGCCGCGGATGCGCCAGTCCTGCCCGTCCCGGCCCTCGACATGGCATGGCCCGAGCGGCACCTTGCCACCGCCTTCCGGCAGGTCCAGCACATAGACCGGATTGCAGATGCCCGACAGGCGGGCGCGCAGCGCGCCGGCCAGCGCCTGTCCCTGCGCAATCGTGGTGCGCCTGTGCGCCATGCCGCGCGCGAGGTCGCCATGGTGCAGGTAATAGGGTTTGACGCCGAGCCGGTACATCAGTTCGCGGCAGAGTTCCTCCAGCACCTCGACCGTGTCGTTGACGCCCTTGAGCAGGACACTCTGGTTGAGCAGCACGAAGCCTGCCTGGCGCATGACGCGGCAGGCCAATTCGGTGGCCGGCGTGATCTCCCGCGCATGGTTGAAATGGGTGACGATTGTGACCATCAGCCGGCCCTGCAACGCGCCAACCAGCCCCGGCGTGATGCGCGCGGGCAGTACGACAGGCACGCGCGTGTGGATACGCAGCAGCCTGACATGCGCGATCGCCTCGATGCGGGCGCGGATTTCAGCCAGCGCCTTGTCGGGCAGCGAAAGCGGATCGCCGCCGGTCAGGATCACTTCGCGGATTTCGGTATGGACTTCGATATAGGCAAAAGCCTCTTCGAGCGCTTCTCGCGTATAGCCGCGGCCGATCGAGGTCAGGGATTCCTTGCGGAAGCAGAAACGGCAATAGACCGCACATTGGTAGGTCGCAAACAACAGCACCCGGTCGGCGTGGCGGTGCGTCAGTCGCGGCACCGGACTGAAGGCATGGTCGGCGATCGGATCGTCGAGCTCGCCTTCCGTTTCCGTCAGCTCATCCGGCGATGGAATGACCTGGGCGCGGATCGGGTCGGCGGGATCGTTCCAGTCGATCAGGTCGAGATAGGTTTTGGGGGCACGCACCTTGTGGCGTACGGCCGCCTCCTGCGCCGCCGCGTGCTCGGCGGGTGACAGCGGCAGCGAGGCGAGATCGCGGACGTGGCGCACGCCCGCGCGGATGTCGTTTTGCCAGGCGATGTCAGCATCGCGTCCTTCGTCGGCGATGGCCGCGTCATCGAAAGTTGAGTCTGGGGTCATTGGGGCCTCGGGGCAATTCTGGCGGTGCTATCGGCCGGATGGACGGTTCGGTCAACAGCAGTGGCTCGGCGCGGATTGTCGCTGCGCTGCGATCCTTCGCATACCCCGACTATCGCCGTAATCGACCAGCGCAGCAATTTCAGGCAATCTGACCGATAAGGCGCTCCAAGGGGAGATGGGCGCCGCCTAAGGAGGACTGCCATGAGCAAAATGCCGCGCTATGAGGATGCCGTTCAGCGCTTTCGCATCGAAGATGAGATCGCGCGGTTGTATGGCAACCCTGGAACCGGCATCAATGCCTATGTCGAATGCTGCGGCCGCTACACCGGAGAAGACCGGCTGGCGCTGCGCGCGATCTCGGCCGGCGGCGAGCTTCGCGAATTCAGCTTCGACGATCTCGCCGACATGTCGGGGCGCGCCGCCAATGTGCTCAAGGCCGCCGGCGTCGGTGCCGGCGATGTCGTCGCCGGCATGCTGCCGCGCGTCCCCGAACTGGTGGCGCTGATCCTCGGGACGTGGCGGATCGGCGCGGTCTACCAGCCGCTGTTCACCGCCTTCGGTCCGAAAGCCATCGAGCACCGCCTCGGCTATAGCGGCGCCAGGATCGTGGTGACCAACCCGGCCAATCGCGGCAAGCTCGACGAGGTCGAGACATCAGCGCAAATCGCCACCATTCTTGGCAATGGCGGTGTGCTGCCTGCAGGCGACATCGATTTCCGCGCCGCGCTTGCCGCCGCCTCGCCCGAGTGCCAGCCGGTGATGCGCAAGGGCGACGACTTGTTCATGATGATGTCGACGTCGGGAACGACCGGCCTGCCCAAGGGCGTCCCGGTGCCGCTCCGCGCCCTGCTCGCCTTCGGCGCCTATATGCGCGACGCGATCGGCTTGCTGCCCGACGACATCTTCTGGAATATCGCCGATCCCGGCTGGGCCTACGGCCTCTATTACGCCATCACCGGCCCGTTGCAGCTCGGCATCGCCACGACCTTCCATGAAGGCGCCTTCAACGCCAAGAGCACTTACGACATCATCGAGCGGCTCGGCGTCACCAGCCTTGCCGGCTCGCCGACCGCCTATCGCCTGCTGATGGCGGAAGGCGCGGAAGCTGCGGCCCGCGTCAAAGGCAGACTGCGCGTGGTGAGCAGCGCCGGCGAGCCGCTCAACCCGGAAGTCATCCGCTGGTTCGACGCAAATCTCGCCGCGCCCATTCACGACCATTACGGCCAGACCGAGAACGGCATGATGGTCAACAACCATCATGGGCTCTCGCATGTCGTTCGCGCGGGCTCGGCCGGCTTCGCCATGCCCGGATATCGCATGGTGGTACTGGACGAGGCCGGCAACGAGCTCGGCCCCAACCAGCCCGGCATCCTCGCCGTAGATATCGCGAAGTCGCCGCTGCGCTGGTTTGACGGCTATCACCAGGCGCAAACGCCGGCGATCACGGGCGGCTACTACCGCACCGGCGACACGGTGGAGTACGAGCCGGACGGTTCGGTCTCCTTCATCGGCCGCGCCGACGATGTCATCACTTCGGCCGGCTATCGCATCGGCCCGTTCGACGTCGAAAGCGCGCTGATCGAGCATCCGGCGGTCAACGAGGCGGCTGTCGTCGGCGTGCCCGATCCGCAGCGCACCGAGATCGTCAAGGCCTTCGTCGTCCTGGCGCCGGCTTACAAGGGCAATTCGGAGCTCGCCGAAGAGCTGGCCCAGCACGTCAAGAAACGGCTGTCGGCGCACGCCTACCCGCGCGAGGTCGAGTTCATCACGGAACTGCCGAAGACCCCGAGCGGCAAGATCCAGCGCTTCCTGCTGAGGAAGGCGGAGGTGGAGAAGCGCAAGGCGTGATTAGGCGCCAATCTCCCCCCTCGAGGGGGAGATGTCGCCGAAGGCGACAGAGGGGGTCGTTGCGCGTGAAGCGCTAACGTCGTCTCGCGCTGCAAAAGGAGTCAGCGCTTCAAGCGCAACGACGCCTCTGGCCTGCCGGCCATCTCCTTCTCAAGGGGGCAGCTCCAACGCCGTCTTTTTTCAGCCCAATGTTGTCATGTATCCTTGGAATCGAACGTAGAGCAGGGTTTATATCATGCGGTGGGTCTGGACGTTTCTGTTTGCGCTGGTGAGCAGCGTGGCTTTCACGGCCTCGCCGGAGGACGACTATGTGGCCGCGCGTGACAAGGCGATTGCTGATATCGCGGCGCTGAACAGTGCGAACGCGGCAATCGAGACCATCGACGCTGAGAACGAGAAGGCGCTGGGCGACCTCCAGCAGCGTCTTGCCGGCATTATCGGGCCGCTGGCGGTCAAGGACTTTCCGCCAACCGGCACAATCAATATCGAAAGCCTCAGCGACTCCGATATCGGCTATGGCATGCTCGATGGGCTGCGATACACCAAGGGCGACGACGGCCCCAGCCTGGTGGCAACGACGCGAGGGCTGCTGGAGCGCTGGCTCCAGTCCAGAACCGCCGAGACCGACGAAAGTTTCAAACTGCCCGCCGGCATCGATGAGGCGCTTAAGCTGGATGCCTTCTATACCCAGGCGATCAACAGCGACGCCGCCTTCGAGGGAACGCTCGACTTTCCATTGAAGAAACCCGAAGGCGCCGACATCGCCTTCGCACGGCTCGGCGGCTGGACGCAGGACGTCGGGCCGATCTATGAGCAGGAAGTCATCGTTACGCTCGTCAAAGGCAACAGCGTGAGAATTATCGCAGCGCCGGCAGCCCCTGCCGTTCCGAAGATCGCCGCCTGCGACGCCGTGTGGGCTGCTGCGGACGCCGCCGCGCAGAAATTCCAGGAGGCCTACCAGGCATCGGACCTGAAGGACGAAAAAGCGTTCGAGTCCTCCAACGCCGCCTGGGACAAGGGCGACAGCGACTACCGGGCCTGCATGGCGCAGCGCCTGCCGGCTGACCCGGCTTTCCCGGCGCTGCTCGCCCAGGCGCAGGCGCTGGCCGATCAAATGGCTGGGAAGTAAGCCTCCCGCAAGGGCCCGCGCGGCAAGATCAGGCGGCTTGTTGCAATCTGAGGCGAATATGACTTCGCCGCTGGGTTGCAGAACGCTGCAACCTGGCGTCCTACTTTCGGACACTCATTCAGATTTCGGCTGGACCCTGGCAGCCAAAAGCTTACCGTTTGTTCTCGGATTCGTCTCGAAGCTCAAACTTAAGCTTTAGCTACTATGGTCGACCGAAGGACTACTGTCCTGGAAAGGTCTTCGGATCGAGTTGGCAGGTGCAATGCTCAATTCCGGCCGGTTGAAACGGGCCGTTTTTTCTTCCGCCAACTTGCCGGCGGCGATTGCCTTTGTCGTGCTTCTCGTCTGCGCCCTGGTTGCCGACCAGAGGAACAGAGAGGTCTCCGATCAGCTGGCGCGCGCCGACGTCCTGGCCAAGGTCAACATCATACGCGCCAAGCTCGAAGGCAACATAGGCGGCAATCTCCAGCTGGTTCAGGGTCTCGTTTCGACAATCGTTACCGAGCCCTATATGGGCCAGCAAAGATTTGCGGCACTCGCCCGTAATCTGTTCGAGCAAAAATCGCAGTTGCGCGATATTGCCGGCGCCCCCGACCTCGTCATCGCGCTGATGTATCCGCTGGAAGGCAATGAAAAAGCCATCGGGCTGGACTACCGCAAGAGCGATACGCAACGCATGGCCGCGCTTCGCGCCCGTGACCAGCGCGCGCTGGTGCTCGCCGGGCCGGTCAAACTGGCGCAAGGCGGACGTGGCTTCATCGGCCGTATCCCGGTCTTCGTGCCGACGGCGGGTGGCAGCGACCGTTTCTGGGGTATCGTCTCGGCCGTGATCGATGTCGATCGGCTCTACGCTGCCAGCGGACTGACCGACCCTGATCTGGATATCGATGTGGCGCTTATCGGCAAGGATGCGCTCGGCGGCGGCGGGGAACTGTTCTTCGGCGGCGATAATGTCGTGTCCGGCAATCCGGTGATGGCAGAGGTGCAATTGCCTTCAGGCTCCTGGCAAATTTCAGCCATACCGAAGGGCGGCTGGCCGACCGCTCCGAAAAATGAGTGGCTGTTGCGTCTGCTCATGGCGCTTGCCGGCGCGCTGGTGGTGCTGCCGATCCTCGTGGCAGGACGTCTTTTCGGTGAGCGGCAGAAAAGTGACGCCGAGTTGAGGCGCCTGTCCCGGCGGCTGGAGCTGGCGTTGGAAGCCTCTGCTATAGGCGTGTGGGAGCACGATACCGTCAGCAACGAACTCGTATGGGACGACCGCATCAACGAAATCTATGGCAAACCCGGCGGCGGCAAGACCCGTAGCTATGACGACTGGGCGCTGGCGATCCATCCCCAAGACTTCGAACGGGCTAAAGCAGATTTCGATTCGGCTGTTGCAACACAAGGCCCCTACTCTTCGCAGTATCGGCTCCTGCGGCCGGACGGCACCATTCGCCATGTGCGCACCCGCGCCAGTTTCTTCCGGGACATCGACGGCACGCCAAAAATGATCGGCGCCGAATGGGATGTGACAGGCGACGTGCTGCTCAACGAGAATCTCGTGCGTGAACGTCGCCTTTCAGAATCGAAAAATGCCGAACTGAACCTGGCCAAAGCCCGCATCGAGCATGTCGCGATGCATGATTCGCTGACCGGTCTGCCCAACCGTCGGTATCTGGACGAGATGCTTGCCGAAAACCGCGAAGCCGACGGCCGTGCGGCGTTGCTGCATCTCGACCTTGACCGGTTCAAGCAGATCAACGACACGCTCGGCCATGCAGCGGGCGATGCATTGCTGGTGCATGCTTCGAAAGTCATCAAGGCCAGCGTCGGCAGTGCCGATTTCGTTGCGCGCATCGGCGGCGACGAGTTTGTCGTGCTGAGCCATGGACGCGACGACAAGGAACTCGCCGCGCTGGCCGACCACATTATCGATGCGATGCGCCAGCCGGTCGACTATCTGGGTCACCAGTGCCGGTTCGGCGTCAGCATCGGCATTGCGGCCAATAGCGGCGTCGATGCAAGGCAGTTGCTTGTCAATGCCGATCTGGCGCTGTACCGGGCGAAAGGCCGCGGCCGCAACCGCTACGAGTTTTTCAACGAAGAGCTGCAGAGCGAGATCGTGCGGACCAAGCAGACCGCCGACGAGATTCTGGGCGGGCTCGAGCGGAACGAATTCATCGTCTACTATCAGCCGCAGTTCGACGCCAAGACGCTGGAGATCGTCGGCGTCGAGGCGCTGTCGCGTTGGGATCATCCGCAACGCGGCATGCTGACCCCCGACGCCTACATCAAGGTGGCTGAAGAACTTAATGTCGTGGCGCTTATCGACCGCACCGTCCTGGAGCAGGCGCTCGATAATTTTGAGCGTTGGTCGCGCAGCCACCTCAACATCCCGCGCGTCTCGGTCAACGTTTCCGCACGGCGCCTGGAAGACAGGGACCTGATCAAGGGTTTGCGCAAGCTTCCGATCAAGGAAGGGACCGTGTCGTTCGAACTGGTGGAGTCGATTTTCCTCGACGAAAACGACGAGCTGGTCAGCTGGAACATCGAACACATCAAGGGGCTCGGCATCGACGTCGAGATCGACGATTTCGGCACCGGGCATGCCTCGATCGTCTCGCTGTTGAAGTTGCGGCCCCGTCGCCTCAAGATCGACCGCCAGCTGGTCACCCCCATCACCAGCTCAACCGCACAGCGGCAGCTTGTGTCGTCCATCATCGACATCGGCAAGTCGCTCGGGATCGAAGTGATCGCCGAGGGCGTCGAGACGATGGAGCACGCGCGCATCCTGAAAGAGCTTGGCTGCGACATCCTGCAAGGCTTCCTGTTCGGCTACCCGATGGATGCCAAAGCCTTCAAGGCCTTCGCGCAGTCGCGCAAATGGCTGGCGGCGAGCTGACAAATCCTGGCTTTGCTGGACGCAAATGCGGACGCAGGACCTGCGTCAGGTCCGCAGCCCCGGCGCCTCGTGCCCGGTCCTCTCCACATATTCGGTATAGCCGCCGCCATAGGTGTGGATGCCTTCTGGCGTCAGTTCCAGCACGCGGTTGGAGAGTGCGGCCAGGAAATGGCGGTCGTGCGAGACGAACAGCATGGTGCCTTCGTATTGCGACAGCGCCGTGATCAGCATCTCCTTGGTCGCGATGTCGAGGTGGTTGGTCGGCTCGTCGAGCACCAGAAGATTGGGCGGATCGAACAGCATCAGCGCCATCACCAGGCGCGCCTTTTCGCCGCCTGACAGAACCCGGCATTTCTTCTCGATCTCGTCGCCGGAAAAGCCGAAGCAGCCGGCGAGTGCCCTGAGCGGCGCCTGGCCGGCTTGCGGAAACGCGTCCTCCAGCGTCTGGAACACGGTGCGTTCGCCCTCCAACACCTCCATGGCGTGCTGGGCGAAATAGCCCATTTTCACACTCGGCCCCCGAGCAACTGTGCCGGCATCCGGGTCAGACGCGCCGGCCACCAGCTTCAGCAGTGTCGACTTGCCGGCGCCGTTGACGCCCATGATGCACCAGCGCTCGCGGCGGCGGACCTGGAAGTCCAGCCCCTCATAGATCGAGCGGCTGCCATAGCCCTTGTGGACGTTCTTCAGCGTCACGACATCCTCGCCGCAGCGCGGCGCCGGCTGAAAATCGAAATTCACGATCTGACGGCGCTTGGGCGGCTCGACACGATCGATCTTGTCGAGCTTCTTCACCCGGCTCTGCACCTGGGCGGCGTGTGACGCCCGCGCCTTGAAGCGCTCGATGAAAGCGATCTCCTTGGCCAGCATGGCCTGCTGGCGCTCGAACTGCGCCTGCTGCTGCTTGTCGGCGATCGCCCGCTGCTGCTGGTAGAATTCGTAATTGCCGGAATAGGCGGTGAGCGAACCGGCGTCGATCTCGACCACCTTGTTGACGATGCGGTTCATGAACTCGCGGTCGTGCGAGGTCATCAGCAGCGCGCCCTCATAACCTTTCAGGAACTGCTCCAGCCAGATCAGGCTTTCGAGATCGAGATGGTTGGACGGTTCGTCGAGCAGCATGACGTCGGGCCGCATCAACAGGATGCGGGCCAGCGCCACGCGCATCTTCCAGCCGCCGGACAGCTTGCCGACATCGCCATCCATCATTTCCTGGCTGAAGCCCAGGCCGTCCAGCACTTCGCGGGCGCGGCCATCGAGCGCATAGCCGTCGAGCTCTTCGAAACGATGCTGCGCCTCACCGTACTTCTCGATGACCTCCTCCATCCGGTCGGCCTGTTCGGGGTCGGCCATGGCCGCCTCGAGTTCGGCCATTTCGGCCGCCACGTCGCTGACCGGCCCGGCGCCGTTCATCACTTCGGCCACAGCACTATGGCCCGCCATGTCGCCGACATCCTGGCTGAAATAGCCGATGGTGACGCCGCGATCGACCTGCACCTGGCCCTCGTCGGGCTGCTCCTGGCCGGTGATCATGCGAAACAGCGTCGTCTTGCCGGCGCCGTTCGGCCCGACAAGGCCGACCTTCTCGCCCTTCTGTAGCGAGGCCGAGGCCTCGATGAAGACAAGCTGGCGGCCGTTCTGCTTGCTGATGCTTTCAAGACGGATCATGAGGCGGTCCGGGGGAGTTGGTGCAAAGTTGAGGGATTTGCCCGGGGCCATACGCGAATGAGCGCAAGGAGGAAAGAGGCAGAAGCGCCACAGATGGTGGCGAGGACCCGTCATCGCGCCCGAAACAAAAATCCAGCGATTGTCGAAAACCGCCCTCGCGGAACGACATTGGCACGGCGGCCTGCATGGCCCCCAAACAGCGACACCAACAGGCAGGAATATGACGATGGCCAAGATGCTCGTGATCTACAAAACCCCGGCTGATCCGGAGGCGTTCGACCGGCACTATTTCGAGGTTCATGTGCCGCTGGCCAAGAAGCTTCCCGGACTGCGGCGCTACGACATCAGCAGGCGGCCCATCATCAAGCGCTCGGCGGGCGAGATTCCGTATCTGGTCGGGACACTCTATTTCGACAGCCTCGCCGATATGCAGAGCGCATTTGCCACCGAAATCGGCATTGCCTGCGCCGCTGACCGGCGTATACTCGCCCCAGGAGACGATGACTTGACGATGCTCCTGTTCGACGTCGACCAAGTGTGAATCTTAGCCGATCTCGGAGTGGAACGAAGGAGCCGCGCCGAAGCGGACGACGTTACTTCGCGTCGTGGAAGATGATTCCCACCGTATGCCGCCGTCCCGAGCGCAGGCGGCTGACGCCGTGCCGGAGATTGACGCGGTAGTGCCCTTTCGTACCTTGCACCGGGCGATTGTGGACAGCAAAGATCACTGCATCGCCCCGGGTCAGCGGCACCACTTCGGCACGGCTTTGCATGCGCGGGCGCTGCTCGGTCAGCACGAATTCGCCGCCGGTGAAATCCTCGCCCGGCTGCGACAACAGGATCGCGACCTGCAGGGGAAAAGCGAGGTCGCCATAGAGATCCTGGTGGAGGCAGTTGAAGTCGCCGGGGCCATATTGGAGGAGAAGCGGCGTCGGCCGCGTTTGGCCGCCTTCGTGGCAAAGCTGGAGGAAGGCGGCGTGGTCATCGGGATAGCGCCGTGCCGCGCCCATGCGATCGTTCCAGTCGTTCGCGACGCCGGCCAGCCTGGGATAGAGCGCGGTGCGCAGGCCACCGACCAGATCCGGCAGCGGATAGCGGAAATAGCGGTACTCGCCCTTGCCGAAGCCATGGCGGGCCATCACCACATGGCTGCGGAAATGGTCCTCATGCGGATAGAGACCGGCGATCTCGGCGCACTCCTCGGGTGCAAGCAGCGCCGGCATGACGGCGCTGCCGTGGCTGTTCAGTTCGCCGATCAGAGCACTCCAGTCCTGCGCTGCGACGCGCGCTTCGGCCGAATGGGCTGCGCGTTTGGTGCTTATCGAATGGATGGTCATCGATGCCTCCTTTGATGTGATCAAAGTGGGGCGAACGGCGGGCGTGAACCACCCGATTCCTGCGGAGGTGAAGCGCGATCTTCCCCTTCGCCCCCTGTGGTAGAAGGGAAAACGCGCTTCACCGCTTGCGATACACCTCCAGCTCCGGGTCGAGATCAACGCGCACCGCATTCGTGAACAAGCAGGTCGCCACCATGACGCCGGCGAAGGCGACGAGGTTGACCAGCAGTGTGTCGTCGTAGCGAGCCTTGATTGCCGCCCAGACATCGTCGGGAACGGCGTTGGTATCGGCAGCGACTGCCTTGCCGAATTCGATCAGCAGTGTCTCGTCGGCGCTGGGCTCGATCGCCTCGGGATCAAGACCGCTGTCGATCAGCGCGCGGCGGAAGAAGGTAAGCGGAATCTCGGCGCGGCATCTCTCGGAGACCGCCAGCGACAACAGCCAGATGGCGCGGTCGTCGAGCGTGGGCTTCAAGAGATCGCGCAGGGTGAACCATTCGGCATAGATGCGGTGGGCTGCCGGTGAATGCAGCAGGATGCGCTTCATGTTGGTCATGCGCCCGCGCAGGCCAAGTTCCCTGTCGTGCTCGGCGCGGATGTCTTGCGATGTCGAGGCGTAGTCGATCGGCGGGATCATGGCCATGGAACGGTCCTTGGTTGGTGGCAGCGAGGCATTCTGCGACACCCTCACCCAAGCGTCGTATGCAATTGCGGCACGGCGCGCAGCGTGTTGGACACCGTGCAGGTCGCTTCGGCGTCCTCGACGATCCGCTGCTTGGTCGCAGCGTCGAGATCGCCTGAGATGTCGAGCCTGATATTGAGCCTTTCGACGCGCGACGGCTCGTCCTTGGCCTTCTCGCCGCTGACCTCGGCGCGCACCTCGCCAAGCGCGGCGGCAACCCCGAGGCGGGAGGCGGCGATGCGCGCGCTCAGCACCATGCAGGCGGCGAGCGAGGCGTAGAGCAGGTCGAGCGGATTGAAGCCCGGCGCGCTGACGCCGGTGACGACATCGACTGCACCGCCGGTCGGAGTGGTGATGGAAGGCAAGCCGCCGGGCTGCAGCGTCGCCGTCGCGCCGGTGACGCGGGTCCTGACCTTCAACTCAGCCATCGCAAATCCTTCTGGCCGGCAGTCCGGCAAAGGGGTAAGGATCGCCCGTGGCGTGTCCTGTCCCGCTATATGGTATGTCCTGGGCCGATACCGCAACCTCCGCAGAAGCGGCACCCTGTCAGCAATCTTCACCACGCCCGTTCCCTCTCCGCCCTGCCCTGCGGTAGGCTCGCGCGATCCGCAACAGGATCGCGAGAGCCATGATCGTCCAGGCCTGCATCAATGGCGCGCGCGCCGCCGATTTTCACCCCACACTGCCGCTCGACTCCGACGCTATGGCGCGCGACGGGGCGGCTTCGATTGCCGCGGGCGCAGCTGAGCTGCATGTCCATGCCCGCAGCGCGGACCGCCGCGAGAGCCTTGCGCCGGCAGCGATGGATCCGACCATCGCAGGGCTGCGCCGTGCCTGCCCCGGTACGCTGATCGGCGTCTCCACCGGCGCCTGGATCGAGAATGACGATACAAGCACGCTGGTCGCCATCGCCGGCTGGCGCGAATTGCCGGACTATGCCTCGGTCAATCTCAGCGAGGCGGCCGCGCCTATCGTCATGGAGAGCCTGCGGCAGCGCGGCATCGGCATCGAGGCGGGTCTGGCGTCGGTCGCCGACGCCGAGCGGCTGGTCGGCCTCGACCATGGCGGGCGCGTGCTGCGCGTGCTGATCGAGATTTCCGAGCAGACGCTAGACGAGGCTTTTGCGGTCGCCGGCGGCATCGAACAGGTCCTGGAGCGCGCCGGCATTCGCCGTGCCATCCTGCTGCATGGCGAGAACGCGACGGTGTGGCCGTTCGTGCGCCGTGCCGCGGATCGCGACTGGTCGACGCGCGTCGGGCTGGAGGATGGGAAGCATCTGCCGGATGGCACGGTTGCGGCCGGCAATGCCGCGCTGACGGCGGCAGCCGTGGCGATGTTCCAGTCCATTCGATCAGCGTAGCAACAAACTGACCTCTTGCTGTTATTATAAATATCTCGTAGGCTATTTTCATATCAGGAAGAAATTCCACCACATTTTTCTCCTTTATGAAAGCCTTGCCTTTTGCGTGAGCATCTCGATCAAACCGATCGACGGCTGGTAAAGCTGTTGTCGCAGGATGCCCAGCCCGGCATCAACCGGCTCGCCGAGACGATGGCGATCTCGGTGCCGACGGTGCGCTCAAGGTTGCGCAATCTGCTCGACCGCAACCTCTTGAAGATCGTCGGGCTGCTCAATCTGACCGAACGCCCCGAGTTGATCTCGGCCATTGTCGGCATCAACGCTCAGGGACGTGGCCGCGCCCGGGAACTGGCGCAGCGCATTGCCGAACTGCCTTTCGTCAACTCGGCCTCGGTGGTTACCGGGCGCTTCGACATCATCGTCGACGTGACCGTCGCCGGCGATGTCGCCGACCTCTACCGCATCACCAGCGAGCTGATTCCGGGCGCCGGCATTCCCGGGGAAGTCGTGCGCAGCGAAACCTTCGTCGTCATGGCTTCATGCAACAAATGGGTCAGCCTTCCCGAAGGCTGCTGGTCGGAAGAAACACCGTCACGCAAGGAGCCGGCATGAGAATAGCTGTTCTCGGCGGCCTCGGCCTGCAGGGACGGGCGGCCATCGCCGATCTCGTCGCCAGCGCCGGTGTCGAGGAAGTCGTCTGCGTCGATACGTCGGCTGACGGCCCTGCCCGGCTTGCCGGGCTGACCGACCTTTCCCGCGTGCGTTTCGTCATGCCCGAGGGCGCGATCGGTCCGGCGCTTGCCACCGTGCTGGCGGATGTCGACGCCGCCATCGATCTGCTGCCGCAGCCATTGATGCGCGAGGCGGTGCAGGCCGCGATCGCAACGCGCACGCCGCTGGTCACCACCAACTACGGCAAGGCGATTGCCGATCTGGCGCCGGAGGCTGCACAGGCCGGCGTTTCGATCATGACCGAATGCGGGCTCGACCCCGGCATCGACCTCGTGCTCTATGCGCGCGCCGCAAAGCAGTTCTCTACGATTTCTTCGATCGATTCCTATTGCGGCGGCATCCCCGAACCGAAGGCGATGGCCAAGCCGCTCTGCTACAAGGTAAGCTGGAATTTCGACATGGTTCTGGTCAGCCAGAACCGCGACAGCGTGATGATCGAGTATGGCAAGCGCGTCGAAGTGCCGGCCGGCCGACAGCACGACAATGCCTTCATCCACGAGATCGAGGTCGCGGGCCTCGGCCGGCTGGAAGCTTTCCCCAATGGCGACGCTCTGCACTATGTCGAGATGCTGGCAGCCGCCAAGGGATTGCAACGCTCGGGCCGCTATACGCTGCGCTGGCCGGGATGGTCGGCGTTCTGGGCGCCGCTGAAGGAACTCGGCTTCCTCTCCGAAGACAAGGTGCCCGGCACCGGCGCCAGCCCACGCGAATTTCTCGGCCGTCTGCTCGGCCCGCAACTGCAATATGGCGCCGACGAGAAGGACCTTTGCGTGATGCGCAATGTCTTTTCCGGTCTCGAAGGCGGCCGCGCCAAAACGGTGACGTCGGACCTGATCATCGAACGCGACCTGGCATCAGGCCTGTTCGGCATGAGCCTTGGCGTCGGCTATCCCGCCAGCATCGTGGCGCAGATGCTGGCGCGGCGCGAGATCGCCACACCAGGGCTTTTGAACCCGCTGCTGCATGTGCCGGACGGGCCGTTCTTCGACGAGCTGGCCAGGCGTGGCATCAAGGTTGCCGAGACGGTGGCCTGGGACTGAGGATTTTCGAACGGTGGCTGCCGCCGGAAAACGGTGCCGCCGCTCAAAAAACACCCAAAAGGGTGGAATAACAAAGTGGAACAACAACGATAACAGGAGGAATGCCAAATGAAGATTGCCAGACTTTTCATCGCCGGACTTGCGCTTGCGGGCCTGACCGCTGCTGCCAGTGCCGGAACGCTCGACGAGATCACCAAGCGCGGCGAACTGCGCGTCGCGGTACAGACGCAAGGACCTCCCTTCTCGCTGGTCGGCGCGGCCGGCGAGCGCACCGGCAGTTCGGTCGAACTCGCCGAACTGATGGCCAAGGAAATGGGCGTCAAGATCACCTTCCTCGACTATGATTGGGACGGGCTGATCCCGGCGCTGCTTTCGGGCAAGGCCGACCTGCTCGTCGCCGACATGACGCCGACGCTGGCGCGCGGCATGAAGGTCGCCTTCACCACACCTTACATGTATACGGGCAGCACCGTCTTCACCAAGGCCGACAGCAAGTTCAAGACAACCGAGGACTGCAAGGCCAAGGGCACCAAGATCGCCGTGCTGTTAGGCGCCACCGGCGAAAAGGAAGCCAAGAACGCCTTCCCGGATGCCGACATCAAGAGCTACAAGGGCGGCGGCCCGCTGCTGCTCGACGCAGTCAACAACGGCCAGGCCGATTGCGGCGTCAACGACGTCTCGGCGGTCAAGGGTCAGTCGACAGCCTATCCCGCCGGCACCTTCACCATCATGCCGGACCTGTTGTCGAAGGAGCCGCTTGCCTTCGCCACCCGCTACGACGAGCCGGACCTGTTGATCTGGATGAACCTGTTCCTCAACCAGGTCAGCATCGACGGCCGCCTGCAGAAGAACCTCGACTACTGGGTCAATTCCGACGCCTGGAAGAAGGATCACTAAGCAGAGGTAAGCAGGGAGTAGTGAGTAGGAAGTAGTGAATGGTGAATGGTGAATGGCCATTCCGGACGCCCTTCACTGCTCACCACTCACTACTCACTACTGCCCATTCACCATTCACAATTCACCGCCATGCTCGAAAATTTCAGCTTCCGCACCATCGTCGAATATCTGCCGCTGTTCGGGCAGGGTCTGATCACGACCGTGTGGCTGTCGGCGCTGTCTTTTGCGGGCGCGCTGGCCGTCGGCATCGTGCTCGCCGCCATGAACCTGCAGCGCGGCCAGCTGTTTCGCGTGCTGGCCAAGGGCTATATCGATGCCGTGCGCGCCACGCCGTTGCTGGCGCAGCTCTACTTCCTCTATTTCGGCCTGCCGCGTCTCGGCTTCGTCCTGCCCGAGCTCGTCGTCGGCATCATCGCTTTGTCGCTGAACAGCGGCGCCTATGTCGCGGAAATCATCCGCGCCGGCATCCTGTCGATCCCGCGCGGCCAGGTCGAGGCCGGGGTTGCCTCGGGAATGACCTATGTCCAGCGCATGCGCCTGGTCATCCTGCCGCAAGCCTTCAAGGTGACGATCCCGCCGCTGCTCGGCCAGGCGATCGTGCTGGTCAAGGATTCCGCGCTTTTGTCGCTGATCTCGGTTTCCGAACTGACGCGCGCCGGCCAGTTGCTGGCGTCCGACCGCTTCATGCCGGCGGAAGGCTTTCTCACCATCGCCGCTTTCTATCTGCTGCTCTATTACTGCCTCAAAGGACTGGCGGGGCTGTCCAGTCGGTGGCTCGGTCTGCAGCCGGCAAGGAGCAGCACATGATCTGGCAACAGCTGCAAAGCCTGGCCGGCAGCTACCCCCTCGCCTTGCGCGGCCTTGGCATGACCGTGATGCTGTCGGCGATCAGCCTGGTGCTGGGCACGCTGCTTGGCTTCGGCCTCGGCATATTGCGCACCGGCGGCAACCGGCTGATCTCGAGCGTGATCGGGGCCTGGGTCGACCTGATCCGCGGCACGCCGTTCCTGGTGCAGATCTTCCTGATCTTCTTCATCCTGCCGGAATTCGGCATCGAGCTCGATGCCTTCACCGCCGGCATCATCGCGCTCACCAACCTCGCCGCGTGCTTCATCTGCGAGATCGTCGCCGCCGGCATCCGCTCGGTGCCGACCGGCCAGGTTGAGGCAGCTCTGGCGTCTGGCCTGTCGCGCTGGCAACGCATGCGCCAGGTGGTGCTGCCGCAGGCGATGCGCATCGTGCTGCCGCCGCTGGTCGGGCAATATGTACTCTTGATCAAGGATTCCTCCGTCGTCTCGGCGATCGGGCTGACCGACCTCACCCGCGTCGGCTGGCTTGTGGTGCAGCGTGTGCCCAACGGCCTGCTGGTCTTCTTCCTGGTCGGCGTCGGCTATTTCGTCGTCTGCTATCCGCTGATCATGCTCGCCCGCCGGTTGGAGCGACGCATGGGCGCGGCGCATGGCGAGGTGCAGCTGTGACATCGAACCCCAAAGGGCTGACCGCCATGACCAATCCGAGCCCGACCAAACCAAACCTGACCGAAACGGGCATGATCGACTTTCGCGGCGTCAACAAATGGTTCGGCTCGCTCAATGTGCTGAAGGACATCACGCTCAGCGTCGAGCCGCGCGAAGTGGTCGTCGTCTGCGGCCCAAGTGGTTCGGGCAAGTCGACGCTGATCCGCTGCATCAACGGCCTGGAAGCGATCAAGGATGGCGACCTCGTCGTCGACGGCCAGCGCCTCGGCGACCCCGCCACCAACATGACGCAGTTGCGCACCGAGATCGGCTTCGTCTTCCAGTCGTTCAACCTCTACCCGCACAAGACGGCGCTGGAAAACGTCACGCTGGCACCGATCCATGTGCGCAAGATCCCCCGCGCCGAGGCCGAGCAGGCCGGGCGCGACTTGCTGGCCAAGGTCGGCCTCGCTGACAAGGTCAATGCATACCCGTCACAGTTGTCCGGCGGCCAGCAGCAGCGTGTGGCCATCGCACGCTGCCTCGGCATGCGCCCCAAGATCATGCTGTTTGACGAACCGACCTCGGCGCTCGATCCCGAGATGATTTCCGAAGTGCTCGACGTCATGGTCGCGGTGGCCGAGGAAGGCATGACCATGATGGTGGTAACGCACGAAATGGGCTTTGCCCGCAAGGTGGCGCAGCGCGTGGTGTTCATGGACGCCGGCGCCATCGTCGAAAGCGGCACGCCGGAGGCGTTTTTCTCCGACCCGAAGACCGACCGCAGCCGGGCTTTTCTAAGCAAGATTCTAAGGCATTAGAGTTTAGCCAAAGCCGGTCGTCCGAAAGGCCGCGGGGCAGGAACTGTCGACGCACAGCGCCAAAAAAACGAGCCGCCGGTAGAGTGGATCGGCTACGTTTAGGTCTCCGGCTACGCCTCTGGTCCTTCCACGTGCCGTCCAGAACCTTCGCGCGTGGTCGATAGAGCCGTACCATCCAGTTCCAGCCGGGCCACCATCGGCTGTACGGTCAAGCCACCGGCGCCGCGCCGCGCCGCTCGAGCGCGGTCCTGCGGATGATTTCCGCGATCTCCGGGCTGCTGCTGCACAGCATCTGGAAATCCGCCGCGTGCAGCGACAGGAGTGAGACCGAAGTTGCGGCAGTGACGGTCGCCATACGCGGTTCGCCGCTGATCAGCGCCATCTCGCCGAAGAAGGCGCCAGGGCCAAGCTCCACCGGGTTCGGCGTCGCGACGCTGACGCGGCCCTCCACGACGAAGAACATCCGATCGCCGGTCTCGCCGCTGCGGCAGATCACGGCGCCCGCCGGCACCGTGCGGGGTCTTAACGCGCGCACGATCTCGACCAGCGTGGCCGGGCCAAGCTTCTGAAACAACGGAACGCCGGCAATCAATTGCCAATTGCGGACGAAATCCTCGCGACGGACTTCTTGATAAAAGCCGGAGGCAAGAATGCCGGCCCAGAGCCCGAAGATGCCGATGCCACACATCATGACAGCCCCGGCAAGGACGCGGCCGGCGAAGCTTTGCGGAATGTCGTCGCCGTAGCCGGTAGTGGACAGCGTGACCACCGCCCACCACATTGTCTCGGGGATGCTGCCGAACTTTTCCGGTTGGACGTCGCGCTCGATGACATAGGCCGCGAGTGCGACACCGAACAGAACCAGGCCGAAGACCGTGGTGACGCCGACCAGGTTGCGCGCTTCGTTGGCCAGAACCCTGCCAAGCAGCGGGAAGAAGGTCGAGTCGCGCAGCGGCTTCAGCAGCCAGACAGCACAGTAGAGGCTCCGGTCGGGCGTGCCGTCGAGCAGAAATGCGGCGACTGGAACCAAAACCGCGAGCACATCGATCGCGATTGCCGGCGTCCTGTCCCTGAGGTCTCCCGCCCAGCGCTTGAGCAGGGTCTCGGCCATCTGCAGAAGATAGGCGGCCCAAATGACAGCGAGCACGGCAGCCAGAGCCAGTCTGCTTCGTCCGGACATGTTCGGCATCGTGAGCGCAGCCACCGCCAGAAGCCCAGGCGCAGCGAGCACCGCATTTAGCGGTGCGTAGATTCTCAGAAAAGGCAGTACCGACATTCTATCCCACCAGCGGCCACTGTGCTCCAGAATAGAGGCCTTCCGGGCAAGCGCAAAGGGTGCTTTGCGATCGCAAGATCAGGTCACGCCAATGGCTTTCGGGCGCCGCTATCGGCGCTCCACGGTCGCACCGCAGGCGACGGATCAGCTCGGGAGCCGCCACATTCGCACGCGACCCGCACCGCGCAATTCCGTTTCATCGAGTGGGTCGCAAGCAAATTTCGGTCCAAGCAGTTGGTAAGTTGCATCGGAAATACGGATTTCATCGGGCTCCGCGGACGTTTGAATACGTGAGGCGAGATTAACGGTCTCACCCCACAGGTCATAGGCGAACCGCCTCTTGCCTATGACACCGGCGACGATCGGTCCTGAGTGAATTCCAATTCTCAGCCTTATCGGTTCTCCTGCGAAGCGTTCCCGCCTTACCGCCTTGCGCAGCTCAATCGCATAGCGCGTGAGGGCTTTTGCATGATCGGATCGCGCGGTGGGCAAGCCAGAGACCACCATCACACAATCGCCGATTGTCTTGATTTTTTCGCAGCCGTATCGTTCCGAGAGCCGGTCCGCCGCCCTGAAGAAGTAATTTAAAATAGCGAGCGTCGTCACGGCTCCGACGCTTCGCGCTCTTTCGGTAAAGCCGACGATGTCGGCAAAAAGCACACTCACCTCCGCGTGGTTGTCGGCAATTTTCTTTTGCGCTTTCAACCGCTCCGCGATGGATGCCGGAAGAATGTTGAGGAGCAGGGTTTCGGCGCGCTGGTATTCACGCGCCAATCCCTCCTGGCTCTTTCTCAGTGCCTCGTTCGTCGATTGCAATTTTTCGTTGAGTTGACGCTCCCTCTCTTGCAGGAGCGTCATTTCATAGGCCTTCTGTTGAAGCCGCTGCCTGTTGTCTCGTTCGGCAGTGGCGTCCAGAAAAAGCAGCCACACGCACGCATTGTCAGCAAAAAAATGAAGGTCGGCGACACGCCCGCCGGGCAGTTCGATCATGTCCATGCGAAACGGAAGCTCCGGGCAAGGCAGCAAACCTTCCATGAATTCAAGCTGCCCCGCAACAGGCTTGCCGATGCGAAGCGATGACAGCCCGTAATGTTCAACATTACCGCCCTTGGCAGCTATGCAAAGCTCAGCGTCGATTTTCAGATAAGCGACAGCGTGCCCGTCGAAGAAGAAATTGAAAAACCAATTTCTGACTTCTTTTGGCAATTCATGCATGGTCTATTTGGTGACCATCAAGGCAAGTTGACGAAAGGCGTCATCGACCTGCTCGCCCGAAAGCGCACTTGTTAGATAGATTTGCCATCCACGTTGCCTCAACTCGTTGATCTCACCATCCGATATCGCCCACCGATCGGCCAGATCGGACTTGTTGAACAGCAATACGAACGGCATGGCGCCGAATTCGGCCTCGACCCGTTCGCGCAGCGTGAGTGCCACGGCAAGAGTAGCAGCGCGGGTTCCATCGACGACTAGCACGAGCCCGGTTGCACCTCGAACATAGCTGACGCGGAATGAGCCGATATCGTCTTCGCCGGCCAAATCCCACAAAATCAGATCTACGGTTTTGTCCGGGAGCGCGACGCTCTTCTTGTCGATTTTCACTCCAACGGTGGTCAAGTAGGTTTCTGAGAAGATGCTCTGCACAAACCTGCGGACCAGACTCGTCTTTCCGACAGCGAAACCGCCCAGCATGCAGATCTTTTTTTGCAACATGTTGGGCTCCGCTAGTCCAGGTTTACGGTAATCGAAACCCGGCGATTGGTGGAGCTACCGGTTAGACTGTTTTCAGGTACAGCCGGCTCGAAAGTGCCCGCGCCCCGAACCAGCAGCAATTCGGGAGCGACGCCCCGCTTGTTGAGAAGCGCACGAACTGTCTCGGCGCGGGCGGCGCTGATCGACGCGTTGGCCGTCTCACGGCCCGTGGTGTCCGAATGCCCGGTCAACATGAACCGCGCCGTTACGCCGGAATTGCGGGCACTCTGGGCGAATTCCTTTATTTGATCCGCCAACCTGTCGAGAACCGGCGTCTGCTCCGGTCCCGGCACAACCTTGCCGGAAGAGAAGAAAATATCGGTCGTCTGGATGGCCTGCCTCAAATGATTAAGTTCTGCAAGGTTCAGCTCACGCAGTTGCGAGACATCCAGAACCACTCCGTCCGCCGAAAGTTGTTCAGCGGCGGCCCGCGCCCGGTTGATCCAACCGGCAGGAGCCTCACCCACGGCCACGATGCGACCCTGGATGATCGAGAGCTGAACGGTTTTCGGCGGGGACAGCGCCGCCGTCAGCCGCTTCACCACAAACTTCGGATCAAGGCTCTGATAGAATTGCCACTGTGCATGAACGCGGGCAGGATCAACGTCCGTTCCGGACAGCAGGGCTTGCGGGTCGGCGGCAAGCGGGTCTCTCAAGCCGGAAATGTAGAAATGTCCGCCCCTCGCGCTTTGTTGGGCGACGATGATTCCCGATTGGGCCTCAAGTCGCGACACATAATACTGCCAGTGCTCCGCCGCGCGTGCTTCGGGGCTCACGTCACGAACCTTGGAGATGTCGAATTCGGGTCCGCCTGCCGAAAGCTGCCGGGCCGCCGCGCGCGCGCGATCGATCCAGGTGTCGGGAGCCTCACCCTCGGCAACGATGCGATCATCGACGATCGAAAGTCGTACTGTTTCCGGCGGATACAGTGACGCCGTCAGCCGCTTCAGCACGAACTCCGGCTCAAGGCTCTGATAGAACTGCCACTGCGCATGAACCCGGGCGGGATCGACCTCTGTTCCCGACAACAGCGACTGCGGATCGGCGCCAAGCGGGTCTCGCAGGCCGGCAATATAGAATTGGCCGTCGCTTATCTTTTGGTCTGCAACGATGATGCCCGGCTGGGTCTCCAGTCGCGACACATAAGCCTGCCAGCGCTGCGCCGCGCGCACTTCGGGGCTTACGTCACGAACCCCCGAGATGTCGAAGACCGGCCCGCCTGCCGAAAGCTGCTGGGCCGCCGCGCGCGCCCGGCTGATCCAGGTGTCGGGAGCCTCACCCTCGGCGACGACGCGACCATCGACGATCGAAAATCGCACTGAATCCGGCGGAGCCAGCGACGCCGTCAGCCGCTTCAGCACGAACTCCGGCTCGAGGCTCTGATAGAATTGCCATTGCGAATGAACCCCGGCCGGATCGACTCCCGTGCCTGACAACAGCGACTGCGGGTCGACGGCAAGCGGGTCCCTCAGGCCGGCAATATAGAACTGGCCATCGCGTACCTGCTGTTCGGCAACGATGATGCCCGGCTGGGCCTCCACTCGCGACACGTAAGCCTGCCAGCGCGACACGTAAGCCTGCCAGCGCTGCGCTGATTGCCAGGAAAGAAAGTACCAAACGCCTGCCAGACTCAAGAGCAACAGGGCAACGGCCGCCACCAGCCACGGAAATCCGTCGTTTGATTCCTCTTGCTTGAGCTCGACGCAGGTCTGCAACTGCGCCTCTACGGAGGCCAGCTGCGAACCGTCGCCGTCGAACTGCTCTAAAGCCTCTGAGGATTGCTCATGGATGCGAAGCAACACATCGCGAACGATTTCATGCAACTCCTCCGGCGGATTTCCCCGGATCACCGAAACCAGGGTCGCAAACGGTCCAACTTCCGACCAGAGACGAAGCTCGCCGAAACGGATTGTGTCCAGGCCGCTCTGCTCTTTCTCGTTAAATGAGTCTTTTACAAAATCCTGAATCGCACTGAGCATCGAAGAAATGAGCTGAGGATCTTCGCTCGTTGCATTGTCGGCCGTTACATGCGTTATCAAAAGGCCGGAATTCCGATGAATGAGAAACGCATGTTCCACACGGTAGACAAGGGAATGCTTCAGAACAACTGCCGAGAAGCTTGCCCCTGTTCTCCAGGCTTCAAGTCTCCACTTGAGCCCGTGCCAGGTGAATATGTGCCTTAGAGTTTCATTCAGCGACTGAAAGGTCTGGTCGATCTTTTCGCCGATCGACTTGCGAATTGCCGGCAGAAACACCGGGTACAATATGTCCGTCAGCGTGCGCGGGCTCTTCTGGATCGACCGTTGCACAGCCCGTTCGACAGCTGGCGCAAGCGCCTCGCCGAGTTGCGCGTAAGGCGCTCGTCCGGCAGCACTGGGAAGAACGTCGCCCACGGCCGCCGCAAGCTGCTCGGGTTCGTCGAGCAGATGCGTGACGCGTGAAAGCTCGGAGATTTCGCGGCTGACCAGCAACTGCCGCAGCGTTTCCATGCGCGGATCGGCGGTTGGAACCGCCTCGAACTGCGCACGGTAGTCCGGATCAACGTTCCGGGCAATTTCGATCAAAAGACGAGCCAGAGCCTCGCGATCAATCTCTGTATCGTTCGAGGCTGTTCTTTGCGGAAGGTTGAATGGGTCGACGGTGGACGTCAAGGTCCCATCAACTCACTTTCCAGCTACGGTCCGAGTTGCTCTTGCTCCCGACGGGATCCTGATTGAGACACTTTGCAACCTCGACAAACAGGCCAGCCAAAAGATTTCGGTCGGTCTTGACGTTGCTGAGGTCGGCAAACATCTTCTCGATCAGCATCTGAACGCCTTCATTCTTCTGCTTGATTTCCTCACGCAGCAAATGATCGTTTCGATTTATCCGGTCCGAAACATCGCGCTCGAGCGCGCTTAACTGATCCGACAACGTGCGCACCTGCTTTTCAAGAGCCTGGTTTTGCTCGCGAAGATTCCGGTCGATCTCCTTGTCGGCATCGGCTCGTGAATCTTTTTCGCTCCGCAATTGCCCTGCAAGCGAATCGATCTGCTTCTTTGCATTCGACTCGTACATTTCGAGATTGCGCTTGGCCTCGGATTCAACATCCTTGAAGCGCTGCAACACCCGTTCTTCAAGCTTGGAAAAGCGGCGGTCATAGTCCTGCATCTGGTTGCCGAACAGCAGGTCACGGATCTTGTCGACACCGACGGCGTCGCCGGCGGTTCCGTTTTCGCGGGCCTGAACTCCCATGAAGTTCAGCCCGTTTCCTTCTGTGTTACCTATCAGATTTACGTCCGCCTTCTTTTCTGAAGAAGCGGAATTCGAAGATTCCTTAGCCATCCATATACCCCCATTGAACACATGCCGTCAGGTAAGCATGTCAGCAATCGGGCCGCAAGCCGGATTCGTCTTGACTTATGCCTATTCATGGGGCAGCCGAGCGCGATGGCTAACGGCCCGGCAATGGCAATCAGGGGCGATGCCCTCTTGAAGGCGCGGAGCGTGCGGACGGTTCCGGGTATCCAAAAAGCGGCCTTCAGTCGAACGTCGCCAGCGGCTCGGCATTGATCTCGACCCACTCACAGCGCCGGCTTTCGTGGTAAAAAGACTGAAATGGCGGCGGGAACGACGGGTCGGCGAAGGCGCCGACGGGAATGGCGATCACACCGGGCTGCGTGTCGATGCGATAGTGGACGGCGGCGCCGCACTCCGGGCAGAAATTGTAGATGACGCGGCCGCCCTCGTCGCCGGTGCGCGTGAACTGCTTCGCCCGTCCCTCGATCGCTACATCAGCTCGCGCAAACCGGACATTGTAGCTGAAGGCGCTGCCGGTGCGGCGCTTGCAGTCGAGGCAATGGCAGACCGAGATGCGCACCGGCTCGCCCGAACAGACGGCTGAAAGCTGGCCGCAGAGACATTGCGCGCGGCGCGTGACCATTGTTTCTTCCTCCCCTTCACATCACTGCGTACCGGCGCTGGCCCTCAGTTCCGTCCGCTTCTGTTCCGAAACCATGGCTAGATCCAGCACCTTCTGCAGTTCGGCGGCATGGTGGAATGAAGGCTCGGCCTGCACGCCGCTGCGAACCGCATCGACGAAGCGCTGGTAATTGGTCGGCACCGTGCCGGCGTCGAGCACCTGCCATTTGGCGTTCTCGATATCCTCGCCGACACACGCCTTCAGTTCCGAACCCTCGAGATTGTGCACGACTTCGATGCCGCCCTTGTCGCCATAGATGCGCAGGCGCAATTCGTTGATGTGGCCGGTCGCCCAGCGGCTGGCGTGAACGACGCCAAAGGCGCCGTTGGAGAAATCCAGCGTCATGGCGAAGCTGTCATTGGCGTCGAGGTCGTATTCGCCGATACGGTTGCCTGGCGCCTTGTCGAAGGTGCGCAGCCGGCAAAACACGTGGTCGACGTCGAGTGCGGCGCCATAGCTGGCGAAATCGAGGATGTGGATGCCGACATCGCCGAGCACGCCGTTGGAGCCGTGGTCACGCGACAGCCGCCACAGCCATTTCGGGTCGGTGCGCCAGTCGCCCCAGAATTTCGACACCAGCCAGCTCTGCAGATAGGAGGACTCGACGTGGCGGACGGTGCCGATCTCGCCGGCCAGCACCATCTGTCGCGCCTTCTGCAAGGCAGCGACATTGCGATAGGTGAGGTTGACCATGTTGACGATGCCGGCTGCCTCAGCCGCGTTGGCCATCTCGCTTGCCTTGCCGAAGTCTTCGGCCAGCGGCTTTTCGCACAGCACCGGCTTGCCGGCCGCGATCAACGCCATGGTGGTCGGGTGGTGAATGCGGTCCGGCGTGACGTTGGCGACCGCATCGAACTCGCCCCACGCCAGCGCGTCTTCCAGCGATGTGAATCGCTTCGGTATCTTGAACCCGTCGGCGAATTCGCCCACGCGCTTTTCATCGACGTCGACAGCACCGACGATCTCGACGCCGTCGATGCCGCCGAAACGGCGGGCATGCTCCTGCGCCATCCAGCCGGTACCCAGTATCAAAAGCCGCATTCTCTGCACTCCGAGCGAATTGGTTCGATTCAATCATATGGCGCAGATACGGTCTAGGAAACCCATGCGGAAAACCGCTACGCCTTTATTCCTGGATTTTGCTTTAGCGGAAGCCGGCCTCGCCCGAAGCGTGCAGCTTGCCGCCGCGCTCGACGATCGGCTCCAGCGCCTTCTCGACCGGCACGTTCGGCGCCTCGAGGATCGCCGACTTGGTGCCCTGCGGATTGTGCGCCCACTTCACCGCATTGCGCAGCACCTTGTGCACATTGGCGTCGTGATAGGTCGGATAGGTCTCGTGGCCCGGGCGGAAGTAGAAGACATTGCCGGCGCCGCGGCGATAGGTCAGCCCAGAACGGAACACCTCGCCGCCCTGGAACCAGGAGATGAAGACGGTCTCCAGAGGTTCGGGCACGGCGAACTGCTCGCCATACATTTCTTCATTCTCGAGCTCGAAATATTCGCCGACGCCCTCGGCGATCGGATGGCTGGGACTGGTCACCCAAAGCCGCTCGCGCTCGCCCGCCTCGCGCCATTTCAGCGTGCAGGGCGTGCCCATCAGCCGCTTGAAGATTTTCGAGAAATGGCCGGAATGGAGAACGATCAGCCCCATCCCCTCCCAAACGCGGCGGGCGACGCGCTCGACGATCTCGTCGGCCACCGCGCCATGATCCTTGTGGCCCCACCAGACCAGCACGTCGGTCTCGGCCAGACGGTCGGCCGGCAGGCCGTGCTCCGGCTGCTCGAGCGTGGCGGTCGAGGCGGAGATCGCCTTGTCGGCATTCAGCGCCTTGGCGATGGTCGTGTGCATGCCCTCGGGATAGAGGGCTGCGACCACCTCATTGGTCCGCTCATGGATGTTCTCGCCCCAAACGACAGCGCGTATTGTCATGGATGTCCTCGTGGTGAAGCCGACCCGCAGGGGTCACTCATAGTCTGCCTGGGGGTGAAAAGGGAATAGGCAGTGGGGAATAGGCAATAGGGGCAGAAAAACAATCAACAGGCGATGGACGCTCCTGGGCCCTACTGCCTACTGCCTACTGCCTACTGCCTACTGCCTACTGCCTACTGCCTTACGCTCCCCGGCCTTCCTGAGCGACCCGCGTCAGCGGCTTGGTCAGGCGCGGCACGACGACGAGGCGCTTGATCTTGCCCTTCTTGTAGGCGGCAAGGAAGCGGGCGTAGTCCTTGAAGACGACGCAGCCATTGGATTCCGCACGGCCGCCGCGCAGCATGTAGGTGTGGGCGAGCAGGCCGTCGCGGCCGTATTTATTGCCGCCGCTGACGGGAGTGAGACGGAGCGCCTCGACGCCATGGAAGCGGGATTCGCGCAGTCGCAGATCATAGGTGTTGGGCGGCGTCGGGCCGACATTCTTCTTGTGCACGAAGCGCGGCTGGTCGACCATCGAACCCAGCCCCGAATGGGCCTCCAGCCGCGAGCCGTCCGGCATATAGACGGTCTTGGCCGAGATATCGTACACGGCGACGCCGCCGCCCATTCCGGGCGTGGCGAACAGATCCTTGAAGGCGCGACCGACACCGCCCGCCGGGACGTCCGGCTTGGCATAGGCCAGCATCTCGCCGGCCTGTGTCTTCGACCGTTTGCCAGGCTTGATCCGGCTTGATTGGATGCTCTGGCTGTCTGGCACGCCAGGCAGTGCGGCGAACTCCGAAGTACTGCGTGGCGAGCGCGGCGACGAATTGCCCGGCGACTGGGGTGCGGGGCTCTCGGGCGTCCTGTCGGTCTGTGGCTTGGCTGCCCTGGGCTTGCTGGCTTGCCGAGCCTCGGCAGGCTGAGCGGTTTCGGCGCGTGGACGCCAACCGGGCAACGCAATGTTGTCGGGCAGATCGTCCTGCGGCGGCAGCGAAGCGACCTGAACCTCGGCCTGCTCAGGATCCTGCCCTCCGGCGATTGCTTCAACGGCCGGCGGCGGGGCCAGCATGTCAGCGTCTTCCGGCAAGCTGTTGGCCAGCGCCAGCGCCAGGCGCGATGAGCGTTCGATCTCAGCCACTTCCGGCCCAAAGCGTTCCGAGGCCGGGCCATGCTGATCGGGCAGCCGGACTTCGGCGAAACGGGCAGCGACCGGAAGGCTGGCAAGCATGAAGGGCGCATTCGAGGCCTTGGCGAAGGCGGCAGCCAGCTTTTGCGGCGACAGCTCTGCCTTGGCCACCACGCCGTCGAAGCGCATGCCGCGCGAAGTGGCGAGAGCGACGCTGGTGTTTGGCGCAATGTTTGAGGCGACACTGCTCGGGGCCACAGCGTGCGTGGCCGGCTTCAGCCGCGCCATCTTGCCGTCATGCGCGAAGTTCGCGGCGGCATGCGCGCAGCCGGCGTCGCATTGGCTGAGCAGCGAGGCCTGTGATTTTTGCGCCGAAAGCCGAGGCGCCCACGAATTGGCGAGGCTGCGGCGCGAATCGGCAAGTGCTGCGTTCGGCAGAAGCAGACTGTGCGGAAGGCTGTTGGAGGCTGCGGTGAGCGAGGTACCGAGCGAATAGAGGCCGGCCATGGTTGCCACCGACCACAGCGCCAAGGCCGCGCCGACAACCGGCACCACCACCCAGCGCTGGCCGGATCTCTTCGAAGTCAAACCCCGTTCAGGAGTATCGCCCCGGTCTTTCAAACGCAAAAACGCCATACAACCACTCTCAATCGGCATGCAGGCTTGCGACCCTCGCATCCGTGACATCCACAGTTCGCTGGTGCCCCCTGCACCTTTCGCGTCTGTTGCCGATTGAATCAAAAGATGGACAAAGTTGGTTAACCAATCCCTCCATCAGCCACCGATTATGCGGCGCCTGATACGAAAAAAAGAGCACTCCATGGTCTGCGCCACGGTAGAATGCTCTCCCTCACCCCCGCCTTGCTGCCCGTTTTTGCGATCCAAGTCAAGGAAACGCTGCGTCAGCTTGCTGCAAGCCTGTGCTGATTGCCCGCTGATCGGCCTTCTCAATCAGTTGACCTTCCGGTGGCTGGAAGGTCTATCTGCTCAGAGACGGAGACCTCCGGCGACGGAAATTTACCGATGAGAACCGGCATCACGACTGAAGAATCCGACTGCAGGTCGAACCCCTGCTGCGGCTGGCTGAGCACGGATGGATGGGGCAAGGACATGGCGCCGTGAGATGGACTGTGAAAGCGGCGCCGCTGTGGCTGGTCTGTGCCCTTACGATGGGCGCCTCCGTCGGCAGCGGACCGATCGTCGCGGCCCGCCAGGCGTCGATGAAGGAGATGGCGGCGGCTGCGAAAACCATTGCCGGCATGTTCGACCGCAGGCAAGCCTATGACGCGGCAGCCTTCAAGGCGGCAGCGGACACGCTGCGCGCGCGCACCGGCCCTGCCCTGATTGCCGAATTTCCGAGCGGCTCGCTTGGACCGCCTTCGCAGGCCAGGCTGGAGATCGATCAGTCACGGGCGGAATTCGAGGCCCTGGCAAATCATATCGGAACGCTGGCCGACGCTCTGGCCGCCAAGGCCGAAAGCGCGCCGGCCGTCATCACCGATGACATGCGCATGGGCACCGGCCTGGCGATGGGCGGCGGCAGCCTGCTCGGCAAGCGCTCGATTCCAGAGGAAGCCGATCCGACCAAACTGCCGGCGGAGCATATCCTGCATCTCATCCTGCAGGATTGCTCGACCTGTCATTCGAAATTCCGGCAAAAGGTACAGTGAAGCGACATTATCCGGCGGAGCATTTCTTGCTGGCCTTCGCCACAGTCACTTTGCATACAAGTAAATTCGTTTGTGCTAATATATCGCCGGTCGTGCATATCCATGCATGACGAGCATCGGGAGGATGCAATGAAAACCATGAATCGCAGGTCTGCAATTGCCCTCGGTCTGACGACCGCCGCGGTAGCGCCTTTGTTCCCCTTGGCGGCATCGGCAAAAATCAAGAAATACGGCCCGAAAGAGGGCAAGGAGATTGCGCCCGGTGTCAGGGTGGTGGAGGTCGGCACCGGCAATGCAGACATTCCCGCCTACAAGAGCATCGCAATTATCGACGTTGTGTTTCAGCCCGGAGCACATGCTCCTCAAACCGTGATGGACAACGACATGGTGTGCACCATTACCTCAGGTGCATTCACGATCAAGAAAGCGGACAAGGAATTCAAGCTCAAGACGGGTGATATGTACACCTGCTCCAAGGGCAAGACCGATGAAGCGACGAATACAAGCAAGGAGGTCGGCGTGCATCGCATCGCCGTATTGATACCCGCATAGCAGATGGAATTCCGGCCGGACCACGCCGTCGCGAGTCCGGCCGGCCAGACGAGGCGATCTCGTTCCGTCGTCAGCGCGGCCATCTCACGCCAGCCACTCCCTGATCGCCGGGCGGGCGGGAACGGCGCGCATGTGGTCTTCGCGCTATGGCTTTGTTTGGGCATGATCTTTTGGGGAAGCTGGCTTGGTTTCAAAATCAACGGCTAGGTCGAATGGCTGATCAATCAGCGCATCCACGTGGCCAATACGGAGATCGAAACCGCACGAGTTTTGCCGGCCACCAGGCGGTGTTCGAGGCGATCGAGCGCCGCGACCCGGAAGCGGCCGGCCAAGCGTTGCGGGCGCATCTGGAAAACGCCCGGAGCAAGTTCAATTCAGGTTCGGGCAGATTGGACTAGCCGGCAGACGCGGCAGCGCTCTGGCGCAAAGCAAAAAGCCCGCCGTTCAAAGCCGGCGGGCTCCCTTCAATCATACAGCGCGATCCGGTCGCCGATAACCAGGACGACCGAATTTCGGCCTTCAGCGGCTGGTTGCGCTCAGGGGGCGGGCTTCGACGGGTTTGAAGCGACCAGCGATCCGAGTTTGCCGGCTTTGGCCAGACTCGGCTTTTCGTAAGTTTTCTTCACAGAATCCCTCCTCTAATGGCATCAATTTCCTCTGCCAGGCCTGTTTTGTCAAATCTGGCAGCAGTCCGTCACAGGTCCCGGCGGCAATTCGTGCCGTTACGCCGGCTCGCGCTTGAGCGCCTGCGCCATGCAGTGAATGCCGCCGCCGGTCTTGGAAATCTCGCTCATGTCGACGGCAGCAACCTCGAAGCCGCGTGCCTTGAGCTGGCCGATCAGCGACTGGCTCGACGTCGGCGCGATGACCCTGTCCTTGCCCAGCGACATGAAGTTGCAGCCGAGCGCCATCGTGTCCTGGAAGGGCACGTCGATGATCTCGTGGCCCTTGCCCTTCAGCCAGTCGACGATGCCGGGCTCGGTGCAGGCGAGGCACACCGCGGTGAGCTTCTCGGCGATCGGCACCACCATCAGGTCGATATGGACGTAATATTCGTCGATGAAGGCGAGGCGCGTTTCCCAGCCTTCCTTTTCGAACCAGTCCTGCACCTGGCGGGCGCCCTCTTCCTGAGTGCGGGCGCCGCCGCAGCCGATCAGCACCACGCCCTCCTCGATGACGTTGAAGTCGCCGCCTTCGAAGGTGCCAGCCGTGACCATGTCGTAGATGGGGATGCCGAGCTTTTCATAGGTGCGGATGGCGGCATAGTTCTCGCCGCGCCGCCACCAATTGGCCATGGCGGTGATGAAGGCGCCGTAGGGCGTCATGACGCTGGAGTCTCTGGAATAGACCTGCATCGGCAGTTCCGGCGTCGGCTCGTGCCAGTGGATGTTGACGCCGAAATGCTCATAGGCGGCGACGAGGTCCTTGTGCTGCGCCTGGGCGATCTGAACGTTGCAGGGCGCTTCGCGCAAATGCTTGCGCGACAGCGAGCTGGTCGAGAGGTGGCGCAGGAAGTTTGGCGAGCCGAGCAACACGTCTGTCAGCACGTCGGTCTCGTTGGCAAAGCCCCATGACGTCAGCGGCTTGGTGCCGCCGGCGGGATTGCGGCGTTGCAGCGAGAACGGCTCGGCGACGATGCGGTCATGGACGGTCATAAGGTTCTCCTCGATTATGCAGCTTGATTGGGTTGGCTGCTCGGAATCCACCAATCGCGCCCCCGCGCGGTGGTGACATATTCCGGCCAGCGGAAATTGATCGGCGGGTCATAGTCGCAAAGCGGCGCGATCCAGTTGGAGCCACCAATGCCGCCGCCGGTGCGGGTGACGAATTCGTCCATGGCCGCATCGCGCGCGGCCTTGTCCTCGAGCAGGCGGAGGGCTGCAAGCGCAACCGTCTTGGCGGCGCAAATGACCATCGGGTCGATGGCGGCCGAGATACCGCCCAGCGCGTTCATCGCCCAGGATGGATAGGCATGGCCATTCGCCGAGCGCAGCGCCGGGCGGGCGACATAGAAGCGTGCGGTCGGCGTGTGCCACGACATGTCGGTGTAGTCGTCGGAGGTCGAGTTGATCTGCGACGGAGGCAAATCGCGGCGCAGGATTGCCTCGGCCTCTTGCGGCGCAACCAGCCGCTCCATCTCGTCGATGAAAGGGTTGTCGGTCGCGGTGCCGCCGGCATTGACCTGGACCTTGCGACCGATCGCTTTCGCCGCCTCGTCCCAGCTCGGAGCGCCAACGGTGGACAGCGCCTCATAGGCAATCCCCGCCATGGCGTGATTGGCGAGGCCCGGCCTCGACTTCGACACCCAATGGCGCTCATGGCGACAACCGCTGATCGCCGCGGCCGCGGCCGCATTACGGTCGAGCACCGCGGTGACCTGCTCTGCCATGGCAATGGTCGGCACGCGGATCATGTACTGGATCTCGGCCAGCCCCGCCGGCAGATTGTCGGCGGTCGCCTGCCCGGCGGTGAGGATCGCCTCGCTGATCGACCAGCCGCCCTGGTGGGGCAGCATGGAATCGCGCAGCGCCTTGGAGGTCATGTACATCGTCATCAGTGCGTCGTTAGCGCCGGGCGCCCGCACCGCCGAATGCGCCTGCGGGATCGGCGCGCCATCGCTTGCGCGAACCCAGTTTTCGGGTTCGTCGCAGACAAAACGGTAGATCATCGCATAGGCGGCGCCGCAATGCGTGTCCCAGCGCGCCGTGTTGCAGAGCGGCAGCATATAGAAGGGGTGGAAGGAGATCATGCCGGCAAGGCCGTCATAGTAGCCCTTGGCCGCATGGATCGGCTTCGAGCCCCTGACCTTCTCGGCCGGCTCGCCGGTGAAGCGCAACGTCCCCTCGATGCCGTGGCGTTGCATTGCCGCCTTGGTGGCGAGAAGTCCGCCGAGGCCGGCAATGCCGAGCCCGGAATGCGGATCGGTGTGGCCGCCGGCCTCGCTGCCGAGGCCCGGCCGCGATCGCTTCACCGTTGCCGCGTCCTGGCAGTTGCCGGGCACGGCGTCGTATTCGCCGTACATGCCAATGGTCGGCCCCGGGCCATTCGTCCAGTGGGCGCAAAAGGCGGTCGGCATGCCGGCCGACCCTTCCTCGACCGAAAAGCCCTCATGCTTCAGCCGCGCGACATACCAGGCCGCCGACTGGTATTCGCGCCAGGCTGTTTCGCCGAAATCGAAAATGGTGCGCGTCCACGCCGACAGCGACGGCTGGATGCCATCGAGACAGGCAAGCGCGGTGGCTTGCGCCGAGGTCGTCACCGGTTTCTCCATGCGGCCCAAGAAAGCAGTGAAGCGGCATTGCAAAAAGTGATATGTTTTTCCGGTTCATGCAAATTCGGTTCACCTGAGGCCTCTTGCGAATACCTTCCACACAGGCGTTGCGCGCCCTCGACAGTTTTGCCCGTCACGGCAGCGTCTGGCGCGCAGCCGATGAACTGCATTTGACCCGCAGCGCCGTCAGCCATCAGTTGCGGCTCCTCGAACGCGACCTCGGCTTCGACCTGCTGGAGCGCATCGGCAAGGGCGTGGCGCTGACACCGCGCGGCCAGCGCTATGCCGCCGATGTGAGAAAGGCGCTGACGGTGCTCGGCGATGCGGTGACGCGCCAGGCCGGCACGGGCGTCGGCGGTTCGTTCGCCGTTTCCTGCACGCCGGGCTTCGCCTCTCTGTTCCTGTGCACGCACATCGGCGAGTTCCGGCAGATGTATCCAGACGTGGCGCTGTCGATCCTGACGCCGCGGCGGCTGGACGATGTCAGCAATCCGGACGCCGATGCCTTCATTGCCTTCGGCGTCGGCAACTGGCCGAACCGCTCGGTGGAGTTGCTGTGCGAAATCTCGTTCACGCCACTTTGCAGCCCGACACTGCTCAACAAGGTCGGCGGCTTTTCAAAACCGGCCGACGTGCTGCGCGCCAATCTCCTGCATCTCGGCGACACCGAGGACTGGGCGCGCTGGCTGGCGCTGTCCAAGGTGGAAAACCCCGACACCGAAAGCGGTATCTTCTTCTCGGACATGAACCTCGTCTTCTCCGCGGCGATCGCCGGACAAGGCATCGCAATGGGCGACGAACTGACCAGCCGCCGCGCGCTCAGCGAAGGCCGTCTGGTGCGCCCCTTCGACATCGCGATCCCCTCGCCGCGCTCGTATTTCCTGGTGTCGGAACATGCCAAGGCCAGCCACCCGGTGCTGGAAGCATTCAATGGCTGGTTGAGGTCGAAGCTGTCGGAGAACCGGATCAGCCCGTACTAGCCTCCCATCCGTGAATCAAATTTGCCGATCAGGCGAAAACTATTCGGTTGCGGTGAGCCGGCGCACTGCCCTACGCTCAAGCCACGATCAAGGAAGAGGCAGGATGCAGCAACCCGGCCGGGCCGCAGAGATCAAGGCAATCGGGATCGGCAAGAGCTTCGGCTCGTTCCGGGCGCTGGACGACCTGACGCTCAATATCGGCCGCGGCGAGTTTTTGACGCTGCTCGGCCCCTCCGGCTCGGGCAAGACCACCTTTCTGATGATCCTGGCAGGCTTCGTGCAACCGACCGCCGGCAAGCTTTTCAGCGACGGTTTCGACATCACCGATCGGCCGGCAGAGCAGCGCGCCGCCGGCATGGTGTTCCAGGGTTATGCGCTGTTTCCGCATATGTCGGTCGAGGCCAACATCGCCTTCCCGCTCAAGGTACGCAAGAAATCGGCTTCCGAGATCAAGCGCCGCGTTGCCGAGATGATCGAGCGCGTCGGCCTCAAGGGCCATGAGACGAAACTGCCGGCGCAGCTTTCCGGCGGCCAGCAGCAGCGCGTGGCGTTGGCCCGCGCTTTGGTGTTCGAACCCGGCGTGCTGCTCCTCGACGAGCCGTTCTCGGCGCTCGACAAGAGCCTGCGCGGCCAGATGCAGGCCGAGATGAAGCGGCTGCATCAGGAGACCGGCACCACCTTCGTCTTCGTCACCCACGACCAGAGCGAGGCGCTGGCGCTGTCGTCGCGCGTCGCCATCTTCAACCACGGAAAATTGCTGCAGGTCGGAGCGCCGGACGAGGTCTACGACCGGCCGGACAACCGCTTCGTCGCCGAGTTCCTTGGCGAGATCAACATGCTGCCGTTGAAGGGGGTCAAGCCCGCCGACAATGGCTCGACGGGCCTCTGCGAGGACCGCGCGGTCAACATGCTCTGCAAGGCCGAGAAAGTCCGTGGCGATGCGATCCTGGCGATCCGGCCCGAGCATATGTCGATCGCGCGCGAAGCCGCCGCCGGCGAGAATGGCATCGCCGCCACCGCCATCGGCTCGACCTATCTGGGTGCGGCGACCAAACTCGATCTGACGACGCGCCAGGGCGCCAAGGTGACCGTCTCGGTGCCGAACGAGGTCGCCGCGGCTGCACTCAGCAAAGGCAATTCCGTCTGGCTGACCTGGCCGGCGGAAAAGGGTTTCCTCCTTCCGGACGGAGGATGACGACGAGAACGGCGAAGTCTTCCAGCAAAGAATCTGGAGCGCGCCATAACCACCGGAACCAACAACGAAAAAGGGGAACTAAAATGACAGACCAAAGCAAAAAACAAGCCATGGACGCGCTATCCGCCCGGGCTGTGCGCGGCGAGATTTCGCGCCGGCAATTCACCCAGCTTGCAGCCTTCGTGCTGGCCGGCACGCCGATGCTGCTGCGCTCGACCGGCGCGTTTGCGCAGGCCAAGGAACTGGTGCTGGTCAACTGGGGTGGCGATGCCCTCACCGCTTATGACGCCGCCTATGGCCAGGCCTTCACCAAGGAGACCGGCATCGCCGTCAAGATGGACGGTTCGGGCCCGACCGAAGGCGCGATTGCCGCACAGTTCAAGAGCGGCGCGCCGACCTGGGACCTTGTCGACGTCGACCCGTTCTCGGCCATCACGCTCGGCGCGCAGGGTGCGCTCGAGCCGATCGACTACGCCGTCGTCGACAAGAAGAAGATGCGCGAGGGGTTCGGCTGGGAATACGCGGCGTCGACCTATTTCTTCTCCTATGTCATCGCCTATGATTCCGAGAAATACGGCAAGGACGCGCCGACCGGCATGGCCGACTTCTTCGACGTGAAGAAGTTTCCGGGCAAGCGCTCGCTCTACAAATGGGGCGTGTCGAGTTGGGAAGCCGCACTTCTCGCAGACGGCATCGCGCCGACCTCGCTCTACCCGCTCGACCTGAAGCGCGCGCATGACAAGATCGCCGCCTTCAAGGAAAACGTCGTGGCTTACTGGGGCGGCGGCGCCGAGAGCCAGAGCGTGCTGCTCAACGGCGAAGCCTCGATGGCGATCGTGTGGTCGACCCGCGCCTCGCTGATCGAGCAGGACTCGGGCGGCAAGATCAAGTTCATCTGGGATCAGGGCCTGATTTCGCCCGGCGCGCTGGCCGTGCTCAAGGGCAACCCCGGCGGCAAGGACGCAGCGATGAAGTTCATCGCCAGCGCCCAGGATCCGGAGAAGCAACTGGTGATGTTCGACAAGCTCGGACAGGGTCCGGCCAATCCGGCCGCCGATGCGCTGATCCCCGCCGACAAGAAGCGCATCAACCCGGTCGATCCCGAAAACATGAAGAAGCAGATCGCGCTCGACATGGACTGGTACGCCAAGAATTACGGGGCAGCACTCGACGAATACACCAAGATCATCTCGGCCTGACCAGGCCGGGCACGAGCTTCGATGAGAGGCACCCTCTCCGACAGGATGGGCGCGGCGGTGCTGATGGCGCCGCTGCTGCTGTTCCTTGTGCTGGCCTACGCCTGGCCGTTCCTCGGCGTCGTCAAGTGGAGCGTCACCTTGCCGACACCGGGGCTCGGCCAGTATGGCGCGCTCGCCACCGATGCCCTGGTGCAGTCTGTGTTCATCCGCACGCTGCGCATCGCGCTGATCGTCACCGTGGTTTCCGTGGCGGCGGCATACGCCATCACCATGGTGTGGGTGCGCGGCAGCCCGGCACAGCGCATAATCGCTGAATTCTGCATTCTCGTCCCCTTCTGGATCTCGGTGCTGACCCGCGCCTTCGGCTGGGTGGCGCTTTTGTCCAACCGCGGCCTGATCAACACCTGGCTGCAATCGATCGGCTTCATCTCCGAGCCGCTGGCGCTGGTGCGCAACGAGTTCGGCGTCATCGTCGGTATGACGCATTTTTTGATCCCATTCGCGGTGTTCCCGCTGGCCTCCGCCATGCGCAGCCTCGACGAGCGCGTGCTGCTCGCGGCGCGCGGGCTCGGCTCCAGCCGCATGCGCACCTTCTGGACCGTGTTCGTGCCGATGACGCGCTCCGGCATCATCGGTTCGGCGATGATCGTGTTCGTCTTCTCGCTCGGCTTCTTCGTCACGCCGGCGATCCTCGGCGGCGGCCGCAGCGTGATGATCGCCGAGCTGATCTACCTCAGGATATTCCAAAGCCCCGACTGGGGACTGGGTGCGGCGATCAGCGTCGTGCTGGTGCTGTTCGTCGGCGCGCTCATGGCGCTGCTGTTCCGCTATGTCAGACCGAAGCAGCTGATCTGATGCCGACCTATCGCCCCGGTCCCGTCTCGCTGATCCTCGCCGTGCTGGTGGCGCTGTTCCTGCTGCTGCCGCTGCTGGCGGTCATCCCGGTGTCGCTGACGCCAAGCCGCATGCTGGCTATGCCGACGGGCGAACTGTCGCTGCGCCACTACCGCGCGCTGATCGAGGATCCGCGCTGGCTCGACGCCATCCTGCTGTCGGTCCGCATCGGCATCGTCAGCAGCGTCATCTCGACCGTGCTGGCGCTGTGCTTCAGCCTTGGCGTCTGGATGTTCCAGCCGCGCTTCACGGCCACCCTTGTCGGCTTCGTGCTGTTGCCGATGGTGGTGCCGCCGGTGGTCTCGGCGATCACGCTCTACTTCCTGCTGACGTCGATCTCGGGCATGAGCTCGTTCTTCGGCTACGACACCTGGCTCGGCGTCGCCATGGCGCATTCGGTGATGACGGTGCCTTTCGCCACGGTGCTGATCCTGGTCTCGCTCAGCCAGCTCGACCGCCGCATCGACCTTGCCGCGCGCGGCCTTGGCGCCGGCGTGTGGGAACGCGCCACGCGCATCATCATGCCCAACATCAAGTTCGGCATCGTCACCGCCGCGCTGCTGTCCTTCGTGCTGTCCTGGGAAGAGATCGGCGTCACCCTGTTCATCACCTCGGTCAACGCCATCACGCTGCCGCGGCTGATGTGGATGGGCCTGCGCGACAACATCGACCCGGCGATCGCCGCGCTCTCGGTGATCCTGATCATCATCACTGTGCTGGTGCTGGCGGTGAGGACTGCGGTGGTGAAGATGCGCGGCGGGCACTGAGCCAAGGTGGCCAACAACAATCGGCGATAGCCAAGCCGCTGTGTGAAGGGCGTTACGGACGGTGAGCGCCGGGTACATACGCGGCGTCATGGGAAACCTGCCGCTGGTGACATTTGCCTTCGTGTCGGTGCTCGGAATGGCGGTTCCGGGACCGGACGTCGTGCTCGCCATCACCAACGGCTCCCGCTACGGTTTTCGACGCGCGTTTCTCGGCATGGCCGGCGTCGTACTGTCTGATTTCGTTCTTATCAGCATCGTCGCGCTGGGCTTCGGCGCTCTTTTGCTGGCTTCGGAATTCTATCTCTCGGCTCTCAGGATGTTCGGCGCGGGCTATCTGCTTTTCGTCGCCATTGGTACCCTGCGCACCGCATCCCGACCTTCGTTCAACGCTAACCTTCCCGAAACACGCCATTCAGCCAAGGCACTCATTGGGCGCTGCTTCTTGGTGGCGGTCACAAATCCGGCGGCCTGGCTGCTTTTCCCCGCGATCCTGCCGCATTTTGTCCGCGTGGATGAGCCGATCGCGATCCAGTATGGCATCTTGGCCATTATCGCCGCGCTTGCCGATGTGTTTGTGCTGACGTTTTACGCAGCCCTTGGCGCGCGGGCTGCAAGGCTTCTGGCTGGGCCAAACGCCGTGTGGATCGACCGGTTTTACGGTATCGCCCTGCTTGGTCTTTCGAGCACTTTGATCCTGCAGTCCCTCGGGCATCTGAGATAGTCGACACAGGACTACACAGGGCCGGATTTAGCAATCGGTCCGCCGTCAGCTTGCGAAGAATCTCGACAGCCTTGCAGCCGTGTCTTCGGGGTGCTCTTCCGGGAAGAAATGCCCACCCTTGACCGAGCCGCCTCCGACGTTATCAGCCCATTGCCGCCAGATCGCCAACGGGCCGCCCTCCTCCGCATACCAGTTCTCCAACCCGCCCTCGCCGCTCCAGAGCGCAAGCAGCGGGCATCGGATGCGACAGCCATCAGCCTGGTCCTGCGCGTCGTGCTCGCGGTCGATGCCTGCGGCGGCGCGATATTCCTCGCAGATGGCGTGGACATGGGCGGGATCACGCAGCGCCTCGATATAGGCGGCCCTGACCTCAGCGGGAAAAGCATCTGGAGCCGAGCCCCAGCCGGCGATCGCATTGTCGACAACTGCGTCGGGTGCTGCGGACAACAGGCGCTCAGGCAGCGGTTCCGGCTGGGCGAGCAGGCTCCACGGCCAGAAGGCCAGCGCCAACCTGGCATCGGCCCGATCCCAGGCGGAGGCCGTGGGGACGATGTCGAGAACGGCGACCTTCGACACGGTTTCGGGATGGTCGAGCGCCAGCCGGTAGGCGACGCGACCGCCACGGTCGTGGCCGGCAACCATGAAACGGTCGAAACCGAGAACGTCCATAACCTGCACCATGTCGCGCGCCATCGCTCGTTTGGAATAGGCGGCATGATTGGCTCCGGAAGCCGGACAGCCGCTTTGTCCGTAGCCTCTCAGATCGGCGGCAACCACGCTGAAGTGCGGCGCCAATGCCACGGCGATGTCCCGCCACATAACATGCGTTTCGGGAAAGCCATGCAGGAGCAGCAGCGGCGGCCCTGAGCCACCGGCCCTGACGAAGATCGATGTCTTCTTCATTTGAACGGTCCTGGCGTCAAAGCCCGCAAACATCAGCTGCCGCCTACCATTCCGTGGCTGGAAAGGATGCGCAACACCTGGACACCCTTCGGCAATTCGATCAGGAACTCCTTGTCGCGGTCGAGATGGTGGATGCTTTGCGGATCGCCGCCGGTAAAGGCGGCCATTGCTTCGACGCTCTCCCAATAGGAGATGGTGATGAATTCCGAATGCGTCGGCGTGTCCTCGCGAAAAGTCTGCACGCCAAGCGCTTTCTCGATCAGCGGCTTGATACCAGCCTCGTAATTGTAGCGCTCATAGGCGTCGGCCCTGTCGGGCGAGGTCCTGCCGCGCCAGATGCGCGCAATGGTCGGGGTTTTCGGTGCCATCTGCGACAAACGCCTGAACGCGAGCCGCGTTCCGAACATCTCGACTGGTGGCAGCCGGATCGCGGTCCGAACCTGCGAGCAGAGGCCGGCCAAGTTGACTAGCTGTCGCGGTCAATGCACAAGGAGCCATGGTCTGAGGGCGGGACGGTGACGCATCGGTCTGCAAAACCGACGTAGTGGGTTCAATTCCCACTCAGGCCTCCACACTATCTCTTTGAAGTTGTTGGCGATCCCGACAGGATTCGAACCTGTGACCATCGGCTTAGAAGGCCGGTGCTCTATCCAGCTGAGCTACGGGACCGCTGGCCGGCATTTGATATCTTGGCCGGCTGATGTCTATGTGCCAGGCGCTGACCGCCGGTCAATGCGTCCAGGGTATCCTGCGGTCATAGCGGAAATTTTCCGCATAGGAAATCTGCCGGCGCTTGGTCTCTTTCGGCTCCTCGACACGGAAGGCCAGCCCCTGCTTTTCGGCATAGGCCACCGCTTCTTCCCTGGTGTCGAAGGTCAGCCTGATCTGGCTCAGCATGTCGCCCGATGTGGTGTAGCCCATCAGCGGGTCGATCTTCTTGCGCTGGGCGGGATCGAATTCCAGCACCCAATGGCCGGTTTTGGCCTTGCCGGACTGCATCGCGGTTTTGGCTGGGCTGAAAATACGCGCGGACATGGGCACCTCGTAGCTGCGTTGGCGGTAGCGCCGCCTTATTTCAGTCAATACTGTGCAACACTGCCGACGGCAAGGCCGAAGCGGCCTGCAACCAGGCCGCTTCGGCAGCGGCATCGACTGGATACACTGGCGTAGCATCAAAAGTCATGGTCATGATGGCGACACAAAGAGGCATGGACGCAGGGATTTTGCACGCCGAGGCCGACAGCCAAGCGATTTTCGACGGCGCGATCGTGATCGGCGCCGGGGCAGCCGGCTTGACCGCAGCCCATGCGCTGCTCAAGACCGGCGTGCCTGTGATGGTGTTGGAAAAGGAAGCCCGGCTGGCCGAGCCATGGCACGGGCGGCACGAGCGACTGCATCTCAACACGCATCGCGACCTTTCGGCGCTGCCGGGCGTTTCCTTTCCTGCCGGCACCCCTGCCTTTCCGCACCGAAACACCATCATCGGCCATTTGAACGAATTCCACGCCATGCACCGGCTGCCGGTCGAGTTCGGCATCGCGGTCGAGGAGATTGGCTTCGAGGGCGACCACTGGCTTGTGCGGACCAGTGCCGGGCCGCGGCAGGCGCGCCATGTCGTCATCGCCACCGGGCGCGACCGGCAGTCCTTCATTCCGGCCTGGAAAGGCATGAAGGCCTTTGCCGGACGCATCATCCATTCGGCCGCATTCGGCGACGCCAAGGCCTATGCGGGCAAGAAAGTGCTGGTCGTCGGCGCCGGCAATTCCGGCTTCGACGTGCTCAATCACCTGGCGGCAGCCGGCACGGGACAGATCTGGCTGTCGGCGCGCAACGGTCCGGCACTGCTGCCCAAGCGCCTCGGCCAGATCGCCGTCCACCGGTTTTCGCCGATCCTGGCGCGGCTGCCGTTCAAGCTCGCCGATGCGGTGATGGCGGCGACGCAGCGATGGGCCTTCGGCGACCTCACGGCCTACGGCCTGCCGCCGACGCCTTCGGGCGGCGCAAGCCGGCTGGCGTCGGATTATACCGCCATCGCCACCGATGACGGCGCCGTCGATGCCATCAAGGACGGCAGGATCATCGTGCTGCCAACCGTGCGGGAATTTACCGGCGACACGGTCGTTTTCGAGGATGGTGCGACGATCCAGCCCGATATCGTCATCGCCGCGACCGGCTACCGCACCGGGCTCGAGGCCATGCTGGGCAAGCTCGGCGTGCTCGACGAAAAGGGCGTGCCGCTGTTCAACGGCGCCGACAGCGACCCGAAACTGCCGGGCCTGTGGTTCACCGGCATGCGGCCAAGCGTCCGTGGCTGCTTCGCCAATGCCCGCATCCAGGCCAAGGCGATCGCAGCCAGGATTGCGCGGGAGCGCAGACCGCCAAGCCCCGTTTGATGTTTTAGGGGTTGCGCGACAGGGTTCGGAACCTTATACGCCGCAGGGCCTCGGAGTGTAGCGCAGCCTGGTAGCGCATCTGGTTTGGGACCAGAGGGTCGGGAGTTCGAATCTCTCCACTCCGACCATTTTTTCCCACAAAGCCCGTCCTTGCCCAAGGTCACCCCCCAAGATCGCCAATGGCTGCCTCGCCGGTAGCGCATGGCGGCACGCATTGCCCAAGCAGCAGCCGCTCGCCGATCGGACCCTACATTGGAACACCGGTTCGCTCCGAGAGTTGTGTATGTTCAACCAAGGAGCCAACAATGAAAACCCTTCTCATCGCCTCGATGATCGCGTTCGCCGGAACGGCGGCTTTGATCGCACCGGCGCAAGCCGCCAGTCTGACTATCCAGTCCGATGACGACGATCAATATTCGTCCGACGGTGGCGATATACAGATTCTTCGCCATCACCAGCGCCACAAAGACTATAGCGACGACTATGGCGACGACTACAGCGACAACCAGGATGGCCAATGGCGGCGCCACCATCGCCATCACCGCTGCCATATCGAACTGGTCAGGCACTGGCGCCATCACCACAGGGTCGTCGAAGAGGTCAGGGTCTGCGGCTGATCCGATCGCTTTGGACCTGCTCCGGCCGGGTTGGCGGCCGGAGCACCAATCTGACCTAAAGCGCGTCGCTTTGAACGGACTCACGCGACGCGCTTAAGGTGCTTGTTTGATGCATTTCGTTCTCTCAAAAACCGGGGCCACTTTTTTTGCGACATGCATTAGGCGCCGGTATCATCGACAGCATCCCTTCTGCGGGTTTGGCTGAAAATCCGACGCAGGGATAATCCTCCCGCTTCCACCTCTATCGCCGGTCTAAAAGCGCGTCGCGCTGAAACGGATTCAGGCGACGCGCTTTGATTTTTGTTTTGATGCATGTCGTTCTCTCAAACCGGGACCACTTTTGAGCGACATGCATTAAACTCCGGGCAAAGGGGAGATTCTGGATGCTTGGTCTCGAGGCATGGCTTTCGCTGATTGGCCCTGCCTACTTCGCTTACATCGGCATCACGGTTCCGTTCGTCGTCGTCTGGGCCATTATCTGTGCAGCCCTGTGGATCTGGAACAACCGGCCGAGCAAGAGGCAAGGCCCTCCCCGCTCGTGGCCCGCCAGCGTGCTGTTCTTTCTCGTCGTCGCCGCGTGCTACGTGGCAGCGCATACGGTGGTCTATCTGCTGGTCCGGTATTTTGCGGCGTTGTGGGCATAAACGTAGCTCTATAGAGCGCTCTCGATATCGGTCTTCGAAAAATCGTCGCCAACATAGAGCAAGCGGCAGGCTCGATCCTTTGCCACTTCATAGGCAAAGCAATCGCCGAAATTGAGCCCGGCCGGATGAATACCCTTGCCCCATCGCCCATACGCCTCGGCTATGCGCCGGCCAGAGGCTGGTGTCACCGCCGGGACCTCGAAGCCGAGCCCGTCGATCAGGCCGGCCATTTCCTCACCGACATTGCGCCTATCCGCCACGATCAGCGCCTCGGCCACTGTGCCAGCCGAGATCAGAATATCGTCTTCGGCTTCCAGCGCCGCAATGCAGGCACTGGATTGAGGTTCGGCAAGAACGATCGCCATCAGGGCCGAGGTATCGACCACGATCATTCGGGCAGGCCATCAGCGCCATAGAGGAAATCCTGACTGCGCGCTGCATCCGGCCCGGCCTTCGCCTTGGCAGCGCCGGATGCTCGCATTGCCTCCAGCAATGCCCGGCGGCCTTTCCTGTCAGGGGCAGCCTTCACGGGAACAAGGCGCACGGCTGCATGACCATGGCGGGTCAGGATAATTTCATCCCCAGCCTCGGCACGACGCACCAGTTCGGTGAGCTGCCCCTTGGCGTCTGTAACGGATACCTGCATTGACCACTCCTTTATGGACCATGCTCTGGTCCATATTCAAAAAGTAGACCATCTAATGGTCCATTTCAATGCAGGACGATGAGATCTTGCGGCTTGGTGAAGTCTGAATGACAGCTGGCGCGCAATCGTAGGCCTTGCGGCGATTCTATCTGAAGGTAAGCTCGCCGGGCGAGAACCCCAATCATCACTCCCGGCGAGCCTACAACCCGATCAGGAACGCGATCAGGACCGGGGTCAGCCGGCAAACGCAGTGTTGCAAGATGGATGCCAGAGGTTTCTTCTCGAAATGGGACAGGAGCGGAGTCTTCTCCTTCCACTGCCTACACGTCGAACTCGCCCTGCCCTTCGTCCATTGCGCTGACGGTTTCGGCGGCGAGCGCCCTGGTGATCGGCGTCTTGCGCTCGAGCGCGGTGCGGTCGAGGCGCTCGACCACGCGCATGGCGGTGGCCAGCGAGCGCTCGATGCGGCGCACCAGATATTGCACGACATGCGGCTCGACCTCGACCTGGCGGTCGGCGAAGAGTTTGGTGATGACACCGGCCAGAAGCAAATCGTCCGGCTCATGGATCTCGACGGTTGCCGCCGCCTTCAGCCGCGAGGCAAGATCGGGCAACCTCACCCTCCAGGCGGCGGGGAAGCGCCGCGCCGTCAACAGCAAGGTGGCCCCGGCGCCGCGCACTTCATTGATGAGATGGAACAGGCCCGCCTCGTCGATGGCTGTCTTGTCGACATCGTCGATCAGCGCGGGCCTGCCGCCAAGCCCGGTGATGGCATTGCCGATGCGCTGGGCATCGACCGCCGCAGCGTTGGCCCGCGCCTGCCAGATCGAGCCCAGATGTGTCTTGCCGGAACCGGCCGGGCCAGCGAGCACGATCACCGGCGACGGCCAGTCCGGCCAGCGATCGACAAGGGCTGCCGCCTCGCGGTTGGTGGCCGACACCACCAGTTCGTCGCGCGAGTAGCCGGTGCCGTGGCCAAGGTCGAGCGGCAGTTGGCGCGGCGGTTCGGTCTTATGATCCGTCACGTTCAGCCGCGCGGCGACCGGTGGCCGCCGCCGCGAGCGGCGGGCAGCGGCGGGACGGGCTCGGTGGAGTGTCCCTTGTAGAGCGGCGATTCGAGATAGCGGGCAATGGCAAAGCGCACCAGCACGGCAACCGCCGCCGAAGCAGGAACGGCAATCAGCAGGCCGACGAAGCCGAACAAGGCGCCGAAAGCGAACAGCGCAAACATCAGCCAGACCGGGTGCAGGCCGACGCTTTTTCCGACCAGCCGGGGCTGCAGGATGTTGCCTTCGATGAACTGACCGATGAAGAAGACCACCGCGACAGCAACGATCATGGTCCAGTCCGGCCAGAACTGGACGAAGGCGACGCCGACGGCCAGCACCAGCCCGGTCAGCGAGCCGACATAGGGAATGAAGGAGATCAGCCCGGCGAAGAGCCCGATCAGGATGGCGAAATTCAGCCCGGTCAGCGTCAGGCCAGTGGCATACATGCCGCCGAGCACCAGGCACAGCGTGCCCTGGCCGCGCACGAAGCCGGCCGTCGCGGTGTTGATGTCCCTGGAGATCGCCCTGACCGTCCCGACATAATCGCGCGGCACCCAGCTGTCGACGACCGCCACCATGCGATCCCAGTCGAGCAGCATGTAGAAAGCGACGACCGGTGTGACCACGAACAGGCTGACCACCGACACCAGAGCAACGCCGGAACTCCAGATCGAGGTGAAGACGGTGCTCAGCAGGCCGAAACCGGACGTGAGCAGCGAATTCAGCCCGTCGCGCAGGCCATTGGCATTGACGCCGAATTTCTGCTCCAGCCATTTCGGATCGAAGCTGGTGATCAGCGACTGCAGCCGGGTCAGATATTCCGGAAGCTTGCTGGCGAAATCGGCCATCTGCGTGGCCAGAACCGGAACCAGGATGACGAAGGCCAGCACCAAAAGGACGATGAAGGCGATCAGGATGACCACCGTCGCCATCAGCCGGGAGAGGCCGAGGCGTTGCAGCCGGTCGGCGACCGGGTCGAGGAAATAGGCCAGCACCATGCCGGCAACGAACGGCAACAGGATGCTGGAAAAAATGTAGAGGAACAGCGCCAGGAAGATTGCCGTGCCCAGCCAGAAGAAAATCTGGCGGCGAAACGCCAGGGACGCAGCCGCCTCTGCCAGCGCTGCAGTCGCGGCATTCTTGTCAACTACCCGGGGTGGAGCCTTCGCCATAGCCGCTCATATGCCTCAGCCAAGCCACGAGATAGGCCGCGGCCGAAGCCACGGTCAAGACCCCGGACAGCAATATGAGCGTAGGCCTGAGCGGGTCGAGGTGGAGGCCAAGGGCAAGTTCGCCCAGCACCACGGCGCCAGCACGATCTGGGCGGCGGTGTTGGCCTTTCGACACATAGAGCGGCTTCATCTCGACCGGATGCGCCATGACCGTGGACAAAAGCACGGCGCAGATGATCAGCGCATCGCGTGACACCATGGTCACCACCAGCCACAGCGGCAATTGCCCGATGAAGCCCATGACCACGAACACCGAGACCAGAAGCACCTTGTCGGCCATTGGATCGAGATAGGCGCCGAGTTTCGAATGCTGGTTGAAACGGCGGGCGATGAAGCCGTCAACGCCGTCGGAAATGCCGGCGACGAGAAAGCCGGCAAAGGCCCAGTCCCAGCGCATATTCAGCATCGCCAGTACGACGGCCGGAACCAGCACGAAGCGCAGGATGGTGATGAGGTTGGGAATGGTCAAAGGCATGTCCCGCCATGCTTGTTCTGCAGATCGATGGTGGAGATGGATTGTGGCTGCAAGGACCCAGCGGTGAAGGGGCGACTGTCCACGTATTTATCTTGGGCAAAAGCCCGGTATCCTGTCGTCATCCTTGCCCCCCGAAACCATTCATGCGAAGAGCCGCCGAGGGAAACAGGGATGCGCCGACGATGAGCAAGGGCGACCGGGCCAAGCGCAAGAACGGGCTCACCTATGCCGAGGCGGGCGTCGACATCGATGCCGGCAACCTCATGGTCGAGAAGATCAAGCCGCTGGTGCGCGCGACGCGCCGGCCGGGCGCCGATGGCGAGATCGGCGGTTTTGGCGGCCTGTTCGACCTCAAGGCGGCGGGTTTCACGGATCCGGTGCTGGTTGCCGCCAATGACGGCGTCGGCACCAAGCTGAAGATCGCCATCGATGCCGGCAAGCACGACACGATCGGCATCGACCTCGTCGCCATGTGCGTCAACGACATCGTCGTGCAGGGCGCCGAGCCACTGTTCTTCCTCGACTATTTCGCCACCGGCAAGCTCGACCCCGACCAGGGGGCGGCAATCGTCGGCGGCATAGCAATCGGCTGCCGACAGGCCGGCTGCGCGCTGATCGGCGGCGAGACGGCCGAAATGCCCGGCATGTATCACGACAAGGATTACGACCTGGCCGGTTTCGCCGTCGGTGCTGCCGAACGCGGCCAGTTGCTGCCGACCGACGATATCGTCGAAGGCGACGTGCTGCTTGGCCTGGCTTCCTCGGGCCTGCATTCGAATGGCTTTTCGCTGGTGCGCCGCATCGTTGGCGTCAGCGGTCTTGCCTGGGGCGATCCGGCGCCGTTCAACGATGAGGCGACGCTGGCAGAGGCGCTGCTCGAGCCGACCCGCATCTATGTGAAGTCGGTCCTCAAAGCGATCCGTGGCACGCACGGCATCAAGGCGCTGGCCCACATCACCGGCGGCGGTTTCCCCGAAAACATCCCGCGCGTCCTGCCAAAGGACTTTTCCGCAGAGCTCGATCTCAATGCCATCGATGTGCCGCAGGTGTTTTCCTGGCTGGCGAAGACTGGCGGCGTGGCGCCGGAGGAGATGATGCGCACCTTCAACTGCGGTATCGGCATGATCCTCGTCGTCGCCTCCGGCCAGGCCGCACAGGTCGCAGCCGTGCTGCAGGAGGCCGGCGAGACGGTGACGCCGATCGGCCGCATCGTGCCGCGCCGCGACGCCGGCGTTATCTATCGGGGCTCGATCGGCCTATGAGCAGGAAACGCACGGTTGTTTTGATCTCGGGACGCGGCTCGAACATGACGGCGCTAATGGCGGCGGCGAGCGACCCGGCCTATCCCGCCGAGATCGTTGGCGTCATTTCCGACCGGGCCAACGCCGCCGGCCTCGGCATCGCGGCCGCGCGCGGTATCCCGACCAAGGTCATCGTGCGCGCCGACCATGCCAGCAAGGAAGCCCATGATGCGGCGATCGACGCCGCGCTGATTGCGTTCAATGCCGAGATCGTGGCGCTGGCCGGCTATCTGCGCATTCTCTCCCGCGGCCTGGTCGAGAAGTGGCAAGGGCGCATGCTCAACATCCACCCTGCCCTGCTGCCGGCCTTCAAAGGGCTCGATACGCATGCGCGCGCCCTGCGCGCCGGCATTCGCATTCATGGCTGCACGGTGCATTTCGTCACATCAGAGATGGATGACGGCCCGATCATCGCGCAGGCAGCGGTGCCGGTGATGGTCGGCGACAACGAAGACACGCTGGCCGCCAGAGTGCTGAAGGCCGAGCACCGGCTTTATGCGCTGGCACTCGGGCTGGTCGCCGACGGCAAGGCGCACATGGAAGGCGGCCGCACCGTGCTGGCGCATTTCGCCGACGATGCCGAAAACGGAACTTCCGTGGTGATGGCGCCCGACCCGCTGCGCGAAGAACGCGATCTCGAACATCTGGCGCGGATCACGCCGTAGGCCGACATGGCGACACCGAGACAATTGCTCCTGCTGCGCCACGCCAAGTCGAGCTGGGACGACCCGGCGCTTGCTGATTTCGACCGGCCGCTCGGGCCGCGCGGGCTGAAGACGGCGCCGCTGATGGGGCGCGAACTGGCCCGGCGCAGTTGGCTGCCTGACCTGGCGCTGGTGTCGCCGGCGCTGCGTACGCGCGAGACATGGCGGCTGGTCTCGGCGGAACTGTCGGCGAGCGTAACGGTGGAGTTCGCCGAGGCGCTTTTCGAAGCCACGGCTGGCGACATTCTGGCCGAGCTGCAGCAGGCAGTCGCATCGGCTAGCTGTCTCCTGGTGCTCGGCCATAATCCCGGCCTGGAGGACTTTGCCCGCCGGCTCGCCGGTCCGCGATCGGGTGTGGCTGCTCTCAGGAAACTTGAAGAGAAATTCCCGACCGGCGCCCTTGCCCGCTTTGTCATCGACGGCGACTGGGCGGATCTCGGCTTCGGCGCGGCCCGGTTGACGCATTGCATCAAGCCGAAGGATCTAAGCTAGACCAAGCTGCCTAACGGGCTAGCCGCAGGTGACAGCCGCAAACCGTGTTTTGAAAAGACCACGGTCAAACAAGGAGATAGGACCAATTGCTGGCGGATTGATTCAAGATCTTTGCGGCCCCGAGTCGATTGCATAAAAACAAGAGCGGTGGGCCGGGCCCACCGCTCTTTGTGGTCGTAGATTTCTCAGAAAATCAACGACCCCAGATGCCCTGGCCAGATTCCGGCTGGTTCGAGTCGCCCTTGATCGTGAAATCGCCGAGGCTGGCCGGCTTGCGGATCGAGGCGGTATAATTGTGATCGATGTTGCCGGCGGGCGCTGTTACAGCAGGCTGGTTGACGCTGTCGGAGCCGTAGTGGTCGCTGCCTGCGAAAGCGGTGCCGGTGGCAAGGAGGATGGCAGCAGCGGTAAGTGCGATCTTGGTCATTTCAGGTAATCCAGATTTTTCAGTTCTGTCCGTCAAGTGGCGTGCCTTGGGAGGAATTCGCGTCGCTCGGACCACCCCGAAATGGGTGTGCGTTGCTGCCATTGCCAATCACAAAAATGTGCGAACCGAACCGTTCGGTTCGGTCTAGGAAGGCGCGAAATGGCGTAGTTGTTGCTATATTCTATTCTCTATACGGCTCCGACCTCGCAACGCCCCTCGTTGCGTTACGCTTGCATCTCAAAAGGTCGTGAAGCCCAGTACGTCGCGCATGTCGTATTCGCGGGGCGGCCGGACGGCGACCCAGCGTGCTGCCGCAATGGCGCCGCGCGCGAACATCGAGCGGTCGGCGGCCGAATGGGAAAGCGTGAGCGTCTCGCCCTCGGCCAGCAAGCTCACGCTGTGCTCGCCGACGATGCTGCCGCCGCGCAGCACGGCAAAGCCGATCTCGCCGGCAGGGCGTGGACCTGTAACGCCGTCGCGGATGCGTTTCGCCACATCGTCCAGCCTGACGCCATGTCCGCGAGCGGCCGCCTCGCCCAGTATCAGCGCCGTGCCCGACGGTGCGTCGACCTTCATGCGGTGATGCGCTTCCAGGATTTCGATGTCGGTGTCGGGACCAAGTGCTCGCGCCGCCTGCTCGACCAGCCCGGTCAGCATGCTGAGCCCGAGCGAGTAGCTGCCGGAGCGAACGATGGCGACGGAGTTCGAAGCAGTAGCGATGGCGGCGAGATCGGCCGGCTCGAAGCCGGTCGAGCCGATGACCAGCGCCGGGCCGCCGCGGGCCGCGCAAGCTTGTGCAAGATCGACGGAGGCCGCAGGCGTGGTGAAATCGATGACGACATCCGCAAGCGCCAGTGCTTCGTCGCGCTCGACCAGCCCCTCACCGATGCTGCCCGGCCTGTGAAAGCGGGCGACAAGCGCCAGTCTGGGATCGGCCTCGACGGCCAGCGCCATCTCGTGGCCCATGCGCCCGAGCGCACCGGCTATGGCTATTTTCAATGGATGCGGCATGGCGGCTTTCGTTGGAAATGCGAGCCCGAACAATCGTCTACCATGCCGCCTTGCCAGATTGATTCAGCCGGCGCCATGCGACTTCAGCATCATGCCGGCGATCTCCTTGACCAGCTTGGCGGCGACCAGCGCCGTCAGATTGGAGACGTCCTGGGTCACATTGTACTCGACGACATCGGCGCCGACGATCGGCTGATCGATCCCCTGGATCAGGCCGATCACTTGCCGGGTTGTAAGGCCACCGGGTTCGCGGTGCGATACGCCGGGTGCACAAGCCGGATCGAGCCCGTCGAGATCGACCGAGAGATAGACCGGCGTCTTGAGGTCAAGCTGCAAATCCTCGCTGAAATGGCGCGCCTCGATTACCTCGACGCCGAAGCGTGTGAGCTGGTCACGAAGCTCGTCGTTGAGCGTGCGCAAGCCGATCTGGACCAGCCGGTCGGCCAGCCCTTCCTCCTGGATGCGTGCGAAGGACGAGGTGTGCGAGCGCTTGTTGCCCTGATAGGCATCGTAGATGTCGGGATGGGCGTCGATCTGGACGATCGTCAGGCTGGGGTGGCGGCGGCGCACGGCGCGCAGCACCGGCCAGGCGATGGCATGGTCGCCGCCGAGGCTGATCAGCGGATGGCCGGCATCCAGCGCACGGCCGACCTCGGCCTCGATCCGTTCCCACGGGTCGCCGGCGCCTGAAAAATCGATGTCGCCATGGTCGACGAAGCTGTCCGCCACATCGAAGCCTGTCTCACTCCACGAACTATGGGCATCGCTTTTGAGCTCGCGCCGGATCAGAGCCGGCGCTGCTGCAGCACCCTTGAGATAGGAAGAGTTCTCGTCGTGCGGTATTCCCAGAAGCGAAACCCTGGCCATCGGCGTGCGATCTCCGGCAACAGGCAATCTCACTAAACCCGGGAGCTGGCGGGCGATAGCGCAGCCGTTTGGGCCAGCAGCGAACGCGGCCTCGCGATCAGGCAGCCGTTATTTCCCAGCCGCGCCGCCCAGTCTCTGCCTGACGATCGCGACATGGAAATTCGTCCCGTGCAACAGCCCGTCATCGTTGAAGTCGTAGCTGGAATTGTGCAGCGGCACTGACGCCTCGCCATTGCCGAGGAAGACAAAGCAGCCCGGCACGTGATCGAGGAAGCGGGCGAAATCCTCCGAGCCGGTCATCGGCTCAGCCGCGACGCCGACGGCAAGCACGCCCTGTGTGGCGGCAAAGGCCTCGTCGACCAGTTCGGCATCGTTCTGCAGCGGCACGAATTCCCTGCTGTAGGTGACCTCGGCGGAGACATTGTAGGCGGCGGCAGTACCCTGAGCGATGACCCGCATCTGCCGCTCGATCTCGGCGCTGACTTCGGGACGGAAACTACGGGCGTCACCGAGGATGCGGGCAAGACCGGGCAAGGCGTTGCGGGTGCCGTCGGTGATCAGCTCGGTCACCGAAACCACCGATATGTCGGCTGGGCTCAGGCGGCGCGAGACGATGGTCTGCAGGTTAGTAACCAGCGCGCAGGCGGCGACCAGCGTCTCATTGCCAGAATGCGGCCGCGCCGCATGGCCGCCTATCCCCTTGAGCACGATCTCGAAATTGTCCTCAGCCGACATGATCGGGCCGGCACGGGTCTCGAAATGCCCGATGGGCAGGCCAGGCATGTTGTGCAGGCCAAAGATCTCGTCAAACGGAAAGCGCTGCATCAGGCGATCGTCGAGCATCGCCAGCGCACCCTTGCCCCACTCCTCGGCCGGCTGGAAGACGAAGCGCACTGTGCCATCAAACCCGCCCTCGGCGGCCAGCAGCTTTGCCGCGCCAAGCAGCATGGTGGTGTGGCCGTCATGGCCGCAGGCATGCATGAAGCCGGTGTTCTGCGAGCGATGGGCCGCCGCCGACTGCTCGGTGATGCGCAGCGCATCCATATCGGCCCTGAGCGCAATCGCCCGGTTGCCGCTGCCGCGCTTCAATGTGCCGACGACGCCAGTGCCGCCGACGCCCTCGGTGACATCGTCCAGGCCGAATTCGCGCAGCTTCGCGGCGACGAAGGCAGCGGTGCGCTTTTCCTCGAAGCCGAACTCGGGGTGCGCGTGCAAATCGCGCCGCCAGCCGGTCATTTCCTGCTTCAGCACATCACGATCGAGCTCAGCCATTTCTTCTCCCCCGACCTATCTTGCAAGCTCACTGGCGACATCAAGCAGGATGTTGGCGCCGGCGACAAGCTCGGCATCTTCAGTGTGTTCGCGCGGATTGTGGCTGATGCCGCCGGCGCTCGGCACGAAGATCATCGCCGCCGGTGCGATGCGGGCCATCATCTGTGCATCATGGCCGGCGCCCGATGTCATGCGCCTGACGCCAAGACCGCGGTTTTTCGCGGCCGCCTCGATCCGTTCGACGATGCCGATGTCGAACAGCACCGGTTCGAAACGGGCCAGTTGCTCTGCCGAAATCGACAGGCTCTCGGCTGCGGCAAGGTCTTCGAGATAGGCAGCAAGGGCCGCCTCATGCGCCTGCAGGCGCTGTTCGTCGGGATCGCGCAGGTCGACGGTGAAGACGGCGCGCGAGGGAATGACGTTGATGGCATTGGGTTCGAAGCGCATCGTGCCTACGGTGACCACGGTTAGTTCATTTGAAGCTTTCGCCCGGTCGTGCAGGAAAGTGATGATGCGGGCGGCGGCATGGCCGGCATCGCTGCGCATCGACATCGGCGTGGTGCCGGCATGGTTGGCGGCGCCGTCGATGGCGATGCGCTGCCAGGAAATGCCTTGCTGATTCTCGACCGCGCCGATCGGCACGCCTTCACGCTCCAACACCGGCCCCTGCTCGATATGAAGTTCGAGATAGGCGTGCGGCTTGAGGAAGCCGGGTTCGCGGTCGCCGGCATAGCCGATGCGGGCAAGTTCCTGGCCGAGCACGCTGCCATCCGTGCCGATGGCGGCCAGCACGGCCTCGGCGCTGACGCCACCGGCATGGCATAGCGAGCCCATCATGTCAGGGGTATAGCGCACGCCTTCCTCATTGGTGAAGGCGGCGACCGCGACCGGGCGCGACGGCGAGAAGCCCGAAGCCTGCAGCGTCTCGATCATCTCCACCCCGGCCAGCACGCCGTAGCAGCCATCATAGATGCCGGCATCGATGACGGTGTCGATATGCGAACCGATGAGCAGTGGCGCCTGCCCGGCATTGTCGGGGCTTTGCCAGATGCCGAAGATATTACCGACCCGGTCGATGGCGACTTCCAGCTTGGCCTGCCTGAGCCAGCCGACAAAGAGGTCACGGCCCTGTTTGTCTGTGTCGGAGGCGGCGAGCCGGATCAGCCTATCCTCACTGTCGCGGCCAACGGCGCCGAGTTCCCGGATGCGGCCAAGCAGACGCTGTGCATCGATCCCGATCATGGCTATGCCTCGGCCTTCAGCTTGCCGGCCAGCACATCGGCGGGGCTCTGCCCGACCAGCTCGGTATAGCGATGCGGGTCTGTGGCGCCTTCGGTGTTGATCAGCAGCACGCGGGATTTGTCGTCGAGCCCGAGCGCGGCCTTGTGGTCGGTCACGGCGCGGATCAGCCCGGCGAGACCGACACCGCCGCTTTCGCCGGCGACGATCACTGGATCATTGCCAGCCGGCCGTGCCAGCCGCCGCATCACCGCGACCGCCTCCTCCTCATCCACTGTCATGAAGGCATCGGCAACCCGCGCCAGAACGCGCCAGGCAACTTGCGAGGCCTCGTAGCATTCGAGCATCGCCATCACCGTCGGCTGATCGTGTGCGACCTTGACCACGTGGCCCGCCCGGGCGGCTGCGACAACGCAGGCGGCGCGGGCCGGCTCGACGACGATGAAGGTCGGCCTGGCGTCACCGAGCACGATGGCGAGATGGCCGGCCAGGGCGGCGGCAATACCGCCGACACCGGCCTGCACGAAGACATGGGTCGGCGGCTGCGGCAACTGGCCCAACGCTTCGCGCACGATCGCCGTATAGCCCTGCATGACCAGACCGGGGATGCGCTCGTAGCCCGGCCAGGAGGTGTCGGACACCACGGTCCAGCCTTGCTCCGCTGAAACCTCGGCGGCCTGCCTGACCGAGTCGTCATAATTGCCGTCGACGCGGATCATCTCGGCGCCATAGCGGGCTATTGCTGCAATGCGCGCCTCGCTGACGCCGGCGTGAACGAAGATTGCCGCTTTCGCGCCAACCAACTGTGCACCTTGCGCGACCGAGCGGCCATGATTGCCGTCGGTGGCGCAGGCAACCGTCATGCCGGCAGCGACCGCCCGGACGTCGAACCGGTTGAGATCGGCCACGTCAACGGGCCGATGAAGCGATCGGCTCGCCTCCTCCAGCACCAGTCGAAAAACGGCATAGGCGCCGCCGAGCGCCTTGAAACTGCCGAGACCGAGGCGAAAGCCTTCATCCTTGATGTGGACGGCGCCGAGGCCGAGTTCGCCGGCCAGCGTCGGCAATGCATGCAACGGAGTTGCCAGGTGATTGTCGCGATGGGCCAGAAAGCGCTCGACCGTATCGGCGCCGGCATTCCCCAGCGTTTCGGCCTCGACCGGATCGAGCGGCCGACGGTGCAAGGCATTGCTGTTGAGCAGGAACACGGGTGGCCTCCTTTGGGTGTGACGAAATCATATTGCAGCCGAGGCGCAAATAGCGCTGTTATTGGCGCTTCGAAATGCAAGTTTGTTTCGCCAGGATAGCGCTTTGCCTCGATCGCCTTCGCTCGACAGTTTCGACCTCGCCATCCTTGCCATCCTGCAGCGGGACAACACGACGCCGCAGCGGCTGATCGGCGAAGCCGTCAACCTGTCGGCGCCGGCGGTGCAGCGGCGCATCAAGCGCATGGAACAGTCCGGCGTCATTGCGGGCAATGTCGCCGTGGTCGACCCGGCGGCGGTCGGCCATCCCATCACCATCTTCGTCGAAGTGGAACTGGAGAGCGAACGCTCGGACCTGATCGACGCGGCCAAGCGGCAATTCTCGGCAGAGCCCGAAGTGCAGCAATGCTACTACGTCACCGGCGAGGCCGACTTCATCCTAGTCATCACCGCGGCCGACATGGGGGCCTATGAGGCCCTGACGCGCAGACTGTTCTTCGACAGCAAGAATGTCCGAAAATTCCGCACCTTCGTTGCCATGGACCGTGTCAGGGTGGGGCTGACGGTGCCTCTGCCGGGATAGCCAGTCACTTTTACGCAATTCCGGACGGAAAACCGCTCACACTTTTCCTGGAATTGCTTCAGCCAGCCGGCCGCAGCCAGACCTTGTTGTCGTGGAAGGCCGCACCGCCATAGGGCGCTGGTGCGTCGGCGCCGGTGAGCACATTGATGCCTTCGCCACGCTCATGGGCGCTGTTTGGCCAGATGCCCTCGGCGATCACCACGCCGCGCTTGAGGCCTTCGAACAGCTTTGCGTGCAGCACCACCTCGCCGCGCCGGTTGCCGACCTCGATACGGTCGCCGTCGCCCAAGCCAAGCGCGGCAGCGTCGTCCGGATGCAACAACAATTCCGGCCGGCCTTCCTTGGCCTTCGACACCGGCGTTTCCGAGAAGGTCGAATTGAGGAAGTTGCGCGCCGGTGATGTCGTCAGCCGGAACGGATGCTCCGCATCCGCGACCTCGATCAGGTCGACATGGTCGGGGAATTCGGGGAGTTCCGCCACCGGCCCGAACAGGCCCATGCTTTTCGGCGGCCGGTTGGGCGCCGCCTGCCCGCTCCAGTTGGCGCGGAAGTGAAATTTCTTGTCGGCATGGCCGAAACCATCGATAAAATGCGCCGCCTCGAAATCCGGCTGCAGGTCGACCCATTTGTCTTCCTTGAGGCTGGCGAAGGAGCCCAGCCCGCGCTTGCCGAGGATGATGTCGATATGCTGCTGCTCGGTCAGGCCAAAGCCCGGCCGGTCGGCGACGCCGAGACGCTGCGCCAATTGCTCGATGACGAAATGGTTGGTGCGCGGCCCTTCCGGCGGTTCGATCAGCTTGGGACCGAGCGTGATGTGCTGGTTGCCACCGCCCTTGTAGACGTCGTCATGCTCGAGAAACATCGTTGCCGGCAAAACGACATCGGCAAGCTTTGCCGTGTCGGTCATGAACTGTTCGTGCACGCAGGTGAACAGGTCATCACGCAGAAAACCATGTTTCACCAGCCGCTGCTCGGGTGCGACATTCACCGGGTTGGTGTTCTGGATCAGCATCGCCGTCACCGGCGGGCCACCGTAAAGCGCGTCCGCTGCGCCGGTCAGCACCGGACCGATGCGCGACTGGTCGAGATGGCGAATATTGGGATCGCGCATCGCGGTGCCTTCCAGCACATCCTGGTTGAGCTTGAAGATGCCGGAATTGGAATGGAAGGCACCGCCACCCTCATATTGCCAGGCGCCGGTGACGGCGGCGATGCAGGACGCCGCGTGCATGTTGACCGAACCATTGCGCTGACGCCCAAAGCCATAGCCGAGGCGGAAATAGGTTTTCCTCGTCGTGCCGACGAGGCGGGCGAAAGCCTCGATCTCGGTGACGGCAAGACCGGTGATGGCGGAAGCCCATTCCGGCGTGCGCGTCTCCAGATGCGCTTCCAGCCCCTTCGGATCGTCGGTGTATCTTTCGAGATAGGCGCGGTCGGCCATGCCTTCCCTGAACAGCACATGCATGACCGCGCAGGCCAGCGCGCCATCGGTGCCGGGCTTCAGCACAAGGCCTATATCGGCCTGCTTCATCGTCGCGTTCTCGTAGACATCGATGACGACGATCCTGGCGCCACGCTCCTTCCGCGCCTTGATGGCGTGGGTCATGACATTGACCTGCGTGACCACGGCATTGGTGCCCCAGATCACCACGCAGTCGGACTTCGCCATCTCGCGCGGATCGGGACCGCGCAAGGCGCCCGCTCCCATCATCCAGCCGGTCCAGGCCAGATTGGTGCAGATCGAGCCGAAGAAGCCGGAGTATTTTTTCGCATGGCGCAGCCGGTCGATGCCGTCGCGCTGCACCAGCCCCATCGTGCCGGCATAGAAATAAGGCCAGACGGTCTCGGAGCCGTATTTTTCCTCGGCCGCGATGAAGTTCTCGGCGACGACGTCGAGTGCCGCTTCCCAGCTGGATTCCTTCCAGACGCCGTCGCCCTTGGCGCCGGCGCGCATCAGCGGCTTCAGCAGTCGGTCCGGATGATGGACACGATCGGCATAGCGCGCGACCTTGGCGCAGACGACGCCAGCCGTATACGTATTGGACTTGGCGCCATGGACACGGCCGATGCGGTTGCCATCGAGCAGCTCGACCTCGAGCGCGCAGGTCGAAGGGCAATCATGCGGACAGGCGGAGTGGCCGATTCTGAGCTTGGCGTGCTGGTTCATGCGGCGTTTTTAGCGGGTTTCGCAGGCGGCGTGTAGGGCCAGATCTTACCCTCCCCTTGATGGGGAGGGTCGGCGCGCAGCGCCGGGGTGGGGTGCGGCGCAGACCCCCGCCCCGCTCGGCTTTGCGGATCGACCCTCCCCACAAGGGGGAGGGTAAATCACTCCGCCGTGCCTTCCTCATACTCGGCCGACATGGTCAGCCACTTTTCCTCGTGACCGGCAAGCTGCTGTGCCAGTTGCGAGCGCTCCTTGGCCAGCCGGGTCGCGGTCGAGGGATCCTTTTCGTAGACGGCCGGGTTGGCGAGCTCGTCCTCGATCAGGTCGATGCGCTTGCGGATGCGGTCCATCAGCGCTTCGGTGGCGCGTATTTCCTTGGCCAGCGGCTCAAAGGCGGCGCGGCGCGCGGCTGCATCGCGGCGGCGATCGGCCTTTGATGCCTTCTCGGCCTCGCGCTTGCCGCGTCGGTCGCCGGACACGCCGGTGACCAGCGTCTTGTAGTCCTCAAGGTCGCCGTCATACGGGTTGACCGCCCCGTCCTTGACCAGCCACAGCCGGTCGGCGGTCGCTTCCAGCAGATGGCGGTCATGCGAGATCAGGATGACGGCGCCGGGAAACTCGTTCAATGCATGGATCAGCGATTCGCGACTGTCGATGTCGAGATGGTTGGTCGGCTCGTCGAGGATGAACAGGTTCGGGCCTTCGAAGGCCGACAGGCCCATCAGCAGGCGCGCCTTCTCGCCGCCGGACAGGTCCTTGGCGGCGGTGTTCATCTTCTCGGTGGTGAGACCGAACTGGGCGACGCGGCCACGTACCTTGGATTCCGGCGCCTCCGGCATCAGCCGGCGGACATGCTCATAGGCGTTTTCATCAGGCCTGAGATCGTCGAGCTGATGCTGCGCGAAGATAGCCACTTTCAGGCCCGGCGCGACCGTCATGGTGCCGCTCTCCTGCTTCAACCGGCCCGACAGAAGCTTGGCGAAGGTCGACTTGCCGTTGCCGTTGGCGCCGAGCAGCGCGATGCGGTCGTCGGCATCGATGCGCAGCGTCATCTTCTTCAGGATCGGCTGGCCCTCGGTGTAGCCGACATTGACGTTGTTCAAGGCAATGATCGGCGACGCCACCGTTTTCACCGGCTCCGGGAAAGAGAACGGCCTCACCGTGTCGTTCACGATCGCCGCGATCGGCTTCATCTTCTCCAGCGCCTTGATGCGCGACTGCGCCTGTCTCGCCTTCGAAGCCTTGGCGCGGAAGCGTTCGACGAAGGACTCCATGTGTTTGCGCGCGGCTTCCTGCTTGACACGGCCCTTCTCCTGCAACTCCTTCTGCTCGGTGTACTGGCGCTCGAACTGGTCGTAGCCGCCGCGCCAGAAGGTCAGCTTCTTCTGGTCGAGATGAACGATGGAATTGACGGCGCGGTTGAGCAGGTCGCGATCGTGCGAAATCAGAAGCACCGTGTGCGGGTATTTCGAAACATAGTTTTCCAGCCACAGCGTGCCTTCGAGATCGAGATAGTTGGTCGGCTCGTCAAGCAGCAGAAGGTCGGGCTCGGCAAACAGCACGGCGGCAAGCGCGACGCGCATGCGCCAGCCGCCGGAGAAGGACGAGGCCGGGCGGCGCTGCGCGGCGTCGTCGAAGCCAAGGCCGGCGAGGATGGTGGCCGCGCGGGATTCCGCCGAATGCGCATCGATATCCGCCAGCCGCATATGGATGTCGGCAATGCGGTGCGCGTCGGTGGCGGTCTTTTCCTCCTCGAGCAATGCGGTGCGCTCGAGGTCGGCCTTGAGCACGATTTCGATCAGCGGCTCCTCGGTGCCGGGCGCTTCCTGCGCCACCTGGCCGATGCGGGTGTTCTTGGGCAGGCTTATCGAGCCGGTCTCGGAGGGAAAGTCGCCGGTGATGGCCTTGAACAGCGTCGTCTTGCCGGTGCCGTTGCGGCCGACGAGGCCGGCCTTGGTGCCGGCCGGCAAGGTCAGCGAGGCATGATCGAGAAGCAAGCGTCCGGCCATGCGGAGCGAAAGATCGTTGATGATAAGCATGCCGGGGCTTTTGCACGGGAGGGCGGCGCTTCGCAAGGGCCTGGGCGCCGGCGGGGGCATAAGGCATGAAGACGGCGCGCCTTAAGCGCGCCGTCCATTGCAAACAGCAGACTGACTTTTCAGAGGCTGCCTGGTTCAGGCTTTGGGTTTGCGCTTCGTCACCTTGGCCGCGGCGGCCGGAACGGCCGGCTTGCGGCCGAGGCCCGAAGACTTGGCCAGTGCCGAACGGGTCGCGGAGTAGTTCGGCGCCACCATCGGATAGTCCGACGGCAAGCCCCATTTGCCACGATATTCCTCCGGGCTGAGACCATGGTCGGTCATCAAGTGGCGCTTCAGCGACTTGAATTTCTTGCCATCTTCCAGACAGACGATGTGGTCGGGAAACACCGACCGCTTCGGATTGACAGCCGGGTTCAGCGCGGGGCTTTCCACGGCGGCAATGCTGCCCAGCTTGCGCACCGATGCGCTGACGCTGGCAATCAGATCCGGCAGGCCAGACGCAGGGAGAGGATTGTTGCCGACATAGGCCGAGACGATGTCAGCAGTCAGTTCAATAGCGGTCTTGCTGTCGATGGTGTGCAATTCTGTTTCTCCCGCCGGTCATGAAGTTGCCGGCTTTTTTTAAGACTTCTCTTGATGTATCGACCTAGCTGCACCCCCCAACGGGTCGCTAAAGTCTCAATAAACGATCAAGAATCGGAACAGGAGGATGTTTCCACAACAGGTTGCAACGTTGCAAATTAGAAAATCTAATACTTGGAAACGGCCGACTTCGCGCCAGCAGATTTCAACTGCACGGACGCCGCAGGTTTAGAGTCGGCCAGTATGTCCAGAATGCGCTTCCAGCGGGCGCACCGGCCGAAATCTTTTTGCTCTATCGCCTTTTCGGCCTTCATGGCGGCGTAGAGCGGCGCCTCGGCGCCGAACTCCTTGAGCAGCCAGAATGCTTCCTGTCTGGCGAGGCGTTCATCGTCGTCAAGCATGTTCAGCCTCCGAGCGTTCTATGCCCACCGCAATACAGCTGCCGATGACGAGGACCGCACCGGCTATCGTGGTCAGCGTCAGCCTTTCGCCCGAAAGTGTCAGCAGCAGCGTCGATGCGATCGGGGTCAGATAGGCGATGACCGCAACCTTGCCGCCGCCTTCAAGCTTCAAGGCGCGCGACCAGAAATAATATCCCAGCCCCATCGGACCGGCGCCGAGATAGAGGCCAAGCAGGAGGTGCTCGCTGGATGGCCAGGCTGCGCCGTCGTGAATACACCACAGCAAGGTCAGGCCGACGCCGACCAATGCCGAAGGCAAAAGCAAACGCTCCGACGGTGTGGCCAGGCGGGCGACCGCAATCGAATAGAAGGCCATGCACAGCGCCGAGCCGAAGGCAGCGAGATAGCCGACGATGCTGCCCTGGAGAAAAGGCTGGCCGCGGCCACCCGAGATCACCAGCGCCACGCCGACAAAGCCGAGCACGGCAGTCAAACCCAGCAGCACGGGGCGTTGCCGCTTGCCCAGCACGATGACCGCCGCCGCGACCATCAGCGGCCAGGTGTAGGCGACGAGATTGGCCTCGATCACCGGCATGGACGCAAAGGCGATGTATTGCAGCACCATGGTGCCGACCAGGCCAATAAAGCCGACCGCGACCGGCGCCAGGGTGCCGTCAGCACCCTTGGAAAAGGCTGCGTCTTGCAGGCCCCTCTTCCGGCTCGCCAGATGGATGACGGCGAACACCAGAGCCGCTCCACAAAATTGCAGCAACTGCACCAGCGACACCGGATGGCTGGCCAGCAGCGATTTGCCGACCAGCGCGTTGGTCGACCACAGGGCGACCGCGCCGGCGGCGAAGACCAGGGCCGATGGCGAGCCCGATCCATCCCGGAATCGCCGAGACGGTGCCTTGTCCTTATCGCCGACCATGATGTTACCGACGGCCAAACCGGCGTCCACTTCTATGCTCTGGCTACCAGGATTCCCTTGACCCGCCCGGGACCGGCGCATCGGCCGCCGCCGCAACGGGACGTTCTTCCTCGAAGCGCCGATAGGCCGGCAGCTGGTTCGTCCAGACGTCTTCGGCCAGTTCGTTGACCCATTCGCGATCGTGATCATTATCGGCTGCGAGATAGAACATGCGATTGTCGTCGACATAGGGCTTGGCCACAGAGCGCTGGTTGAGGACCAGCGTGACGCGCGAGCCGAGCTGGATCGGCGCGGTGCGGTGCAGCACACCGAGAAACTGGCCGAGTGTGGCGTAGTTCATCTTGTGGTCGATGCGCATGACCTGGTTGCGCGGAATCTCGCGGCCGGATTCAAGGATGGCGCGGCCGGTCTCGGAATCGTCGCAGTAGATTTCGAGATGGCCGCCGACCAGCGGATTGCTGATCGACAGCGGAATGAGTTCGGTGACCGGGACACCGTCGCAATGCCAATCGACGGCGCCGTCCTTGGGATTCATGAAAGTGACGGTCGAGCCGACGATCGACAGCGGATAGGGCTCGAGCTTGGTGCCCATCATGTCGGACAGACGTTCCAGGCGCAGCTTGTCATGCAGCAACTCCTTGATCTCCGGGATAAAACGGTCGGCGCCGGTGATGAAGGTAAGGTCGAGGTGCTTGTGCACGGCGTGGCTGGCCTTGAGCTTCAACGCCGCCTCTTCGATCGCCGCCAGCAGCGCCGGGTCGTAGCCATGCAGATACTGCGCAACGCCGAAACCGGACACTTTCCAGGCCGTCTCATGACCGATAATGGCTTCTCGGCTCATCGCGTAGCGCAGTTCAGGTATGGTATGGGCGTTCATTCTACTTCTCCAGGATGGGGGCATCACTTGGTAAACTGTCGATTAATTTCCCCACCCCTGTAAAATTAGGAATGCTGGTGCTAGTGTAAGCCCAGCTTAAGGTCGAAACGCGTGCGTCTGCTCAGTCAGGTCAACCTCAATTCGCTGAAGATTGTCGAAAGTGCCGCCCGGCACCGTAACTTCACGCGCGCCGGCGAAGAGCAGTTTATTACTGCCTCCGCCGTCAGCCAGCGCGTTAAAAGCCTCGAGGACCAGCTGCGCTTCAAGATCTTCCAGCGCGGTGGCAATGCGGTGTCGCTGACACCCGAAGGCGAGACCTATGTGTCGCGCGTTCGCGAGGCGCTGGAGCGCATCGTGGCGGCCAGCATGGAGGCGACCGGACAGTCGCAGGCGCATGTGCTGAAGATTTCGGTGCTGCCGACGTTCGCGGCGCGCTGGCTGTTTGCCCGCCTGCCGCTGTTCCAGCGGCAATATCCCGAAATCGAGATGCGCGTCTCGACCTCCTACGCCACCAATGAGTTCGCCACCTCCGAGTTCGACCTTGAGATCCGCTATGGCGACGGCAGCTTTCCCGACCTCAAAGCGGACCTGCTGTTCAAGGAGGATTTGACGCCGGTGTGCAGCAGGAAGCTGTTCCACGAGGTTCTCGGCGATAGGCCGCCGTCAAAGGTGACGCCCGACGACCTCAGGCATTTCACGCTGCTGCATTCCGACACCTGCACGCAGAACTGGCAGTCGTGGCTGGGTTTTGCCGGCGCGAGTTCCGTGCTCGGCGAGACCAAGAGCATCTATTTCGATTCCTGCATGATGTCCTATGAGGCGGCCAATGCCGGCATGGGCTTTGCAGTCGCCAACCGCGCCTATATGGCGAGCGAGATCCGCGCAGAGAGACTGGTGGCGCCGTTTGCCGTGCATCACCCCAACACCGCCGGCTGGTATTTCGTCTGCCCGGTCACCGCGCCCTACACGCGCAAGGTGGAACTGTTCAAACAGTGGATCATGGCCGAGGCGGCGCTGACGCAGTGCCAGCTGGACGCCGGGATTGCCAGCGGCCCGGTGCTGCGCAAGGCCATTGCCTGAGGTCGGATTCTTTCCGCGGCCTTGCGGGATTTGCGGCCGTTTCAGCTGGTTTTGCGCAGACGGCACGAGCAGAACCGGCACGAAAACTGCCACCTCATGACGCAGGCGAGAGACTCAGCTATCTTCGGTTGTTGCGGCGGACCTGATATCCGCCTGGCCGGCGCTATCAGCTCACCTCCCAAGCGGCGCCGGCCTTCTTCTCCCGAAGGCTACCTTCAGCCTTGTCGTCCCGCTAAAACGATCATTGCGCCGGCTGATCGCCGCTGGCCGCCGGCTTTGGCGCCGAATCCGTCTGCGGGGTTTGATCGAGCACCGGGGCTTTGGTTGGCTGGATGTCGCCGTCGCAGGCGGCGAGCGCCAAGCTGGCGGCCAACAGAATCAGAAGCCTCTTCATGGCGACCTCCTAGGTCTGCCCTCTCCTTCGTAAGGCAACGAGGTGGTTCTTCGTAAGGCAACGAGGTGGTTCGGCTTTGGTTGCACGCTCGCAAACGACGCCGCGTCGGCTGGAACCAAACGGCGGCTCTGAGGTTGGTTGCCCAAAGGAGATCGCGCCATGATCCGTCTGCTCATTACCGGCCTTTTCGCTTACGCGACCTATCGCATCGCCAAGGAGATCATCAAGGACGTGCCTGACAATTTCGATCCGTTGCCGGTGCCTGGCGACGAACGCGCCGCCTTGCGGCGCCAGTCGGCGGCAACGGGTGTCGCGCCACGGCGGTAAGGGCGACTTCCGCCCGTTGCGAACAAAGCGGAAACGATGCTTGATAGGCGATGACCATCGCCATCAATGATTCGTCCTTGCGGCCCGCCTATCTGGCGAAGCTCAACGCCGAGCAGCGGCTCGCTGTCGAACATGGCGACGGCCAGATCGCCGGGCCGCTGCTGGTGATCGCCGGCGCCGGCTCCGGCAAGACCAACACGCTCGCCCACCGGGTCGCGCATCTGATCGTCAAGGGCGCTGATCCCAGACGCATTCTGCTTATGACATTCTCGCGCCGCGCCGCCACCGAAATGGCCAGGCGGGTCGAACGCATCGCCGGCGAGGTGCTGGGCCGAGACGCGTCCGTCATCGCCGACGCGCTGAGCTGGGCCGGTACGTTTCACGGCATCGGCGCCAGGCTATTGCGCGACTATGCGCTGACGATCGGCCTCGACCCGGCCTTTACCATTCACGACCGCGAGGATTCCGCCGACCTGATGAATCTTGCCCGGCATGAACTTGGATTCTCGAAGACCGAAAGCCGTTTTCCGACCAAGGGCACCTGCCTGGCGATCTATTCGCGCGCTGTCAACGCGCAGGCGCCGCTTGGCGAGGTGCTGGGTTCGGCCTTTCCGTGGTGTGCCGGCTGGGCCGAACAACTGAAGGCTCTGTTCGCCCGATATGTCGAGGCCAAGCAGGCGCAGAACGTGCTCGATTACGACGACCTCCTGCTCTACTGGGCGCAAATGGCCGCCGAGCCGGAGATCGCGGCGCATCTGGGCTCGCGTTTCGACCATGTGCTGGTCGACGAATACCAGGACACCAACCGGCTGCAGGCCTCGATCCTTTCGGCGCTGAAGCCGGACGGCGCCGGACTGACAGTGGTGGGCGACGACGCGCAGTCGATCTATTCGTTTCGCGCCGCGGAAGTGCGCAACATCCTCGATTTCCCGCAACAATTCGCGCGAGCCGCCGATGTCATCATGCTGGAGCGCAACTACCGCTCGACCGTGACTATTTTGGCGGCAGCCAACGCGGTCATCTCGGAGGCGTCGGAGCGCTTCACCAAGAACCTCTGGTCGGAGCGCAAATCCTCGCAAAGGCCGAAACTGGTCAGCGTGCGCGACGAGGCCGAGCAGGCGAACTATGTCTGCCAGGCCATCCTGGCCGAGCGCGAGGCCGGCACGGTGCTGAAATCGCAGGCGGTGCTGTTTCGCGCCTCGCACCACGGCGGCCCGCTGGAGATCGAACTGACGCGCCGCAACATCCCCTTCGTCAAGTTCGGCGGGCTCAAATTCCTCGACGCCGCCCACGTCAAGGACGTGCTTTCGGTGCTGCGTTTTGCCGAGAACCCGCGCGACCGCGTCGCCGGCTTCCGCGTGCTGCAGCTCCTGCCCGGCATCGGCCCTTCGGCGGCGAGCACCATCGTCGAGACCATGGCGACATCGCTCGACGAGGAAATGGGGCTGGCCCGCTACCGGCCGCCGCAACGCGCGGCTGAGGACTGGCCAGCCTTCGTTGCGCTTTATTCCGGCCTGCGCGCCCGGTCGGGGAAATGGCCGGCCGATCTCGAACAGGTCAGGCTGTGGTACGAGCCGCATCTTGAGCGCATCCACGAGGATGCGACGACGCGGCGGACCGACCTCATGCAGCTCGAGCAGATCGGTTCCGGCTATGCTTCGCGCGAGCGCTTCCTGACCGAGCTGACGCTGGATCCACCGGATGCGACCAGCGACCAGGCCGGGCCGCCGCACCGCAACGAGGACTATCTGATCCTGTCGACCATTCATTCGGCCAAGGGCCAGGAATGGAAGAACGTCTTCGTGCTCAACACCGTCGATGGCTGCATCCCGGCCGATCTCGGCGTCGGCACCAAGGAAGACATCGAGGAGGAGCGCCGGCTGCTTTACGTCGCTATGACGCGGGCCAAGGACGGCCTGCATCTGGTGACGCCGCAGCGCTTCTTCACCCACGGCCAGGCAGCGCGCGGCGACCGCCACGTCTACGCCTCGCGAACCCGTTTCATCCCGGCCTCGATCCTCGGCGCTTTCGAGCAGACCTCGTGGGCGAGCGTCCACGCCAAGGACGATCCGCGCCACAGACCTGAAGTCCGCGTCGACCTCGGCGCCCGCATGCGCGGCATGTGGAAATAGCCGCAACCGTGAATGCCGGCAGGGAGCGACCTCAAGAGCAAATCGTCCTGTCATGGCATCTCTCAGGGAACCTCGGGCCGCCAGCCGCGTTTTCTGGCGTCCAACCCGCGATCGGAGGGCGGCGGCCGCCGCCCTTCCGCCCATCCAGAGAGGCCAGAATGCACGACGCGATGTTCTTCACCCCCGTTGCCGTTAGCGTTGGCGCCGGCCACAAACGCATGCTCGCCTCGCTGTTCGACATGCATGATTTCCTGACCGAATTTCCGCCGTCACGCCGGCGCCTGAGCTATGGCGCGGCCGTGAGGGCTTGCGAGGCGGCGCGCGCCGGAGAAATCTCGACCGAGGCCGCACGCGATGCCCTGATCACCTTTGCGGTCACGGCAGGCATCCTCTGGCCCGCGGTCCAGCCGGCCGTCTCGGTCAAGCCGGTCGCACACGGTTATGGCGGCTACGCCGTCTGAGACGGCCGGGACCAGGCCTGCCCAGCAAAAAAGATCACTCGGACTTGCCGGCAGACGTCGAACGACAAACACGTCTTGGTGATCCCACCAAGCGTCCACTTCATCTTGGAGTAACTCGGCATTGGAAGCGTCTTGAGATAGTTTGATCACGAACCCAAGATCCATGGCCCATGCCGTATTTCTCAACCGCGATGTCGGCCTGTTCACTGTTCAAATGCAAACCGAAAGCCAAATTCACTCGGTGGCGTCTCCATTTGAAGAAAAGGCAGGGTTCGCGAGCCGTGAGTTGTGAAATCGGAATGCCACCAGGCCGCACAAAGCTGAACAGACGAACCAGCCATCGCGACCAGTTGTTATCGGCATGTGGAAAAGAATGAAAGCGCAAAGACTGCATCATAGAGCCGGCCAAAAACTGCCTCCTCCGGTATCGATCGCGACTAAATGGCTTTAACCTTGAATTCGTTCGCCAGGAAAGAAATCGCTTGTGGATAATCGGAACTGACGAGATCGATGTCTTCATCCTTTACAAGGTGCCGCGTCACGCATCCATACCTTGAGGCGAACTCGAGGAGTGAAAAAGGCCCCCGGCCTAGATGCCGTGTTAAAATTCCTTTGAGTTTTTGCATTGCTTGCCCATTTCTGAGATATTAACTGGCCTTTGAGACGTCAGACACAAATCCATTATGGCTGATCAGGAAAATGAAAGGATGGAACAACGGAAACTCTACGGATTATTTGTTCTCTAAGTAATTGTCGTTCCAACAGTTTAGGCCGACTTCTGGATCACTGACTCATCCGATCTATGAGCAGTGGATAACGGTACAAGCCGCCGAGGCGGGTACCACGCGCGATAGCGAGCGACGCTGCAGCCACCGTTTCGCCATCGGGTTGATCCACACCTCGAAGCAGAAATGGACGGCCAACCCGCAAGCAGCGGCGGACGCAGCAAGCGAGGACTATTTTAGGTACATCTGAAGGCATCATATCGATGCGGCAGGCCAACGGATCGCAGCGCCACCATTAGACCGAAACACTTGCGTTAAGGAACGAGGCCTGCTGCAGTCGACACCATGGAAGCTGACGGCGCCGCTGCGTGTTCCAGGTCGCATTGCCGCGATCAGTTTGAAAAGCGCCTGCGCCCGACCGGAGCCTCGCCTGGCGCCCGCATTTCAATGCAACGTCGGATCACCGGCCAGCAGGGCGCGCGGCCCGGTCGTTTCGAAACTGACCTGGTCGCGGCCGTTGGACTTGGCCTTGTAGAGGTGCCGGTCGGCCGTCAGGAACATGTCGGCATAGGTGGTGGGTCCGCTGAAGGCGACGCCACCGATGCTCACCGAGAGCGGACAGGGCCGTCCATCCGGGGCAAACTCGACCTCGCGGATGCGCCGCCGGATCCCCTCGGCAACCAGCCAGGACTGCGACGGGTCGGCGCCAGGCAGGAAGATGGCGAACTCCTCGCCGCCGATGCGCCCGACGATGTCGGCGCCGCGCAACTGGGCCTTGATCGTCTGCGCAATCAGCTTGAGCGCCTGATCGCCGCAATCGTGGCCCAATCGATCGTTGATGGTCTTGAAATGATCGGCGTCGACGATCAGCAGGGCGCCGGCATCGACGACGGCCTGGCTGCGCGCCTGTTCGAGATAGGCCTCGACCAGCATCGAAAACGCGCCGCGGTTGAACACCGCGGTCAGGCTGTCGGTCGCCGCGACGATGCTCAGATTCTTCTGGGCGATCGCCAGCTGGCGCATCTTGTACATCAGGAAAGAGAAGAACGATCCACCCAGCAAGAGCGGCAGCAACAGGTCGGTGAGCTGCGCCCAGCGCAACGCTTCGGGCGACAGCGACGGAAAATTGTAGGAATCGACAAGGAAGGCCGCCGCGATACAGATCGCCGTGCCGACAACCGTGACTGCTATGACCCTGCCCAAGCTCGTGGGCGAAAGATCGACCCGCATGCCATTTCTCCCACTGTGTTCGCCATTTTGCAGCGGGAACACAAATGAAACCCTAAAATCTTACCTGCAATTCGAATGTGGTTAACCAGATCAATGCCAGCAAAAGCGCTAGCGACTTTCCCGGGAAAAGTGCGCAGCGCTTTCCCTGAGAATTGCCAAGACAAAGGGATAGCGCGTTTCACCGTTTCCGTTAAACGATAAAACGCTCCGGCAATCGAAAGGCGCGATCGGTTGCCTTGTGAGTGGCGACAAAAAGCCCGCCACTTGCGCGGCGGGCTTTCCGACTGGCCGGAGGCTTCTCGTCAGCGCATGTCCCTCGGGAAGTCTGGGCCATGCGGTAGGAGAGTGCCGTAAAGCCTCACGGCTGGCTCGACACTCCCGGCGAAACCTGTCTCAGCGACGCGAGATCATAAGGCATAGCTGCCGCAGATCGCTGTCGTAGGTGCCCTCGCTGGCGAGCACATCGACGCAGCGCTTCTTCATACGTGTCAGCTGGCTGTTCGACATGCTGGCGACGACACCGGGTGTCCCAGGGGTGCCTGGTGTTCCAGGAGTTCCTGGAGTGCCGGGGGTACCGGGCGTGCCCGGCGTTCCGCCAATGCCGACGCCGACACCGACGTTGATGCCGCTGCCGACGTTGACGCCGACACCGGCCTTGATACCTCCGCTGCCGCCGACCGTGGCCCCAACACCGGCCTTGATGCCACCGGCTCCGCCGACCGTCGCGCCAGCGCCGGCCTTGATGCCGCTGCTACCGCCGACTGAGGCGCCGAGGCCCGCAGTAACGCCGCTATTGCCGCCGACCGTTGCGCCAGCACCCGCCTTGATACCGCCGCTGCCGCCGACCGAGGCGCCGGCACCGGCCTTGACCCCGCCGCTTCCGCCGATCGAAGCGCCAACACCTGCATTGATGCCGCCAGCACCGCCGATAGATGCGCCGACACCGACGCCAATTCCGCCTCCTGCATTCGCGTGAGCGGCAAAAATAACGATAATTGCACCCGCCGCCAGTGCTCTAGCGATTTTCTGAGTGATATTAACCATGACACTCTCCTTGTTGCCGTTCTGCTTTGTGCATTGCAACATGCCAGCAAACCAAAGCAGACATATGCTTATGCACTCACAGCTACGCACGAGTCTTCCTTATAGTTTCTTTATTTTTTTCGACATAGGCCGTTGTAGTTCTCAATCAGTGTACTCGGTTTCTAAAAAAAAATATGTTTTTGCTTCAATATTTAAACTTTGTTGAATTTATTAAATAGAAACTCTACTGAAAAATGGAGCAGGTTGTAGCGGCCGGCCGAGCAAGGGGCGGCGCCAAAGGGCGGCACAAGCCACCTGGCAGCGTCGTGCAACCACGGGCTTCAAAAACCCGGCTTGGGATTCAGGCTGGAGGTTGAGGCTTTGGCGCTGTCCGTCGCGTCCAGAGGCGGTTCACTGGTATCGGCGGCCAGGTCGCAGATGGCACAAAGCACCGAGGGATGTCGCGTCCGGCGTCTTCAAACGCAAACCGCGGTCAAGAAATCAGGCGTAGGCGCGGCCTTCGTCGGTGCGTTGGAAAAACGCCAGGTCGAGCTGCACCGAAGGCCGGCCGAGAATGGTCAGGATGGCGTGCGCCTGGCCGCGGTGATGGGTCTGGTGATTGAAGACGTGGCCCAGCGCCGGCGCCAGTCTTTGCGAGACGGTGCGCATGTCGGAAACGGTCATGTAGGAAAAGCGGCCGGACAAGGCCTTGTCGCTCAAGGCGCCCACCCAGTCGGCGATCCGCCTGTCCTCGGCCTCACGCGCCAGCCTGAGGCCAGGCAGCGCCCGGTGCAGGATGGCGTCGAGCTTCGTCGGCGCGTCACCCTCGCCGGTGAAGCGTTTCATCCAGATGCGGTCGGTGGCGAGCAGATGATTGAGCGTGCCCATCATGGAGCCGAAGAAGGCACCGACATTGCGGTTGAACTCTTCCTCGTCGAGCTCGGTCACGGCATCGTAGATGCGGCCATTGGCCCATTGATTGTAGGCCGCGAACATCATGAAATGCTGTTTCATCTTTTTTCCCGCCGACGAGTTCCGCTTCAGCCGCAGGCGACTAATTAGACCGCGAGGGCGCAGCCGCCAATGACCATTCTGTTCCATGAACTCGTCGGACACGACGCGACCCGTCCGTTCAGCCCGCATTGCTGGAAGGAGGCGGCGGCAGCAGCTTAGGGAATAGGCAGTAGGCAATAGGGTCCGAGCGCTGTACTGCCTACTGCCTACTGCCTACTGCCTACTGCCTACTGCCTACTGCCTATTCCCCACACAAGTCTCCTGATCGCCATGCCACCACCCCCCGATTTCACCGATGATTTTCGCGCCGGGCTGGTCACGCTGCTGCGCTGGCGCCGGGATGTGCGGCGCTTCGAGCGGACGGCTTTGCCCGAGGGTACGCTGGAGCGGCTGCTGGAGCTTGCCAGCATCGCGCCGTCCGTCGGTCTCAGCCAGCCGTGGCGCTTCGTGGTGGTCGACAGCGCCGAGCGGCGGGGCGCGGTGAGAGACTGTTTCGAGCGCTGCAATGCCGAGGCGCTGGCATGCTTTTCGGGCGAGCGCGCCGCTCTCTATGCCCGGCTGAAGCTCGCCGGTCTCAATGAAGCGCCCTGCCAGTTCGCGGTTTTCGCCGACCGCACGACGCAACAGGGCCATGGGCTCGGCCGCATGACGATGCCGGCAACCATCGACTATTCGGCCGTCATGGCGGTGCACACATTGTGGCTGGCGGCGCGGGCTGAAGGCATCGGCATGGGCTGGGTGTCGATCCTCGACGCCGCCGAGATGGCCGCAATCCTGGACACCCCGCCTGAGTGGACGCTGATCGGCTATTTCTGCCTCGGCTATGCCAGCGAGGAGCATGATCTGCCGACGCTGGAACGCGAGGGCTGGGAGCAGCGGCGGCAGCCGGTGGTGATCAGGCGGTAAGGCTGCCCATCACTTCGTCTCTTCTTTGCCGACCAGCTTGACGCAGATCGGGTCGCCCTTCGGCATCGGCGTGCATTGCCATTCGGGGCCGAAGCCGAAGTTCGTATCTGTGCGGCGACCCAGAAAGAGCAGCAGAACAAGGCCCACGGCAGCAAAAATGCCGATAACCAATAGGCTCCCTTTTATGTCGCCCGGCCTGAGGTGGTGGTAGGGCCAGCGCGTCCCGTCAAACATGGTCCGATGTCTTTCCGTTCCGCTGATTTCCCTTCGAAACCGTGCGTGCCTGCGCAATCGCCATTTTCCCGCAAAGCCTTGCCTTTGACCAGAGCGTTGCGAACAGCCATGCGGGCGGTCGCGGCCGAATAACGCTGCCGGGGCGCGTCCCCTTGGCAATGGGCCGGGCGGCTTGTATAGAGCCCGCCACTCCCAATTCCACTCTTCATCACCCAATTCCTCTCTTCATCACCCAATTCCTCTCTTCATCACAAGGATGACCAATGGCGATCGAACGCACCTTTTCCATGATCAAGCCGGACGCGACCCGGCGCAATCTTACCGGCGCCATCACCAGGATGCTGGAAGAGGCCGGCCTGCGCGTCATTGCCTCACGTCGGGTATGGATGAGCCGCCGCGAGGCCGAAGGCTTTTACGCCGTCCACAAGGATCGTCCGTTCTTCGGCGAACTGGTGGAATTCATGTCGTCGGCGCCGACCATCGTGCAGGTTCTGGAAGGCGAGAACGCCATCGCCAGGAACCGCGAAGTGATGGGCGCCACCAATCCAGCCAACGCCGCCGAAGGCACCATCCGCAAGGTGCACGCGCTGTCGATCGGCGAGAATTCCGTGCACGGCTCCGACGCGCCGGAAACCGCCGTCCAGGAGATCAAGTACTGGTTCTCGGACACCGAGATCGTCGGCTGAGCCGACCATCAGCTTTGAATAAAAAGGCCGGCTCATTGCCGGCCTTTTTCGTTGCTGCCCGTGATCAACTCGCTGCGTTGAATCGCAAAATGTCGCGGCCGTCTTTGTCGGCGATGATCAGCTTGCCGCCATCGACACGGTATGACGCCGCCTTGGCGAGCGCCTCGAACATGGCCTTTTCCTCGGCCATGATCTCCGGCGCGCAGGCCTTGTAGGTCGAGCCGATGTCGCTGATGACGATGGTCTCGCCATCGACTTTGGCGGTGGCGAAATAGGCGTTGCACGGGCCGCTGCCGCCCGCCTTGCCGGCTTCGCTGACCCGGAACGTCGCCTGCGGCTCCGAAATCACGCCGATACCGTCGATATATTCGACTAGCCAGCTCTGGCCGAACAGCGAGGCCGAGGTCGGCTTGTCGCTCGGCGCCACCATTTTCAGCACAATGGCGTGCGGCGCCTCGCTGAGCGGATCGACCTGATAGCGCGAGTCCGTGACGAACAGCAGCTTGTCGTCGGCGGTGATGCGCGCCTGCAGCGCATAGGTCATGTTGGGCCGGATCACCGTTGGATCGAAGCTGATCTCGAACTTGATCGGCACCTGGCCGGCCGGCGCTACCTTGCGCTCGCCGACAATGGCGGCCGGCGCATCGGCCAGCGATACATCGGCAAGTTGAACCGACAGCACGGCGTTGGGCGGCAGCGCGATGCGCTCGCGATACATCACCTCGCCCTTCAGGGTTTTCTCGGCGGCGACGGAAGGCTCGGGAACGGCCAGAACGCCGATAACCAGCGGCACAAAACCGAAGACGAAGAATTCGGCGATCCTGTCCAGCATGCCCTTGCTCCCTTTTTGCCGATGCGATTTGGCCAAGGGAATGCGGTCAATACATGGCTGCGCCGAGATTTATTCGGGCCGCGCCTTCCAGCGCGCCGCAGCCTGGTCGTCGGCGTCCTTGGCCTCGACCCAGCCGCCATCGGTGCCGTCCACGCGGTGCTCCTTCTTCCAGAAGGGTGCACGCGATTTCAGGAAATCCATCAGGAAATTGGCCGCTTCGAACGCCGCCTGCCGGTGCGAGGACGCCGCCACCACCAGCACGATGTTTTCGCCCGATGCGATCTTGCCGTGGCGATGGATGACGGTCAGGCCTTGCAACGGCCAGCGCTGAAGCGCCTCGCCGGCGATCCGGCTGATTTCGGCCTCGGCCATGCCTGGATAGTGCTCGAGTTCCAGCGCCGACAGCTGGCCCTGCTCGTCGCGGCAAAGTCCTGAGAAGGACACCACGGCGCCGATGTCGGCGCGACCCCCGGTCAGTTTCGCGATCTCGGCGGCAACGTCGAAATCGTCGCGCTGGATGCGCACCGTCGGCGCGCCGGACATGGTGTCAGCCCCCGGTCATCGGCGGAAACAGCGCGATCTCGCGCGCGCCGGCTATCTTCTCGCGATGCTCGACATGTTCCTGGTTGATGGCGACGCGGATCACATCAGGATATTGCAGCGCGTGCTCATATTCCTCGCCACGCGATTTCAGCCAGCGCAGGAGGTCGGCCACCGTCTCGATACCGGCGGGCAGTTCGACATCCTCTTCCGGCTTGCCGATCCGTTCGCGCACCCAGGCGAAATAAATGAGCCGGGTGATCATCTCACTCGTCCATGATGTGCTTGAGGCCGGCGCGGAAATAGTCGTAGCCGGTGTAGAGCGTGACGAGGGCTGCGATCCACAGCAGCACCAGTCCGGTCTGCGTGGTCAGCGGGAAGATCTTGTCGCCGGCAGGCCCAGCCAGCAGGAAGGCGATGGCGACCATCTGGATGGCGGTCTTCCATTTGGCGAGCTGCGTCACCGGCACCGAGACTTTCAATGCCGCCAAATATTCGCGCAGCCCCGAAACCAGGATTTCGCGGCACAGGATGATGATTGCCGCCCACAACGACCAGCCTGCGATGCCGGCATGGCGGTCGGTGTCGGCGGCGAGCAGCAGCAGGCAGGTGGCGACCAGCAGTTTATCGGCGATCGGATCCAGCATCTTGCCGATGTTGGACGTCTGCTGCCAGGCGCGCGCCAGATAGCCGTCGAGATAGTCGGTGATCGAAGCCAGCAGGAAGATGATCAACGCCGACCAGCGGGCGAAGTCGCTCGATTTCAGATGCCCCTCGAGAAAAAAGCACAGCACCACCAGCGGCACCGCGACGATGCGGGCATAGGTAAGCATATTAGGCAGGTTGAACGCGCGCTTGGCCATATCTCAGGGACTCTTTCTGCCTGCGTACTCAAATCAGAACCGGATGTAGGGGGTCAACAGGCGAGATTCGATTGGCCAGACGAAAATAGCGCGCGATTGCCGGGATTCGAGTGGCCTGCGAGAAAAGAACGGCTGCTGCCATTTGATCGGGACAGCGGCGTCACCGGCGCTCAGCTCTCATGGAAATGATTGTAGACGAGCTTGGCGACCTGCTCTGAAATACCGTCGACCTTGACCAGATCCTCGACTGCCGCGCGGCTGACCGCCTTCGCAGTGCCGAAGGCCAGCAGCAGCGCGCGCTTGCGGCCGGGACCGATGCCGGCGATCTCGTCGAGCGGGCTCTTGACCAATTCCTTCTTGCGCCGCGCGCGGTGCGAACCGATGGCGAAGCGATGCACCTCGTCGCGCAGCCGCTGGACGAAATAGAGCACGGGATCGCGGACGGGCAGCGAAAACGAGTCCCTGCCTCTGACGAAGAAACGCTCGCGGCCGGCATCGCGGTCCTGGCCCTTGGCGATGCCGATGGCCGCCACGCGATCCTCGATGCCGAGGTCGGCGAGGATCTTGCGCACCGCGCTCATCTGGCCCTGGCCGCCATCGATCAGGATGACGTCGGGCCAGGCCGGGAAGCTGCCGGAGATGTCTTCTTCGATGTCGTCGCCTGCTCCACCGGCTGCCGCGTCGTCGGGAACGACATCGCCATGTTCCTTCAGCAGCCGCGAAAAGCGCCGTTCCATCACCTCGCGCATCATGCCGAAATCGTCACCGGGCGTGATCTCGGTCGAGCGGATGTTGAATTTGCGGTACTGGTTCTTCACAAACCCTTCCGGCCCGGCGACGACCATGGCGCCAACGGCGTTGGTGCCCATAATATGCGAATTGTCATAGACCTCGATGCGCACCGGCGGCTTCGGCAGGCCGAAGGTCTCGGCAAAGCCGGCGAGTAGCCGGCCTTGCGTGGAGGTTTCGGCCAGCCGGCGGCCGAGCGCCTCGCGGGCATTCTGCAGCGCGTTGTCGGTCAAATCCTTCTTCTCGCCGCGCTGCGGCACCGAGATCGACACTTTACGGCCGGCGCGGGTGGACAGCGCTTCGGCCAGCAGTTCCTGATCCTGGACGCCTCGCGACAGCAGAATGTTCCGTGGCGTCGGCTTGTCGTCATAGAACTGCGCCAGGAACGAGCCCAGCACTTCCGCCCCCTCCAGTGCCGGATCGGCCTTGGGGAAATAGGCGCGGTTGCCCCAGTTCTGGCCGGTGCGGAAGAAAAACACCTGGATACAGACCTGGCCGCCCTCCTGATGGATGGCAAAGACATCGGCCTCGTCGACCGTGGCCGGGTTGATGCCCTGATGGCTCTGCACATGGGACAGTGCAGCCAACCGGTCGCGATAAATGGCGGCGCGCTCGAAATCGAGCTCCTGCGAGGCCTGCTGCATGGCGGCAGAGATTTCGGTCTTCACCTTCTGGCTGCGGCCGGACAGAAAATCCTTCGCCTCGCTGACCAGCTCGGCATAGTCGCCATGCGAGATTTCGCCGGTGCAGGGACCGGCACAGCGCTTGATCTGGTAGAGCAGGCACGGCCGGGTGCGGTTTTCGTAAAAGGAGTTGGTGCAGCTCCTGAGCAGGAACGCGCGCTGCAGCGAATTGATGGTGCGCCCGACCGCGCCGGCCGACGCAAAAGGTCCGAAATAGTCGCCCTTGCGCGAGCGCGCACCGCGATGCTTGTAGATGCCGGGCGAGACGTGATCGCCGGTCAACAGGATGTAAGGGAACGACTTGTCGTCCCGCATCAGCACATTGAAACGCGGCCGCAAGCGCTTGATGAGATTGGCCTCGAGCAGCAGCGCTTCGATTTCGGTGCGGGTGACGACGAACTCCATCGTCGATGTCTCGCGCACCATGCGGCCGATGCGGGCGGTGTGGAACCGGCCTTGCGCGTAGTTGGTCACCCGCTTCTTCAGGCTGCGCGCCTTGCCGACATAAAGCACGTCGCCGGCAGCGTTCATCATGCGGTAGACGCCGGGCGCATTGGGCAGCCGCTTGACCAATGTCTGGATGACCTCGGCGCCGACCATGCCGTCGGCGTCGCCGGCATGCGGCGCCCAGTCTATCGCTGTGAAGGCGACATCGGGCCCGGTGGCCTCGGGCTCGACGATCTCCTCGACCGCTTCATCCTCAAGCTCGATGTCAGGCGGCATATCGTCGGCGGCGCCGGCGCGCGTCTTGTGTTTCTGGTCTGCGGGACTCATTCCACCATGCCTGTCACATCCGGCGTCTGCCATGCAAGATGCTGGCCGCCGTCGAGCGCGATCATCTGGCCGGTCACCGAGCGCGCCTCCCAGAGATAGCGGATGGTGGCGCCGAATTCGGCCAATTGCGGGCCGCGCTTCAGAATCAGGCCATCGACCTGCTTTTGGAAATCATCATCGTCCTGGCGCGCATTCTTCAGCGCCGGACCGGGACCGATGGCGTTGACGCGGATGCGCGGACCGAGCGCCTGTGCCAGCATTTCGGTCTGCGTCCACAGGGCCGACTTCGACAGCGCATAGGAGAAATAGCGCGGCGTCGGCCGCCAGACGCGCTGGTCGATGATGTTGACGATCAGCCCCTCCTGCCCTTGCGGCAAGGCGCGGGCGAAGTTTTGCGCCAACAGCGCCGGCGTCTTCACATGGATGGCGAAGTGAAGGTCCCATGCCGCCCAGTCGAAGTCCTCGACGCTATCGTCGACGAACAGCGACGCATTGTTGACAAGAAGCGTGACCGGGCCGAGCGCTGCCGCGGCGCGGCCGACGAGATCGCCAACCGCATCCATGTCGGTCAGATCGGCGGCTACCACGCCGGCGCGGCCGCCTCCGTCCCTGATGCTCGCAGCCAGCGCGTCGGCCTCGGCGGTCGAGCGGTTGGCGTGGATGGCGACGGCAAAACCGTGCGCGGCCAGATCCTCGACGATCGCCTTGCCGATCCGCTTCGCCCCGCCCGTCACCAGCGCCGTTCCGGCGGCTTCGATCATCTGTCAATCCTCAATCTGCGCCTCAATTCGGCTAGCGGCACATTGTGACGCGCCCAGGGGTTAAATGCCGTTTCCACCTGGGGCAGGAATGTGGCGAAACGGCTTTTTCGCCGCCGGCACCGCCCCGGATTCGGGTCGGCAGGACCGCAATATAGGACGCTGAACCCGTTGCACCAAGCCGAGTGCAGTGCAGCATCGCCTGCGTACTGACATTTCGCTGTTGCGAAGATGCAACGTCAAGCTTCGGCCTCATTCGTGCCGGGGAATGACCCATTTTCAGGTTCGCTGCCGCCGCATTTTGACACGACATTCGGAACCGTTGAGTGCCAGATCCGTTTCACCCCCGGACGGGTTGATGGCGCTCAGGACAAACAAGCCTACGTGTCTTGTGGCTTAAGGAGTAAACAACAATGCAAACCAATCTCAAATTCGCGCCGCTCGCGGTTGCGCTCGGGCTCTTCGCCCTCAGCGGTACCGCTTTTGCTGCCGATGTCGTCTCGGAAGAGCCCCCGGCGCCAGCCCCGATCGCCGAGCTCCCCGTCGCTTCCTGGGCCGGCCCGTATGCCGGTCTCAGCGCCGGCTACGGCTTCAGCGGTCATGCCAAAGTCCACGACGGCGGCCCCGACATCAAGACCAAGGGCTTTGTCGGCGGCGTTTTCGGCGGCTACCAGTGGCAGCAGGAAAACTTCGTGTACGGTGCTGAAGCCGATCTCGGCTACAACGGCGTCAAGGGTGACAGCGGCGGCGTCAATTCCAAGGGCGGCTTCGAAGGCTCGCTGCGCGCCCGTCTGGGTTACGCCGTGACCCCGGAAATCCTGCTCTACGGCACCGGCGGCGGCGCCCTGAAGAACCAGAAGGTCTCGGTCCCCGGCGACAGCGACAGCAACACCATGCTCGGCTGGACGGCCGGCGTCGGCACCGACATCAAGATCACCGACAATGTGTTCGGCCGTGTCGAGTACCGCTACACCGACTTCGGTTCCAAGAGCTTCGACAGTGTCGGCACCAAGGTCAAAGAGAGCGACAACCGCGTCACCTTCGGCGTCGGTATGAAGTTCTAACTGTCGTTCAAGCCACGACACAAGAAAGCCGGGCCTCGCGCCCGGCTTTTTTTGTTTCGCCCGTCAGGCCGGCACAGCCACCTTCAGCCCCGGAAACTTCTCATCGAAACGCGCTGCCCAGCGGGTCAGGCGGCCGCGGCCCTTTTCCCATTTGCCGGCGAAGCGCAGAGAGAGGTAGCCGAGGCAGGCACGCAACGCCAACTGGCCAAGCGTGATCTTCTTCGGCAGCTTCGGCGGATTGGCGTTGAGGAAATCGAGTGCGGCGGTGATCTTGGTCCACTGGCGATCGAGCCAGGGTTGATAGACCATCTCCTCCGGACGCGTGCGCCGCTCATAGACCATCGACAGCGCGCAGTCGCATATGCCGTCGGCCAGCGCCTCCAGCACTTCGGCCTCGAGGCGCTTGTCGGCATTGCGCGGCAACAACAGGCTCTTCGAAGCGCGGTTGAGATGCTGGGTGATGGCGCGGCTGTCGTGGATCGAGCGGCCGTCGTCGAGCACCAGCACCGGAATCTTGCCGAGAGGATTGGCTGACATCAGTTCAGCAGGCTTGTCCTCGGTCTTGACCGGCACCAGTTCGACGGCAATGCCGGCATGGAGTGCTGCCATGCGCACCTTGGAACTGTAGGGGGATGAGGACGCGTAGAGCAGCTTCGGCATGATCGGTTCCCTGTTTTCGGACGGCCAGTGCATGTCGCTCAACAATGCGGCTCCGGTCTTGAGAACGACGCGCGTAAAACAAAGGTCTAGAGCGCGTCGCCTGAACCCCATCGGATGCGACCGCCTTAGTGTTGGCCGATCTTCCCTGAGGGAGCAACTGCCAGAAGGGCAAAACCAGGCGGCCAATCCGCCGACAATGAAATCGCCAATGCATGTCTCACAGAAGTGGCGTCAATTTCGAGAGAACGACATGCATCAAAACAAGACCTAAATCACAACAAAAAAGCTCCCGGGAATCTGCCAGTCGGCAAAGTTCCCGGGAGCTTTGAGATGGTCCGCTGTTACTTCTTCTTGGCGGCTGGCTTTTTGGCCGGTGCAGCCTTCTTCACAGCTGCCGTCGACTTGGCGGCGGCGGCCTTCATCGGAGCCTTGGCGGCGGGTTTTGCCGCTGTCTTGGCTGCCGGCTTCTTGGCGGCGGGCTTGGCTGCTGCCTTCGCAGCAGGCTTCGCCACAGCCTTGGCGGCCGGCTTCTTGGCGGCGGGTTTCGCTGCTGCCTTGGCGGCGGGTTTTGCAACTGCCTTAGCTGCCGGCTTTGCCGCTGCCTTGGCGGCCGGCTTTGCCGCTGCCTTCGGTGCTGCCTTCTTTACTGCTGCAGGTTTCGCGGCAGCTTTCGGTGCCGCTTTCTTTGCCGGCGCTTTCGCCGCCGGCGCCTTCGTCGTGGTCTTTGCCATGCGATGCCCCTTGCGTTTGTGCCAATGGCCGTGAGTGACCCGGCGAGCTAATGCATATCTGACTCGTGCGTATCTAGCCAGCGAAGCATTACATAGAATTTCGCAAATTAAGTTTCGGTTACGCTGAGAGCATTATCGCAATGATCGGCACAGAAATCGGCAAAGACTCTTCCCGCTTCGCAGCGAACTGTTGCGAGAGAAATCTCTGATATCGAGACTCACACGATCTTTTCGTCAAGCTCACATTCTCTTGCAACGCCGTCGATCTCACGCGGTCATCGGCGACCTATCGGATGGCAACAATCATCGCACCGCAGAGGCTGATCTTGCTTCATCCCCACGGTTGCAGGAACAGCACTAAACTAAACACGAGCTTTTTGCTCGTATATCGAAAGTGGTTGGATGAAAGCCAGGAAAGACAGCACTTGAAGGACAGCCTGTTGTGTGTCGGACGTCTCCCAGACGAGAAGGGAGATCGCCAGCTTCGGCGCAAGAGATGCCCAACGGAAATGGGAAACGAAAGATAGGGGAATCCTCCTCCCGGGAAGCCGCGATCCCTTGGAAGCCAAGAGGTGCAGGCCCTAAACGCCAACCCGCTCGCGCACCTGCAGCCGGCGCGAAGGCTCGGCTTGGTGGAGGTGGACGGCAAACGTATCCCGGCGGCGCAATGCCGATCTGCATCAGGATCCGCCCGATCTCGCCGCGGTGATAGCCGCCATGCGTGACGACATGGGTCAGCATTTCCTGGCGTGACATCATCGCCCTGTCGCCATCGGTGAAGGTGAAAGCACAGGCTCTGACATGAGCTTTGGCGAGACGGCTCCGATATAGTCGAGATACCAACGATCCATCGCAGCGACATCAGCGCTCAATTCATCGAGTGCCGGTGTGTCCACGGTGTTGTCGGACGCATAGCCATGACGCGTGCCGGAAAGATGCGCGGCGAATATCTTCGATACGACGAGGTTGTGGTTGATGAGACGGGTCGCCGTGTGACGCTGATCGACATGCTCCTGCTGGTCGAGGCCCGCAAGCTTCTCCAGCAATTCACCATTCGCCCAGATTTGATAAACGTAGAGGCTGCGGAGCAAATCCAGCGCGTCCATGGTCTGTATCCTTTCCAAAAAATGTGAGTATGTTATCTATATTCTTGGCTGCTGGAGCAGACATGTCTACTCGCATTGCAAAGCCGCGCTCACGCATGCGCAAGCAGCCGCGCCAGGCGCGTTCGAGAGCGACGGTCGAGGCGCTCATCGAAGCCGGTGCTCATGTTCTGAGCGCGCTCGGCTGGGCCGGCTTCACCACCAACAAGGTGGCCGATGCGGCCGGCGTCAGCATCGGCTCGCTCTATCAATATTTTCCCGACAAGCTGTCGCTGGTCGAAGCAATTCGCCGGCGACATTTCGATCAGGTGCTGTCGGTGATCGCCGAATCAGCAGAAGGCGACAAGCCGCTCAAGCGATTCGCGCAGGAGCTGGTGCGCGGCATGATCGATGCGCACAGCATCCATCCGACGCTGCATCAGGTGCTGCTCGACGAGGCGCCGGGCGATCGCGGCTCACGCGCCGCCCATGCCTCGTTCCAGTCGCGCTATCTTGATCACTACACGGCGGCGGTGGCGCAATATCGCAGGCGCAGAAAGGACAATGAGACCGTGGCCCGGGTGCTGTCCTCAGCGGTCGAGGGCGTCATCCACAATGCCGCGCGGCGAGACATGCTCGACTTGCCGGAACTGCAGAAGCAGTTGGTCGAGCTGATCTGCGCTTACGTATCTGGTGGGAAGGCGATGTGAGGCAGCGGCAGCAGTTCGGAGATTGGCGAAACCGGAGCGACATCAGATCTCCCCCTTGCGGGGAGATAGCAGGTTCAACGGCGGTTCTTATCCGACCTTAGCGCAGGACGCGGCAGCGGCCGTTGTAGACCATCCAGCGGTCGAAGCCCGAGACGCAGAATTCGACATTGTCGCCGATCGAGGCAAAACCCTGGCCTTCCTCGATCAAGTACCAGATGGTGCGGGCGCGGCCATCGGAAAGGCTGACGGTGGCGCCGCAATAGCGGCGGCCGATCGGCCATTCTTCGCTGGCCGGGAGATAGCGATGCTGGTGGATGCGTTGGAAATCGGTGATCGAAACATCCGGCAGATGCGGCACGTGATGCACCTGGTAGGAGAAGCGGCTGGAGATCTTGCTTAGCACCCATGCCTCGCCGCAAACGCCGCTGTCCTCGTCGGAATAGACGGAAAGGTCGGCGGCCTGTGCTGGCTGGCCAAGGGATGCGGCCAGCGGCGTGCAAAGCGAAATCAGGGCAGCAAGAGCGGATTTGGCAAAGCGAGTCATGGCAGCCTCTCAAAGGTCGACTGCGCCCACTTTGCGGATTCGGCGGCGCGCGGTCAAGCGGTCGCCCTGACGATGGTTTCCCGCTCCGCAACCGGTTTTGCCGGTGCGAAGCTGCGAAACCACGTCCTGACCTTCGAAAAAGCTCGCCTTGCCCATTAGGAAAAGCGGCCTGCCCATGGCCGGCGGGCCGCCGAAACCCGGTTCAGCCTTGCTTGGCGTCGCCCTGCGGTATGGCGGCCGGGTCCATCCACATCGCTTCCCAGACGTGGCCGTCAGGATCGGCCAGGCTGCGATTGTACATGAAGCCATAATCCTGTTGGGCGTTGATGTCGGCGGCGCCGCCATTTTTCGCCGCCGCCTCGTTCATCGCATCGACCGCCGCGCGGCTGTCGCAGGACACGGCAAGCATGACCTCGCTCGAGGTGGCCGGTGGGATGGGGCGATCGGTGAACTGACGCCATTTGGCATGGGTGAGCAGCATGACGTTGATCATTTCGCTCAGCACCATGCAGGCTGCGGTGTCGTCGGTGAAGTGCGGGTTGTTGTCGAAACCGAGAGCTTTGTAGAAGGCCATCGACGCAGCGAGGTCGGCGACGGGCAAGTTGACGAAGATCATACGGGGCATAGGGTCTCCTTGACAGTACACAGTTGAAACCGGACCGGCGTTGCGCCGGACCATCCTCCGATGCCTTCTCTCAACGCACCGGTTTTGCTTTGCCGCGCAGCCTCTCGGTCTACGCCTTCTGCATCGCTTCGACCTCTTCGATGAAGCCGAGCAAAAACTGCATCTCGGCCGCCGAATATTCTCCAGCAATGCGGCGCCCGCCTCTGGATCGGATGGTAGCAGCGCCGGACGAGTTCCTCGGTCTTCTTGCCCGCCGCGACCATGACCTTGCGCCTGTCATCGGGATCCGGCTGACGGCTGACGAAGCCGCGCTTTTCCAGCCGGTCGATCAACGTCGTGACCGCCGCCGGCGTGAGATTTGTCTCCCTCGCTACGAGGTTTGCCGGCCCCGCCGGCCGTGATTGATCGCACCGAGACAGCGGCGCTCGGCAGCGCTCAGCACAAAGATTTCGGCGACGGCCCATCGAACGTTTCGACGGCATCCTGCCAGCGCGACATCGCGAAGCCTATCGCGTTGACCAGTTCCTCTTCTGTCGATCTTGGCATTCGATTCGAAATCTAATAATTAGATATCTATCTATCTGATTCTGGGATTAGCGTCAACGCCGAGCCGATTAGATGTGCATCTCCATGGTTTCGGTTCGTTGAACACAGCTGAGCATTCGCGGATGGCGCCACCGTCAAAACCTCTAGCGACTTTGTGTCTTTGCCGCGGGCGTCGCCCGCTGCGAAGCGTCGCTACTCCCCGGCCAGCCATTCCAGCGACCAGTGCGCCGGCTTTTCGACCGCCAGCAATCTGTGCAGGACCGGCAGCACGATGCGCAGTTCGCGCTCCAGCGTGAAGGGCGGGTTGACCACCACCATGCCGCTGCCGTCGAGGCTTGGTTCACGCGATGCCGGCCGGATCTCGAAGTCGATGTCGAGCAACTTTGGGACGCCGGATTGCTTGAGCGCCTTGCGGAAGGCGATGATCGCTTTGCGATCCTTGATCGGATACCACAGCGCGTAGATGCCACCCGGCCAGCGCTTGTGCGCTTTCTGCATGCCATCGACCAGGCGGTCGAATTCGCCGGCTTCCTCGAACGGCGGATCGATCAACACCAAGCCGCGCTTCTCCTTTGGCGGCAGATGCGCGCCAAGCGCCAGCCAGCCGTCGAGTTCGATCACCCTTGTCTGGAAATCGCCGGCAAACAGCGTCTTCAGCCTGGCAGCATCTGCGCCGTGCAGTTCGATCGCCGACAACCGGTCCTGCTTTCGCATGAGGTGCCTGGCGATCAGTGGCGAGCCCGGATATTTCTTCACCCCGCCATCGGGATTGAGCGAACGCACCGCTTCAAGATAGGGGGCAAGCAGCGCAGCCGCCGATTTTTCGATCGGGGCGTCGATCAAGCGGCCGATGCCGCCTTGCCATTCGCCGGTCTTTTGCGCTTCCGCCGATGACAGATCGTAGCGGCCAATGCCGGCATGAGTGTCGACGACACGGAAGGCCTTGTCCTTCTGCTTCAGATAGTCGAGCAGAAGGCTGAGCACGACATGCTTGACGACGTCGGCGAAATTGCCGGCGTGATAGGCGTGACGGTAGTTCATGCCGCGCTCATGTCGAGGAGCCTCTGCCCCAACGCGGCGGTGGCGGCTTCGAGTTCGGGTTCTCCGGCCGGCGACCGCCGAAAGCCAGAGTAAGCAGGAAGCCGATCAGGCCGACTGCCATCAGCCCATAGCCGACCGGCCGTGCGCGTTGATCGATCTCACCGGCGCCGGAGCGCAGTATCAGATCCACCGCGCGTATCGGGATATCGTCGGCGTCGCCCGGGCCGGCGGTGAAGAGATAGGCGCCGGGACTGACGGTTTCGATCACGCCGGCCTCGTCGCGAAAGATCTTGTCGGGCAGTTGTGGGCTGACCTGGCGCGGATTGTCGGCGTGGTTGAATTGCAGCGTCGAGGCAAGCACCGTGCGGCCGGCTGTGGCGGCAGTCAGCGTCAGCACAGTGCGCTGCTGCGAGACAATGCGCTCGGCCTTTGCCGTCAGGTCGACCAGCACTCTGACCGGCGCGTCGCCAGCTTTCAGCGTCACCGTCACAGGCCTAAACCGTCCCTGGTCGTAGACGCGCCAGGTGCCGATCTCGTGGCCGGAGAAATTGCTCATGGCCCAGGGATAGACGAAGCCAATGGCGGCGCCGGCAAGCAGTATCAGGACAAACAGAAAGCGCATTGAGGAGATCCGGGTGTTCGACAGATTGCCAATAACGCCCCGAAGGCCAAAAAGCGATGGCTGACGCAGCGGAGCCACCTTTGTGGAGTGCGTTGGCGGCACGCAAGCCATGTGGCACTTATGGCGAATGAAGCCTTCCGCAGAAGCATCGACTCGTCTTTTCCAACCGATGCCGGTGGCTCATGCCCAATAGCACCGTGCTGATCACCGGCGCCCGCGCGCCGGTGGCGCTGCACCTGGCGCGGCTGCTGCATGGCGCCGGTCGCCGGGTGATCCTGGCCGACAGCCCGGCCCGGCCGATCGCCGCAGCGAGCACGGCCTGCGCCGCCTACCATCGCCTGCCGCCGCCGCGCTTTGCCGCCGACGCCTATGCCAAGGCGGTGGAAGCGCTTGTCCGCGCGGAAGGCATCGAACTCGTTATCCCGACCTGCGAGGAAGTCTTTTATCTCGGTCGTCTCTGGCAGCACCGCGCCATGCCGGCCCGCCTCTTCGCACCCGAGATGGCGATGCTCGCCCGCGTTCACGACAAGCATGCCTTCATCCGGCTGGCGCAGAGCCTTGGGCTCGACGTGCCGGAAACGATACTGCTGCAAAGCGAGGCCGATCTCGACGGCGTTCGTGGCCAATCGCGCGAATTGGTGTTCAAACCTGTGTGGTCACGTTTTGCCCGTGACGTACTGCTGCGGCCATCGCCGGACGAACTCGACGCCGTCCGCCCCTCGCCCGCCGCTCCTTGGGTGGCGCAGCGCTACATCGCCGGTGAAGAGATCAGCGCCTATGCGGTGGCGATCGAGGGTGAACTCAAAGCGCTGGCGCTCTACCGTTCGCTCTATCGCGCCGGCAAGGGCGCCGGCATCTGTTTCGAGCCGGTCGAGGATATCGCGGCGCGGCGCTTCGTCGAAACCTTCGTCGCCGGCGCCGGCTGGACCGGCCAGATATCCTTCGACCTGATGCGCGAGAACAACGGCAGGGTGCTGCCACTGGAGTGCAATCCGCGCGCCGTGAGCGGCCTGCACTTCTTTCGCGATCCGCGGCGCTTCGCCGACGCGGTCCTGGAGGATGGCGCCGAGGTGAAGCCCGACGTGACGGCGCCGCAGACGGTGAGGCTTGCGATGTGGATCTACGGGATGCCGGCGGCACTGCGCTCCGGTGGTCTCGGCAGCTTTCGCCAGGCGATGCACGATGCCGATGAGCTGCTCGACTGGCCGGGCGACCCCGCGCCGAAGCGGGCGCAGTGGCGCACGCTGGCCGAGATCGCCGGCACAGCACTGCGCCAGCGCATCAGCCTTCAGGCTGCGTCGACGCGCGATATCGAGTGGAATGGGCCGGAGCAGGACTGAATAGAGCGCTTTCCTACAGCTCGATCTGGTACACCCTCGGCTCTGCCGCCGTCGGTGGCATCTTGCCGTCGATGATCGCCGCTATGTCGCGGCGCAGGAAATCCAGCGGGCCGATCGCCGGCTGAACCTGCGGCCATATACGGGCGTTGGCGCTGGCCGATTTCAGCACACGGCGATCCTGCTGCAGGGCAAAGGCAAAGAGCGGCCGGAAAGCAAGCGCCTTGAGTTCGCCGAACAGGCCCTGTCGCGGGCCGATCAGCCAGCCGACGCCTTCGACGGTCCATTCGTCCGCCTGACGCAAATGGAAAGTGGTCGCCAGCGCCAAGCCGCCCTTGCCCCAATATTCGAGTTCGACGATGCCGGGATGGCGGTAGCGGCCGATGGTCCTGGCGCGCTCGCCTTCCAGCAGCTGGCTGACCAGCCCCTGTTGGCGGTCCTCGCCGGTGTAGCAGCTTTCGACCCAACCCTTGCCGCCGGTCACCTCGACGCGCACGAGATGGCGCTTTGCGGTCAGGCCGCGCAGCACACCCTTGTGGGTGAAGTGGGTGTGAGTGGCGTCGAGAATGTTCTCGGCGGCGTCGAGCACCGTCGATCGCGCCGAGCTTCGCACCCGCTTCACGACGACATCCTTGCCTTGCATGCAATGGAGATAGGGCTCGCCCTCAGGCGTGCCTGCCGAGACGAAGACGACGCCGTCGCGCTCGATCGTGCTGTAGCGGCGGATACGGTAATGCGGGACGTCGCCGACATGGCCGGGAATGGCGGTGCAGCGCCCTTCCCCATTGTAGCGCCAGCCATGATAGGGACATTCGATCTCGCCACCGACGACCTTGCCGGTCGAGAGTTCGACCAGGCGGTGAGCGCAGCGGTCGAAGAGGGCTGCAATCCCCTGCGCCGAGCGGAATAGCACCAGCGGCGTGCCATCGAACAGGATGCGCTTCGGCTTGCCTTTGATATCGACTGACCGCACTACCGCCTGCCAATAGTCTTTGTCTTTTTGCTGCTGGGCTTCGCTCAAAGTTCAAATCTCCTGAGCAGAGGGATGCCGATCTTCGCGAGCACAAATTCCATGATACGCACTGCAGCGCGCTGGCGGCGCCGAAGATGGCCGGCATAGACGGCGTTGTACTCCACCGTTGCCACGGCGCCGCGCAAGCGTTTGAAGGCGGCGGCACCGGCGCTCATGTTGAAGAACAGGCCGTGCGCCATCGCATGGTCCTGTGCGATCGCCATCATCATGCGGTAGAGCCCTTCGCTCACTGGAAGACTTGTGTCGTAGCCAACGATTGGCTGCGTCAAGGTCCTGCCGTTCTGAGACAAAGCGGCGACGGCGACCAGTTCACCGCCGGGACGACGCAGGCCTGCCAGTTGCAGGATGCCGCGACGGTGCGTCTCGCCGATATAGCGGGCGGTGTAGTGCGGGTTGAGTGGCGTGTATTTGTCGAGATAGAGCATCCGGTAGAGCGCTTCGGCGCGCGCATAGTCGGCCTCGGTGAAGTCGCCATTGCCGACCCGCTCGAACGGCGTCGNACGGCGTCGTGCGCAGCCGCTTGCGGTCGCGCTTCATGTCGTTGGTCATAGCCGAACCGCGGCCGGCGAAGATGTAGATTTGCCGCGCCGCCAGCATTCGAAAACCCTCTGCCTTCAGCGCTGCGATTGTCGAGGGATCGGCGATCTCGTTCAGGGAGCGGATGAGAACAGCGCGATCGGGAAAACGCGCCGTGAGATCGTCGCGGATCGCAGCGACCGCGTTGCGATCGAGCAGCGGCACCGGATTGGTCGAATAGAGCCAGTTGTTGACCTGAACCTGATGGTCGAGGCCGCTCATCCTGACCAGCGGCGCGCACAGGCCAATCAACATGCGGATCGCTCTTTGCAGCATGGGCGACGAGACGAAATTGCGGGTCTCGTCGATGGCGTAGTCGATATAGGCGCTGGACGGGCAGCAGATATAGCAGTTCGGCGCCTCGCTTCTGTCGTTCAGCGTCAGTGGAAAGAAGCGGCCAGCGATCTCGAAGGCCTCGACGGCGACCGTCAGATTTCGCACGAGGTCGCGCACCGGCACCTCGTTAAAAAGCTGAACGAAGGCTTCGACCTCACGCGGGTTGTTTTCTACCCGGTTCGTCTGATCGAGTGGCAACATAGCGAGCCGGTTCATGATGCCGCTCCCAGGTGGCATTCGACCCGACGCAGTTTGCGGCCGGTCTCCAACGGCAGGTCCCTGCGAACAAGGCTGACCGAAGCTGTCGCCTGGCGCGCCGCCAGCAAATTGCGCACGGCCTGATGGGCGGCGGTGGCGGCTTCGTCGGCAAGCCCGGGGGCCAGGCTGAGTTCGATTGCATCTTCAGCGGTCTGGACCAGGCGAAAATCGTCAATGCGCCGGTCGGCCTTGAGCACCGCATTGCGTAGTATGTCGGGCGTGACGAGGAGCTGCCCGTGCGGCGAGGCGAGCCGGAAAGCGTCGTCCATTCGGCCGACGATCTCGTCCAGCGTGCGCAGCGGCGAGCCGCAGCGGCATGGCTTTTCGGACAGCCGCAGCAGATCGTTCATCCGGTAGCGCGCCATGATCTGGGTCCGGCGGCGAAAGGCGGTGATCAGCGGCATGACCAGGCCGTCGCCGGCCGGTTCGAACTCGAAGAACACCGAATCCTCGGCCAGATGCAGCCCGCCCTGGCGGCAGGTGACGGCGAACAGCCCTTCCGTCGCCATGTAGATCTGGTCGAGCTGACGACCAAAGAATGCCTGGATGACCGGCCGGTCAACCGGGTCGAGCGTTTCGGCGGCGCTGAAGACACGCTGCGGCTTGAGCCTAAAGCCCTCGGCCGCGAAGTGCCGCAGCATCTTCGGCGGCGCGATGATCACCGTAGGCGCGAAATCTTCGAGAGCGCCGCGCCAGCTCTCCGGACCGCGCGTCAGATCGAAGAAGCGCAGGTCGATACGCCGCGATTTGCGCGCGCTGTCGTAGAGCCGGGTGTTCTGCGGCAGGATCACCGCCACGCGCTGCCGGCGCCAGAGCAGATCGGGCACGGCCTTGGCCAGGATGGTGCCCAGCCAGCGGTATTTTTCCGCTTCGGAAATGATGAACAGGCCGCGATTGCCCGACGTGCCGGTGCTGGAGCCGACTGTCAGTTCGCCAATGCGGCCATCGCCGGCCTGCGCCTTCCAGGCCTCGGCGGCCGAGACGCCACGGATGTTGAAGCGCTCGAAATTGCCCATCAGCGTCGCCTTGTCGGTCACCGGCAGATCGCCGAGATGACGCGGCGTCTTGCCGTAGAACGGCGCGCGCGGCAGGTCGCGGTCGAGAAAGCGGCGCAAGGCATGACCTTGCCAGCGTTCGAAATTCTCACGGCTCTTGCGCGAGAGCCATTGCGTCAACACAAACGAACGGGCCGCTTCCGTCGGCCCGTTCATGCGCTCTCTCCGGCCAGATCGTAGGCCGTCACCGCCGGATCATGACAAAGAACAACCTCGCCGCCGGTCGCCAGAAACCGGCGCAACATTACGCTGGTCGGCTCGATCGCGGCGGCATCCTCGGCCAGCAGGGTTGCCGGCAGACCGGGAGTTCGGTTTTCGATAAGGGCCGCGAACAACCATTGCGCGTCGACGGCGTAGAGCAGCGGGCGCTCCAGATTTGGGAACGAAAGGCCGAACTGGCCATCGGCATGGCCGGGCAGACCGACTGCGATGACGCTGCCGTCGCCGAACAGATCGGCGCCGCCCGGTACGCCGCCACGCGGCTCGACCTGCCGCTTCGACGACAGCCCGTCGAGTCGGGCCTCGAAGTCAGACGGGAACAGTTCCTTGAAGACGCCATGGCGCAGATTCTGCAGGGAAGTCTTGGCCTTCGCCCGCGCCCAGGCGGTGTCATTGGCGATAAGCCGAGCGTTGGGAAACAGCGACAGGCCCGACATGTGGTCGGCATGGAAATGCGTGACAATGACGGTGCGGACGTCCTGCGGCGAGAGGCCGAAGCGCGCCAGTACCGCGAGCGGCTGCTCGGCTTCGTTGAGCTGGGGCCGGAGGATCGCACTGTAAAGACGCAGCGCCGTGCTGCGCTCGCTGCCTTGTGTCACATGCGGCGTGTAGCCGGTATCGATCAGTACGGGGCCGGCCTGTGGATGCATGATCAGGCCGTAGCGGACACGTAGCCTGACCTTCGCCCAGCTGCCGCCGCGCAGGATCAGGCGCTCGGCTGCGCTGACAGAGGCGCTGTTGGCGAAGACGATCTTCACGCAGCCTCCCTGCTTTCCGTCGCCTTGCCGAATGTGCGATCGAGCCCTTCCTCGAACGACACTTTCGGCGCCCAGCCGAGGATGCGGCCTGCCTTGGAAAGATCGAGGCTCTGCGCATAGGCGAACAGGCCAAGACCGTAGCGCGTCACCGGCGGTTCCGGGCGGCCGGGCAATATGTTCGCTACCGTCTCCGCTATCCCGGCCGCCAGCATGGCGGGCCAGAGCGGCATTCTGCGCCAGCGCGGCTGCACGCCGGCTCGGGCGCAGGCCGCCTCGGCAATGCGGCGGACCGGCACCACTTCGCCGCCGGAGATGTTGAATATCTGTTCCTCGGCAGCGCTGCCGGCGGACAGCGCGGCAAGCACCGCATCGACGACATCCTCTATATAAGTGAGATCGATGCGCGCCTTGCCGTCGCGAAACAGCGGCAGCGGGCGCTGCCGTGCCACCTGCAGCAGACGCGGCAGCAGCGTGCGGTCGCCCGGACCGTAGAGGCCGCGCGGCCGCAGCACCACCGGGCTGATCTCAGGCGCCGCCAGCACGATCTCCTCGGCCTGCCGCTTGGTGCGGGCATAGTGGTTGACCGGAGGGGGCAAGGCCGCATTCTCGGAAACTCCGAGCTGGTCGCGATAGGCGAAACAGACCGTCGGGCTGGAGATATGGACGAAGCGGCGCACGCCTTGCCCGCGCGCGAAATCGCTGAGGTTGCGGGTAGCTGTGACATTTGCCGTCTGGAAATCCGCCAACCTGCCGAAGGGCGCGGAAAGTGCCGCGCAGTGGATGATCGCATCGACGCCGTCGAGAGCGCGCGCGGCAGCTGCATCGAATGGTTGAGACAAATCGAGCCGAACGACCCGATGACCAGCGGCTTCGAGCGCCGCGCAGCGTTTGGCGTCCCTGCCAAGACCCAGCGCCGGTGTGCCCACTGCCGCCAGCCGCGCCATGATATGCGCGCCGAGGAAGCCGCTGGCGCCGGTGACGAGGACGCCTCCCACGGTCATGCTTCCAGCGCCATGCCGCCGAACGACACGCCGGCCGAGGTGCCGAGGAACAGCACCTTGGCGCCCGGCCCAATGCGTTGTTCGCGGCGTGCGACATCGAGCGCAAACGGGATGGAAGCGGCGATCTGATTGCCGTAGCGCGCCGCGATGTCGACGAGCTTTTCCCTGGCGAAGCCGGTCTGGCGCGCCATGTGGGCGAGCGCGAAAGGGCTTGCCTGATGCGGCACGACGAGGTCGACATCGTCGTCCCGCCAGCCGGCGCGATCGAGCAACTCCGCTACAAAGCCGTTGAAATGGCGTGACGTGACGCGAAACAGTTCCTTACCCTCCATGTGGAACAGGCTGTGGCGGGCGAATTCCTCAGGCTCACGATGAAAGTCGAACCGGGTGCCGCCGGAGCCGATGCTGCAGGCCTCATAGGCGGAAGGGTAGGTGCGCATCAGGTTGGCCGCGACTCGACCCTCGGCAGGGGCTGCCTGTTGCAGCACGGCGGCCGCCGCGCCATCGCCGAAGAGGGCCGCAATTTCCGGCTGGTCCTGCCACGGCAGCGCGCGCGAGGCGATTTCAGACGAGAACACCAGCGCCGTCCGGCATTGCCCGGCCTCGATCAGGCGCGACGCGGTCTCGAAGGCTGTGAGGAAGCCCAGGCAGGTGCTGTTGACGTCGAAAGCGGCCGCCGACCCATCGGCAAGGCCGAGGCGCTGCATGACCAGCGGCGCCGTCGACGGCAACGGCTGGTAAGGCACGCCGCAACCGCCGATGACCAGATCGACACTGCCTGCCTCAAGTTCGGCATCGGCAAGCGCCAGACGGGCTGCGGCACAAGCAAGGTCGACCTGCGATTCGGCGTCGCAGACATAGCGTTCGATGACGCCGGTCGCGGCCTCGAAATGTCCATCGCCAAACCCCAGCCGCGCATCGAGGGCGCGCGACGTCACGCATCGAGCCGGCACGGCCCGCCCGGTTCCGATGATCCTGATCCGCATTCTCAGCCCGCCGCTTGAGTTGCGCTTTTCGCAATTCCTAAGTCGGATCGTTCGGCGATAACAGCGTCGTTTTCAAGACGCGCCGGCAAAAGCGCTTACGCCTTGCGTTCCCAGCGCCGGTCGGGCGTCTGCTGCCAGTAGGTGACCGCGTGGCCGGCCTCTTTCAACGTCTTCCAATGCATCCGCGCGCCTTCGACCTGGGCCGCATCGTGGCCGTCGAACAGGAACACGGCGCGTTCGTAGCCGGCGAGATCGGCGGGAGCGGCGCCATCGACGAGGAAGCGTATCTGCGCCTGGTTGGGGTTGCCGTCGCTTGTGGTGAGCAGGATTGGCTGTTCGGCCGGATGGGCTTCACGGTCGGTCGCGTGCGCGAGGAACGAATCGTCCCTGAACGTCCACAAATGCTGGTCGAGGGCGTCGCGCCGCTCCTCGGTCCCGGTCTGCACCACGGCGCGCCAGCCGCGATCGACGCTGCGCTCGAGCAGGCCGGGCAGCGCATCCTCCAGCGTCGATTCGGTCAGGTGGTAGAACAGGACATCGGCCATGCCCTGCCTTATCCCTCGTAATTGTCGCGGACCAGCCGGTCGAGCAGCCTGACGCCAAAGCCCGAACCCCAGGATTGGTTGATCTCGCTCGGCGGAGAGCCCATCGCGGTGCCGGCGATGTCGAGATGCGCCCACGGCGTTTCCTTGACGAAGCGCTGCAGGAACTGCGCGGCGATGATGGCGCCACCATAGCGGCCGCCGATGTTCTTCATGTCGGCGTTCTTGGAATCGATCAGCTTGTCGTATTCGGACCCAAGCGGCATGCGCCACAGCCGCTCCTGCGTCGCCTGGCCGGCCGCCGTCAACCTGTCCGACAGTTCGTCATTGTTGGAGAACAGGCCGGCATAGTGCTGGCCGAGCGCGACCATGATGGCGCCGGTCAGCGTCGCCAGATTGACCATGAATTTCGGCTGGAAGCGGTCGTTGCAATACCACAGCGCGTCGGCCAGAACGAGGCGTCCTTCGGCATCGGTGTTGAGCACCTCGATGGTCTGACCCGACATCGAGGTGACGATGTCGCCGGGGCGCTGGGCATGGCCGTCGACGGCATTTTCCACCAGCCCGACGATGCCGACGACATTGGCCTTGGCCTTACGCGCGGCTAGCGCCTGAATGAGCCCGATGACGGCCGCGGCGCCGCCCATGTCGCCCTTCATGTCCTCCATGCCGGAAGCCGGTTTCATCGAATTGCCGCCGGTGTCGAAGGTGACGCCCTTGCCGACGAAGGCGACCGGTGCGTCCTTGGCCTTGCCGCCCTTCCATTGCATGACAGCCATCCGGGCGCCGCGTGGCGAGCCTTGCGCGACACCGAGGAGCGAGCCCATGCCGAGCTTCTTCATTTCCTTCTCGGTGAGGATCTCGACCTCGACGCCGAGCGCTTCCAGTTCCTTGGCGCGGGCGGCGAATTCGATCGGGCCGAGCGTATTGGCCGGTTCGTTGACAAGGTCGCGCGCCAGAAGCACGCCGTCGATGACCGCAACCTCGTCGGCGAAGGCCTTTTTCGCCGTGGCAGGATCGGCGGTGTGGATGGTCACCTTGACCGGTTTCTTCGGCTCGGCATCGTCCTTGTCTTTCCTGGTCTTGTATTTGTCGAAGGAGTAGCTGCGCAGAATGATGCCGGCGGCAAGGTTCGCCGCTTGCCTGCCGCCAATCTTTGCGCCCGGCACATCGAGGATGACGGCCACCTCCGCTGCCTTGCGCAGGGACGCGGCGATGGTGCCGCCAAGCTTCAGCCAGTCAAAGTCATCGAGGCCGGCGACCTTGCCGGCGCCGACCGCCACCAGTCGGTCGAGCGATGTTCCCTGCGGCGCCAGCACTTCGACGACACCGGCGAATTTTCCGGAAAACTCCGCCACCGGAAACGCCCGCGCCAGCGTTCCTGAGGGGTCGCAGGCCTTTGCCGGTTCGCCAAGACCACCATCGTCGGCCGCCAGCACGAAGATGCTGCCCTTTTTGGGTGCGGCAAATTTGGCGAAGGCGATCAATGGTCTCAAAGTCATCAGGTCCTGCTTTCGGGAAACGGCTCAGATTTTCAGGAAAAATGCATTCTCAGGGAAGATGCGCGACATTTGGTCGTTTTCCTTGATTTGGCAAGACTTTGCCGGAATCAGGGCTCATATGCGCAGCGGAATCGATAACGATTCGTCGCGGCACGGCTCCGCTTTCCTGCCGCAACCTGTTGTTAACCATTGATGTTCTCCCTTTCTTATCCATTGCCGCCGACACTCCGGCCTGCGGGACGGGCGATGTGGGACGGAGAATCGGATCGAACCGCCTGAAAGAAATGGCCAAACGCACCCAGTTGTACAGCCGCAGCCGGACGACTACCTTGTCGGCGGGCATGATGCCGTTCGGCAAATCGAGAAAAGCCTTACATGAAGGTCGTTGAACGCTACATCATGCGTCGCGCACTGGCGGTGTTTCTCGCTGCGCTGATCTGGACGCTGGCCATTGTCTGGACGACGCAGGTGCTTGCCCGCATCGACCTGGTCACCGACAGTGGCCAATCGGCGCTCACTTTTTTCGAGGTCGCGGGCCTCATCATCCCCACCATCATCCCGATCGTGGTGCCATTCGCCCTGGTGGTGGCGGTGGCCCAGACGCTCAGCGTCATGAACTCCGATTCGGAATTGGCCGTCATCAACGCCGCCGGCGCCTCGCGCTGGACGATTGTGCGGCCGGTCCTGCTGATCGCGCTGGCGGCCAGCGTCTTTTCCTTCGCGGTCGACAATGGCGTCGAACCCTATGCCAGGCAGAAGAACCGCCAGCTGATAGCATCCTCGCGCGCCGATCTCTTGTCGCTGATCATCCAGGAAGGCACGTTCCGCAAGATCGACGACGGGCTGTTCCTGCAGATAGGCGAGCGGCTGCCGGACAACCGGCTCGGCGGCATCTTCGTGGCCGATTCGCGCGAGGAAGGCGCCAATCTGATCTATTATGCCAAGAGCGGCAGCGTCGTCGAAAAGGGTGACGAGAAGGTGCTGATGATGAATGACGGCGTCATTCATCGCAAGACGCTGACCGGCGACCTGTCGGTCATCCGCTTCACGTCCTACGCCTTCGACCTTTCCGCCTTCATGTCGGCGGCGAACGATATCATGCTCCTGCCCAAGGACCGAACGACGCAATACCTGCTCAACCCGGATCCGAACGACAAGATCTTCCAGCGCAGGCCCGGCGCCTACAAGGCCGAGCTCGACCAGCGCTTTTCCGAATGGTCCTATTCGCTGGTGTTCGCGCTGATCGCGCTGGCCGTGGCAGGCGATGCGCGCTCACACCGCGAGGCGCGCATCCACCCGCTGATCACAGCCATCGCCATTGCGCTGTTCGTGCGCTGGCTGGGCTTCTTTGCCGCCGGCAAGGCGGACAAGATCCCGCAATACGCCTATATGGTCTATGGCGTGCCGGTCATCGCCTCGGCGGTCGCCATCTGGTTCATCGTCACCTCGCGAAGCATGGAACTGCCCGGCAGCTGGGCCGACTGGATGACGAATTTCGCCGGCCGCGTCAGCGATGGCTGGACGGCGCTCAAGCTGCGCCTCAATCGGCGCTACACATCCGGCCAGGGAGCCTGACGATGGGCTGGACCCTGGGCCGCTACTTCTTCTTTCGCTACGTGTCGATCACGATCTGGTTCTTCATCGGCCTTCTGGCGCTGGTGTTCCTGATCGACTTCACCGAGCTGTCCGGCCGCATCACCGGCCTGCCGGGCTTCACCTACGGCACGGCGGTCGCCATCTCGGCGCTGAGGATGCCGATGATCATGCTGCAGACCGTGCCGTTCGTCGGCCTGTTCTCGGCGATGGCGACGCTGGTGTCGCTCAACCGCAAATACGAGCTGGTGATTGCGCGATCGGCCGGAGTGTCGGCCTGGCAGTTTCTGTTGCCCTGCTGCATCGGTGCGCTGTTATTCGGCATATTGTCGGTCGGCGTGCTCAATCCGATCGCCGCGCATGGCTTCTCATGGTCGGAGCAGATGGAAAACCAGCTGCGATCCGGCAATTCGAACGTGGTGGCGGCCGATGCCACGCCGTGGATCCGCCAGAAAACCAACTCCGGCGACACCATCATCGGCGCCCGCGCCATCCTGAACCAGGGCCTGGAAATGGCCGACACCGTGTTCTTCGTCCTCGATCCGCAGGGCAATATCGTCGAGCGCAAGGACGCGGCGCGGGCCTTTCTGCGCGACGGCTACTGGGAATTGCAGGACGTCAAGGTGTTCAAGGACGGCAACATCCGTTCCGAAACGACCGACCAGTTGCCGACCAACCTCAAGCCGGAATTCGTGCAGGAACGGCTGGCGCGCCCCGAAACCATCCCGTTTTACGACCTTCCCGGCAAGATTGAGGTTGCCCGCTCCTTCGGCCTCAAGGCAAATGCCTTCGCCATGCAGTTCGATTCGCTGGTGGCGTTACCGTTCCTGCTTGTGGCCATGACGCTGATTGCGGCAACAGTTTCAATGCGATTTGCGAGGATGGGGCAGTCGGCAACGATGATTCTGGGTGGCGTCCTCGCCGGCTTTCTGCTTTATGTCGTTTCGGTATTGGTCAAGGCATTCGGCGTTGCGGGATTCGTGCCCACAGCCGTGGCTGCATGGGTTCCGGTTGTCGTGGCTATGTTCTTTGGGGTGACATTCCTGCTATACAAGGAAGACGGCTAGTGAGGGAGGCGGCTTTGCGCAGCCATAGGCAGGCCGGTTTGGCGCGCCTCTATTCGGCGAGCGCCTTGGCATGCCTGCTCGCCTGCGGCGTGCTGACGGCTCCTGCGCTGGCGCAGGACGTCACCGACGTGGCAACGAAGGTTCCTTCCGGCTCCCAGATGCTGCTGGCGGCAGACACGCTCGTCTATAACAACGACAACCAGACGGTCACCGCCATCGGCGGCGTCCAGATCGACTATGGCGGCAACAAGCTCGTCGCCCAGCGCGTCGTCTATGATCGAAACACCAAGCGGCTGGTTGCCAGCGGCAATGTCGAGATCGTCAACAGCGACGGCACCAAGATCAACTCGCAGCATATCGATATTACCGACGATTTCGCTGACGGTTTCGTCAATGCGCTGCGCGTCGAAACGCCCGAAAAAGCCTATTTCGCCGCCGAAAGCGCCGAGCGCATGGGCGGCGTGCTGACAACATTCCACAACGGCGTCTATACGGCCTGCGAGCCTTGCGAAGACAAGCCGGACAAGGCGCCGACCTGGCGGATCAAAGCCAGGAAGATCATCTGGAACGGCGAAAAGAAAACGGTTCGCTTCGAGAACGCGAATTTCGAATTCTTCGGTTTCCCGCTGGCTTATCTGCCGGCGTTCGAGATCGCCGACCCGACGGTCAAGCGCAAAAGCGGTTTCCTGATCCCCAGCATCGGCTACAACAACCGTCTCGGCGTCGGCGTCAAAGTCCCCTACTACTTCGCTTTGTCGCCGACCTACGACCTCACCGTTACCGGCAGCGGCTACACCAAGCAGGGTTTCCTCGGCGAGGCCGAGTGGCGCCAGCGCTTCAACAATGGCCAGTACACGCTGAAGCTTGCCGGAATCAACCAGCAGGACCCTGGCGCTTTCCGCGATTTCGCGGCTTTCCCCGGCGGCTACAATGTCAATTCGGGGCCAGCAGGCGATCCGAACAAATTCCGCGGCATGATGGGCACCAAAGGCCAGTTCGCCATCAATCCGCGCTGGGACTTCGGCTGGGATATCCTGCTTCAGACCGACAAGAATTTTTCGCGTACCTATACGATCGAAGGCTACAACGACGCCGTGCATCAATCGTCGGTCTACCTGACCGGCCTAAACGACCGCAACTATTTCGATGTGCGCGCCATGCGCTTCCAGGTTCAGGAGAACACACCGGACGGCAACGTCGCATCGCGCAGCGACAAGCAGCCCTGGGTGTTGCCGTCGCTCGACTATGCCTACGTCCCCGACATGTCGGTGGCCGGCGGCCAGCTGTCGTTCAACGTCAATGCGCGAGTCATTCGCCGCGACGATCTCGATCAGGCCTATTTCGTCCCCTATCAACCAAATGCGCCAGACTCGGGCGTCCAGCGCGTGCGCGGCATCGAGGGTGAATCCGGCCGCCTCACCGCCGAAGCCGAATGGAAGCGCACCTTCACCACCGACGGCGGACTGCAGCTGACGCCGCTTCTGGCTCTGCAGGGAGACGTCGACTATCTCAATGCATCCTCAAGTTCGCTCGCTGCCATTGATGCGATGGCCGCCGATCATCGAATAGACACCACCGCCGATATGAGATCCTCGTTTGCCCGCTATATGGCAACCGCCGGCCTTGAGATGCGCTGGCCGGTGCTGTTCTCGATGACCGGCTCCAGCCATATCGTCGAGCCGATGGCGCAGGTCTTCATGCGCCCGAACGAACAGTATGTCGGCGGGCTCGCCGTTCCCAACGAGGATGCACAGAGCTTCGTCTTCGACGCCACGACGCTGTTCGAGCGCGACAAGTTCTCCGGCTACGATCGCGTCGAAGGCGGCAGCCGCGCCAATGTCGGCTTCCGCTATTCCGGCGCCTATGACAATGGCTGGGGCACCAACGCGATCTTCGGCCAATCCTACCAGTTGGGCGGCCGCAACTCCTTCGATTCACCCGATCTGGTCAATGCAGGCGCCGATTCCGGCCTGGAGACTTCGACCTCCGACTATGTCGGCCTTATCGGCTTCAGCAGCCCCAGCGGCTTCTCCGGCTCTTTTAGCGGCCGCTTCGACGAGCAGACCTTCGAAGTTCGCCGTGCCGAGGTGAAGGCCGCCTATTCCGGCCTGCCGGTTTCGCTGAGCGCCAAATACGCCTTCATCCAGGCGCAGCCGCTCTATGGTTTCACCACCGACCGCCACGAAGTCACGCTCGGCGCCTCGACACACCTGGCCGAAAACTGGCGCGTCTTCGGCACCGGCACCTACGACCTGCAACAAAGCGTGCTGGTCAAGGACGGCGTCGGCTTTGCCTACAATGATTCCTGCTTCACCTACCTGATGACGTACTCGGAATCACGCGACATCAACACCAAGGAAGTGTCGCAGAATGTCGGCTTCAACCTGTCGTTCCGCACGCTCGGCGATTTCGGCTCGTCCCAAAGCTCGATCGACTCCATCCAGTAGAGCCGGCTGACGACATCGTTTTGCCGCATAAAGCGGGCACGGATTTCACCAATATCGGGCTGGAATCGGCCAAAACCGGGCTAGAATTGGGATGCTTTCGATGAGGAAATACCTGTTTTCGGCAGGATTCGCGCTCCTGTTCGCGGCGACCTCGGTCTCTGTCACCACGATGGTACCGCCGGCCTTCGCCAGTGAAATCAAGTATGTCGTCAACAACATGCCGATCACCACCGGCGACATCGCGCACCGGGCTGCCTTCCTGAAACTGCAGCGCAAGAAGGGTGACGCGGGTCAGGAAATGATCGACCAGACGCTGCGTATGGCGGAGGCCAGGCGTCTCGGCATCCGCATCTCCGACGCCCAGGTAGAGGCTGCCTATCAGCGCTTTGCCTCGAGCAACAAGATGCAGCTCAAGCAGCTCGACGGTGTCATGGCGCAGTCCGGCGTGACCAAGGAGCATTTCAAGGAATTCATCCGCTCCCAGATGGCGTGGAACCAGGCGCTGAGCGCACGCTACAGCGGCGGCGGCGGGGAGGTGAGCGAACAGGATCTGGTCAAGCGCATGCTCGAAAAAGGCGGCGCCAAGCCAAGCGCCACCGAGTACATGCTGCAGCAGGTGATCTTCGTGGTGCCGAAGGCCGAGCGCAGTGCCACACTCGCCAAACGCAAGCGCGAGGCTGAAGCCATGCGCGCCCGCTTCAATGGCTGCAACACCACGCGTGAATTCGCCAAGGGCCTGATCGACGTCACCGTTCGCGACCTCCCCCGATTGCTGGCGCCGCAACTGCCGCCGGACTGGGCCGAGCAGATCAAGGCCACCAAGCTGGGCGGCGCCACGGCCGTGCGCGAGACCGATCGCGGCATTGAATTCATCGGCATCTGCTCGTCGCGCGAGGTTTCCGACGACAAGGCGGCCCAGATGGTGTTCCAGAGCGAAGGCAGCGGCGACAAGAACGCCGACGAGCTCTCGGCCAAATATGTCGAAGAGCTGAAGGCGAAAGCCAAGATCGTTACGCGCTGAACCGGCCCAGCCGTGCGTGAGACCGAGCTTCCGCTGGCGCTGAGCGTCGGCGATCCATCCGGCGTCGGTCCGGAAATCGCCATTGCCGCGTGGCAGAGCGCCCGCGGTTCCGGTGCCGCGCCCTTCTATCTTCTCGCCGATCCGGCGCTGATTGCCGCGCGGGCGCGCCGGCTCGGCGCGGCGGTGGCAATCGCCGAGACGGTGCCGGCCCAAGCAGCTGGTGTCTTTCAACACGCCTTGCCCGTGGTGCCGCTGGCGGCCCACTTCACCGACGATCCCGGCCGGCCCGACCCGGCCAATGCCGCCGGTATCATCGAGGCCATCGATCGCGCCGTCGCCGACTGCCTTGCCGGTCACGCGGCCGCGGTCGTCACCTGCCCGATCGCCAAGAAGCCGCTTTACGATGCCGGCTTCGGCTTTCCCGGTCACACCGAATATCTGGCGCATCTGGCCTCGCTCCACACCGGCGGCACGGTGACGCCGGTGATGCTGCTCGCCGGCCCCGAATTGCGCACCGTTCCGGTCACCATCCACATCGCGCTGGCCGAGGTGCCGAAGACGCTGACGACGGAGCTGATCGTTGCCATCGCGCGCATCACCGCCGGCGATCTTGCACGCCGTTTCGGCATCGCCAGGCCGAGGCTCGCGCTTGCCGGCCTCAATCCGCATGCCGGCGAAAGCGGCGCCATGGGGACAGAGGACGAGCGCATCATTCGTCCTGCGGTCGACATGTTGCGGGCGCAAGGCATCGATGCCTTCGGGCCGCTGCCGGCCGATACGATGTTTCATGCGCGCGCCCGCGCCGGCTACGACGTGGCGGTCTGCATGTATCATGACCAGGCGTTGATCCCGGCCAAGGCGCTGGCCTTCGACGAGGCCGTCAACGTCACGCTTGGCCTGCCGTTCATCCGCACCTCGCCCGATCACGGCACAGCCTTCGACATCGCCGGCAAGGGCATCGCACGTCCCGACAGCCTGATCGCGGCGCTGAAGCTGGCCCGCCGGCTGGCCGATACCGGCGCAAAGCCCGCAGCTGCATGAGCCCAAAATCATGAGCCCAAATCATGAGCCCAAAATTCATGAGCATTGACGGGCTGCCGCCGCTGCGCGAGGTGATCGAGCGCCATGGACTGCAGGCAAAGAAGGCGCTTGGCCAGAATTTCCTGCTCGACCTCAATTTGACCGGCAAGATCGCGCGGGTCGCCGGCGACCTCAGCGACAGCACGGTGATCGAGGTCGGCCCCGGCCCCGGCGGGCTGACCAGGGCGCTGCTCGCTGCCGGTGCCGGCCGCGTCGTCGCCATCGAGCGCGACGAACGCTGCCTTGCGGCCTTGGCCGAGGTCTCCAACCACTATCCGGGCCGGCTCGAGGTGATCAGCGGCGATGCGCTGAAGACGGATTTTGCCGCTCTTGCCAAGACCGCGTCACAAGACGGCCCGGTGAGGATTGCCGCCAACCTGCCCTACAATATCGGCACCGAGCTGTTGATCCGTTGGCTGACCGTGGCGGACTGGCCACCCTTCTATCAATCGATGACGCTGATGTTCCAGCGCGAGGTGGCCGAGCGCATTGTCGCCGGTGCCGGCAGCGATGCTTATGGCCGGCTCGGCGTGCTGGCGGGCTGGCGGACCGAGGCGAGGATCGCCTTCGACGTGCCGCCGCAAGCGTTCACGCCGCCACCCAAGGTAACGTCGTCGGTGGTGCATCTGGTGCCGCGCGCCAACCCTTTGTCAACCGACGTGAAAAAACTCGGCCGCGTCACCGAAGCCGCTTTCGGCCAGCGCCGGAAGATGCTGCGGCAGAGCGTGAAGAGCCTGGGTGGCGAGGCACTGCTGACGCGCGCCGGCATCGATCCGACCCGGCGTGCGGAGACGCTCAGCGTCGAGGAATTCGTGCGGCTGACAAACGCGGTTTGACCGGCGGCACTGGCGCGGCCTAGCAATCGTCATTCAAACGAATTGCATTGACGTCGAAGGAGATTGCCATGCCAGCAAATGCACTGGTCCAGACGCGTATCGACGCCGACATCCGGGATCGAGCTTCGGCGGTGCTCGAAAGCATGGGGCTGACGGTCTCGGATGCGGTGCGGATATTGCTCACCCGAACCGCCAACGAGGGTGCGCTGCCCATCGATCTCGTCACAAACAACGAGGCGTATGATTTATGGTTTCGCGCCAAGGTTCGCGAAGCGCTCGACGACACCCGACCAGACATTCCTGATGATCAAATCGAGGCGCATTTTGCCGAGAGACGCGCCGCGGCGCGGCGTTCGGGTGAACCTAAATCTTGAAGATCGTCTGGTCGCCATTCGCGCATTCAGATCGCGACGGCATCTTCGCGCATATCGAGGCCGACAATCCTGCGGCCGCGATCGCCACCGATGAGCGGATCGTCGCCGCAATCAACCGTCTTCGGACTTCCCCAAAGCGGCCGGATCGGCAGGCGTGCAGGGACACGAGAGATCGTCATCGTCGGCACGCCATATGTCGCGGCCTATCAGCTGACCAACAGCACGATTCGAATCCCGCGCGTGCTTCACGGAGCGCTGCGTTGGCCGGACGATCTGCCAGGCAGCTGATGCGGCTAATTTAGATTGCCAGCGGTGGACGAGCTACTCAGTCTTCTCGTCCAGCAACCCCGAGACGAAATCGAACAGCCCGGGCCGCCGGTCGCGCCGCAGCCTTTCCGCCGTCACGATGCCACGCACTTCGGCGAAGGCGCGGTCGAGATCGTCGTTGACGATGACAAAGTCATATTCCTTCCAGTGCTCGATCTCGTTGCGGGCGTTCTTCAGCCTGGTCTCGATCACGTGCTCCTGGTCCTCGGCGCGGCGCTTGAGGCGCGACTTCAATTCCTTCATCGACGGCGGCAGGATGAAGATCGAGACGATGTCGGCGCGCATCTTCTCCTTGAGCTGCTGGGCGCCTTGCCAGTCGATGTCGAAGAGCATGTCACGGCCCTGCGCCAGCGCCAGTTCAGCCGGCTCGCGCGGCGTCGCGTAGCAATTGCCGTGCACCTCGGCCCATTCGAGCAACGCGTCGGAATCGCGCAGCCGCTCGAACTCGCGCGTGGTGCGGAAGTGATAGTGGACGCCCTCGATCTCCGAGCCGCGGCGTGGCCTGGTGGTCACCGAGACGGATAATTCCAGGCTGCCGTCGCTTTCCAGCAGGTTGCGCGCGATCGTCGACTTGCCGGCGCCCGACGGCGACGACAGGACCAGCATCAGCCCGCGGCGGCGAATGCGGGATCCGAGATCCCTGGCAACCATCGGCTCCTTGCCACCCATTCGGGTTTACTCCAGATTCTGGACCTGTTCGCGAAACTGGTCGACCACCGCCTTCAGTTCCAGCCCGATGGCGGTGACAGTGGCGGCGTTCGACTTGGAACACAGCGTATTCGATTCGCGGTTGAATTCCTGCGCCAGAAAATCGAGCTTGCGGCCGATGGCGCCGCCATTTGCCAGCAGCGCTCTGCCCGACGCCACATGCGTCTTCAGCCGATCGATCTCTTCACGGATATCGGCCTTGGTGGCCAGGAACGCCGCTTCCATGTGCAGCCGGCCGGCATCGAGATTGGCCGACGCATCCATCAGCAGCCGCACCTGTTCGGCGATCCGCTCGCGGATCGCCGCCGGTTCGCGCGACGGGTCGGCCTCGGCTTGAAGCGTCAGCGCCTCAATGGCGTCGATATGGCCGGAAAGCAGCGAACGCAGCGCTTCGCCCTCGTTCTGGCGTGCCTGCTCGAGACCTGTAAGCGCCGTTTCCAGCGCGGACAGGATTGACGCGTCGAGTGCTGCCCGCACCTCCTCGGTTTCGCTGGTTTCAGGGATATCGAGCACGCCGCGCAGGGAAAGCAGACCGTCGGCAGTTGCCGGACCAACACCGAACTGGTCCTGCAGCCGCTTGGCCAAGCCCGCCAGATCCCTGAGGAAGGCTTCGTTGACCACCGGCTGCGCCTGCTGGCCGGCGGCGCGGCCGACGGTCAGCGTCGCTTGGAAATTGCCACGCGAAAAGCGCTTCTGCAGCGTCTGCCGCACAGTCGGTTCGAGCCGCTCGAAACCTTGCGGCAGCCGCAACCTGACCTCGACGCTCTTGCCGTTGACCGACTTGACCTCCCAGGCGATCGAGGCGCCGTCATGTTCGGCAACATTGCGTGCAAATCCGGTCATGCTCTGCAAATTCATGATGCGGCTCGTGTCTCCCTGATGGTCCGATTCTAATAATTGCGCATGCGTTCGATATCACGGGCAGCGCGAATGTCAGAATCGCAATACCGGCAAGATCTTGATTTCTGGTGTCGTTTCGATCTCGCGGGGCTGAAATCGAGCGAAGCAGAGGCACCCGAGCAAGACCGAAGACGCTTCGAACGGCGCTACTCGTTCAAAGCAGCAGCGCGTCCGCCTCTGTCCCGCATCGCTTAAGGTCGATCCGTCTGAAAGCGCCGGCCTGCTACTGGGCGGCACCCGTATCGCCGGCATCACCGCTGTCACCGGCGGCATCGCCACTTGCGTCACCGTTGTCGTCGCCATCCGCCGGCGCATCGGTCTGGCCCGGAGTCTTGGCGCCCTTGGCGGCGTCTTCAGCCTGCTTCTTCTGCAGTGCCCGGTAGCGGGCAACGTTCTCATTGTGCTCGGCAAGCGTGGTGGCAAAGACGTGGCCGCCGGTGCCGTCGGCGACGAAATAGAGATCATCGGTCTTCGACGGGTTGGCGACGGCTTCGAGCGCGGCGCGGCCGGGATTGGCGATCGGCGTCGGCGGCAGGCCGTTGATCAGATAGGTGTTGTAAGGCGTCTGTTTCTGGATGTCAGATTGATAAATCGGCCGGTCGGCGGGTTTGCCCTTGCCGCCGAACAGGCCGTAAATGATGGTCGGATCGGATTGCAGCCGCATGCCCTTGGCCAGACGGTTGAGGAAGACGGCGGCAACGCGCGAGCGCTCGTCGCCCCGGCCGGTTTCCTTTTCGACGATCGAGGCCAAGGTGACGAAGTCGTCGACATTGGCCAGAGGCAGGTCGGGCGCGCGCCGCTGCCAGACCTCGTCGACCAACTTCTTCTGGTCGGCGAGCAGCTTGTCGACCATCTGTTGGCGCGTGGCGCCGCGGGTAAAGCGCAGCGTGTCGGTGGCGAGGCTGCCCTCAGCCGGCTTGGCGGCCGGCATGTCGCCGGTCAGCGCATCCTGCTCGGCGATGCGCTGCAGCGCCTGCTCGACCGTCAGGCCCTCGGGAATGGTCAGCGAATACATCACCGACTTGCCGCTCTTCAGAAGCTCCATGATGTCGCGCATGGAGGCGCGCGGCTTTATCTCGTATTCGCCTGCCTTCAGCGCTGAATCATTGCCATAGACCCGCACGGCGATGCGGAAGATGCGGGCATCGCTGATCAGCCCACGCCGTTCGAGCTGGTCGGCAATATCCTGGACGCCGGTGCTCGGCTTGACCAGGAAGGTGTCGCCGGCCACCGACGGGCCCGGTTCGTTGAATGCCTGCTTGCCGAAATAGAGCGAAACGCCGGCGGCGAGGATCATCAACATCACCGCGGAGATGACGAAGTTCATGAACACGACGACTTGGCTGCGCGAGGCGCGCGAGCGCTTTGGTGGTGGTGTGCCGGCTTCCGGGCGCAAAGCTTCGGCCGCGGTCTTCGGCACGATCGGGCCGGTCTGCTGGTTTTGTCCGAATTGTCCGCTGCCGCCCGGATTGGTGTTCATTAGCGCCCTACCATCTGATCTCTTAGAGCGACCATGCGCCCGATTGGACGCACAGCGTGCCCTAACATTTCAAGCCTACGCATCGTGCTTTTAAAAAAAGCGCCTTCGGTTTCAGGCCGATGCGACGAATCCCCAGCGGCAGAGTAGGCTTGAATATGGCAAAATTGACGACAGACCGCTGGCGCGCCGGTCGATACCGCAATCAGCCTGTATAACGCTGGAATACCAGCGAAGCGTTGGTGCCGCCGAAGCCGAAGGAGTTGGACAGCGCCACGTCGACCTGGCGATGCCGTGGCGTGTTCGGAACAAGATCGATCGCGGTTTCGCGTTCCGGGTTGTCAAGATTGATGGTGGCTGGCGCGATGTTGTCTCTGATAGCGAGGATCGAAAAGATCGCCTCGGCGGCGCCCGCGGCACCCAGGAGATGGCCGATCGACGACTTGGTCGACGACATCGAGATTTTCGAGGCGGCGTTGCCGACCAGCCGCTCGACGGCGCCGAGTTCGATCGTGTCGGCCATGGTCGAGGTGCCGTGCGCGTTGATGTAGTCGACGTCGGCGGGCGTCAGCTTGGCCCGGTTCAGCGCCGCCGTCATGCAGCGGAAGGCGCCGTCGCCGTCTTCGGCCGGTGCAGTGATGTGATAGGCATCGCCGGTCAGGCCGTAGCCGGTGACCTCGGCATAGATCTTGGCGCCGCGCGCCTTGGCGTGTTCGAGTTCTTCCAGCACGACGACCCCGGCGCCCTCGCCCATGACGAAGCCGTCACGGTCGCGGTCATAGGGACGCGAGGCCTTCTCAGGCGTGTCGTTGCGGTCGGTGGACAGTGCCCGGCAAGCAGCGAAGCCGGCAAGCGATAGTCTGGTCACCGGCGATTCCGCGCCGCCGGCCAGCATCACGTCGGCATCGCCGAAGATGATCAGCCGGGCGGCATCGCCAATGGCGTGCGCGCCGGTCGAGCAGGCGGTGACGACGGCGTGGTTGGGGCCTTTCAGCCCATGCCGGATCGATACCTGGCCAGATACCAGGTTGATAATGTTGCCGGGAATGAAGAATGGACTGATACGGCGCGGTCCGCGCTCTTTCAGGATGATAGCGTTCTCGGCGATGCCCTCGAGGCCGCCAATGCCGGAGCCGATCATGACGCCGGTGGCGCAGCGCTCGGCTTCGGTGCTGGGCTCCCAGCCGGAATCCTTCAGCGCTTCGTCGGCGGCCGCAATCCCGTAAAGGATGAAGTCGCCGATCTTGCGCAGTTCCTTGGGCTCGAGCACGGCTTCGGGATTGAGCGTGCCGTTGGTGCCGTCACCGCGCGGAATGACGTGGGCTATCTTGCAGGCAAGATCTTCCACTTCGAACTCGGTGACGCGCTTGGCGGCGCTGCGGCCGGTCAGAAGTTCCTTCCAGCTGTGCTCGAAGCCCATGCCGAACGGCGAAACCAGGCCAAGGCCCGTGACGACGACACGCCTCATCGCAGGTCCTCCCCGGTGATGACTGCGGATAGTGTCAGGCCGAAGCCTTGTCGATGTACTTCACGGCATCGCCGACGGTCAGGATGGTCTCGGCCGCATCGTCCGGAATCTCGACGCCGAACTCTTCTTCGAAGGCCATGACGAGTTCGACCGTGTCGAGGCTGTCCGCGCCCAGATCATCGATGAAGCTCGCCTGCTCCGTCACCTTGTCGGCATCGACGCCAAGATGTTCGATGACGATCTTCTTGACGCGCTCTGCGGTGTCACTCATTTGGGGCATCCTCGTCTTTTGTTTGTCTGTCTTCGTTAGCGGGCAGAATGCCGCTAATCAAGCTGAAAGATGGTCCTGCCGGAAACGCAACGATGCCGGACCGGTTTTTGCCCGAACCGCCGGGTTGCGGGCCGCATTACACGAAAAATGGCTGAGGTCCAAGGCGAAATGGTCTCTTTTCACAAGCCGGCCATGTCTTCTTATCACCCGGCAATATCCCGTCAGATCATGGCCATGCCGCCGTTGACATGGATGGTCTGGCCGGTGACGTAGGCTGCCTCGTTGGAGGCGAGATAGGCGACGGCCGACGCCACTTCACCACTCGTGCCCATGCGGCGCGTCGGGATCGCGGCCATTATCGCGTCTTTCTGCTTGTCGTTGAGCTTGTCGGTCATGGCCGATTCGATAAAGCCCGGGGCGACGCAGTTGACGGTGATGTTGCGGGTGGCGATCTCCTGCGCCAGCGACTTGGAAAAGCCGATCATGCCGGCCTTGGAGGCGCAATAATTGGTCTGGCCAGGATTGCCGGTGACGCCGACCACCGAGGTGATGTTGATGATGCGGCCATGGCGGCGGCGCATCATCGGATGGGTCAGCTCGCGGGTCAGCCGGAACACGGCGGTGAGGTTCACCTCCAGCACGCTGTCCCAATCCGCGTCCGCCATGCGCACGAACAGGCCGTCCTTGGTGATGCCGGCATTGTTGACCAGTATGTCGACGCCTTCGAGTTCGGCTTCGGCCTTCTGGCCAAGCGCCTTGACCTCGTCACGGTCGGCTAGATTGGCCGGGAACAGCTTTACCCGGTCGCCGAGTTCGCCGGCCAGGGTCTCCAGTTTCTCGATGCGGGTGCCGTGCAGGCCGACAATGGCGCCTTGCGCATGCAGCACCCGGACAATCGCCTCGCCAATGCCGCCCGATGCGCCGGTGACGAGCGCCTTGCGGCCGGTCAGTTCGAACATTTTCGTCTCCTGATCTTAAGAGAACACCCTTCCCACGGGAGGGGTTGAATCGCCAGTGGATTATGCAAGCGCGGCCAGCGCCGCCTCGACTTCGGCCGGCGTGCCGACGGCCGATGTGGTGATGTCGCGGCTGATCCGCCGCGCCAGGCCGGAAAGCACCTTGCCGGCGCCGATCTCAAAGAGCGTGGCGACGCCATTGGCGCCGAACCACTCCACCGTTTCGCGCCAGCGCACGCGGCCGGTGATCTGCTCGACCAGGCGGCGCGCGATCTCGTCGGGGTCGCGGGTCGGGGCTACAGTGACGTTGGAGACGACGGGCACGACCGGTGCATTCTTGGTCACGCCCGCCAGCGCCTCGCGCATGACATCGGCCGCCGGCGCCATCAGCGCCGAATGGAAGGGTGCGGAGACCTGCAGCATCAGCGCCCGCTTGGCGCCCTTTTCGGTGCACAGTTTCGCGGCGAGTTCCACCGCCGCCCTGGCGCCGGAGATCACCAGCTGGCCGCCGCCATTGTCGTTGGCGATCTGGCAGACCTTGCCGGATCCCGTTGCGGCCTCGGTGCAAGCGGCTTCGACGTCGGGCTGTTCCAGTCCGATGATCGCCGCCATGGCGCCCTCGCCGGCCGGCACCGCCGCCTGCATGGCGTTGCCGCGGATGCGCAGCAGCCGGGCAGCATCGGCGACCGAAACGAAACCGGCCGCGGCAAGGGCGGAATATTCGCCGAGCGAATGACCGGCAACGTAGGCAACCTTGTCCTTCAGCGAAAAGCCGCGCGCTTCCAGCGAGCGGATTCCCGCCAGCGAGACCGCCATCAGCGCCGGCTGGGCATTGGCAGTCAGGGTCAGCGCCTCTTCCGGGCCTTCCCAGATCAGTTTCGACAGCTTTTCGCCCAACGCATCATCGACTTCCTCGAACGCCCTGCGTGCCTCGGGGAAGGCGTCGGCGAGGTCCTTGCCCATGCCGACAGCCTGGCTGCCCTGTCCCGGAAAGGTGAATGCGACGGCCATTTGGGCGCTCTCCAGCGGCTGATTTTTCCTGCCTGTGACGCAAGGCGGACCGTCAAGTCAAGCCCGGAGGCGGCATTTCCGCTCTCGCTTGAACCGGAGCTGACCTCGAGTCCCTGTTCCCAAAGGCTTTTTGCCGATCACACCTGATGAAAACCGCTCACGAATCGTTTGCTGGCTCTTCTTATTTTCGCCACAGGCGCTAGCTTTTGCATGACAGTTCTATGACAGAACGGTGGCGCGAGTGGAAATGCGCGTTGCTTGGGCCGGGGGAAGAGACGTGGCTAGGATCAGGAAGGGCGCGGCCGTACCCGCGCCACAGTTCTTGGAAGACGATCCGTCCACCGGCTACCTGCCGGGGCGCAGATGGCCGGTCATCCGCTACGGTCTGGTCACGCTGCTTGCCTCCGCCATCCTGGTGTTCGCCATCGAATGGATCGTGCGCGGCGACTTCTTCGGCACAGTCGACTTCTTCCTGCAGCCATTCAAGCCGGGCTGGACCACCATCATTGTCTTTGCATTGGTGCTGATGGGACTGGACGCCGTGTTTGGCCGCAGTCACCAGAGCCTGATGATCGTGGCGCCGCTGACGCTGGCGCTGGCCTTTGTCGGGCATCAGAAGTCGCATTATCTCGGCGATCCGCTCTACCCAACCGATTTTCTTTATTCGCGCCAGATCATGGCACTGATGCCGCTCCTGGTGCGCGAACGGCCTTGGACGGCGCTCGCCATGGCGGTCGGCATCGTCGCCGGCCTGTCGCTGCTGATCTATGGCTGGCGGTTGTGGCGCCGCAAGGTTCCGATCCTCAGCCGCAAAGGGCGGCTGGCGCGGCTGACGCTGGCAGTGCCGCTGCTCGCCTTCTTCGTCTCGATCATGGACTACGCCACCTTCTCGTGGACCCGAGACCGGCTGCAGATCATCCCGATCATGTGGGACCAGAAGGAGAACTACGCCTCCAACGGGTTTGCGCTGGCCTTCGCGCTCAACGTGCCGATGGCGCATGTCTCGGCGCCGGCGGGCTATTCCGACAAGGCGATCGACGCGATCGACAGGCCTGCTGTGGCGGCCTCGGTACCGGATGAGAAACCCGACATCATCGTGGTGATGAGCGAATCTTTCTGGGATCCGACCAAGCTGCCCGGCGTCACAATCACGCCTGACCCGATCCCCAATGTGCGGGCGCTGCGTTCCGGCTATATGTTCTCGCCGGAATTCGGCGGCATGACCGCCAACATCGAATTCGAGGCGCTGACCGGCTTTTCCAATGCCTTCCTGCCGGCGGGCTCGATCCCCTACCAGCAATATGTGCGCACGCCGACGCCGTCGCTGGCGACCTTCCTGAAAAGCGAGGGCTACCGGGCGCGCGCCATCCATCCGGGCACCAACTGGTTCTGGAACAGGGGCGCCGTCTATGCCGATTTCGGTTTCAACGATTTCCGCTCGGAAGAGACGCTGCCGCCACTGGAAAAGCGCGGGCCGCTGGCTTCCGATGCGTCGATGACCGACGAGATCATCGCAGAGGCCGACGCCAGCGAGCGGCCGGTGTTCTTCTTCGCCGTCAGCCTGCAGAACCACGGTCCCTACGAGCCGTACCGCTATTACAATCCGACCCACAAGGTCGTGGCACCGATCAGCACGTGGGCGCGGGAATCGCTGCTCAGCTACGCCGAGGGATCGGCCGATGCCGACCGTGGCCTCGAGCGATTGATCGAATGGGCGAAGAAGCGCGAGCGGCCGACGGTCATCGCCTTCTTCGGCGACCATCTGCCGCCGCTCGGCCCCGTCTATGTCGAAACCGGTTACCTGAAGGACAATGTCGCGCCGCGCAAGGAACCGACGCCCGAGGCGGCACTGGAGCATCATCAGACGCCGCTGGTCATCTGGTCTAACCGCACCGGTCCGGCGCAGGATATGGGCGCCGTGAGCCCAGCCTTCCTGCCCTACCATATCCTTACGACGGCCGGGATCACGCACCCCTACTACACCGGCTTCCTGGGCGCGCTGCGCGAACGCTATCGCGTCGTCGACCGCAATCTGCTTCTGACACCGTCAGGTGAGGCCACGCCGGACTGGGCGCGGCAGAAGGATGTTGATCCGGCGATCAACGATTTCCGCCTGCTGCAATACGACATGATGTTCGGCAAGCGTAAGGCGGCCCCGGACTTCTTCCCCGAAACGATCAACGGTCGTACCCCGCATACGAGTTGATGCCTGGTATTTTTCCAACCCTGCGACGCCAGGACGCTGTCCGGAGCATGCGTTACCCTTGCCTTCCAGCCAATTTGCTATATAGACGCCCGCAATCTGCCGGTCCTTGCTGGGGGCTGAACGGAGGGCCGGAGGTTTTACCCAAAACCTTCGTGTGAAGCCAGAAGCGCTTCCGCCTCCCGTGTCTCCGCTCTCGACCGTCTCGAAATGCTCCTTTCTTCCCCGCCCCCTCGGGATCAGCGGGTCAGAGAAGTTGCAGAGGCTTTTGCCGCGAGGATCCGGGAGAGAAACGAAGAAAGGCACTGAACCACTATGGCTCTATACGAACATGTGTTCCTTGCCCGGCAGGACCTCTCGCAGCAGCAGGTCGATGCGCTTGTCGAACAGTACAAGGGCGTCATCTCCGCAAATGGCGGGTCCGTCGGCCGGGTCGAGAACTGGGGACTGAAGTCCCTCACCTACCGGGTCAACAAGAACCGGAAGGCTTACTACACGCTTATGGACCTCAACTGCCCGCCGGCAGCGCTCAACGAGATGGAGCGCCAGATGGGCCTGTCCGAGGACGTGCTGCGTTTCCTGACCGTCAAGGTCGAGGCGCATGAGGAAGGCCCGTCGGCCATGATGCAGAAGCGCGAAGAGCGCTCGGAACGCGGCGGCTTCGGCGACCGCGACCGTGGTGATCGTGGTCCGCGCTCGTTCGGCGACCGTGATCGCGGCGACCGTGGCGATCGTCCGCCGCGCTCATTTGGCGACGCCGGTGGCGATCGTGGTCCGCGCCGTCCGCGCGAAGGCGTTGAAGGAGGTGCAGAATAATGGTCGACATCAATCAGATCCCGACCCGGCGCCCGTTCCATCGCCGCCGCAAGACCTGCCCGTTCTCCGGCGCCAACGCGCCCAAGATCGACTACAAGGACGTGCGTCTTCTGCAGCGCTACATTTCCGAGCGCGGCAAGATCGTGCCGTCGCGCATCACCGCCGTCAGCCAGAAGAAGCAGCGCGAACTCGCCAAGGCGATCAAGCGCGCCCGCTTCCTCGGCCTGCTGCCCTACGTGGTTCGCTAAGATCTCCGAAGCAGGCGGTTCGCCGCCTGCTTCCTTCTCCCACGGCGACGGGCGCCCAGGGGTAATTTGATGATGCATGTCGTTGTCCCAAAACCGGGACCACTCTTGGCGACGTGCATTGAAATCCCGAGTTGAGGTGAAAAGCCTCTAACTGCCGCGACAGGCAGGACAGCGACACCGGCGCAAAGGCGCTCAGAGCTTCCTGACCTGTTCCATTCAATTCGGCGCCGATCCCGCGGTCGGTGCCAGACGAAGGAACAAGACCATGCAAGTGATTCTTCTCGAACGCGTTTCCCGCCTCGGCCAGATGGGCGATACCGTCAAGGTCAAGGACGGCTTTGCCCGCAACTTCCTCTTGCCGCAGGGCAAGGCGCTGCGCGCCAACGAAGCCAACAAGAAGAAGTTCGAAGGACAGCGCGCGCAGCTCGAAGCCCGCAACCTCGAGCGCAAGTCGGAAGCCAGCCAGGTTGCCGAAAAGCTCGACGGCAAGAGCTTCATCGCCGTACGTTCGGCCGGCGAGACCGGCCAGCTCTACGGTTCGGTGTCGACCCGCGACATCGCCGACCTGCTGACCGCCGAAGGGTTCTCGGTCAACCGCAACCAGATCCAGCTCAACCAGCCGATCAAGACCATCGGCGTCACCAATGTGGCGATTGCGCTGCATCCGGAAGTCGAGGTCACCATCAGCCTCAACATCGCCCGCACGGCCGACGAAGCCGAGCGCCAGGCCAAGGGCGAGACGCTGACCACCGCCGAAGCCATCTATGGCGATGACATCAACGACAACGCACGGCCGGAGAACTTCTTCGACCCGAACACCGAGTTCGAAGGCGGCGAAGAAGACAACGCCTGATCCCGCACGGGGCGTGATCGGGAAGCGAGGGGAGCAGCGCTCCAATCACTTCCTCGTCATCCAGCCTTTCTGGACCAATGCCCGGGCCTCTCGCCCGGGCATTTTTGGGCCAAATGGAACTTTTCGAACCCCTATATATTGTTGCAGAATTGGTCCGCCAGTCTGACCGTGAGGGGACATTTGGTGATGAATATTCTGTTGAAACGCGTTCTCGACCGCCTGGTGCGTACGGGCAATCTGAAAGTCACCGGCCCGAAGGGCTCGACAGTGGTTTTCGGCGACGGCAGCGGCGAGCCGGTGCATATGCACATCAAGACCGCGCATGCCGAGCGCGCCATTACCTTCGATCCGATGCTGGCCGTGCCGGAAGCCTATATGGACGGCGAACTCGACATCATCGAGGGCGGCGTACTGGGTATGATGCGCATCGCCTTCCAGAACATGGGCAGTGGCGGTATCGACGCCACCTGGTCGAAGGCCATCGAGGGTCTGCGCCACGCCTTTCGCCGCCTGCAGCAGATCAACACCGCATCACGGGCGCGCCGCAACGTGCAGCGCCACTATGATTTGTCGGGTGACCTCTACCGGCTCTTCCTCGACGACGACATGCAGTATTCCTGCGCCTACTTCGAACAGCCGGACATGACGCTCGACGAGGCGCAGATGGCCAAGAAACGCCATATCGCCGCCAAGCTCAGGCTGAAGGCCGGCCAGACCGTGCTCGATATCGGCTCCGGCTGGGGTGGGCTCGGCCTCTATCTCGCCAAGGCTTTCGATGTCGACGTGCAAGGCGTGACGCTGTCGACCGAGCAGCACGGCGTCGCCACCGACCGGGCGCATGCGCAAGGCTTGCAGGACCGCGTGCATTTCGATCTCAAGGACTACCGCGAACTCAACGAACGCTTCGACCGCATCGTCTCGGTCGGCATGTTCGAGCATGTCGGCGTCAACCACTTCCGCACCTTCTTCGACAAGTCGGCGACGCTGTTGAAGCCCGACGGCGTCATGCTCTTGCACACGATCGGCCGCTCCGGCGTGCCGTGGGCGACCAGCGCCTTTATCCGCAAGTACATTTTTCCGGGCGGCTACATTCCCTCGCTGTCGGAGGTGATGCCGGCGATCGAGAAGTCGGGGCTTGTGGTCACCGACATCGAGATTCTGCGGCTGCACTATGCCGATACGCTGAAGCATTGGGGCCAGCGCTTTGCCGCCAACCGCGACAAGGCCAAAGCCATCTACGACGAGCGCTTCTGCAGGATGTGGGAGTTCTATCTGGCGGCTTCGGAAGCCGCCTTCCGCTGGCAGGATCTGGTGATCTTCCAGATCCAGATCGCCAAGAAGAACGACACGCTGCCGATGACGCGCGACTACATGGCCAAATGTGAAAAGGCGCTCGAAATGCGCGAAATGGGGCATCGTCAGGAGGCGGCGGCCGCCGAGCCTGCTGTCGCCAGGTCTGTGCCTGCCAGGTCCGTTGCTGTCAGGTCCGTTGCGGCCAAGCCAGCGCGCCGTCGCAAGGTGGCGGATCGCGAATAACGCCTCGATTGCGATTGCCGCTTGCCATTGACGGCTCTGACACTGAAAAAGGTCTCGTTCTCGCGAGACCTTTTTTAATGACCTGCCTGCCCACCATCGCCACCACCCTTGTCGAGTTCGCCGGCGCCTCGGTGCTCGCGGCACGCGGAGCCTGAGCGTGGAACTCCCCGCCTCGCTGCGACAAGGCGTCGAGCGCCTGCTCGAAACGATACCGCTGGCGGTGCTGCGCCAGGCGGCGAAGACGCTGTCTGACCGCTACCGCGCCGAATTGCGCGACGGCCGCCTGCACATGGCCGAAGAGATGGCGGTAAAAGCCTATCTGGCGACGCGGCTGCCGGCGACCTACGCGGCGGTACGGGCCGGTCTCGACGAACTCGCCTATGCGCGGCCCGATTTCCAGCCAACGAGCTTGCTCGATGTCGGCGCCGGTCCTGGCACGGTGCTTTGGGCCACTACAGACCTGTGGCCCGACCTCGAAGAGGCGGTTCTGGTTGAAGCAAGCGCCGCGGTGCGCAAGGTTGGCCAGTCGCTCGCCCTTGATACCATCGCCACGAGGATGGACTGGCGCGCTGGCGACGTGACCATCGACCTTGCCGATCTCAAGCCTGCCGACCTCGTCACCTGCGCCTATGTGCTGGACGAGATCGCGCCAGCATCGCTGCCGAAGCTTGTCGGCCGGCTCTGGCATTTGACCGGCGACACACTGCTGATCGTCGAGCCCGGCACACCGGCAGGCTGGCAGCGCATCCTGGCAGTGCGCAGGCAATTGCTGGAGGCCGGGGCGCATGTGCTGGCGCCTTGTCCGCATGAGGCGCCCTGCCCGCTTGAGCCGCCCGACTGGTGCCATTTTTCGCGCCGCGTCGCCCGCTCGCGCCTTCATCGCCTGGCCAAAGACGCGGACGTGCCGTGGGAGGACGAGAAATTCATCTACGTCGCGGCGTCGCGGCAACCCGCGCCTGTACATCCGCCCCGCGTGATTGCGCCGCCGAAATCGGGCTCCGGCAAGGTGCTGCTCAAACTGTGCCAGCCGGATGGCGGCGCCGGCGAGACACTTTTCACCAAGCGCGAGGGCGAGCTGTTCAAGGCAGCGCGGCGGCTGGACTGGGGCGATACACTGGACGGAAGAAGCGGATAATCACCGAGATTGTTCTTGCTCTGTTCCAACGACTCGGATAAAAGTCAGCGCCTTTCTGAGTCAACCGGAATCGGGGCGCGGAAACACTCTTCTGTGGACGGTTTGCGGCCCCTGTGAACAACGGGCATCGAGGTTGATTGGTCGTGCGGTGATGCAGAAAGGTCAGCACCGATTTATCTCGTTCTGATATCGAGAAGCCGGGATCAAAATCGGGGACATCATGGCAGAGGCAGCGCGAAAATTCGGCGTGGCGGAGCAGCAACCGCTTTATCGTGAAGCGCCGAACAACATCGAGGCAGAGCAGGCGCTGCTCGGCGCCATCCTCGTCAACAACGATGCCTTCTACCGCGTCTCCGACTTCCTCAAGGCCGGCCATTTCTACGAGCCGCTGCACCGGAAAATCTTCGAGGTCGCGGCCGAGCTCATCCGCATGGGCAAGGTGGCGACGCCGATCACGCTGAAAACCTTCCTGCCGGCCGACGAGAAGGTCGGCGACATGACGGTGGCGCAATATGTGGTTCGTCTGGCGGTCGAAGCCGTCACCGTCGTCAATGCCACCGATTATGGCCGCGCCATCTACGATCTGGCCACGCGCCGGGCACTGATTACCGTCGGCGAGGACATGGTCAACATCGCCTATGACGCGCCGGTCGACATGGCGCCGTCCGAACAGATCGAGGATGCCGAGCGGCGGCTGTTCGAACTGGCCGAAACCGGCCGTTACGACGGCGGCTTCGAGAGCTTCACCGACGCGGTCAAGACCGCCGTCGACATGGCCAACGCCGCCTATATGCGCGACGGCCATTTGTCGGGCCTCGCCACCGGCATGCGCGATCTCGACCGCCGCATGGGTGGCCTGCAGGCGTCGGATCTGATCATCATTGCCGGCCGTCCGGGCATGGGCAAGACGTCGCTCGCCACCAACATCGCCTTCAACATCGCCGAGATGTATGAGCCGGCGCAACAGGCCGACGGCTCGTTCAAGGCAGCCAATGGCGGCGTCGTCGGCTTCTTCTCACTGGAAATGTCGTCCGAGCAGCTCGCCACCCGCATCATTTCCGAACAGACGGAAATTTCGTCGTCAAAAATCCGCCGCGGCGAGATTTCAGAGATGGATTTCGAAAAGCTGGTCGCCTGCTCGCAGACCATGCAGAAGATCCCGCTGTTCATCGACCAGACCGGCGGTATCTCGATCGCGCAGCTGTCGGCGCGGGCGCGGCGGCTGAAGCGTCAGCGCGGCCTCGACCTCATCGTCATCGACTATATCCAGCTGATGCAGGGGTCGAGCGCGAAATCGTCGCAGAACCGGGTGCAGGAAATCACCGAGATCACCACCGGCCTCAAGGCGCTGGCCAAGGAACTCTCCGTTCCGATCATCGCGCTGTCGCAGCTGTCGCGTCAGGTCGAAAGCCGCGAAGACAAGCGCCCGCAGCTGTCCGATCTTCGCGAATCCGGCTCGATCGAGCAGGACGCCGACGTGGTGATGTTCGTCTACCGCGAGGAATATTATCTGAAGAACCGCGAACCGAAGCCCGGCACCGACGAATACATCAAGTGGGAACACGAGATGAACGAGATGCGCGGCAAGGCCGAAGTCATCGTCGCCAAGCAGCGCCACGGCCCGACAGGTTCGGTGAGCCTCGCCTTCCATGGCGAGTTCACACGGTTTTCCGACCTCGCCGAAGAGCATCATATTGCGGAGAGGTTCGAGTAGTCTGTTGAGAAAGGCTTCATTCCTTCGCACCCCCCTCTGTCCTGCCGGACATCTCCCCCTCAAGGGGGGAGATTGGATGTCATGTCGGCTTTCGCCAATTATCAACGTGGCACGGTGGGCGCCGAGACCAAAGCTGCTGATCTCCCCCCTTGAGGGGGAGATGGCCGGCAGGCCAGAGGGGGGTGGTGCCCCACCAGCCTTTCTAGCAACGCTCGAAGCAGGCCGCGCCTGATGGCTAAATCGCGCGTCCAGTTCATCTGCCAGAATTGCGGGTCGGTGCATCAGCGCTGGGCCGGCAAATGCGATGCCTGCGGCGAGTGGAACACACTCGTCGAGGAAGGCACGTCCGGCGGCATCGGGTCGGGACCGGCCAACACGCGCAATGCGCGCAAGGGCCGCGCCGTGGTGCTGACCAGCCTGTCCGGTGACATCGAGGATGCGCCGCGGATCATCTCCGGCATTGGCGAACTCGACCGCGCCACCGGCGGCGGTTTCGTGCGCGGCTCGGCGCTGCTGGTCGGCGGCGATCCCGGCATCGGCAAGTCGACGCTGCTTACCCAGGCCGCAGCAGCATTGGCGTCAAAAGGCCACCGCATCGTCTATGTCTCGGGCGAAGAGGCTGTCGCGCAGATCCGGCTGCGGGCGCAGCGGCTTGGCGTCGCCGACACGCCGGTCGAACTTGCCGCCGAGACCAATGTCGAGGATATCCTGGCAACAATAGCCGATGGCAGAAGGCCGGACCTCGTCATCCTCGATTCCATCCAGACGCTGTGGACCGACATGGCCGACTCGGCGCCCGGCACCGTCACCCAGGTGCGCGCCTCGGCGCAAGCGATGATCCGCTACGCCAAATCCACCGGTGCTGCCATCGTGCTGGTCGGCCATGTCACCAAGGAAGGCCAGATCGCCGGTCCGCGCGTCGTCGAGCACATGGTCGACGCCGTTCTCTATTTCGAAGGCGAAGGCGGCCATCACTACCGCATCCTGCGCACGGTGAAGAACCGTTTTGGGCCGACCGACGAGATCGGCGTCTTCGAGATGTCGGACAAGGGCTTGCGCGAGGTCGCCAATCCGTCGGAGCTGTTCCTCGGCGAACGCCACGCAAAATCGCCGGGTTCCGCGGTATTTGCCGGCATGGAAGGCACACGTCCGGTGCTGGTCGAGATCCAGGCGCTGGTGGCGCCGTCCACATTGGGCACGCCGCGCCGTGCCGTCGTCGGCTGGGACGGCGCACGGCTGTCGATGATCCTTGCCGTGCTCGAAGCCCATTGCGGCGTGCGCTTCGGCACCCACGATGTCTACCTCAACGTCGCCGGCGGCTACCGGATTTCCGAGCCGGCGGCCGATCTGGCGGTTGCCGCTGCACTGGTTTCGTCGCTCACCGGTCTTGCCCTTCCCGCCGATTGCGTCTATTTCGGCGAAATCAGCCTGTCGGGCGCAGTGAGGCCGGTTGCGCATGCGCAGCAGCGCCTTAAAGAGGCCGAAAAGCTGGGTTTTGGAAGTGCGGTTCTGCCCTTGGGCAGCGAGGAGGTTGTCGGGGGGATCGGGGCCGGCGCTTTCCAGCCGACCGAACTTGCCGATCTCGTCGCACGCATAGCCGGCTCACGGCGCAGCCGTGTCGACGTGGAAGATTGACGCGGCTCGCCCGAGCCGTGAAAAGACAATCTGAGTGGGGCGAAAGACATGCCGATTACGCTGCTGGACGGAATTCTCGTCGGCTTCACCCTGGTCTCGGCGATGCTCGCCATGGTTCGCGGCCTGTCACGCGAAATCCTGTCCGTCGTGTCCTGGGCGGCTGCCGCCGCGGCGGCATTCTTCTTCTACAAGCCGGTGCTGCCTTACGTTCAGCCCTATGTCGAAAGCGACAAGATCGCCATGGCGGCATCCGCCGGCATCGTCTTCCTCATCGCGCTGATCGTCGTTTCCGTCATCACCATGAAGCTTGCCGACTGGATCATCGATTCCAGGATCGGCGCGCTCGACCGTACGCTGGGCTTCCTCTATGGCGCCGCGCGCGGCGTCCTCGTCGTCGCCGTGGCGCTGCTGTTCTTCAACTGGCTGGCCGGCGCCAAGGCCCCTGCCTGGATCGCCAACGCCAAGTCGAAGCCGCTGCTCGAGACCATCGGCGCCAAGCTGGAAAGCCTGCTGCCCGAAGATCCGGAAAACGCCATCCTGAAGAAGCTCAATCCGAATCAGCCGGCAGCCGAGACGCCTCCGGCGGCCGATGCACCGGCGGCGGATGCTCCGGCAACCGGTGACGATACGCCGGCGCCCGACGACGAGACCGACGCTCCGGCCGATAACGCACCCGCGCCCGCTGCTCCGGCTCCGGCTCCGGCCGCGCCGGCAAACTGATACGGACGGATGGTGCCGGACAGGCGCCATCCCGGCAGTTCCGGCCTGACTATGGTGTGAACGGCGCACGACGTGCGTTGCTTTCGCGGTGCTATCGCACTATATGGCCATTTTAGCGGAGCTTGAGCCCCATGGCAGTTTCGAAGGCAGACGCGGACGACGTCCTTTCCGCCGAAGCAGACGATCATTTCCACGATGAATGCGGGGTGTTCGGCATTTTCGGCCGGCAGGACGCTGCGGCCATCGTCACACTAGGCCTGCATGCGCTGCAGCATCGCGGCCAGGAAGCGGCCGGCATCGTCTCCTATGACGGCACGCAGTTCCATGTCGAACGCCATGTCGGCCTGATCGGCGACACCTTCACCAAGCAGCACGTCATCGACAGCCTGCAAGGCAACCGTGCCATCGGCCACACGCGCTATGCCACGACGGGCGGCGCCGGCATGCGCAACATCCAGCCCTTCTTCGCCGAACTCGCCGATGGCGGCTTTGCCGTCGCCCATAACGGCAATCTCACCAACGCCATGACCGTGCAGCGCGCGCTGCAGAAACAGGGCGCGATCTTCTCGTCGACCTCCGACACCGAGACGCTGCTGCATCTCGTTGCCACCAGCAAGGAACGCGATTTGAATTCGCGCTTCATCGACGCCGTGCGTCAGGTTGAAGGCGCTTTCTCGCTGGTTGCGATGACCTCCAAGAAGATGATCGGCTGCCGCGATCCGCTCGGCATCCGCCCGCTGGTGCTCGGCGACCTCGACGGCGCCTGGATCCTGGCCTCCGAAACCTGCGCGCTCGACATTATCGGCGCCCGCTTCGTGCGCGACCTGAAGCCCGGCGAAATGGTCGTGGTGACCTCGAAGGGCATCGAGAGCCTGTTCCCCTTCGAGCCGCAGAAGACCCGCTTCTGCATCTTCGAATATGTCTATTTCGCCCGCCCGGACTCCTCGGTCGAAGGCCGCAATGTCTACGAAGTGCGCAAGCGTATCGGCGCCGAATTGGCGCAGGAAAGCCCGGTCGATGCCGATATCGTCGTGCCGGTGCCGGATTCCGGCACGCCGGCGGCAATCGGCTTTTCCCAGGCGGCAGGCATCCCCTTCGAACTCGGTATCATCCGCAACCACTATGTCGGCCGAACCTTCATCCAGCCCGGCGATTCGATCCGCCATATGGGCGTCAAGCTCAAGCACAACGCCAACCGCCGGATGATCGAGGGCAAGCGCGTGGTGTTGGTCGACGATTCGATCGTGCGCGGCACCACCAGCCAGAAGATCGTGCAGATGGTGCGCGACGCCGGCGCCAAGGAAGTGCACATGCGAATCGCCTCGCCGCCGACCAGCGCGTCGTGCTTCTACGGCGTCGACACGCCGGAGAAGTCGAAGCTTTTGGCATCGCGCATGTCGATCGAGGAAATGGCCGAGTTCATCCGTGTCGATTCGCTCGGCTTCCTCACCATTGACGGGCTCTACCGCGCCGTCGGCGAAGCCAGCCGCGACAATGAGCAGCCGCAATTCTGCGACGCCTGTTTCACCGGCCAGTACCCGACCCGCCTGCTCGACTTCGAAGGCCACGACAATGTGCGCACGCTGTCGCTGCTGGCGAACAACGGGGCGTAAAGCCCAACTGCTATCCTTGAAAGCGCTCGCATGACCCTCGACCTCTCCGGCCGCGTCGCGGTCGTTACCGGCGCCTCGCGCGGCATCGGCTACTTCATCGCCAAGGAACTTGCCGCCGCCGGCGCGCATGTCATTGCGGTAGCCCGGACCGTCGGCGGGCTGGAAGAACTCGACGACCAGATCAAGGCCGAGCGCGCGAAAACCGGCAAGGGCGAAGCGACTTTGGTGCCTCTCGACCTCTCAGACATGGCCGGCATCGACCGGCTGGGCGGCGCCATTCACGAGCGCTGGGGCAAGCTCGACATTCTGGTGGCCAATGCCGGTGTGCTCGGCGTCATCTCGCCGATCGGCCATGTCGAGGCCAAAACCTTCGAGAAGGTTATGACCATCAATGTCACCTCGACCTGGCGGCTGATCCGCTCGGTCGACCCGCTGCTCAGGCTGTCCGACGCCGGCCGCGCCATTCTCATGTCGTCCGGGGCCGCGCATTCGGCGCGCGCCTTCTGGGCGCCCTATGCGGCGTCGAAGGCGGCTGTGGAAGCCATGACGCGTTCCTGGGCGCATGAGACGCAGAGCCTGGCGCTCCGCATCAATGCGGTCGACCCCGGCGCCACCCGCACCGCCATGCGTGCGCAGGCCGCGCCCGGCGAGGATCCGGAAACGCTGCCGCACCCGTCAGAGGTGGCAAAACGCATCGTGCCGCTGGCGAGCCCCGAGATGAAAGAGACGGGGCTGATCTTCCAGGTCAAGAACAACCGCTTCGTCGCCTACCGGCAGCCGGAATAAACCGGGTTGTAGCGGGATTAAACAGGCCTCCAGTTACGTTTCTTCGAATGTAGGACATTCGAAACCGGAGGACCGACATGCGTAGACTTCTTCTCGTTGCCGCCGCCGCGATTGCCGCCACAGCCGGCGTGGCGCTGGCGCAAGACGCCAAGATGAGTTTCTTCGTCACCAGCGTCGGTTCCGGCAAGGGCGCCGATCTCGGCGGTCTCAAGGGTGCCGACGCGCATTGCGCCTCGCTGGCGGAAGCGGCTGGGGTTACCGGCAAGGAATGGCACGCCTATCTCTCGAGCGCCAATGTCGATGCGCGCGACCGTATCGGCAAGGGTCCCTGGGTCAACGCCAAGGGCGAGAAGATCGCCGATGACGTCGCCTCGCTGCACAGCGACGCCAACGCCATCACCAAGCAGACGGCGCTCAACGAAAAGGGCGAGATGGTCAACGGCCGCGGCGACAAGCCGAACCGGCACGACATATTGACCGGCTCGAAGCCCGACGGCACCAAGATCGCCGACCAGACCTGCGGCGACTGGACCTTGAGCGGGGCGGAGGGCGCGGCGATGATGGGCCACCACGACCGCACCGGCCTTGACGAGTCGGCGGCGGCGAAATCCTGGAACTCCTCGCATGCCTCGCGCGGCGGCTGCAGCCAGGAGGCGCTGAAAGGCACCGGCGGCGACGGCCTGTTCTACTGCTTTGCCGCGAACTAAGCGGGCTCGGGAGCGGTTCTGTTCACGGGTCTGTGATGGTCCGGCGAGCCGCTCCCCCATCGCCCTGCTTTCGCCATCAGCCGGGAGTTGCTAGGGTCAACCGACTCCGACACCCAGCAAAGCGAGGAATTCCCATGGCTGCTCCCAGCGTAGCATTGGTCTGGTACCTGGTGATCGCCGGCCCGCAAGGCGGCATGGTGGTGCTGCCCAGCACCTTCGACACCCGCGAACAGTGCACCAACGCCATCACCGAATATCAGAAGCAGCCGACGCCGGCCGGCTGGGCGGTGAACTGCGTGCCGAGCGCCTCGCCTTTCACCGATGAGGGTGATGCGGAAGAGCCGGCGGCGCAGTAGCGCAATCTCCCCCCTCGAGGGGAGATGGCCGGCAGGCCAGAGGGGGTCGCCTCGCGTAGAGTGCCAACCTCCTTCCGCACAAAGGGCGTCGCGTCCAGTCGGCCCGACCCCCTCTGTCGCCTTCGGCGACATCTCCCCCTCAAGGGGGGAGATCAGGCGCGCGCACTCACCGTCAGCTCCGGCTTGCTGTTGATGGTCTGGAACACCACGCAATAGCGTTCGGTCAGCTTGATGAGCGAATCGATGCGCGCCTGCGGCTCATCCGTGTCGAGGTTGAAATTCAGCCGGATGGCGCGAAAGCCCACGGGGGCGTCCTTGGCCACGCCCAGCGTGCCGCGAAAGTCGAGATCGCCTTCGGCCTCGACGGTGGCTGCGCCAAGCCTGAATTCCAGCGCCGTCGCCACTGCCTTCAGCGTCACGCCGGCGCACGCCACCAGCGCCTCCAAAAGCATATCGCCCGAACACAATTCGAGCCCGGAACCGCCGGTCGCCGGATGCAGGCCGGCGACCGCCAGCGCCCTGCCCGTCTCGACCTTGCAGGCAATCGACTGGTCGTCGATGGAGCCTTTGGCGCGAAGCGTGATCAGCGCTCGAGAGGAATCGTCGCGATAAGCCTCCTTGATCGGTGCCTGCATGGCCTTGAGTGCGGTGGCGTCCATGTTGCATTCCTTTCAGGTCCTTCGCACTTTGATAGCACTGATATGCCGGCGAGACAGCGCCCCCCTCTGCCTACCGGCCACCTCCCCACAGGGGGAGATCTGCAGCTCCGCCGATGGCGCTTTCTACGCCGGCGATTAGCGAAGGCGGTCGCGACATCCAATCTCCATCCCTGTGGGGGATGTCCGGCAGGACAGAGGGGGCGTGAAGGAACGCTAGCTCGCGAAGAGCTACTTTGACTTCGACCGCCCGAGCCATACCTAAGCAGAGTCATTCCCGCGGAGGCATCATGCCGTTCAAGCTGAAACTGATCTCGCTTACCCTGTTGGTGCTTGCAGCCTTCGCGCAGCCCGGCCTCGCCGAAACGCCCGAGCGCCCCGCCCCGGCAGGCGGCGTGCTGTCGCTGCTGCCGGCACCGCAGACGACCAGCCATTCAATCACCATTGCCGGGCGCAAGCTGGACTATCAGGCAAAGGCCGGCACGCTGTCGCTGCTATCCGGCAAGGGCGAGGTCACCGCGGAAATCTTCTATGTCGCCTACACGCTGCCGCCACTGGCGGGCGCGGAGAAGGCTCGCCCCATCACCTTCGTCTTCAATGGCGGCCCGGGCGCGGCATCCGCCTATCTGCATCTCGGCGCACTCGGCCCGCGTGTCGTCGCGACCGGCGCCGATGGCCAATTCCTGCCGCCGCCGCAAAAGCTGATCGACAATCCCGACAGCTGGCTCGACATGACCGACCTCGTCTTCGTCGATCCGGTCGGCACCGGCTACAGCCGCGAGGCCCCCGGCCAGGACACGAAAGATTTTTGGGGCGTCAGCCAGGACGCCAGTTCGATCGGCGCTTTCATCCGGCTCTATCTCGCCCAGAACGGCCGCACCGGATCGCCGCTCTTCCTTGCCGGCGAAAGCTATGGCGGGTTCCGCGCGGCACTTCTCGCCAGGACCCTGCAGGAAGATGTCGGCCTGAGCCCCAACGGCATCGTGCTGATCTCGCCTGCACTGGAGTTCACGCTGGTGCTGCCCGACGAATTCCAGCCACTGCATTGGGCGCTGGAACTGCCCTCGCTGGCGGCGGTGCGCCTGCGCAGCGAAGGCCTCAGCGGCGAGGCGCTGCGCGAAAAGCTCGCCGAGGTCGAACACTATGCTATGGGTGACTACCTCACCGCTCTGGCCGGCGGGCTGGAACAGGGTGGGCGGCTGGCCAGCCAGCGCGTGGCCGAGATCACCGGCCTGCCGCTCGACCTCGTGCAACGCAATTTCGCCCGCATCCCGACCGCCCTGTTCGCGCGCGAATTCCAGCGCCCCAGTGGAAAAGTGCTCAGCCCGTATGACGGCACCATCGCCACCAGCGACATCGCCCCGGAGAGCGCCCGCAGCGCCGGCCCAGATCCGGTGCTCGACCGCAGCGTGCCGGCGCTGACCTCGGCCTTTGTCGGTTATGCGCGCGACGAGCTGAATTTTCGCACCGATGTCAGCTACAGGTTGCTCAATGGCGATGTGACCCACGCCTGGGACTATGGCGGCTCGCGGCAAGGCTATGCCGGGGTGATGGACGATCTGCAGCGGGCGCGCTCGCTCAACCCGGGGCTCGGCGTGGTGATCGTCAACGGCGACACCGATCTGGTCACTCCCTATCTGGCCTCACGCTATCTGGTGAGCCAAATCCCGACGCTCGGCGGGGCAAAACCTATCCGTCTCGACGTCATCGAGGGCGGCCACATGATGTATCTCAGGCCGGGCGGCCGACGCGCCCTGAAGGAGGCCGCTTCGGAGCTCTACCAGGCAACACAGTGAACGGCGTGCCCACGCTGTCGGCCAGGCTGCGCCAACGCAAGCTTGCCACTGGCGTAGCGCCCCGCGGGCTTTCGCCCGTATAGCCTGCAATGGGAGCCTGATTGGCGCAGGCTTCTTCTTCGTCCTCTTGACAGCGCCGGACACGCCGCATGGCCGATATTGCCATTCTGGAAACCCGCGAAAGGGTGCTTGCCGGCATCCTGTTCACCGGCTGCGCCTATTTCCTGTTTTCGACGCAGGACGCCGCGATCAAGCTTCTGGTCGTCGGCATCAGCGTCTGGCAGATCATGTTCTTCCGCTCGATCGCTGTGCTTATCGGCTGTGCTGCAATCGGCGGACCGCCCATCTTTGCCGACACAATGCGCTCGCCCATCGTGCGGCCGATGCTGGTGCGCAGCGCCTTCACGCTCGGCGCCTGGCTCTGCTACTACAACGCGGCCCGCTCCCTGCAGCTGGCCGAACTCACCACCATCTATTACGCCGCCCCGATCATCGTCACCGTGCTGTCGGTGGTGATGCTTGGCGAAAAGGTGCCGCTGTTGCGCTGGCTGGCGGTGTTCATCGGCTTCGTCGGCGTCTTCATCGCCTGTGATCCCACTCGTCTCGGCTTGTCCGTGCCGATGCTCTTGGTACTGGCTGCGGCAGTGCTGTGGGGCATTGCCGTGGTGCTGTTGCGCAAGACGGCGCTGGCCGAGCGCACGCTGATCCAGCTTGTGCTCAACAATTTCTACTTCCTGGTGTTTTCCACGGTGCCGGCGCTGTTGGTCTGGCAGATGCCGGACTGGCGCCAGTTGCTGCTTTTGATCAGCGTCGGCGCGCTCGGCGGCGTGGCGCAATTTATGCTGTTCGAAGGCATGAAGCGGGCGCCGGTGTCGATCGTGGCGCCGTTCGAATACACCTCATTGGTCTGGGCCTTCGGGCTCGGCTTTGCGATCTGGGGCGACGTGCCGCGTCGCGAGGTGTTTCTGGGGGCGGCGTTGATCGTCGGCGCCGGCCTGCTGATCATCGGCAACGAGCATTTCCGCAAGCGGCTATGAGTACCCCGTGCTGACAGCATGGTGGCAGGAGAAGACGGATAGGCTGCTGAGATGACGGAAGCGCTCGACGGCCCAGGCACCACAGATACCGCTGCCGAGCGTACGCTCGGCATCATGCTGGTGGCGGCCTCGGCGGCTTTCTTCGCCCTCACCGGCGTGCTGACCAAATCGATCCACACCGACCCGCTGACCATCACTTGCTGGCGCGGCTTTGTCGGCGCGATCCTGATCACCTTCTATGTGCTGTGGCGCCGGCGCCGCTCCGGCGGGCGGGAAAGCTTGCGACTTGGCTGGCGCGGCTGGCTGCTGGCCCTTGAGGGCGCCGCGGCCAGCATCGCCTTCATCTCGGCGTTCAAATTCACCTATGTCGCCAATGTCGCTGTCATCTACGCCACCGCGCCCTTCATCACCGCGCTGCTCGCCTTCGTGCTGGTGCGCGAGCCGTTCCGGGCGCAGACGCTTGCCGCCGCCGCCGTTTCGCTGTGCGGCGTAGCGATGATGGTCGGCTCCGGCTTCGGCAGCGGTCATCTGTTTGGCGATGGGCTCGCGCTGCTGATGACCGCCGGCAGCGCGCTCTACATGATCATGGTGCGCGCCTTCCGCGACACGCCGGTGGTGTGGGCGGGCGCAGTCTCGGCGCTTCTGCTGTTCGTGCTCGGCTGGTTCGTCACCGACCCCCTGGCGATTTCTGCTCGCGACGCCGTGCTGCTCGTCGCCTTCGGAGGATCGTTCGCGGCGGCGTCGATCCTGTGGACGGAAGGCTCGCGGCTGATCCCTGCGCCCGAGTCCGGCCTTCTCGGTGCCGCCGAAGTGCCGTTTGCGATCCTGTTCGCCTTCCTGTTCCTCGGCGAGATCGCGCCGGCCGCCAGCCTGATCGGCGGCGCCATAGTACTGTGCGCGGTTTTCGCCCATGCGGGGCGCGACTGGCTGGCCGCGAGAAAAAGTGCGGCAACCCAATAATTATTTTCCAAGTCATGGAACCATCATGCGGATCAGGCAGTTTTATGTGCGACGGGTCACCCCCCAAGTCCCCCCAAACCCCTCGACCCGTCCTCCTCAAAGCCGACCGTAAAGGTCGGCTTTTTCTTTGGACATCAGCCGGCAAAGCCGGGCAAGGCGAGGTTGTCGCTGAGCAGGATGGCAAGATCGCGCGCCGGCCGCTCGGCGCCCTGGCCGAGTTTTATCGCGAATTGCGCTGTCGGCACCGGCGGCAGGGCGAATTCGCGCGGTGCTTCGGCAATGCCTGAATGGGCAAAGCGGGCGGTGCGCAAGGTCAGCGCGATGCCGGCATTGACCGCCGTGCGCAAGCCGGCAAGGCTGGCGCTGCCGGCGGCAATGCGGTAGCGGCGGCCGGCAGCATCGAGGGCCGCGAGTGCTGCTTCGCGAAAGCCGCAATAGGGGTCGAGCAGCGCCAGCGGCAATTCCTCTTCCCGCACGGCAAGCCCTTTTTGCGAGCACAGCCACAGCATCGGCTCACTGAACAGCCCGACTTCGTCATTGGCCGGCGTCTTGCGCATGACAACGGCCAGATCGAGCTGCCCGGCCTGCAGCGCCTCGCCAAGCTCGGCCGAACGGCCAACGCGGAGTTCGACCCTGACGCGCGGATGGCTGGTCGCGAAGGCGCGCAGCAGCTCCGGCAGGCCGCTATCGGCGAAATCCTGTGTCGTGCCGATGGCGACGCGACCAGCGGCACGCGCGCCCTTGAGCGCCAGCCAGGCCTCGCTGTGCACGGCAAGAATGCGGCGGGCATGACCGACAAGATCCTCGCCGGCCGGCGTCAGCCCGCGCCCGCGCCCCTGCGCCACCAGCAGCGGTTCGCCGACGATCTCCTCCAGACGCTGCATCTGCGCGGTCACCGCCGAGGGCGAGCGGCCGACAGCAGACGCAGCCTGAGCCAGCGAGCCGCCATCGACAAAGGCAAGGAAGGTTTTGAGCAGATCGGGATCGAGAGCTTGCATGCTTCGATAATACAGAACCTTTTGTTCGAAACAATTCGATTTTTTTGATTCAAAGATGATGGCATTGTCTCTCCAACGGCAAACAGACGCCGCTCAAACGAAGGAGAGAAAAATGCCCATCATCAACATCAGCGTCACCGGCAACCCCGACGCCAAGCTGTCCGCCACAATCGCCAAGGAAATCACCGAGCTGACGGCAACCCATCTGCGCAAGGACCCGACGATTACCGCCGTCGCCGTCACCTATGTCGACCCGCAGCATTGGTTCGCCGGCGGCAAATCGCTGGCGGAGCATGGCGCCAACACCTTCTGGCTCGACATCAAGGTGGTCGACGGCACCAACACCAAGCTGGAACTGGAGGCTTATCTGAAGGCGATCTTTGAGGCCTTTGGTAAGTTGCTGGGTGGTGTGCACGAGGAAAGCTATGCCTTCGTGCATGAAGTCCCGGCCGCTGCTTACGGTTATGGCGGCAAGTCGCAGGAGTTCCGGTTCATCAGTGGGCGGCTGAAGGCCACGGCCTGATTGCTACCCAGCGGGAGGATGAAGCCTTGTATCAAGCACGAAATCCTCCCGGAGATGCAAGCTATAAAGGCCTGCCGCCCGATTGGGATCGAACACCAGGTTCCAGCTGTGCTGGGATACCGCGCTGGGGATCAGAAAGAACGGATGCTTTGCCAGCAGACCATCGCCGAACTGCTGCTGTCCCGCGCCTGGGATGCCGGGACGCAGCCAGTTCGCGTTCGGAATATCGTCGGTTTGGACCACATAAATCTCTGATGGATCGACGATGTCGAATGCCGTCAGCACGTGAGGGACAGCATCCAGCGTGCGAAACCCCTTGTGGACCGCCACCTCCAAGATGGCGGTCGACGGGTCGATGGACGCATATACGGCTCTGATCCCTTTGCTGTTCCACCTTCCCCCAAGCTTGAAGGCTCCTTCGCCACTGTCCCAGCTCGCCTTGAAGCGTCTATGATCAAGCCTCCAGCCCAAAACCTGCCCTGTTCCGAGGGAGCCCGGCAAAGGCGTCACGCGTAGACACCATAGTCGAGCCGCTCAAGAAACTCCTGCACAAGCGCAGTGCCCGCCGCCGTGGCCAGCAGATCGATCGGCCGGCGATTGTCCAAACCCATGGCAGGCTCGATCATCCATTTTTCCGCTTCTTCCTGAGTCCCGAGCACGGACGTGGCCTTTGTCAGGAGCTTGGCGAAGTTCCAGGTTCTGGAACCTTGCTCCCGACTGAGGGTCTTGGAGTGATCCGCTTTGCGCCGCTGAAATGTCCGCTCGCTCATGCCGAACGCGGTCTCAAACGCATCGGCGGGATCAATGACCATCAGATGCCTGACGAGGCTTTCGAGCGCCTGGCCCGGAATTCCATGCAGGATCATTTCATGTGCCTCAAGAGGACTGGCTACCGAGAATCCAAGAACCTTCCGTCCACCAAACAGGTCGACCATCCGTTCGAACTCCGGCTCCATATGCGGTGCCTCGGCAAAACCCACCGGGGAACTGGCCATATTACCTCTCCGTCACGTGTCGCTTTATTTACGACACGTGTCGCAATATTTCAAGGTCTGCGTTTGGATCATTGCCTGGTGAGGTCAGGTGGAACACCGCTCCCTCGCACCCGCGCATTGACCTTGCCCCCCATTGCGCTACCCTCTGCTCTCCAAGCGGACGAAGAGCCGCATACCGGACCGTTGGGAGAGACGCGGCATGATCCTGGCACTGGCGCTGCTTGCAGGCCTCGTGGTGGCCTGGCTGCTGATTGGCGCGATCGAGACCTTTCGCCTGGACCTGCGCTTCACCCAGGCGCTGCTCTATGTGCCGTTCAAGCTTACCTACCGGATGGAGGACCGGCGCATCCGCATTGCCCGCAACGCGCCGACGCCGGTGATCTATGTGGTCTCGCACCAGTCGCGCTTCGAGCCGGCGCTGATGCTGTCGCTGCTGCCCGACGACACGCTGCACATTCTCGACGAGGCCTCGGCGCGCTCGCCCTGGATGGAGCCTTGGCGCGAGCTTGGCCGCACCATCGCCTTCAACGCCGAGCATCTCTTCGTCAGCCGGCGGCTGGTCAGGGTGCTGAAGGGTAAAGGCCGGCTTGCCGTCTATCTGCCCGATGACGTCGAGCCCGATGTGAAGACGTTTCGCCTGTTCCGCGCCGTCACCCGCATCGCCATGCAGGCCGACGCCCGCATCGTGCCGATCTTCGTCACCGGCGCGCGCGACCTGCCGGTTTCCTTGACGCCAAAGAACCGGGCGCCGCGCCACTGGTTCCCAAAACTCTCGATCAGCGTGCTGGAACCAATGACGATTGCCGAACTGGTGGCGCGCAACCCCGACCAGGCTTCCAACACAAATGCGTTGTTCGACCGCATCGCCGAGGCGCGGCTTTATGGCAGCAACCTCGATCGCGGCCTGTTCCTGGCCATGCGCGATGCCGCGGATCGCACCGGCGCCTCGCACCCGATCATCGAGGATGTGATCAGCGGCTCGCTCAGCTATCGAAAAATGTTCATCGGCGCGCGCGTGCTCGGCCGCCGTTTCGAGGCGGTGGCGGCGCCCGGCGAAGCGGTCGGGGTTTTGCTGCCCAACGCCAATGGCGTGGTGCTGTCCTTCGTCGGCCTGCTCTCGGCCGGCCGGGTAGCGGCGATGATCAACTACACGGCAGGGCCGGCCAGCGTAACCGCCGCGGTGCGCACGGCAGTCATCCGAACAGTGGTTTCCTCGCGCGCGTTCGTCGAGAAGGCGGCGCTTGCCGACATCATCGCCGCGGTCGAGGCCGGCGGCGCCAAGATGCTGTGGCTGGAGGATGTGCGCGCAAGCGTCACCACACTGGAAAGGCTCGCAGCAGCGGTGCTCTGGCGGTTCCCGCTGCAGCGGCAGGCTGCGGCCAAGCCCGCCGCAATCCTGTTCACCTCAGGCTCGGAAGGCACGCCCAAGGCCGTGGTGCTGTCGCATCGCAATCTCCACGCCAACGCCATGCAGGCTGAGGCGCGCATTACCATTTCGCCCTCCGACATCCTGCTCAACGTACTGCCGGTTTTTCACTCTTTCGGCCTGACCGGCGGCACCATCCTGCCGCTGGTGACCGGGGTGAAACTGTTCCTCTACCCGTCACCGCTGCACTACAAGATCATCCCGGAGATCGCCCGCAAGGTGAAGCCGACCATCATGTTCGGCACCGACACTTTCCTTGCCAACTATGCCCGCACGGCCAAGGATGGCGATTTCTCCAGCCTGCGCTTCGTCGTCGCCGGCGCGGAAGCGGTGAAGCCGGAGACGCGGCGCGTTTATCGTGAGCGCTTCGATGCCTCGATCATCGAGGGGTTCGGGCTGACGGAGGCCGCTCCGGTCGTCGCCGTCAACACCGCCATCCATGGTCGCGACGGCACGGTCGGACGGTTGTTGCCGGCGATGCGCATGAAGCTCGAACCGGTCCAGGGTATCGAGGGTGCCGGCCGCCTGTGGCTCGACGGGCCGAATTTGATGATGGGCTACATGACCGCTGACCGGCCCGGCGAATTGCAGCCGCTGGACGGCTGGCACGACACCGGCGACATCGTCTCGGTAGACCGCGAAGGCTTCATCACCATTCGCGGCCGGGCAAAACGCTTCGCCAAGATCGCTGGCGAGATGGTGTCGTTGGGTGCCGTCGAGATGCTGGTGCAGTCGCTGTGGCCGGAAGAGCGCCACGCCGCGGTGGCGGTGCCGGACAAGAGGCGCGGCGAGCGCATCGTGCTGGTCACCACCGCCGACGACGCCGATCCGGAAGAACTGCGCGCCTTCGGCAAGAAAGCAGGGGCGGCCGAGCTGATGGTGCCCAACGACATCGTCAAGGTCGAGGAGATCCCGGTGCTGGGTTCCGGCAAGACGGATTATGTCTCGACGCAGAACCTGGCGATCGAGAAGCTGGGGTTGGGCCTGGCGGCTTAGCTTATCTCCCTCCTCGAGGGGGAGATCGCCGGCAGGCCAGAGGGGGTCACCTCGCGTGAAGCGCCGACGTCCTCTTCGCTCAAACGAGGTCGCGTCCGGGGCGTACCGACCCCCTCTGTCGCCTTCGGCGACATCTCCCCCTGGGGGGAGATAACAACTACCCGATATCCGAAGGCGGCACTTTTTCGCCCTCGCGCTTGGCGCGCTTCGAATACGCCCGCACGCTGAAAGGCAGGAAGATGAGATAGCCCGCGACAGAGGCAGTCAGCGTGTACCAGGGATAGGTCATCAACAGCAGCACGTAGAGCACGACCGCCAGGATGATCGGCAGCACCTTGTCGCCCGGCACTTTCAGGCTTTTGCCGGAATAGACCGGCAGCCGGCTGACCAGCAGGAAAGCGACCAGGACGGTGAAGCCGGTGGCGACGAAGGCCGTCAGGCGGTCGGGCTCGAGACCGAGCCGCAGGAACGACAGATAGAGCGGCAGCATAACCAGCACGGCGCCAGCCGGCGCCGGCACGCCGACGAAGTATTCGCTCTGCCAGATCGGCCGGTCATGATCTTCGTCGAGCACGTTGAAGCGGGCGAGCCGCAGGCCACAGGCGATGGTGAACAGAAGGGCTGCGATCCAGCCGAATGAGCCGGCGCGGTCGAGCAGGAAGGCGTAGAGCACCAGTGCTGGTGCGACGCCGAAATTGACGATGTCGGCCAGCGAATCCATCTGCGCGCCGAATTTGGATGTCGCCTTCAACATGCGCGCCAGGCGCCCGTCTATGCCGTCCAGGAAGGCTGCGAGCAGCACCATCACCACGGCCGGCTCGAAACGGCCCTCGAAGCCGAAGCGGATGCCGGACAGGCCGGCGCAGATGGCAAGCACGGTCACCAGATTGGGCAGCACCATGCGCATCGGAATTTCGCGGATGCGAGGGCCGCCGCTGCCATGTGCCTCGAACTTTTTAAACGGCGCGCCCACCGCTTACGAGATCCTGACGAGCGGGGTTGCGGCGATGCCGCCGAATTCGGCGAGCACAGTTTCACCTCCGACCGCCGTCTGGCCGACGGCGACGCGCGGCACCGCGGTCGAAGGCAGGAAGACATCGACGCGCGAGCCGAAGCGGATCAAGCCGAAGCGTTCGCCGATGGCGATCGAACCGCCGGTCTCGGCCCAGCAGACGATGCGGCGTGCCACCAGGCCGGCGATCTGCACGGCGACAACGATGCCGTTGGGACTGTCTATGACCAGCCCGTTGCGCTCGTTCTCCGAGCTTGCCTTGTCGAGTTCGGCATTGAGGAACTTGCCCGGCCGGTGCTCGATTTTGATGATGCGGCCGCGCACCGGAGCGCGGTTCACATGGCAGGAAAAGACGTTCATGAACACTGAGATGCGGGTCATCTCGGTGTTGCCGAGGCCAAGCTCGCGCGGCGGCACGGCCGGGCCGACCGCCGAGATGACGCCGTCGGCGGGACTGACCACCAGCCTGTCATCGACCGGGGTGACACGCCCGGGGTCACGGAAGAAATAGACGCACCAGGCGGTCAGGATCAGGCCGATCCAGAACAGCACCGAGGAGAAATAGCCGAGGAACAGCGTGCCCGCACCAAAGGCGGCAATGAACGGATAGCCCTCGCGATGGATCGGAACGAAGGCATTCTTGATCGAATCGACAAGGCTCATCGGATGGGGCTCATGGGATGGGGGCGGTCCCTGTTTCAGGTCCGGCCTCAATACCGGAAAGGCTCCGTTGCCGCAACGCAACATTGGGCAAGGCCGCATCGTCCGCAGCCGGCAGGAACGGTGACGTGCTTGCCTGTCGGCTGCTTTGCCGCCAGAATTCGAGCCAACGCCGGCTGAACGTGCGGCGAAAAGGCCGACTGCCATGGCGCCAAATTCAGGCAAAACGTATCTTGTTGCCATACGATCGTCAGCCGTGGGTGCCGTTTTGACCGTACTTGTGGCAGCGAGCGACCACGCAGTTGCGCAAGGCAAGCCATCCTTCGACTGCGCCAAGGCCGCCAGCGTGGCGGAAAAGGCCATTTGCGCCGATCCGGTCCTGGCGCAAGCCGATGCCGACGTCGCGAAGAATTATACCGCGCTGCTGAAGAGGCTCGATGCTCATGCCGGCAAGGCGCTGCGGGACGACCAAAGCGATTTCATCGCGTATCGCGACCAGATCGCCGGCTTCAACGAAAGTTCGCCCAAGGACCAACAGACTTTCGATCTCGGCGAATTCCTGCGCGACCCCGCAACCTTCCTGTCCGGCATACGCAAGCCCCCCGATGCAGGTTTGATCGGCACATGGAGCAGCGTGCGCGGCAGCGTCGACATCAAGGCTGTTGGCGGAGGCAAGGTCGAAATCTCGGAAGATGTCGTTTCCAATCCAGTCTCGGAAAGTGGGTCATGCGAGATCGACGGCACGGTCGAGGAGCGCAACACTCTGCGGCTGGTCGACCGTGCCGTCGACAACGACAACCCAACCGGTTTTGTCTTTACCTTCCGACGCGACGGCGATGCGCTTGTCGTCGAGCAGAGCGGCGCCGGCAAGGATGGCAGATCGGAGCCCCTGTCATGCGGTGCCAACGGCCATGCCGATGGCACGTTCTTCCTGACTGAGAAAAAGTAGGCTTGCTGTCGCTAACCCGCCGCAGCGGAGCGATCAAAGTGGGCATTGAGCTCGGCCATAGCGGCCTCAGCGAGGCTTTCATCATCCTTACCGCGCAAGAGCACACCGCCGTTCCGCAACGATTGGAAAATGAAGACTTGGCCTGATGCCAGCACCACCCAATTCACGATTGCTCCTTCCTCCTTCTGCACCACCGAATTCGCAGAAACGATGGCATCCGTCGGGTCGAAGCCTGCCTTGCGGAGCAGGAGGTCGACGGCGGCGGGAGCATGGTATTGTTCCGCCAACTCAATGACCGCTGTGATCTCGGGCTCTTCAGCAATGCCAAGCTTGGCGCCAACTTTCGGGGCGTTAGCCGCTAGCGGGCTCTCGCCTGGCGGTATGACAAGCAACTCTTCTGGAGCGATGTACTCGTAGACTGTGACGTGTGTCTCCGTCGCACTGCATAGTCGGGTCTTCTTCGCGCTGGTCTGAAGTTGAAAAACCAGCTGTTTCTCTCCTTCTATGTTCAGCATCCTTGCCATGCCGAACGCGATTTTGATCTCGGGCGGCGCGATCTTGGCGCAGGCAAGGCCGGCCCCGACATCGCGCCAGCTCAAGATCATCTGGCCTGCCAAGTTGCCAACGGACTTATGAAGAAGCCTGCCTTCGCGCTTCGGATTGGCCATCACCAGCCGGTGTATGACGTCGTCGTAATCGTCACTATCGACAACTTGCAGATCAGGCCATGACGCGATCCAGCGCGCCAAAAGGTTTTCCATGGGCGCGGCCTCATCCGCAACGTAGAACGCATGATCAAGTGTATCGAGAAAATCATCCCGCCCGCCCTCGAAGCCCGTCTGCCGGGCGGCTTCGTTGGGATGGTCTGCAATCCAGCTGGACATCTTTTCCAAAGTCGCAAGCTGGCCCTTTGCGCCACAAGCAGTGAGTCCAGCTCGTGCGTTGGCAATCATGGCGCCGATTTCCTGCCCGGCATTGTGGATGAATTGACTATGGCCGCCGTTCTTTACCTCCGAAGAGTACGAGTCGGCATGAAGGACCTGCATCGCCTTGGTGTCGATTTCGGGATAACGATAGAGTCCTTTGGAAACCATCGCTGTGACGAATTGCATGACAGCGAAGACGAGAAAAAACGGCTTTTCATCAGGATCCTCGACGTTCGAACGCAGTACGACGACTGGCAACGGCAGGCCGAATTCCAACTGCTTTCCAGAATCTGATGCCGACTTCTCGGGCGTTTTCTTGGATTTGCGGGAAAAGAAACCGAACATCGAAAATACTCTCTTGGTCGCAAAACTTGCGCGAACGGGTTATTTCCGCTGCCCTCAAGGATTAAAGGCACTCTGATCCAGAGGCATCCGCACGATGGTTTGCCAAAATTGTCGGTCATGTCGGGGCGCCACAGATTCACACGTCCTTGGCAGGAAAGCGCTTCGCGACAATGCCGAATTGCGGCGAGGCGACAAACCAAGGGATCCGCAATGCCATCCTCGAAATCAGTCGCCTTGAACGCCAAGGTCATTACAGAAGGCCTCGCTTTCGGGGAGTCGCCGCGCTGGCACGAGGGACGACTTTGGGTCTGTAATTGGGGCACCGGCGAGATCGTCGCGGTGGGTGTGGGCGGCAAGAGCGAGGTGATGCTCACGGTGCCTGCGATACTACCCTATTCGATCGACTGGCTGCCGGACGGGCGGCTGCTGGTCATTTCGGGGCGCGAAGGGCTGTTGCTGCGGCAGGACGCGGACGGGACGCTCGCCACCCATGCCGATTTGAGAGAACTGTCAAAGAGCCCGTGGAACGAGATCGTCGTCGACGGGCGCGGCAACATCTATGTCAATGGCGGCGGGTCGGCGCCTGCACCGGGCGAGCATTTCGGGCCCGGCACCATCGTGCTGATCACGCCGGACGGCTCGGTTCGACAAGTGGCCGAGAACATCGCTTTCGCCAACGGCATGGCGGTGACGCCGGACAACAGGACACTGATCGTGGCGGAGTCGCATGCCAACCGGCTGACCGCCTTCGATATCGCGGAGGATGGCGGGCTTTCCAACCGCCGGGTCTGGGCCGATCTCGATGGCTTTCCCGACGGCATCTGCCTCGATGCCGAAGGGGCTGCCTGGTACGCGGATGTTCCCAACAAGCGCTGCGTGCGGGTGCGCGAAGGTGGCGAGGTGTTGCAGACAGTCGATGCCGATCGCGGCTGCTTTGCCTGCATGCTGGGCGGGCCGGATGGCACGACACTGTTCATCGTCGCCGCCGAATGGCGTGGTTTCGAGAACATGATCAGCGATGCCCGCACTGGCCAGGTGCTGAGCGTCGAAGCGCCCGCACATGGCGTCGGCTGGCCGTCTTACATCTCGGGTAGACGCTGATAGTTGGCGATATCGGCCTTCACACCCAGCCGGGCAATGGTCTCCTGCGGGTTGAAGCCCGCCCGCTCATGGGCTGCCTTGACGATCGGCACGACATTGTCGACGGCCGCCTGGTTTTCCCATTCGACAATGGTGACCAGGTTGAACTCGCCCGGGCCCGAAAATTGCTCGAGCACGAAATCCTGGACGAAGCCTTGCTGCAGACGCAGCAATTCATGAGTCGCCCTGACCTTGCGAAGGATTTCTTCACGGGCCTCGGCAGGAACGACGAATTTGTCGACCCTGAACACGGCTGCCTCGGCAAGTTTATCCATTTGAATCTGTCTCCGTTCTTGAACGACTTGGGTTCGGTGGCTCAGGAACGGGTTTGCGATCTCAACTTAGGTTGAGGTCAAGGGGAAACTTTCGGTGGTGATGATGGCGACGACGCTGCATATCTCCCCCCTTGAGGGGGAGATGGCCGGCAGGCCAGAGGGGGTCGGTTCGACTGGATGCGCCCCCCTTGCGACCGATGAAGGTTAGCGCTCCACGCGCTGCGACCCCCTCTGTCGCCTTCGGCGACATCTCCCCCTCAAGGGGGGAGATAGCGCTCCGCCCCTAGTTCACCTCCGACGTCCTTCTGCGGACGACCACCCCCAGCTCATCGCTCTCGCGTGCAATGCGCAGACGCTCTTCGGCTTCCGTCGCCTCGCGCTGGCGATCCCACATCGAGGCGTAGAGGCCATGTTGGCGCATCAGCTCGGCATGGGTGCCGCGTTCGGCGATCTCGCCGTCCTTGAGTACGATGATCTCGTCGGCGGTGATCACCGTCGACAGGCGGTGGGCAATGACGATGGTGGTGCGGCCCTTGCTGACCAGGTCGAGGGCGGCCTGGATCTCCTGCTCGGTGTGGCTATCCAGCGCCGAGGTCGCCTCGTCGAGCATCAGGATCGGCGGCGCCTTCAAAATCGTGCGGGCAATCGCCACGCGCTGCTTTTCGCCGCCCGACAGTTTTAGCCCGCGCTCGCCGACCATCGAGCGGTAGCCTTCGGGCAGTCGTTCGATGAACGGGCCGATCTGGGCAAGCTCGGCGGCTTTCTGCATGTCTTCCTCGCTGGCGCCGATGCGGCCGTAACGGATGTTGTAGGCGACGGTGTCGTTGAACAGCACGGTGTCCTGCGGCACCATGCCGATGGCGCCGCGCAGGCTCGCCTGCGTCACATCACGGACATCCTGGCCGTCGATCAGCACCTGACCGCCCTGGACGTCGTAGAAGCGGAACAAGAGCCGCGAAATCGTCGACTTGCCGGCGCCGGACGGGCCCACGATGGCCACCGTCTTGCCGGCCGGAACTTCGAAGGAGACGCCCTTCAGAATCTTGCGGCTGGGGTCGTAGGCGAAGTGCACGTCGCGGAACTCGACCTTGCCGGCTGTAACAGTGAGCGGCTTGGCATCCGGCTTGTCGGTGATTTCCTGCGGCACATCGAGCAGGTCGAACATCTGCTCGATGTCGGTCAGCCCCTGGCGGATTTCGCGGTAGATGAAGCCGATGAAATTGAGCGGCACCGAAAGCTGCATCAGCATGGCGTTGATGAAGACGAAATCGCCGACCGTCTGCGTGCCGGCCTGCACCTCCAGCGCCGACATGCACATGACGATGACGGTGCCGAGACCGAAGATGATGCCCTGGCCGAAATTCAGCCAGCCGAGCGAGGTCCATATCCTGGTCGCCGCCATTTCATAGCGCGCCATCGAACGGTCGAAGCGCTCAGCCTCCATACCCTCGTTGTTGAAGTATTTGACGGTCTCGTAGTTGAGCAGCGAGTCGATCGCCTTGGTGTTGGCGTCGGTGTCGCTGTCGTTCATGTCGCGGCGGATCGAGATGCGCCAGTCGCTGGCGCGCACCGTGAACCAGACGTAGAGCCACACCGTGGCCGCCACCACGACCACATATTTCCAGCCATAAGTGTAGGCGAAGATGCCGGTGGTCAGCGCGAATTCGAGGATGGTCGGCGCCGTGTTCAGCATGATGAAGCGCACGATCGTCTCGATGCCCTTGGTGCCGCGCTCGATGATGCGCGACAGGCCGCCGGTGCGGCGCTCGAGGTGAAAGCGCAGCGACAACTGGTGCATGTGAACGAAGGTGCGGAACGCAAGCTGGCGCACCGCATACTGGCCAACGCGGGCAAACAGCGCATCGCGCAGCTGGTTGAAGCCGAGTTGCACCAGCCGCACGACATTGTAGGCGACGACCAGCATCACCGGCGCCAGCAGGAAGGATGGCAGCGGCGGCGGCGATTTGGCGTCACCGGCTAGAGAATCGGTCGCCCATTTGAAGAAGTACGGCCCGGCAACCAGTGTCAACTTGGCAACGACCAGAAGCAGCGTTGCCCAAGTGACGCGTGCCCTGAGATCGGCGCGGTCGGCCGGCCACATATAGGGCCACAGATTGCGCAAGGTGCCGAAGGTCGAGCTATCGGAAACGGTTTTTTCTGCCACCTTGTCTTGCCTTTTGGGTGAGAAATCAGCGGCCGGAGCAGCAGGAATTGACGAGTGCGGTCAGCGATGCGGAAACGTCGGCGAGCGCGGCGCGGTCGACTTCGTAGCGCGAGCGCTGACGGTCGGATTGGAAGCGGACCAGCCCGGCTTCGACCAGGATCTTCAGATGCTGGGAGACCGTCGACTGCGCGAGGTCGAGATGGTCGACAACCTCACGGCAGCAGCAGGAGCGGCTGGCCGAGAGATGTTTGAGGATCTCAATGCGCGCCGGGTGTGAGAGGGCTGCGAAGCGAGCGGCAACGGCGCGGCTTTGGGGCGGTGCGCAGTTTGCGTGGTCTGGTTCAGCGAGCGAGTCTGCCATCGTTCATCGGCGATAGACGATGAACGGGTGCGTGGCAAGCTAACCCGATGGGTAGAGCGACCTAATCTCCCCACTCGAGGGGGAGATGTCGCCGAAGGCGACAGAGGGGGTCGGTACGTCCTGACGCAACGTCGTTTGCAGCAAAGAGAAGGTCGGCGTTCCATGCGCGGCGACCCCCTCTGGCCTGCCGGCCATCTCCCCCTCAAGGGGGGAGATCAAGCGCTCGGCCGCTACTGCGTCTTCACCGGCGCCGTTGTCACCTGCTCGCCCATCGCCTTGAGGTCGGCGGCTTCGCCTTCCTTGGACTTTTCCGGAACCTTGAACACCTGCCCGGGCCAGATGCGGTCGGGATCGCTGATCTGGTCCTGGTTGGCGAGATAGATGGTCGAGAAGCGCACGCCGTGACCGTAGACGCGCCGCGAGATCCGCCACAGGGTGTCGTGTCTGCGGATGATGACCGCGCCGTCTGCATGTTCGAGCTTTGGCGCCACCGTCTCGGGCACGTCGGGCGTTGCCGCCGCGACGACGGCTGGAGCCTCAGCGGCGGGCGCTGCCGGTGCCGCAGGTGCCCCGGCAACCGCCGGGGCAGCCGGAGCCGGCGCTTCAG